>NZ_RQYI01000014.1 GCF_003859795.1 Alloprevotella sp. OH1205_COT-284 | reverse complement strand
TAGCTATATATAAAGGACTTTGAAAAAAGCATTTTAGCGAAATTCTTATTCGTTTATACCTCCATCACTCCAAATTCCGGATGAACCATTCTTATTCGTTTATACCTCCATCACTCCAAATTCCTGATGAACCTGATTTTCTCGCAAATCGTCGAAAAACATACACAATCCCTTCCATTCCACTGAATTTCAGCAAAATGCAAGTGTATATGGCAGTTTGCCGATCTACACGAAAAGAAGTTAAGTCGATGATAAACAGACCAAAAGGAATGTAGAGAGTTTTTCCCAAAACCTACACTGCCTACATGAGTGTGATTTCGGACATCTGCAAGCCTTCCCGATGCAGGGTGTAGGTTGTAGCGACGAATGTAGTTATTTCTCCGCATTGTCTACATTCGCAACGGCTTATATATCTGTGTTTTAATAGAGAGAGTGTAGACAATGTAGATAAAAAGAAGAAAAATCCTTGTAGAGGGGGGAAATTGCTTTTTTCACGAAGAATGGCCTCACCTTCTCTTCGGTTTGTCGGGATATACTTTCATACATCGGAACGCTTCTTAGTCAAGGAGTAGAGAAAACGGAGTAACGAGTAGAAAAATCTATCACAGACCTAAATTTCACAACTGCCCACCAAGTTCTCTTTTCAATGACTCGGACTTTCGACATTGTCCTACAAACTCCTTTCCGAAATATAAGTGCCCTTTGCCATTGAGAATGGCATGTCGTCGCGATTAAACACAGATCTTCTCGCTCCGGCCTCGCCTAAAACGGCCGACAGACAAGTTCGATGTTTTCAGCAGTGAATTTTGCAGCGTTTCGATCTGCGGGGTTATGAAATAGCAGATTATCCCGACGCAGTTCCTTTTGCAATCAGAAACAGAGGTTTCCCCAACCACAAAAAAAGACCCTCCGCAACGGAGAGTCTTTTTAGGTTCTTTACAGAGGCGTATGCGGGCATTTTCCACGAGGTGCGAAACTCGACATTGAGTTTGCACCCTTGACTTATGTCGCATCTGTCCCTCTTAACGAAAATGCGTTATTGAGATTGTGTTTAAGCCTCAGCCTTGGGTTCAACGGAAACCACGCTGCGATCGCGCTGACCGCGCTTAAAAGTCACAACTCCGTCGGCAAGGGCATAAAGCGTGTGATCGCTACCCATTCCGACATTTTTGCCGGGATAGTGAACTGTTCCGCGTTGGCGAACGATGATGTTGCCAGCGATGCAGGTTTGACCACCCCAAATCTTAACGCCCAATCGTTGTGAAGCCGATTCACGGCCGTTCTTAGAACTACCTACACCTTTTTTATGTGCCATTGTCTTCTACTTTTTAGGGGTTAAGCAATAACTTCCTTAACGGAAATCTGTGAATATTGATGGCGATAGCCATTGAGCTTGCGATAGCCTTTGCGACGCTTCTTGTGGAAGATGAGCACTTTGTCGCCCTTTACGAGGGGATCGATAACTTCGCAAACCACTTTTGCGCCGGCCACGGTGGGCGCGCCTACGGTGATTGCACCATTGTTGTCAATCAACAACACTTTTTCAAACTCAACAGTTTGGCCGCTTTCGGCGGATTGGATGTGGTTTACAAAGAGCTTCTTGCCTTGTTCCACCTTAAACTGCTGACCGTTAATCTCTACGATTGCGTACATTTTTATGGATATGTAAAACGGTTTTTTCCGGGAGGCGGACGAGTTTCCCGATTATTGCGCCAAACGCGGCTCGTCACTTATTTTGCCCCAACGGACTCTAAAATCGGCAACAAAGATAGCGTTTTATTCCCGACAAACAAAAGGTGGCGTGAGAATTATATAAAAAACAAGAGTTGCCGATTGGAAAATGCTACTTCCGCAGGGCAACTCACCGTTATTTTTCAAAATCACTCTTTTATTTATTCGGATCGACGTCACACGTTATCAATAACTTCCGCGCTTATACTTCGGCCGCTCCATGAGAGGCGTGATGTCGTCGGTGTCATACTTTTGCCAGTCTACACTGACATTGAGCAAAGCATGCTTTCCGAGTTTGATTTCGGCCGCCGCACCCACTCTCGTTTCGGGTGTTCTCATGCCATAGGGGTCGAAAAGGAAAGCCGTCAAGGGAGAAGAAGAGGAGGAAGTGATTTTTTGGGAGGCGTAGCCATACAGATTCAGCCACTCGTTGGCGCGATAGCGCACAACGGCCGAAACGCCGGCATCCTGCTGCGAAAACTGTCCCCAGTCGAGATTGTAGCCATAAACTCCGACCGCCACCGACCAACGGGTATTCAACGTCTTGGCATAGGCCAAGGCTATGTTTTGGCCGAAGCCGACGCGATTGGGAATATTTCGACCGGAGAAAGAAGACATGCTTAAATCGACCTTTGCATTAAAGCCCTCGTGAAGCTGCCAACCGCCGCTCCAACCGTATCCGTGCCACGGCAACAAACCATAGCCTCTCCAACCGTAAGGATAATACCAACACGCTGTCGGGGGCATGGGCAAGACAAGCGGCAACGATAGTGCGGACGACTTCATCTTGCAACTATCGACAGCATCGACTACGGCAATGGAATCGGCGTCAAACGAGGGTGCGGAAATTTCCTGCGCCAGCATTTGCTTGTTTCCCAAAATGCCGAAAGCCGTAATGATTATCCATGCAAAAAACATCTTCATGTCGCAAAAATAAAAAGTTATCTCCAAAGCTCCAACCCTTTTACGAAAATTCATCGGAGATTAGTCTTTCTTAAAAAGAGGAGATCCGACACCGGATGTCGGCAAACAGGAAGCGGTAGTGTACCGGTTTGTGATCGGCAGGTGCAAACAGACCTGCGGAAAGTTCCCTTCGTGCTCCTCAATGCTCGACACTGAGCTTGTAGCCCACACCATGAACATTGAAAATACGAATCGAAGGATCTTGCGACAATTTCGTTCGCAATTTTGAAATAAAAACATGGAGCGACCGCGCATTGCAAGCGGTGTCTTGCCCCCACAGTTCGAGCAGCAATTCGTGCGAAGTCACCACTTTTCCGGGAAACCGAAAGAGCCGATACAATATTTCGCTTTCGCGATAAGTAAGGGTCACGGAGTTGCCGCCGTTGAATGTCAGGTTCTGCCGATCGGCATGCAACACAAACCCACCGACACCGGCCACTCGATCTGTCGGCTCGGTGTTTTCGTCTGCCTCCGCCCCACTCTTTTTCTCCGTTTCGACCGGTTGTTTTTGCAGAGCATCGGGAGCCGGCCGACTGTCGGGAGCGTTGTCGCTTCGGGCGAGCAAGGCCTCTATGCGCACAATGAGTTCTCTCATCGAAAAGGGTTTCCGCAAATAGTCGTTCGCCCCCATTTTGAAGCCACTCACCACATCGTCCGTTTCCGTTCGGGCGGTGAGAAAGATAATGGGCGTGTTTTTGTCGAAAGCACGCAGCCGCCGCACAAATGTGAAACCATCCATGCGCGGCATCATGACATCGGTCACAACGATGTCCGGCCGATGTTCCCGATAGCATTTCAGAGCTTCCTCGCCGTCGGCGGCTATCAGCAAACGATAGTCGAGCATGGAGAGGGTGTCGCGAATGATAAAAGCGAGGTCGCTTTCATCTTCAACAAGGAGTATTACTTTTTTGTTCATGGCGAAAGAGGAGTTTCGGGCAATCCGAAAGTGAAAACAGAGCCTTTTCCCGGCGTGCTGTTCACCTCGATATGCCCACCATGTCGTTCGATCATCATGCGCACATAGAAAAGTCCGAGGCCGCACCCTTCGACGTCGTTCAGTTTTCCCTCGGATATCCGAAAGAACTTCTTGAAAATCCGTCGGCGGTCGCTCCGTTTGATACCCCGCCCTTTGTCGGCCACGGAAAAGACGATTTGTTTTCGTGCGGCATCGTGCCCAACGGAAATGTCTATTTCGGCACGCTCATGCGAATACTTCACTCCATTGTCCACAAGGTTGCCCAAAATATGATAGAGATGAGTGGCATCGGCCTCGACGGAGATCTTCGGCGACTCGACATGCAAAAAGATACTCACCGGCTTATCGGACTTCAACTCATGCTCGTCTTGCAGACGTTGGAGAAGGGGAAGGATTTCCACTTTTTCGTAGCGCAAAGCCACCGTTCCCGCCCTCCGCCACACAACCAACATTTGCTCCACGAGTTCGGAGAGCTTAACCAGTTGTCTGCGCGATGTCGCCAACAAAGTCGAGCGACGAGCCACATTGATATCGGCTCCGAAATCGACCAGCGACTCATAAGCCGCAAGGGCTACGGCGATAGGTGTTTTGAGTTCGTGCGCAATGTTGTGTGTAAATTCGGCAGACGCTCGTTCCGCCTCTTGTTGGCGCACCCAGAGCCGCAACACCACGGCCGACACGCCGATGATGACCGAAAACAGCAGCAAGGTCGGAGCGGACCGTTCGAGCAACAGCGGAACGACACTTTCGCGAGAAACGACATAGGCCATCGAATTGTCGGAATGGTGAAGCAACGTGTCGGCATGCACATGCCGCTGTATCTGCATGGCTCGCGGCTGCCACCAACGCCGCACGTCATGACGGATGCTGAAAACGGTGTCGCCCCGTTCGAGATCGACTTGCAAAAAGCGATAGTCCAACAAGATGCCTGCGGCGAGCAGTGCGGAGTGAAACAGGCTGTCGGCTCTCCTCGGCTCTACCTTCACCCACCAATCGAGGGTGCCGTGGAGGGAGCGTTGCATTTCGAGCGAGAGTTCGCGTGTCGGAGCCTGTTGTCGCAAAAGAGAATCCAACTCCGAGGTGGTGGGAAAATAGAAGAGCATATTGTCGGACGCACGACGGTGGGAGGTGCGCACGAATATCTCTTGCAGATCGGCCGCGATGAGTGCTTCAAGAATCTGACGCTCGGTTTGTTGCTTCTTTTCCGAAAAATCGCGCCACCACCACACGGCCAACAGGCTCGGCATCGCAAAGATACCGAGCACAAGAAAAAGCGTGAGTTGGCGAAGGGTGAATTTCATGACGGAGTGCAAGAGTCACGTTGAGGCAGATGAAGCAAAACCGGAAATTATTCAGGAGCACGCAGCAAACCTACATACGGCAGGCGATCATTGTATCATAAATCGGAAAGGCAAATTGAATGAGGTGGCAATTTTACGGCCTTTCTTGTCAAGACCGGGCTTCCACTTTCCGGGGATCGAAGAAGCCACGCGAACAGCCTCAGCATCCAAATCTTTATTGCCCGAAGACTTCAACACGTGCACTCCCCGGATGCGCCCTTTCGTCGTGACGGTAAACCTTACCACCACCCTGCCCGTCACTTTCTTTTTGACACATGATGCGGGATAACGAGTGGCCTTTTGGACATAGGTCAACAGTTGCTTTTCTCCTCCGACATATTGGGGAGGCGTACCGACGACTTCGTTGTGGTGAGTATAAACAAGCGTGTCTTGTTCGATCTTTACGGTTTCGGAAGAAACGGGCGTACAAGTCGCCACCGACGGCAGATTAAGGGTGACGAAAAGAAAAGTAAAAGAAATCAAGAGTTTCATGGCTTTGCGTTTTAGGGGATTAAACTCTCTTGCATGCAAGGTGGAAAATGAATCGATCGATGTCGAACGCGAACATTGTCGACACTGCGAAAGTAGACCTTTTCCCGTAGCACGCAAAGCTATCGTGTTTCTTTTTCCACGCTGTTCCTCAAAAAATAAGTTTTCGGCAAGCATTGATAAGCCTTGTTAGGCTTTGAAAAGGAAGGTTTCCTCGTTTTTCAAATCCGCAACAGCCGTTCGCACCGCAAAAGGAGGGGCATTCTCCCCTGTTTCCGCAGTCCGAACGGCTGTTGCCTCACCGCATCGTGCCCAATTCATCGACACGTCGGCGCAAAGGCTTGTTTTATGAAAATGCAGCATAATCAAATCGAAGCGTCGAGGCGTCAAGGCGTATCTGCGGCGTGGCCAACACCTGCTCGATGCTTCCGTCGGCCGCCAACTGCCCCGGCCGACCGTCGATGATCCGTTCGGGCGTGAGCAACCACAGCCGGTGGGCAAGCTGAAAAACGATTTCAAGATCGTGGGTGGAAAGGAGAATGGTTTTCTGTTCCTCCCGCGTCATTCGGAGCAAGAGCGAAAGGATGTCGATTTTGGCCGGAAAATCGAGAAAAGCGGTAGGTTCGTCGAGAAGGATGCACGGAGTGTCTTGTGCCAAGGCGCGGGCAATCATCACCCGCTGCCGTTCGCCGTCGCTCAAACTGCCGATCTCCCGTTTCCAAAAATCGCCGATCCGGCAAAACTCGGTCGCGCGTTCCACGGCCATTCGGTCGGTCGGCGAAAATGTGCCGACAAACGACGAGTAGGGCGTTCTGCCCATCTCCACCACCTCGCGCACCGTGAGGGAGGAAGCGACAAAACGGTCGGTGAGCACAACGGCCAAACGGCGGGCGCGACTGCGAGGAGAAAAGGCCGACAAATCACGACCCTTCATCAACACTTCACCCTCCAAAGGCGGATGCAACCCGGCCATGGTGCGCAAAAGCGTGCTCTTGCCCGCTCCGTTGCGACCGACAAGAGCGGTAAGACACCCCTCCGCAAGCGTTGCATGCAGTTGGGCGGCGAGCGGTTGGCGGCGATGCCCGATGGTGAGATGACGGAGTTCGATCATGGAATTGGGGTGGAAAAAAAGATGAAGGGGAAACGGAAATCGTCGGCGTGCTTCGACGCCCTCAACGATCGGACGCCGGCGCGTTCGGTTCTTGCTTCGCCAAATCGGCCGCCCGTTCGAGTGCCATGTTGATGTTGGGGCAAATGTTGGCCTCTCCGATGAGTTCGCAAAAGCCCGATTTCTCCAACACCACACGCACATCGGGCAACACGCCCGAAAGAATGATCTGCGTGCCCTCCTGATGACTCATTCGACAAAGGTTTTCGAGATTGTGTACACCGGTCGAATCGATAAACGGCACCTTGCGCATGCGTATCACGCGTATGGCCGGATGCGTCTGCATCTCGGCTGCCATTTCCTCAAAGCGATTGGCCACGCCGAAGAAGAAGGGGCCGTTGATTTCGTAGACCTCGACGCCTTCGGGAATAGAGAGTTTTTCCTCATGAAGTTCGAGATCGACGCTTTCGTCTTCATTGGGGTCGATCTCTTTGGTGAAAACGGAAAGGCGAGTGGCTTCGGTCATGCGCCGCATGAACAGCAGGCAGGCCAACAGCAGCCCGATCTCAATGGCTACGGTGAGGTCGAAAATGACGGTCAGCCCAAAAGTGAGCAACAAGACCGACACATCGCTCTTGGGACGGCGGATGAGCTCGCGAAACGTGCGCCAACCGCTCATGTGATAGCTCACCACCACCAACACGCCGGCCAAACAAGCCATCGGGATGTAGGCGGCCAACGGCATGGCAACCCAAAAGATGAGCAGCAGCACAACGGCGTGAACGATGCCTGCCACGCCCGTGGCCGCACCATTGTTGATGTTGGTCATCGTGCGGGCAATGGCTCCGGTGGCAGGGATACCGCCGAAAAAAGGAGAAACGATATTGGCAATGCCCTGCCCGACGAGTTCCTGATTGGAATCGTGATGTTCGCCCGTGACACCATCGGCCACCGTGGCCGACAACAAACTCTCAATCGCGCCAAGCACGGCAATCACCAACGCCGTGGGAATGAGCGAATTGATGGTGCTCATCGAAAAACGACCGGCAGAATCGGCAAACAGCCCTTGCCAATCGACGGAAAAGGCCGTGATCGGCGGCAGAGAGGCGGTGATGGCACCGAAACGGTCGCCAATGGTTTCGATGTGGGTCAAACCGGTGACATTGCCGATATAAACGCCGAGCGTCATCAGCACGATCGCCGCGAGCGAACCGGGAAGTTTTTTCCACAAACGAGGAGAAAAAACGATGATCAAAATCGTCAGCACTCCGACAGCGATCGTCTGCAAATCGAAAGTGTGCAGATGCTTGACGTAGCACACCCATTTATCCAAGAAATCGGCAGGAATACGCCCGTCGATGCGAAGCCCCAAGAGATCCTTGACCTGCGTGGTGAAGATGGTGACGGCGATGCCCGAAGTGAACCCCACGACAATGGGATAGGGAATGAACTTGATGATCGTGCCCAGACGAAACACGCCCAACAATACCAGAAACAAACCGGCCATGATCGTGGCGATGAGCAAACCCGACAGACCAAACTCGGCCATCACACCGTAAATAATGACGATGAAAGCTCCCGTCGGCCCGCCGATCTGCACACGGCTGCCGCCGAAAGCAGAAATCAAGGTGCCGGCCACAATGGCGGTGATGATACCGGCCACAGGGCCGATCGTGTGCTCGACATCGCCACCCGGAGAGGCGGCAATGGCAAAAGCAATGGCGAGAGGCAGGGCAACAATGCCCACGACCACACCGGCCAAGAGGTCGGCAGCAAACTTGGTTTTGGAATATCGGCGCAAATCGCGCGTCAAACGAGGAGCGAAGCGAAAGGATTCCATGCGGAAGATCTAAATAAAAAATTGGACAAAAACATTGCCGAAAACAATCGTCGGCCTCCCCAAAGGGAGAAAGATAAAAAGCAAAGTTAACACAGATATTCCGCGCCACAAAAGCATTGTTTGCCTTTTGGGCGAATTATGCGCATGCCTCCACACTTCGACAACCACAGATGACAAAAAGAGGTGCCTCTTCTTCGGAGAGCATGTTGATGAGAAGAAAGAGAAGAAAAAAGCGACGCTGCTTTTCGAGTTGCCGACAACACTCTGTTATCCGTCGGCAGAAAATCGGATAGAAAGAACAAGACCAAACTACCTCTGAGCTGAGAAATTCTACCTTTGAGGTAGAATTTCTCAGCTCAGAGGTAAGAATATCTGCCTCCTATCCGCGCGAAAAAACGGCCTTTCTCGCGCGCACGCGCGTATTCTATGATGATTGCATTTTGCTTTCACTGCCTTCGCAAAAACGTCTTATCAACTGAATATCAAATAGTTTCTTGCGAAGGCAAGTGAAGGCAAACTGAAAGAAGGAACCACAAACACCTGAATATCATGGCATTGTCTTGTATTTTTGCTTTCAGTCACTCTAAAAAGCCGTATTTCGTCTTTCGTCAGCGAAAGCAAGTGAAAGCAAACTCCGCCGTTTGCCTTCACCGTAAGTATTCTCATTTTCAAACGATTGAAAAACCACTTTAACCGTTTGCCTTCACTTGCCTTCGCAAGGAATGCGCTGAAATTCAGCTGACAAGGCGTTTTAGCGGAGGCAAAACGGCAAAAAATAAAATATAGGGGAAGAAAACGCCGAAAAAGAACGGTTTCATCGGAAACGCGACGGTGGGCGAAGCCGACACCGGCATGCGGACACTCAACGGGAAACGACGAGTTCGAAGAGGGAGGGCGGAGAAAAACCCCGAACGATCGGCGGCGACCATTCGGGGAAGTGGAAATCGGCTTTGGAAAAACGGCTCGCAGACTATCCCAAAAGCAGCAAACTGAACGCCATCACTGCCATGCCGGCCGTCAGCCCGAAAACGGCTTGGTGGTGTTTTCCGTATTTTTCGGCAGAGGGCAGCAACTCGTCGAGCGAGATGAAGACCATGATGCCGGCAATGACGCCGAAGATGATGCCAAACACGTTGTCGTTCAAATAGGGGGCTAACACCAAATAGCCGATGATTGCCCCGAAAGGTTCGGCCAGACCGGAGAGAAACGAAAGCCAAAAGGCTCGTTTACGGCTGCCGGTGGCGTAATAGATAGGCACCGAAACGGAGATGCCTTCGGGAATGTTGTGGAGAGCAATGGCCAAGGCAATGGGAACGGCAATGCTCACATCTTGAAGACCGGCCAAAAAGGTGACCATGCCTTCGGGAAAGTTGTGAATGCCCAACACCAAGGCCGTGGTCAGCCCCACGCGCATGAGATCGGGACGAAGATTGGACTTGGGACGGACCACTCCTTCCATTTCTTCCACACCATGGATTTCGTGGGGGTTGCCATAGTCGGGCACCAATTGGTCAATGAGCAAAGTGAGAAATATCCCTCCGAAAAAAGACAACACGGCATAGAGCGTGCCGTTTGAACGGCCGTGCAATGCGGTGAGCGAATCGACAGAGGAGGCAAACAACTCAACAAACGAAACGTAGATCATCACTCCTGCCGAAAAACCCAATGACACGGCAAGAAAGGTGGTGTTCGTTCGTTTGGCAAAAAAGGCGATCGCGCTCCCGATGCCGGTTGAAAAACCGGCAGAAAGGGTCAGTAAAAAGGCTATGAGGACGTCGTGAGACATGGTGGTTTCTGTTTATAAATCAATAAGAAAAAACGAAATTTGAAAGACGGTACACCTGCAACGCTTGAATGACGTTTCGCTCTCGATCTGTCTTCAAAAAACAGATGTCCGACACAGAAAATCGGGCTTCGGGGAGGACTTCGATTTTCATTCAGGCAAAGTTCGCTACTATTCCCCTCTGAAACAATACCTCGAAGTGATGATTTTCAAACATTTCCCTCACCGGGTATATGCCCTTTCGCCGATTTTCGACAATGTTTTTCCGATCTTTTTCAAATCGGCATTATTTTCTGCCTGCAAAGGTAATATATATGGGGAAAAAAGAAAACTTTTCTGAGATTTTTCTGCGACGAACGGTGATGTCGATGTATTGATTTTATGGAAGGTCCACACGTTCCACGGCCTTCTTTCGGAAAAATCCGACACCAAACGCATCAAAAAAACCGCAACCTCGAAACGGAGATTGCGGCAGAATGAGCAATAAGTCTGTGTTCCCCTCCCCTCTATTGCAAGGTGATTTCATCCAATTTGACAATACCGTTGACAATCGCATAAATGGTCAGCCCGCTGACGGAATGGATGTCGAGCTTCCGGGAGATGTTTTTGCGATGAGTGAGCACAGTGTTAATGGAGATATAAAGATTGGCGGCCACCTCCTTGTTGGTCATGCCTCGCACGATGCAGGAAACAATCTCTTTCTCGCGATCCGAAAGGCTCTCCTGAGGCGGATCGGACTTGGCGACGACACCTTGCTCGATGGCTTGAGCGGCCACTTTTTCTTCGAGCAACTCCACGGCAGGGAAAAACAAGGCATCCTCCATTTCGCAATGCGCACGCAAATCGGCCTCGCAGTTGTAGATGCTGAACAGCACATTGCAGAGCAAATCGGACGACGTGCCCTCGGAAGGGGTGTAGTATTTAATGATGATGTTTTTGAGCTCCTGCAACTTCCGATCCATGCCGTCGTGACTTTTTGAATACTGCTTGATGCGGAAGTCGGTGACATTCTCGCCGGCAATGAGCCGCTCGACATGCACAAAAATGCGGCGGTTCTCATATTCCATGTGCTTGCGCACCTCGCTCATGTATTCGTCATAGAATTTGAGTATCAGAAAAGCCACTTCGTTTTGCCTCGAACAATCTATGGCTTCAAGGAGCTTACGACGAATGTGCAACAACTGGAAATCGAGAAAAAACTCATGCGCCACTTTGAGATGTTTGACCATGGTGGTCATATCGATCTTTTCCACATAGAAAGGGGCAACGGCCATGCCTTGTTTCATCACATTGGCCACGGCTAAGAAAGTAGTGGTATCCACATTGGCCGCCTCACAAACTTCGCGGACGGTTTTATCTCCGACTCCCAATTGGATGCCGAAACGGCAAATCATTTGAAGCAGAGAGGGCTGGGACGAAATGACATCGCTGATCTTGTCATATTCGGTATAGCTGACGGACATATTCATCATAGGCAGAAGGGGCACAGCATAAAATTCTGCGCACATTTAACCGGAGTTTCTTACTCGAAAACAGGCACAATCAGGCAACAATCGGAGCGAGCAAAGAACTACTGACTGCAAAGTTACAATTTATTCTCATTCCGAAATATCACCACACGTGGGTATTTTCTCTTAAAAATACACTTTCCCCTACTTGAAAAGCAACCTTTTGCCCACTCAAAACTACCCAAAAGTAGTTATGGCAAAGCAAAAAAGAAGAATGCGCATCTGCAAGTGCTATCTTTATTCTCACGCCTCGAACGACGGCTATGAGCAAGAAATTCATTAACTTTGTCACCCAATAGCCAAGATTGGCAGCAGCGGCGTGCGACACCGCGAACAAACAACAACGAAAACGATCTGAAATATCCGCACCTTGCACAGTCATCGCCTTGACAACGGTGCTTCAAAATATTATGTCTTGCTTCCCGCAAGATACCCCCCTAAGAGTCGGGCACGGCCTTTCGGTTCGGCACGACCTTATATTCGTATGCACGACCATGACCTTTGACAAAATTCAGTACGACAACCTCGGCGTAACGGTCGAAATCTCCACTTTCGCCCCGGCAGGCGGCGTGGTCGAACACCACATGATGCTCCACGTTGCCCCACGCGGAGAGCATTTTGACCACCAATGGGCACGCTTGTCCGCTGCGAAAGAGGCGTTGCTGCAACGTCCTCTCTTTCGAGATGCTTCCGTGGTTTTCAAACGCTACTTCCTCAGCGATGCCGCCAATCAAGCCCCTCTCATGCAACCCTCGGAGAGCGGGGCGGTTTCCGTCATTCAGCAACCGCCGCTCGACGGCAGCAAAGTGGCCGCCTGGTTTTATCTTCAAACCGGCCCCCAAGTGAAAGGCAAGGCGGCAGGCACGACTTTTGTCGAGCACAACGGCTATCGGCATATTTGGCATGCCGGACTGCACGCTACCTCCGGAAATTCGGCCGAACAAACCGAACAGGTGCTCAACAGCTACGAAACGTTCTTGCGACAACAAGACGCCACCATTGCCGAACATTGCGTGCGCACATGGTTTTTCGTGCGCGATGTAGATACCCAATACGCCGGACTGGTGAAAGCCCGCCTTGACAACTTCCTGCAACAAGGCCTCACCCCCGACACACACTACATTGCTTCGACGGGCATCGGCGGCCTGCCTGCCGACAGACGCTCAATCGTATATCTCGACACCTACGCGCTCACCGGCTTTTCTCCCCAACAGCAACGCCACCTCCACGCCCTCACGCATCTCAATCCGACGATAGAATACGGAGTGACTTTCGAACGCGGAACGGTCATCGAATACGGCGACCGCGCCCATGCTTTCATCAGCGGAACTGCTTCCATTGACAACAAAGGGAAGGTGGTACACGTGGGCGACATCGAGAGGCAAACGCACCGCATGTGGGAAAACGTGGAAGCCCTGCTCAAAGAGGCCGACATGACTATCGGGCAGCATGCGATGCAAATCATCGTCTATCTCCGCGACATGGCCGACTATGCCACGGTGCGCGACCTTTTCGCCAAACGCTTCCCCCACATTCCTACCCTCATCACCCTTGCTCCCGTCTGTCGGCCGGAGTGGCTCATCGAAATGGAATGTATCACCGCTGCCCCTCGTCGTCATGAAAACTTCCGCGATTTCTAAACTTCCGTTTCTGCTGCTGTTCGTCATGACATCGGTGTTGATGACCGCCACCGTCGTCGAACACTTTCACGGCAGTTCCACCGCCTACGCGCATATCTACGGCTCGTGGGCTTTTCGTATTTTATGGGCATTCATATCGGTTTCGGGCATTGTGCTGCTCGTGCGTCGCCGCTTGTGGCGAAAACCGACAGTGTTCGCGTTGCATCTTTCATTTTTGTTCATTCTCTGCGGAGCACTCACCACGGCACTCACCGCCGTCAATGGCAGCATTCACTTGCGAAAAGGCACACCCGCCCGGTTCTTTCTCACCGACAACGGCGAGGTGCGAGAGTTGCCTTTTGAATTGACCCTGCACCGTTTTGAAGTGCAACACTATCCCGGCACTTCCGCTCCGTCCGACTACGTCAGCACTCTTTTTGCAGACGGAAAAGAACATACCGTTTCGATGAATTGCATCTTCAAACGCGACAACTATCGTTTTTACCAATCTTCTTTCGACGACGACTTTTCGGGTACCACGCTCTCCATTAATCACGACCCCTACGGCATCGCCCTCACCTACTCCGGCTACTTGATGCTTCTGCTCTCGATGTCAGCTTCTTTGTCGGTTCGCAACGGCACTTTCCGTCGTTTGCTGCGCCATCCGGCACTGCGCCGGTCGGCTTGGACGGCAAGCGTGTCGGCCGGATTGCTTATTCCATACGCTGCCCCGGCTCATTCCAATCAATCCAACCTTTCCCACCTTGCCGTTCATTTCAGTCATTCTGCTCATTCCGCCCTTTCCGTTCTTTCCTCCACTCAATCCCCCACTCATACCTCTTTGCCGACACTCCGACGAACATTTGCCGACAGCGTCGGTCGTCGGCAAATTGTCTACAACAACCGCGTCTGCCCGCTCAACACACTGGCCACGGATTTCGTCAAAAAACTATACGGCCGAGCCACATTTCGGGGATTGACTTCGGAACAGGTGCTGCTGTCGTGGCTCTCCTATCCGGAGGCATGGAACGACGTCCCGATAATAAAAATCAAACACGGAGAACTGCGCCGACGACTGGGCGTGAGCGGAGAATATGCCGCCCTCGGACAGCTCTACACAGGCAACGAGTATCGACTTCAACGACTACTCCAAGCCGACAACAACAATTCCGCTCTGACGCGTGCCATTCACGAAACGGACGAAAAAGTCGGCCTCATCCTCATGCTGCACAAGGGAACGCTGATACGCCCTCTATCGCCCGAAGACACCCACGCACGCCTTTCTCCCCGACGTGTCCGACTCGAAATCATCTACAACCGCCTGCCCATTGTTCGTGTAGCTTTCATGGGCAATCTGCTGCTGGGCATCATCGCCTTTTTTGCATTGACCATGAGGGTTCGCTCTCGTCGCTTGCAACTCGCATTTCGCACCGCCCTCTTTCTGTCGCTCCTGTTATTGGCAATTGCATTTTGTATTCGGTGGTATATCGGCGGTTTTATCCCGATGAGCAACGGTTTTGAAACGATGCTCTTCATGTCTTTGTGCTCGCTCTCTTTGAGTGCGCTGCTGATGCGCCGTTTTCCCTTTGCCGTTCCCTTTGGTTTTCTGTTGGCCGGTTTCTCATTGCTCGTGGCGCATCTGTCTGACATGAATCCGCAAATCACTCCTCTCATGCCGGTGCTTTCTTCTCCTCTGCTATGTCTTCACGTCACGATCGTCATGTTGTCTTATGCTCTTTTCGCTTTCATGTGCCTGAACAGCCTTTATGCCCTTTGGCTTCTCCGAGGCGACAACGCCGCCCAAGTGTCGCAGCTCTCCACCCTCAACCGTCTTCTGCTCCACCCGGCCGTTTTTCTGTTGGCCGGCGGCATTTTTGTGGGAGCGGTGTGGGCAAACATTTCATGGGGTCGCTATTGGGGCTGGGATCCGAAAGAAGTGTGGGCACTCATCACGATGCTCATCTATTCCTTCGCTCTTCACACCGTTTCGCTCCCTGTCTTTCGCCGCCCTCGTGTGTTCCACTGGTTCATGGCATTGGCTTTTCTCTGCGTCGTCATGACTTATTTCGGAGTAAACTTCCTGCTCGGCGGCCTGCACTCCTATGCCTAAACGAACGTGTTCGTGCGAAAACGTCCCCAAAGACCGTACGGCATCTCCGAAGGAAGACAAAGAGAAAGATTAAAAAGCGAAGCGCGACACATTCCGAAACCGCTGCAAATCCGCCCCTTATTTTCCCAGTAATGTACTCGAACGCACCTTTGGCTACTATCAAATGTTTTTAGGGGGCAGGATTGCCCGTTATGCGGGCTTTCCCAAGATTCTTTTCGTAAAAACGTCGAAAAACATACACTATGCCCTTCATATTGTTGAATTTCAGCGACATGTAAGTGTACATGACGATTTGACAACATACACAGGAAGCGGTTAAGTCCATGATACACAGATAAAAATGAATGTAGACAAATTTTCCCAAAACCTACACTGCCTACATGATCAGGGGGAGCGGACATCTGCACGCCTTCCCGATACGGCGTGTAGGTTGTAATGACGAATGTAGATAATTCCCCGTATTATCTACATTCGCAACAACCTATATATCTGCATTTTAATAGAGAAAGTGTAGAAAATGTAGATAAAAAGAAGAAAAAGTCCTTGTAAGGGGGGGGAAGTTGCTTTTTCACGAAAAGGCCTCATCTCCTCTTCGGTTTGTCGGGATATACTTTCATACATTGGAACGCATCTTACCCAAGGAGTAGAATAAACGGAGTAACGAGTAGAAAAATCTATCACTGACCTAAATTGCGCCAACCCTTCATTAGCCTCCTCCCGGTGATTTGGATTTTCGTAATCGTCTAAAAGGTCTTTTCCAATGTATGGATGCCCTTTACCGTCAAAAACGGAATGAAACGTTTGCAAAGGTTTCATTCTTGTTCTCCGCCAAACACAACAAACTCCGAATTCCGTTTGTCGGAGCGTATGCTTACCGCCAATCGAGAATTCGGAGTTTGTTTGTTCTCTCAAACCAAGGAGAGAGAGTGCCTTTTTATCGGCGCGATTTCAATAATTTCTTTCCGTCCTTAACACACACTCCTTGATACAAGGGAGCGGCAGGACGCCCGTCGAGATTATAGATTGTGGCGTCGGCAGCGGAATGTTGTGCCGAGATATTCGCTATGGCCGTAGGAGAGGTTTTTCGGGCAAAAGTGACGGTGAGCGTAGAACCGGCATCCGCTCCGCCGCTCCAAAAGGCGAGTTTCTTGTCACGATTGTTGATTTTGTGAGCAGGATACCCTTTCTGATAAAGATAGGCGTAGTTGCTTCCCGTTCCCAAATCTTCGGAGTCTTGAAACATCCACACGTCAATATAATCGTTGGGCACTTCGTCTGTGGAGTGCATAACCGGATAGGACTCTCCTCCTTTATTGCCCTTCATGGTGACGGGAGCTGCCAAAACTTTTCCGGCTCCGGCCTTGCAGTTGTAAATCCGATAACCTTCCGCCTCATCGCCAACGAAACACCAAAGTTGAGCCGCGTTATCGGTATCTATTTGCGTTCTGTTGAGCACGATGGGCTTAGTTTGATTTTCCGAAAGGACATAACCCTCCTTACCGATTTGCAAGGTGTACCACGGAGTATCCTTGGAGAATTGGCCGTCTATGATCTTGGTGGTTTCATAGCGAGTGGCTGCGGGAGTATACGTTCCTTTCTCAATAAACAAGCCTTCGATCTCAACATTGCCCTCCATGTATTTTCCGGGAATGACAAAAGTGTGATCATCTTCATTGAATTTACTTCTGGAAATACGCACTTTCTCCCACTGCACGTTGCCTTTGACAATGCTGTCGCCGGAGAGGTTGTAGCCGTATTTGACGATGATGCCGGAGTATTCAAAACCGTTTTCAGGATTCATCTTGATCTTGAAGGCTTTGCCGAAAGGCACTTTCATGCTGACAAGACGATTGCCCTCGGCATCCGATACATATCCGTTGCGGTTGGCATCATTGACCGTGACTTCATCGGTGTGTACGTTGAGTCTGACGTCTACAAATCCGCCGCCGTTTTTCAGCAAGTTGTTTTCCGACTTGACTTCTCCGGCAGGATCGGCATTATCCCAGTCCACCTTGTAGCGCAAACGATAGTAGCCGGGAGTGAGATTTTCGGGAATGGTGAATTCCGGCATGGCGAGAGTGTTTCGGGCATTTCCCGAAATAACCTGCCCCGCACTGTTCTTTCCGACCGTGGGATTAGAGGGATTGTCGGAAAGATAAGAATAAGACAACAATTCTTTGGGGTTATTCTCCGTGAACAAGCCGTCGTTGTCGGCATCAAGATAGCAATAAGCGTGCATCCAACTGCCTTTATACTTCACTGCGGCAGTAACTTTCTGACCGGCTTTTACGGGGAAAGTTTTTTGGACTTCCGTGTAGATCTTTTTGGTATCGGAGATGCCTGCCTCCTGTTTTCCGTCAGGAGTGGTCAGGCTCACCCCTTCGATATAACGGTCGTTTCTGACGTGGGTTTGTTTTTTGTCGAAATTAATGTAGTAGTAGTCATTGACCAGTTGGGGCGTGGGGCTCAGACTGACACTGACGTTGTCGATATAGGCAATGAAGTCTTCTTGGAGGTTGTGCGGGCTTTCGCAATCGGGCACAACGACCAGACTGTGAATGTCGATACCTCCGTTTCCTCTGAAAGGCAACACGACTTCTTTCCAACTTCCACCTTCGATTGCGCTCGTAGACATTGCCCAAAACTGTTCCGTTTCGGAACTTTGTCCGGCTCTGTCTTTTCGTTTTCCAAGACCGACAACCATCACCCTGCCCTTCTTGGGACGATGAATCCAAACGTGGACATATTGGGTGGTGGGCGTCAGCTCAAAGGTTTCTTTCAAATCAATACGCGCACCGAAAGTGTTGGAACCATAGCGTGAACGCTGAACGGCCAAGACCTTATCGGAGATATTGACATTCTTTTTGGTAATGGGATCGATTTCCGTTTTTGTAGGGTTGTTGATAACGGCCACGTTGCCTTTGAGCAATTTCTCGCGGAAAGGAGATTGCTCCCAAGTGTCATATACCCCGATTCCTGTCCAAGTCTGCGTTTCGAAATCGATGCTTTGTGCATGGTTTATTCCGGGCAGCAAAGCTACGGCTGCCAAGAGGATATGTTTGGCTTTCATTTTCTGAAAAGATTTGAGGCGTTAGTAGATGGAAATACGGTGAAGAAGCGGACAGGCTTTGGCGTCCATAATGGTGATGCGCAAGGCTTTGACATCATAAGCGTTGGAATAGCTGTGTTCCGTCGAACCGTTGAGCGGAATGATGCGCTTGTAGCCGATGGTGGTGGTTTCTTGGCGTTCGGCACGCTGTGTCCATTCGTTGCCATCGGCGGAAGTTTCGATCTTGAACTTCTTGACACGTTGTCCTTTGGCGATGTATTCCATCAAATCCACGTATCTCACCTTTTGAGGCGTATCCCACGTAAAGGTAATGGTTGCCGAGGTGGTACCGTCGGGTGCGGCCCAATAGGTATTTTTATCGTTGTCGGTGAGGTTTTCGGCAACATATTTTTTGTTCAAACCGGCCGTACGAGTGACACTTGCTTTGACCTTCGCATTTGGAGCAAGGTCTTTGGAAAGACGCTGTGTGATCAGCTCGCCCATGCGAGTCACGGCAGTGACTGTGGCCGGAGGCAATACTCCTGCTTTATTGGGGGGCAGGTTGAGAATGAGGGTGGAGTTTCGACCGACGGTTTCGAGATACATTTGGAAGAGGGTTTCCGGGCTGAGAGGTCTCTCGCCATCGTGATAGAACCAACCTCCGCTGGTACCCTTGGCATCACTCTCGCCGGGCAACCAGAACCATCCGTTTTCGTTGCCATACATTCCGTTGTTTTCGGGAGCATAACCTCTGTTTTCGGGGCTCCAATTGGTTTGTCCAGCCCAACCTTCCTCGTTGCCGATCCAGCGGGCTTCACCGCCGACACCCCACAACACGCAATCGGGACAAACCTTGTGTACGGTGTCGCGCAGATTGGGCACGTCATAGTAGGTTTCGCGATCTATGCTGCGATTTTCTTTCGCACCGCCATAGTAGCCGCCACCGCCGTTGGCACCGTCAAACCACATTTCAAACTGATCACTTCCATATTTGGCAAGTTCGGCCGATTGACGCAAAAAGACTTCTTTCACATAGCGATCCGTTCCGTAGAGAGCCGAGTTGCGATCCCACGGAGAAATGTAGAAGCCATACTTCATTTCCAGCTCCTTGGCCGCTTTGGCGAAAGCTTCGGGAATATTGAGTGTCTTGGCATACGTATTGTTGGAGTTTTGGCAATGGTGGTCGGTCGTTTCTGTCGGCCACAGACAAAAGCCATCGTGGTGCTTCACCACTGCGATGCCACCTTTCATACCCGCTTTTTTAGCCACTTCGAGCCATTGGTGAGGATTGGGAAGTGCAGTGGGGGCAAAAGTATTGAGGTTTTCGTCGCCGTATCCCCACTCCTTACCGGTGTAAGTGTTCATGCCATAGTGAAAAAAAGCATAAAACTCGGTTTCCTGCCATTTCAGTTGGCGCGGATGCGGCACGGGATGCACCGGTGCCGGTTCGTTTTCGGGATTGGGAAGATCTTCGTTGATCAACCGAAAGTCTTCTTGCGCCCATGTCATGACGGGCGATGCCAAAAGCAGCAGCGCAACAAAATGTTTGAGTGTTTTCATGATGAATAATGTGTTTGAAGACAGTGTCCTCCCAAAGGGAAGCGGACGCTCGACAATTAAATGTCCGAAATATAGAATGCGATTGAATATTAACGGGAGCAAATATAAATAAAACTTTTGACATCCACCTCATTTGTGGTGCAAAATATGGACAAATCGATCAAAAAATCATATTTTCAACAATCGTCGCGTTCCTTTCCTCTCTCATTCAAAATCAGCGTGAAACACCACCTCGTCGTCCACTCGCTCGTTTCGGACAGGTTGCCGACGATGTCGCACAGGGGAATATGCCGTTGCGGTCAAGCCAATTCTATGATTTCGACATCTTTGATTTTTGCGCCATCAATGGAAAATCGCACCAACGTACGCACTGCGTGCCAGCCATGCCGGCCGGCCGCTCCGGGATTAATGTGCAACAATCCCAACGACGGGTCACGCAAAATTTTGAGAATATGACTGTGTCCGCTGATAAAAAGATGCGGAGGGTTTTGTCGCAACATCCCGATCACAGAGCGGTCATAGGCTCCGGGATAGCCGCCGATGTGTTTGATGAGCACTTCCGTCTCTTCACATCGAAAACGGAGCGTTTCGGGAAAACGGCGGCGCAACACCCTGTCGTCAATATTCCCGAAGACGGCGCGCAATCGACCGATTTCCTCCAAACGGTCGGCCACCTCGGGAGTGCCGATGTCGCCGGCATGCCAAATTTCGTCGCATTGGGCAAAATGTTGCGCAAATCGCGGATCATAACATCCGTGTGTGTCGGAAAGAAGACCAATTCGAACCATTTGTCTTTTTAGCGTAGCTCCACCGGCTCAATGCCGAGTTTCTCAATGGCAAACTGTGCGATATAGTCGGCCGTCCGCTCAATACCAAGCACCGACGAATTGATGCAAAGATCATAGCTGTCGGCCGCTCCCCATATGCCGGAAGAGTAGAAATTGTAGTAGTCCGACCGCCGTTCGTCGCACTCTTCAAGAATGCTTTTTGCCGTTTTTCTATCCACCTTTTTACGCTCCATTATCCTTGCAGCTCGATCATCGAGATCCGCCGCCACAAACACATCGAGATGACGAGGATGATGACGAAGAATGTAGTCGGCCACCCGTCCCATGAAAATACACGAACGCTCGGAGGCCACTTTTTGTATGACACGACTTTGAAGAACAAAGAGATTTTCTTCGCTCAACTGATTGTTGTAAAAATCACCGCCGCCCCCGATAAAAGGCTGTACTACGCCGATGAAAGAACTAAAAAAGCCCTTGCGCCCCTCTTTTCGCTCAAACACATCGGGGCCGAGGCCACTTTCTTGTGCCGCCATCGAAAGAATTTCCTTATCATAGCAGGCTATGTCAAAGCGTTCGGCAAGAAGACGACCGATTTCGCGACCGCCACTGCCCGATTGGCGCCCGATCGTAATGACAAACGGAGTTTGGTTCATGTGCAGAGAGATTTTGAGGTTTCGGAAAAATAAAAAAATAAAGAAAGTTTGTCGTTGCAAATGTACAAAGAAAAAGCCGAAATACTTTGGCTTATCTCCCTATCTTCGTCATACGGACACACATTTATTCAAAACAAGAACCGGCGAAGCCCTCAAAACAAGGCAAAAAAGAGATTTATTTGCTATTCGGAAGCGCAAACATTGATTATCCCCATCGAAAAATCGGATCTACTTTATGGCATTCATCCATGAGAACATAAAAAACAAAGGATGCGTCTTTCTTGACACATCCTTTATTTGAGCCGAAAACGAGACTCGAACTCGTGACCTACGCATTACGAATGCGTCGCTCTACCAACTGAGCTATTTCGGCGAGGTTTTCTTTGTAAAAGCGGTGCAAAGATAGGAAGTTTTACGTAAAACTCCAAATTTTACTCGTTTTTTTACCTGCTTATTTCCAAAACAGGTAGAATTTATGGGGATCAGATGATTTTTCTCGCAAAAGGACTTCTCTATTCAAAAAAAAGACATACCTTTGCACTCGCATTCGGGAAAATACCCGTATAACATTGAGAGAAAACGTTCTCTCGACTTTAACCCCACCAAGGAGAGGTGCTCGAGTGGTTGAAGAGGCACGCCTGGAAAGCGTGTAAACGTCAAAAGCGTTTCGGGGGTTCGAATCCCCCTCTCTCCGCAATCAAAGGTGCAAATCGGCAAACAGCTTGATTTGCATCTTTCTATATAAAAACTTATGAGAAAAAAAACGACTTTTGCGGCATTGAAATATCAAATCCGTTCTGAGATAGAAGCCAAATCCACAAAATCAATATAACACCAATGCTGTCTTATTTTAATGTGTCCATTTTCAAGTACGCCAAGTTGAGTAAGGATATCGCGTTTTAATTTACTAAATGGTCTATTGAGATTTTCTTTCGGATCTAACTCTGTGCCAAAAAACATTCTATAGATAGAATGTTCTGTATAATCATATATTTTTAAGGTATCATTTAGTAAATGTGAGAGATATGAGCTTGTATTTTTCTCAAAGAATAGCAAAATATCTCTAACCTCAAGTTCTCCATGATACGCATAGAGTTTTTCAATTTCAAAAGCTTTGAGCATATTCTTTTCCTTTTCATCACTCACATTTTCACAAATCACCGAATATGTCATATCTTGTTCTAATTTATACTTAAACTTAAAAATTGGCTCTTGAGGGGTAGAATCAAGGTATGGATGTATATGGGTATCAAGTTTAAAAATAGCATTCCCTTTTATTGAACTGTTGCATATTGAACAGCAGGGAATTAAATTGTATATGTTTAGTGACAACAAAGGATATAATTCTTTGGAAAACCAATGATCTAATTGTGGACGGGCGATTCGTTCACTGTTGTTTTTCCCATCAATGGTGATAATATATTGACGATTACAATATGTACAGGTATTATGTCCCTGTTCTATTGACAGCTTATATGATCGTGATTTATTCCTTGATAGTTGGCCGTCGTACTCAAATACATCAAGTAGTTTTTTTAGCACATTGGAATATTTTCGGTATAAAGCGTCTTGTTCCTCATCGCGTCTGTCTCCTTTCTTTTTTGCTTCAAGATATGATTCGAATTCATTTTCATTGTAGCCAAGAACAATCTGTCCCATTAAATCATTACATAATTCATGTGACTCATCAGGCTTACCAATCAACAACTTTTCTAATATAGCTCTATCATGACTCTCTTCATTCGTAGGTATAAGAATATCTTTTATACGCTGTTCTAATGAAGAACCATTTATTCGACCATATAATCCTTCAAGCATCAAATCTTTATACCATGTGATTAGTTCGGATGACGGTGCTTTTAATTTCCACATATTAGTTCATCTATTTGACGTTGCAATTCTTTTATCTTCTGTTCTTTATCTGTTTCAGGAAAAACTCTGTGATATTCCTCTAAAAGAACATTCCTTATAATGGGCTCATCAATTAGCATAATCCTCTCATGAATCTTTTTATCATCAGCTTTTCTATTTTTCTTTTCATCTTCCATTTCTTTAATAATGCTTTTGATGATAAACTCCGCATATGCACCAATAGCCCCCTTCGTCAGAAAGAAACTATCTTTGAGTATATCATGAATATTGGCTCCAAATGTGCTTAAATGAGTTTTTTCTGTATCATCCGTATCATTAGAGTTTAATTTTAATGCTAAGATATTACGGCTCGGAATATCAGACAAAACGAAAGGAGAATGCGTAACAAAGCATATATGAATACTTCTGATATTAGAAATATGCATTTGTTTGATTCCTTCAAGAAGATTCTTGATATATGTTCGTTGTAATTCCGGATGGAAATATAATTCAATTTCCTCCATTACAACATTAATATGTTTATAGGCAACACGTTGTTTGTTTGTATCTTTCCATACAGAATCAAGATTGGAAAGATGATACAAGAGGGCACTAATAGAATATGTTTGTTGCCTTTCTCCAGAACTTAGAGTTTCAAATAGAACGGGATTCTTATTATATATATCTTGAAGTTCTATCTGAATGTCATAAAATGGAGGCGGAACTAATTCTTCTACAGAATAAATAAACTTCTTTCCTATACCAGTTTCTGCTTTCTGCTGTTCTTCTATATCCTTTATACCCTTAGAGATTTTATTGATAGCAAAGGTACAAGAATCTCTATCGTTATCATATATTCCATAAACAATATATGATAATGTCTGACGTATCTTTCTTGTAATATGAGAATGGTCTTTACTCATACGTATAATTAACTTGCGAAGAGCTTCCTCGTCAATTTTATATCTTATAGTATGATGCTTTCGAAAGAAATTATTGTATTGCTTATATTTTTTTGATATTTTCAAGGTTTTATATACCAAATAGCCAACAGCGGCTTCATAATGTTTACGCTCCTTGGAGAAGCCTTCTAATTTTTCAGCTATCATCTCGCCCCAATATTTCACTATGGAGGATTTGAATTTATCAAAACCTTTTTGCTGTAGCCGTAATCCAAGATGCCGGTTTAAGTATTTCGCATTATACTCTATTCCTCTATTGGACAACTTAAGTCCAGTAACTTTAAGATGACCATTAATAATGCGAAATTGAGATTTGGGCATTATCAATAGAGTGATTAATCGTTCTCTGGATAGTTTATTTTCGGTGTTAATATCAATATTTCCTTCAGTCCTAAAGGGTGATAATACAATAGGAGTTTGATAGCCATCGTTTTTATGAAATATGCCATTCAACCAATTTCGATACTCCACATCATATATCTTTTTCTTGTCCTGTCTGATTAATGCCTCTCTTTCATTACTATTACATTCTTGGTGGTAGTCGGTTGTATTATATGCGTAAATGCTATAGTTCGATATATAGGTGTAGAAAAAACTACCATATAAACCATTTAACGAATTATCATCCTTCGACTTTGATATACCCTTCATCGGTGATTCGCTCATTTCGCTATTTATATTTTTTTCATCAAGTAAGACATACTTACGCATCCCTTTTACCTCTTCCTTTATATCAGAATAGCGCCCCAATAGTACCTTTCGGCTTTTAATTGTTAATCTATATGGTATTCCATCCATCATATAATAGTATTCACCTGCAATATTATCTATGTAATGCAAATGTTGAGAGCCGGGGTTAGTTTGGTACTCTCCTAATGTGGCTGCTGCAAAGTTATTCACCAATCGCATATAAAATTCAACTAATGAACTTTTTCCTGAGCCATTCTCACCAACAATCGCAGAAATACTTATATCCGGACTACCTGGATCAGAGAATAATTTCTGAAAAACAATATCCTTTTCAAGACGATAGGGAGAAACGCATAAATCCCCTTCTCTTGTAATCTCAAAACCGTCTAACAAATAATATACTTTATTTGTTTTCAGTTTCCTTTTACCGACACTGTCGTCTGATAATACTCTAAGTGCTATAGGCGTCAACATATTTATTGTATTTTTCTCGCAAAGTTAACAATTATCTGTGATTCAAAATAATATTCACTTTCTTATTATAAAATCCCTGTAAAAGTTTCTTATAACACTGTCCATTCCATTTTTTTCGGATTGGATATTCTTTCTCTCGAAAAACATCTGTACATCAGTAAATTATCAGAATTTATACATTTTAATCCGCAAAACAATTTTCCGGATTTTAGGTTTGCCTTATGGGCGCACATTTCGCTTACAAAATCAGTATTATTGCTCTCCGATAATGGTTGATTTGTTTGAATATGCCTATTCGAACATCCATTGTTCGCAACGCATCCGCAATGTCAAAAATCGGGCTCCCCTCTCCACTATCGGCATCTGTCAGACACTGAAATTCCCATTAATCGATCTGCTCTATTACTTCCGTTTCTGCAGCCTCCGCACTTCCGATAAAATCGCTCTTTTTGCCCGTTTCCCTACCTCTATATTTTATTTTTGCCGTTTTGCCTCCGCTAAAACGCCTTATCATCTGAATGTCAGCGAATTCCTTGCGAAGGCAAGTGAAGGTAAAAATCGCTCATTAGGGTAACGCGTGAGCGCGTGAGAGATTGCAAGAAGACAGCGAAGCAGAGAATCGTCACGACCTCCTATGTGGAATTTTCTACTTCCCATGTAACGTTTTCCATCTCTGAGTTAAACAAAAAAAAGAACGTTCGAAGCTGTTGCTTTCGAACGTTCCAAAGTAGCGAGGCCGAGGATTGAACTCGGGACCTCAGGATTATGAATCCTGCGCTCTAACCATCTGAGCTACCTCGCCGTGGTTTTAATTTCGAGTGCAAAAGTAGGAAGTTTTTTCTAAACGGCAAAGCTCATGGGGAAAAAAGTTTTGAAAAATCCGTTTCATTGCGCATTTCCGGGCATCAGATGCAGTTGTTTCGACAAAATCAGCTATTTTTGCCATTGTAAAACCAACTCATACATATGACAATGACTAAACAACCCAATACCGGAACACTTTGTGTTCAAGCAGGGTGGACTCCCAAAAATGGAGAAGCACGGCAACTGCCGATATATCAAAGTACGACTTTCAAATATGACAGCAGCGAACAGATGGCGCGCTTGTTTGATTTGGCCGAAAGCGGTTATTTCTACTCTCGTCTGCAAAATCCCACCTGCGACTCCGTGGCCGCCAAAATCGCCACGCTCGAAGGGGGAGTGGCGGCCATGCTCACGTCGAGCGGACAAGCTGCCAGCTTTTTTGCCGTATTCAACATTGCCGAAGCCGGCGACCACATCATCGCTTCCAACACCATCTATGGCGGAACGTTCAATCTTTTTGGCGTGACGCTGAAAAAAATGGGTGTGGAGTGTACGTTTATCGACCCCGAATGGAGCGACGAGCAAATTCAAGCCTGTTTTCGTCCCAACACGAAATTGCTGTTCGGCGAAACAATCTCCAACCCTGCCGGGCATGTTTGCGACATTGAGCGGTTTGCCCGCATTGCGCATGAAAACGGCGTGCCGTTGATCATCGACAACACTTTTGCCACTCCCGCACAGTGTCGTCCTTTTGAATGGGGGGCAGACATCATTGTGCATTCCACCACGAAATACATGGACGGACATGGTGCTGCCGTCGGCGGATGCGTTGTGGACAGCGGTCGTTTCGATTGGGAGGCCTACGCCCATAAATTCCCCGGACTTTGCACGCCCGACGAGAGCTACCACGGACTGACCTATACGAAGGCTTTCGGGCAGGCGGCCTACATCGTGAAAGCCACGGCGCAGCTCATGCGCGATTTGGGTTGCTGCCAAAGTCCTCAAAATGCTTATCTCCTCAACTTGGGGCTCGAATCTCTTCATCTGCGCATGAACCGCCATGCCGCCAACGCTCAGGCCGTGGCCGATTTCTTGGCTGCCGATTCGCGTGTGGCATGGGTGAACTATGGCGGACTGCGTGACAACAAGAACTATGCGCTGTCGCAAAAATATCTTGCAAATGGCGGATGTGGCGTTGTATCTTTCGGATTGAAAGGCTCTCGCGAAGACGCCGTGCGCTTCATGGATGCATTGCGTTTGATCAGCATCGCAACCCATGTGGCCGATGCAAGAAGTTGTGTACTCCACCCGGCCAGCCACACTCATCGACAACTGACGGACGAACAGCTGAGTGCAGCAGGCATTGCGCCCGATCTGATCCGTTTGAGCGTCGGCATTGAAGATGCGGACGACATCATTGCCGACATCCGACAAGCCCTCGACGCCAAATAATCGGGAACTGTTCCGCCCCCGAAACCACCATTGCTTTTCAAACAACGTATGGATCTCATCACCATTCTCGGCCCTACGGCTTGCGGAAAAACAAGTTTTGCCGTTTCGCTCGCCCAACGGTTGGAGGCCGAAATCATCAGTGCCGACTCACGCCAAGTGTATCGTCGCATGGACTTGGGCACGGGAAAGGATCTTTCCGAATATTTGTTGCCCGACGGAGGAAGCGTGCCTTATCATCTCATCGACATTGTCGAACCGGGCACGAAATATAACCTTTATCGGTATCAACAGGATTTTCTTGAAGCCTACCGGAAAATTCGGGCGGTCGGAAAGAGGGTGCTGGTGTGTGGCGGAACGGGCTTGTATTTGGAAAGCATCATCAGAAGCTACAACATCAGCCATGTGCCGCAAAATCCGGAGTTGAGAGCCGAACTCGAAGAAAAAAATCTCGAAGAACTCACCGCCATGCTGGCCGAACTGAAAGCGCGAGCGGGAATGGAAATGCACAACTCGACGGACGTGGATTCGTGCAAACGTGCCATTAGAGCCATTGAGATCGAAACCCACAACCTGCAAAAAAATGCAGGAGAAAGAGCGTTTCCCACCTTTTCATCTTTCAATATCGGGCTGAGCATCGATCGCGAAACCCGACGTTCGAGAATTTCAAAACGTCTGCGCGAACGACTTGATCAAGGCATGGTTGAAGAGGTGGAAGGATTGCTCGACGAGGGGATTTCGGCAGACGACCTCATCTACTACGGCCTCGAATATAAATATCTCACGCTTCATGCCACCGGAAAATTGAGCCGTGACGAGATGTTCGTGCAACTCGAAACGGCCATCCACCAATTTGCCAAACGGCAAATGACGTGGTTTCGAGGCATGGAGAAACGCGGTTGTACCATTCACTGGATAGACGCCCTGCTGCCGATGGAAGAAAAAGTGGAACTTGCGCTAAACATGATTGCCTATGAAACATGAACGCTGGGGCGTGATTTATTGCCCGACGGAGGGCAACCGCAAACGGCAACGACGCTGGAAACGCATTCGAGATTATCTCGAACACAGCGGGCAGGCCTTCGACTTCGTGCAGAGCGACGGAGCAGACAGCGTGGAGCGGTTGTCCGGTATGTTTACCCTCAACGGCTACGACACGATCGTCGTCGTTGGAGGAGATGCGGCTTTGTGCGAAGCACTCAACGGGATGCTCAAAGCAACTCCGAAAGGAGGAGAATATCCGAAGTTGGGTGTCATTCCGAATGGTTTGATCAACGACTTTGCACGCTATTGGGGCTTTCGCCCGTCTGCGCCCGAAACCACGATCGACGCCCTTCAAAAAGGACGCACGCGACTGGTGGATGTCGGACGCGTGCGGTTGCAAACGATCAACGGAGAGATCATCGAGCGCAGTTTTCTCAACTGTGTCAATGTCGGTTTGGCGGCTTCCATTATCAAGCTCCGCCGCCGTGCGCATAGTTTTTGGCGCGGCATCGGGTGGCTTCGGGAGTTGAGCAGTGCTTTCATGCTGTTGCTGCATCGGCACTCCACCCGAATGACACTGCATATCGGGAGCGGGGATTATTCGCAGCGCATCACCACGCTGTGCATCGGTTCTTGCACGGGCTATGGGCAAACGCCGTCGGCCGTTCCTTACAATGGTTTGTTGGATGTTTCGGCCGTGAGGCGTCCCGAATTGTTACAGGCTTTTGCTGCGCTTGTTTTGCTGTTTCGGCGGCGGTTTCTTTCTCAAAAAGGCATCAGCGTTTGGAGAGCGGCGGCCGTGGAGGTGAAGCGCATCGGACGCGTTGCGGTAAGCGTGGACGGACGGGCGATACACCGACATATCACCGCCCTCTCTGTGGATATACGACAAGAGGTCATACCGTTTCTTATTCCTTGACAGATCCGCAAAACAACTTGCGTGCCTTGTTGATTTACAGCTTCCGCAAAAATGTTGCAGCCGTCGAAAACATTGTGTTTTCGGCGGCTGCAACGATTTGTCGGGACGATGATACCTCGAATGGACGAGGTGAGTTTTCAGTCGGAAGAAAGATGGCGGGCAAACGAGGTGAAAAATATGGCTTTCGCCTGACATCGCACCACTTCTTTCGGAATTTATAGTTTTGCCTCTTTCTTTCAGACTTTATTTTGCCCACGCTTCTTTTAGAGCGTTTATTGGAGTTTTTCACACGCTTCTTTGATGCGGCGCATGGCCTCTACGATGTTTTCATCGCTTGTGGCATAGCTCATGCGAAAGCATTCGGGACTTCCGAACGAATCGCCGCCCACGGTGGCAACGTGCGCTTCTTCGAGCAGATAGAGTGCGAAATCGTCGGCCGTGCGAATGGTTCGTGTGCCACAGCTTTTGCCGAAATAAGAAGAGCATTTCGGGAAAAGATAGAACGCGCCTTCGGGATCGTTCACCTCAAATCCCGAAATCTCTTTGGCCAGTTGCACAATGAGATTCTTGCGACGGAGGAAAGCCTGACGCATTTCTTCGACGGGGCGTTGGTCGCCGACAAAGGCCTCTACCGCTGCTTTTTGAGAAACGGAGCACGGTCCCGAAGTGTATTGGCCTTGCAACTTGTTCACCCCTTTGGCCAAGTCGAGAGGAGCGGCCACGAAACCGATGCGCCAGCCCGTCATGGCATAGGCTTTCGACACGCCGTTGATGAGAGCGGTGCGCTCTTTCATGCCTTCGCAAGAGGCAATGGAGGCATGGCGACCGACGTAGTTGATGTGTTCGTAGATTTCGTCGGCAATCACAACCACCTGTGGGTGTTTGCGAAGCACGGCGGCCAAACCTTCCAATTCCGCTGCGCTGTATACCGAGCCTGTGGGGTTGGAAGGAGAGCAGAGAATGAGGGCGCGGGTGCGGGGGGTGATGGCGGCGGCGAGTTGTTCGGGAGTGATTTTGAAGTTTTGCTCAATGCCGGCTTCGACGATGACGGGAGTGCCGTCGGCCAAACGCACCATGTCGGGGTAGCTTACCCAATAGGGGGCGGGAATGATGACTTCGTCGCCTTCATTGACAAGGGCAAGAATGACATTGCAAACCGCTTGTTTCGCGCCATTGCCGACAACGATCTGCGTGGGGGCGTATTCCAAATCGTTTTCGCGTTTGAGCTTGTCGCAGATGGCTTGTCGCAGATCGAGATAACCGGGGACGGGACTGTAACGCGACCAGTTTTCGTCCACTGCCTTTTTGGCAGCTTCTTTGATGTGGTCGGGCGTGTTGAAGTCGGGTTCTCCTACGCTGAGATTGATGATGTCTATGCCTTGCGCTTTGAGTTCGGCACTTTTTTGAGACATGGCAAGCGTGGCGGAAGGTGCCAATCGGTTGAGGCGAGCGGAAAGTTGCATAAGAAAAGGTTTAGAAATGTTGATAGTCGATGTGGATGAACCAAGGCCAAAGGCAGAGCGTCGAATATCTCTGCCCTTGGCCTTGGCGGTCGGGAGCTTGGGTTAGTCACGGCTGCTGCCGAAGAAACGGAGCAAATAGAGGAAGAGGTTGATGAAATCGAGATAGAGCATAAGACTTCCGAGAAGTGCAAGTTTCATAGTGGTTTCGCTTTGCTCTTCGCCGTATTGTTGGAGCATGTTTTTTATTCTCTGCGTGTCGTAGGCGGTCAATCCGGTGAAGATGAGCACGCCGGCATAGTTGCAGAGCATCATAATGGTCGAATTCTTAAAAAACATATTGACAACCGTGGCGATGATCAACCCGATGAGTGCCATAAACAAGATGCGCCCGATGGCCGAAAGGTCTTTTTTGATGAATAAGCCGACGGCACCCATTGCGCCGAACGTTCCGGCCGTCACAAAAAAGGTTTGGGCGATGCTCTCCATGGTGTAAGCCAGAAAAATGCCCGAAAGCGTAATGCCGTTTAACACGGCGTAAATGCCGAAAGCCAAACCGGCCGAAGCAAAGGACATCTTCATGATGCGTGCCGACAGATAGAACACCAAGCCCAGCTCTGCCAAGATCAGACCGAAAAAGAGGGCTTTGTTGCCGAAGATCGTTGCGACGAGTTGTGGCTGTGTGGCCACGGCCATGGCCGTCAGGCCGGTCATGGCGAGCGCCAGTGCCATCCAAATATATACGTTTTTCATCACGGCGGGAAAGGAGAGGGAACGTCCCTGCCCGGGAATGGTGTAGGTGCGATTGTATTGCTCTTGTGAATACATGGTGAAAAAGGATTAAGGGTGTAACTTCTTTTATTTCAAATTATGGAGCGAATGGTGCATACGGTCTTTTTTCGTACGAAGATACTTTTCGTTTTCTTTTGTAGGACAGATTTCCATAGGCACATTCTCCACGATTTCAAGACCATAGGCTTCGAGGCCGACACGTTTTACGGGATTGTTGGTGATAAGGCGCATCTTTGTCACACCGAGCGAACGGAGGATTTGTGCCCCCACTCCATAGTCGCGCTCGTCGGGGTCATAGCCGAGGTGCACGTTGGCGTCAACGGTGTCATAACCCTCTTCTTGCAATTTGTATGCCGCAATTTTGGCCATCAGCCCGATGCCGCGCCCTTCTTGGTTGAGATAGAGGATGAGCCCTTTTCCCTCGCGTTCTATCAGTTTCATGGACTGATGCAGCTGTTCGCCACAATCGCACCGGCGACTGCCGAAAATGTCGCCCGTCACGCAGCTCGAATGTACACGCACGAGCAACGGTTCGCCCGGCTCCCAGCTTCCTTTGAAGAGCGCCACATGTTCGAGACCATTGCTTTTCTGCCGAAAGGGGATGAGGCGGAACGAGCCATGATCGGTCGGCATATTAACCTCTTCACCTCTTTCTATAAGGCTTTCTTCTTTCAGACGATGGGCGATGAGGTCTTTGATGGTGATGATGTTGAGCCCCTCGCGGCGTGCAAACTCTATGAGCTGGGGCATGCGTGCCATGGTGCCATCTTCGTTGAGGATTTCGATGAGGCAGGCCACGGGTTGCAGTCCGGCCATTCGTGCGAGATCGACAGCAGCCTCCGTGTGTCCGGCTCTTGCCAAAACGCCGCGATCTTGGGCATAAAGCGGATTGATGTGTCCGGGGCGGCCGAACCATTCGGGGCGTGCGTCGGGGTTGGCCAAGGCACGAATGGTGGCGGCACGGTCGTGGGTGGACACTCCCGTCGTGCAGCCTTCCAAAAGGTCGATGGTCACGGTGAACGGTGTACCCAACACTGAGGTGTTGCTTTGCACCTGATGATCAAGTTTGAGTTGTCGGCAGCGTTCTTTGGTAATCGGAGCGCAAAGTACGCCGCGCCCATGACTGAGCATGTAGTTGATCTTTTCGGGGGTGATGAGTTCGGCGGCAGTGATGAGGTCGCCTTCGTTTTCTCTGTCTTCGTCATCGACGACGACAACGAACTTTCCCTCTCTGAAATCGGCGAGGGCTTGGTCTATGGTGGCTAATTGAAGTTTTTTCATGATGAAACGTTGATTAAGAAAAGTTCCACAAGAGGATTGGCGCGATCTCTTCCCATATTTTTTCAGTCGGAGACAGCCGAAGTGTGTGGTTGTATTTGTTGGCGGATTTGCTGTTCGAGTCGCTCGCCCGATTTCACTATCTGTCGTAAGTCTTTAAGCAGACGCAAACGGAAACGCCAAATGCGCAACCACAACAACACACCCAAGGGGAAAAGCAGGCCGAACGTCCAGTTGTAGCGTTTTCGCGAGAAAGGCGTGGTGTGTGAATGGACATGAATGAGTGGCAGCTCGTTGAGGGTTTGCAACACATGGAAGTCGGCAGTGTTGGCCAAATCCTCCACGAGATTTTCGAGGTTTTCGCTCAGTTGCTCCACCTGCTCATCGGGGCGTGTCCGGAAGAAGATGCGGAAGTAGTTGGGGGCGAGCCAAAGGCGGTTTTCCTTGGTGTAGGCTTCGGCCTGTCGGATGAGCGTATGCAGATGTTGAAGATCGTTTTCGTAGTCGGGGGGGGTGATGATCACTTCTTTGCGGTGCAGATGTCGTTTCGTGCGCAAACCCAAGACCTTGCGGAAGAACGCCTTATAGGCATCCAGATTGAACACCACCGAATCTCGGTTGGCCATAAACGTGAGATAAGCTCCGGCGGGAGTAAGCACGGCGGTCGAAATCCACATGCCCAAAGTCATGTTGATCGTGCCGTCGCGTGCGGTTTTCATTCCCGATGTGTTGATGATGTAGTAAAGAATGAAAATTCCCACTGAAATGACGGTCGGCATTCCCAAACCGCCCTTGCGAATGATTGCGCCCAAGGGAGCACCGACAAAGAAAAATAACAAACAAGCCAGTGAAAGCGTGAGTTTCTGATGCCACTCGATTTGGTGACGGCGGATTTGATATTCCTGTTCTTTGATACTCTCGCTTCGCCAATCGTATTCGGCACTTTGCATTTGCAGCCGGGAAGCCGCCTGCGCTTCGGCCTGCTTGCGCTGTTCGGCAGAAAACCGTTTCAAAATTCGGTCGAAGGTGATCGGGCGGGCTTTGAACTTTTTCAGTACGGCCATCGAATCTTTCTTACTCAACGATTGCCCGTCCCACGTCGAACGATCCACCAAACTTTTGTGGAAATCAAGAGCGGAAGAGTCGATCGCACGGTTCATCGAGTCGATGTCGTGTACGATCTGTCTCATGTTTTTGGCCTGCGGCATAGAACGGAGCTGGTCGGCTTCGAGCTGATTGAAGTTGGAGTCGAAGTCGATGAGCAACTGCTTGTAGGAGAACGTTTCGCGGTCGTAAGGCACGCTTTGCGAATTGAACACCGACATGTTGTCGGATTTCAGGTTTTGAAACTGCTCTCCCGACCAAAGCGTCAGTCGCAAGTGCAGTTTGTCGGCCGTCAGTTCGAGGCGTGCCGAGTCGGCCAACACGATTTGCGCACGGTCAAAACCTTGATCGGTCTTGTAGATAATGGTGCGATACAACATGCCCGTTTCCGCATTCTTGCGCTCTACAAAAAGATTGAGGTTTTCCACCCCTCCGTAAAAAACGCCTTCGGGGATTTGCAAAGCCGGTTGCGATATTTTGATCGAAGTGGCCAGCGTGCGAAGCGCACGGTGAGCATTGGGGGCAATCGAGTTTTGAAAATGAAACGAAACCGCCACAAGCGGCACAACGATCCACAAAATCGGAAGCATGACGCGCACCAACGGTACCCCGGCTGCCTTCATGGAGAGCAGTTCGAGATTTTCGCCCATGTTTCCAAACGTGATCAGCGACGCCAGCAGCACAGCCAATGGCAACGACATCGGCACCAACGTGATGCCCATGTGCCAAAAGAACTGTGCCAGAATATCCGGAGTCAGTCCTTTGCCCACAAGGTCGTTGATCCAACGCCATGTGAATTGCATCATGAAGACAAACAGACATATGAAAAATGCCCCCACAAAAAGTTGCAGGAACTTGCCGAGGATGAATGTATCAAGACGCTTGACGATCAGCATGCGGAGAAAGGACTTATTCCGTGCAAATGTACGACTTTTTTTTCACCTTTCCGATACTCCTTGTCAAAAATGAAGAGATGCGTCGGAGCAACCATTCCGAAACGATTGGTGTCGAATAAAATAAGGGTTGCCCTTTGAATGGCTTTGTGATAAAGTTTCTTGCTTCCGAATCGTGCCTTGAAAGTCCTCACTCTGCTTTTCGCGGTCAATATCGGCACCCTCCTCTTCTTTTCCCCCTGTCTGTTCCGATTGTGTCGAAGGCATTTGGGAGGGAGCAGGCGTTTTCCCCGAAAATATCACCGCCATTTCTCTGCCGATCCTCCTCCGTCATTCTTTTCCCCTGAGAGTTTTTTATCACTATATCAAAGCCTTAGGGGTACAACTGAGGTTACAAGAATAACGTTTTTCTGCCATCTTTTGGCTGTTCCTTGTCTGCCTAAAATACGGTTCTAAGATACAGCTTTCTTTTGACATAGGCAAATCATTGAAAACAAGCCTTCTGCGGTTATTGCAAGATGCAAGTTATATATAGATATATACTTGCGCCTTGCACTAAATTTCAATACTTATTTTTCCGTCTGTTCTCCATTATCGTTTCAAAATTTTCCTGTCCCCATTGTTTCAACTGCTCTAAATGAGGGATTAAAGTTTCTCCAAATTCTGATACATGATATTCCACTTTGGGTGGAACTGATGGATATATTTTTCTATTTACCAATCCGTCCGTAACCAATGACCGTAAAACAGCAGATAGCATCTTTTCCGATATAGAGGGGATTGTTTTATATAGTTCATTGAAACGTATTACTCCATTCTCGTGTAGCTTCAATAAAACGACCAAAGCCCATTTGTCACCCATCCATTCCAGTATAGGGGAAGCAGAACAATAATTATAATCTAACTTTTTTCGCATTTTTCCGTCTTTGAATACATTGATATAGAGAAAAACTAACTCCAACGTAAGTAACTGACAGATAGCGCAGTTCTTCTTTATTCAAAAAGAACGCCCTAACTTTGTATCACAAAAATACATAAAAGAATCAATTCCAAGTGCTTAATTTGCAATTATATGAAACTATTACATTTTACGGGACAAGTATGGCGACCACCCTACGAGGCAAATTCCCAACTCTTACAGGTAACTGCCGGATGTACTCACAACAAGTGCAAATTTTGTAGTTTGTATTACGGAACAAAGTTTCGTCTATCTCCTATTACGGAAATCGAAGAAGATTTGAAAGTGATACAAAGTTACCAGTCCAAAGCTCGGCGAGTGTTTTTAACGGGGGGAAATCCATTTGTATTAAGTTATAACAGGTTGCTGGATTTAGGTCTTTTAATTAGGAAATATCTTCGCTATTGTGAAAGCATCGGTATGTTTGCCCGTATTTCAGATATTAAATCGAAAACAATAGAGGAATTGAAAAACCTGCGTCATTTAGGTTTCGACAGTATCAGTATCGGAACTGAATCGGGTGATGATGAAACATTGGCCGTCATGAACAAGGGATATACGGCTAATGATATTGTCGAGCAATGCAAGAAGTTGGAAGAAGCTAATATCAGATATAACTTCGTATATCTGACAGGACTTGCAGGCAAAGACAAGGGTGAGCAGAACGCTATCAATACTGCAAATGTCTTCAATCAGTTGCACCCTTTTACCATAAACTTTGTATCGCTAACAGTATTTCCCGAATCAGACTTATACATAGAAATACAGCGTGGCAATTTTATAGAGGCGACTGAACACGAACGGTTGTTAGAACTACGGACTTTCATTTCAAAGCTCTGTATAGAAACAACTTTGTTAGGAAATACGGTATCAAACACAGTCCCGTTTATCGGAATGATACCTAATGATAAAACTCGACTACTTAATGAATTAGATTTGGCAATAAAAAATATTGGAGAGGAAGAATTAAGACGATATAGAGATAGCATTAAATCACTGTAACAGTTCATTACATAAAAGAATTATGTAAGTCATTTAATAGCTATCTGATTTATCTTTGGGGCTTTTGCAGAGGTTTCCTCACTCTGCTTTCCGCGGTCAATATCGGTACCCTCCTCTTCTTTTCCCCCTGTCGGTTCCGATTGTGTCGAAGGCATTTGGGAGGGAGCAGGCGTTTTCCCCGAAAATATCACCGCCATTTCTCTACCGAATCTCCGTCATTCTTTTCCATTGCCGTTCGGTCGGGCATTGGCGTCATGCGGAAAAACACGCCTGCCTGAGAGGTGGGCATTTCTACCTTGGGAGTAGAAATTTCTATCTCAAAGGTAGTGAAAGCCATCTCCCGTCGAAACGAGAAAAGCAACCTTTCTCGCGCGCACGCGCGCGTTCCATAGAATTATGTTTTTGCCTTCACTGCCTTCGCAAAACGACCCAACGACATGGTTTTCAGAGATTTCCGGTGAAGGCAAGTGAAGGCAAACCGAAAGACGAAATTGCAAACACCTGAATTTCATGATGTTGGGGCGGATTTTTGCTTTCACCCACTCGAAAAAGCCATTTTTCGTCTTTCGTCAGCGGAAGTAAGTGAAGGCAAACCCCGCCGTTTGCCTTCACCGTAAGAGTACTGATTTTCAAACGATTGAAAAATCACTTTGACGGTTTGCCTTCACTTGCCTTCGCAACAAACACGCTGACAATCAAACAGAAAAGGCATTTTGCGAAGGCAAAACGGCAAAAAACAAAATATTGGGGTGAGAAACGGCTCAAAAGGGCGGTTTCATCGGAAATGCGACGAAGCCGGAAGCGGAAATCATGGGACAGCTCCCTTCAATGGAAAACGGCGCAACGGAGGGTTCACTTTCGAGAAGCCTCGGAGCAAGAACGACGACGAAATCTGATTGCCCAACCGCTCCACAACACGAGAATAGAAAGCAAGCCGGCCAAGAAGATGTAAAATCCGGCCGATTTGCCCAAGAAGGTATAGAGGCGGCCGTTGTGCAGTTCGAGAGCGGCATGCCACAAAGACATCGGCAAGAAACGGAAAGATTCGGGCATGGCTATGAGAGAAGTGCCGGCACGGTGCTGCACGACGCAATCTATCGGTGTGCCGTCGGCAGCGCAGAAATCACGACTGTATCCCGACACGGGCATTCCGCCGAAAGGCTTTGGCGAAGCCGCCTTTGCCACGGTCGCTCCGGTGGTGTAATCGTAGGCTTTTCCGCCGGCTCTGTCCCACTCGTAAAATCCGCTGAACGAACCGACCTGCCATTTCCCTTGGGGCGTTTGAGCAAGCACATTGAGCCCCATGACACTCACGGGAGGGGCATCGGCAATGGGGCGTGGCACGTCGGCAAAGTCTTTGAGGGAATAAAAGCCGTCGGAGGCAGACAGCAACCAGTCGCCCATCCGTTCGTCGTAGCGCAACATTCTCAGCCGTTCGTGCCAAGGGTTGGGTTGATCGAGCGCGGTGTAGGGAATGGGCGGTGTTTCCAATGAAAACAAAGCGATGAGCAACGGCGGACGAAGACACCAACCGGTGAAAACGAGGAGAAGGGTGAGCACAATGGTCTTGCGCCCGAAGAGGTCGTGATAGCGTATGTTTTGCTTCATTCGGCGGGCAGCGGTGCGACGGCGGTGCAACGGCAATCGGCGCAGATATTTCGGAAACAGCCAGTGCATGATGCCCGTGAGCGAAAGTGCGATGAGCACCAACGCCACGGCGTCCATGAGCAAACGGCCGGGCAACCCGAAAAGCTCTCCGCTGTGCAAGAGCCAAACGGTGCGAAAGAGAGAAACCTTTCCGGTGTGATCGGAGGGCGCGGGGAGCACAACGCGTTTGAAATGCCGATAGGGCGGACGCGACACGTAGAGGGAAGAACGGCCGACGGCGATGAGCGTATCGCCGTGCAACACAAGGTCGCTCCAACGCTCTTCTTCAAAATCGAATTTCACTTGTTGCCATTGGCGCGTCTGTCCGTGGCACACGTCTTCGGGAGGAAGAAGGACATAGAGGTGAAACAAGCCCATGGCATAGAGCCGTCCGTCGGGCAGCGAAACGACAGAGCGGATGTTGCGGTGATCGCCATGGGGCAGACCGGCGTTGAAATCGACAACGGAAGTGCCCATGGTGTCGGCCTGAAAAATGCCGCCGCTGCCATAGACAATGATGCTGTCGCCATGTCGCAAAGTGCCCCGCAAGAGGCCTTGGTTCCAGTCTTTATATCGGAAAGTTTCGGGAAGATAACGACGCGAAACGGTGCTGTCGGCAAAAAACGAACGATGATTGAGCACGATGCCCGAAAAGCAAAACATCAGCAGGAAGAAGCAAAAGAGCAATCCGATCCATTTGTGACATTTTCTCCAAGCGGAAAGTTTCATAGCCTAACAAGAGTTTTGGGAAGTGAGCGGTTGAGAGAGGGTTGAACGAAGCAGTCGGCGACGGGGAGGCGAACGGTTCAAAAACGCAGGGCGTGGAGATCAAGACGCACCCCGGCGGTGAGGGTGATGCCGGTTGTGGGCGGCGAGTTGTAGAGATAGACCCGAGGGCGATAGTCGAGCAGGTTGTCGATCGTGGCATAGAGTTGCACACCGCGGCCGAATTGCTGACGGAGAGAGAGTTTGAGCAGGAAATAGGCCGGATAGCGAAACGGGCGCGCCTCATGGGTGAGAGCGTTGTATTCTTCGCCCCGAATGGCAGAAAGAAACCGACCGCTCAACACGCCGTCGAAGGCATTGGTCGAGGCATGCCGATAGTCAAGACGAGCGGTCAGACTGTGTGGGCGCGCAGGCATATAGGGCGTGAGAGTTTCTCTCTCACGGGCTTTTTCGTGGGTAAAGGCATAGGCCAAACGTGCCGTGACGATATGGTTGCGGTGGCGGCGGCGATGTTGTGCAGTCGTTTCAACATTAAACACTTCAAAACGCGGCACATTGACATAGTCCACATACGGAAGTCGGCTTTTGGGATCACGCTCGTCGGAAGGGCGGGTAGTAGTGATGCGTCGGGCTATGCGCTGATAGTCGGTTGAGGTTTCAAGCGACCAACCGTTTTTTGCCCATTCGGCCGAGAGATGCAAACCGCGGCTCTTTTCGGGACGCAGATTTTCGTTGCCGCGTATGATGAACAGGTCGCGCAAGTGAAAGTGCATAAATCGCTCTTTGAGCGTCGGCACACGATACCCGCTGCCGCAACCGGCTCGCAGCGTGAAAGCACCGCGCCGATAGCGCGCCGACAGTTTTCCCGTGGGGTGTCCTTGCTTTGTGTCGGTGAGATAGTCGTAGCGCGTGGCGGCCACAACACTCCAATGGCGGCCGAGCGTCCAATCGAGTTCCGCAAAGACATCGGCCGAATAGCGATGACGGATGCCGTTTTCTCCCAACTGACGGGAGGAGAGATAGTCGCGCTGCCCATCGCCGCCGAGCAGGAGAAGGGCATGGGAGTGTTCTTTGGAAAGAGCGTTCAACGGCCGGGCATAAAGGACACGGAAGGCGTGCAACACGTTGCTGTAATCACGCAGGTCAAGCCGCTTCTCACGATGAAAATCGCTTTTGTCATATTGGTCAAAAGCATAGGACAGTTCCAAACGTCGCTCGTCGGAAGGAGTCCATTCCGCTTTCAAACCACCCGAAAAGTCCCGATAGCGTTGGTCTTCGCCGGCGTCGTGGGCATGTTGCCGAAAGAAATAACCGGCGCGTGCCGACAGACGGAGTTGATCGGTGGGGCGAAAGACGAAACGCTCATTCATGTTCCATGTTTTTTCGCCGGAAATGCGATGAAGCACGTATTTCCCATAGAGGGCGGCATCGGGCGGATTGGGCAAGAAGTAGGTGTCGTGAGCGGTGTGGTGCAACTGCACGGTGTGCGCCCAACGGCGGCGGTTGAGGGTGTGGGAGGTGCCGACTTTTCGGTCGTTGTGAGCAGATTTTCTCCAATCGATCTGCCATGTCCACGGTTGAGGACGCTGTTGTCGCGTGATGACGTTGATCACCCCGCCGGCAGCGTCACTGCCATAGAGGGCGGAGACGCCTTTGACTATCTCGATGCGCTCGACATCGGCCAGATTGATGCGGGAGAAATCGACGTTGCCCATGTTTTCACCTGCCAACCGCTCGCCGTTGATCAAAAACAGCAGTTGTTGTCCGCCGAAACCCGAAAAGTTCAAGACGGTGTGTTGGCTGAGGGCTTTGCTGAACTCCACTCCCGGCAGTTCGTGTTGCAGCAGTTGGCGCAGATCGAAGGCATCGCTTTTTTTGATGTCGTCGGCCGTAATAAGACGTGTGCGGACAGGCGTGTCAGCCAGTGTTTTCCGAGTTCCGGTGCCCGTCACGACGGCCGTTTCGAGCTGCACTCCGTTTTCCACGGATTCGACCCAAAGGCTGTCGGGCGACGAATGCCGAACAGCGGCAACGGAAAAAGCCGCGGCCGCACTGAACGACAAAACGAAAAAGAGGAATCGGAAGACGAACATAAAAACGACGGAGCGGCAACGGAGGTATTCCAAACAATCAATAGGGATAAATATAGTCAATGGTCACATGCCCTTTGTTGCCGGAGGGGCTGATGTGATCGGGAAAATGGAGAGCGGCCATGCTGCCGTCGGCAAAACGCACGAGATAGACACGACGGCTGAGGGTATAGGTGGGAGGAGGCTGACTGACGTTCATGTCCATCCACCGCGAAAGCACGAGATTGCACCACGAATGCCGGTAGCCGATGTAGTATTCGTAGATGCCGGTCAGATCGTAGTAGCAATGGTGCGTCGTCCATGTGTCGGGCGTGAAGGGTTGTGCCGACAGTTGCGCCCGGTTGCCTTCTCTCAACAGCTGTTCGAGCGAGGTGTATGGTGTTTCGAAAGCCGCTCCTCCGTTGGTGCGCACGTCGTAGTGATGCAACGCGATGTCCCATTTTTCGGGAGTGGGCATGCTGTCGGTGGGAAGGGTGCGGTGGTGTTTGAAAGTGGAGGGCAGGGTCACTTGATAGTAGCTGTATCCCGAACGCCCGTCCCACTCTCCGCTGAGGGTTTCGGGAATGGAGAGTGTAGTCGCACGGAGTTGTGCGAAGTCGAGATAAGTCCATGCCCCATAACTTTTCATGTCGAGCGAAATGCGACCGCGACCTGTGGTTTCATCGTGGGAGACGAAACCGTGAGAGGCGACGAATTGCTCGGAGGGCGTGTCGTAGATGTCACTCAAAATACCATTGCATGCCGAAACTCCGAAAAGAAGTCCCGGCATGCAAAGGAAGAACAAAAACTTGTTCATTCTCGTATGGATTTAGCGTTTGGCGCGGATGGTGTAAACGATAGGCATAGGCATCGAACCGGGTTGAAACGAAATGGTGAGCGAAAGCTCTCTGTCTTTACCCATGGTTCCTGTGACAGATCCGTTGCTCACTTCATATTCGCGGAAATCAGTTTCGTTGGCATTGCCTTTTCTGCCGACAAGTTTCATGGAAACATTGCCTTTCACGGCTCCGGAGATGGAAATATCACCATTGGATTCGAGGGTTGTTTTGATATTTTTCAGTTCAAACGCCTTGGAAGCGACAAGCGAATAAGGAGCGGAAGCCTCGTTGATCGGCAGGGCATATTCAGCAAGTTTAATTGTGATATGATCTGCTCCATCGGGCGTAATGAGCAATTGCTGATCTTTCATCGTGCCCAGTTCAAGCTTTGTACGAAGAGATTGCACACCGATGATGTTTTGTGCTTTGTAGTTTCCGGATACTTTGAGCGACGTCCATCGGGTGAGATCGACATTCGACGTGTCGTCGTTATCGCAAGAAGTGAAAGTGGCGGGAAGAGTAGCAAGCGTGCCTGCGGCAAGGGCGATCGAAAAGAAGTGTTTGATATTCATGGAATGAAGTTTTAAGATTCGTGTGCAAAGGTACAAGTAATGAAGAAAACCGACAATCCTAAAAAATGAGGATTTGGGTTTGTCAAATCGATGCCATGCCGCCACAGACAGAATAAGAAGAGGTCGGCAGAACGACGGCGGCAACTCTGATCTTTGCTCGAAACCGTTCATTTCATGCCGCGTGCTTTGTATATTTTCTCTTTGGCTTCGCCCAATTCTTGAAATTTTCGTTCGGCAGCTTTTCGGACATCTTCACCCAATGCTGCCACTCGGTCGGGATGATGTTTGAGGGCAAGACGTCGATAAGCCTTTCTGACTTCTTCGTCGGAGGCGTCGGGATCTGTTTCCAACACTTTGTAAGCATCCTCCAAAGAATCTCCACCCATGTAGAGCATCGATTCGGCTTCGGCAGCAGTCAGCCCCATTGCCACAGCCATTTCCCGAAGTGCTCCGGCCTCGGCAGCGTCTATGCGGCCGTCGGCTTTGGCGATTTCGGCCAGCAGTGCCAACAACTGCAAGCGTTGCTCGTAGGACATTGCCGCACCCATCTGCCTGCAACTGTCACTGATCAGACGCTCATAAGCCATGCGGCCTTGGGCATCGACCGTTTTCTTGCGCAGCCGAAACAGGTTGTGCAATATCTCCTCGCCTTCGATCACGGCGCTCTCTCCGAAATTGGAGCGCAGAAAACGACGAACAAATTCCATTTCGCTGTGCATAATTCTGCCGTCGGCCTGAATCATATAGGAGGCCAGCACCAAAAGCGAAAACAGAAAATCGTTGCGCTGTTCTTGTTGGGAATATGCGTGAGGATTTCCGGCCTTTTCGTCATAATATCGAGTTGCCGCTTCGTTACCCTTGTCGGAAAATAAGTTTTCGACCAATCCTCCCAAAACCGCTCCGGCTATCACGCCGAGAGGTCCGGGAGCTACGACGAAGCCCAAGGCTCCGCCAATCCAGTGTCCTAAGCCCATGGTGGTAGTGTTGTGAAGTGATGTCGTGAAATAAGAATTGCAAGAAACATGCGACGGAAGAATTGGAACGCGCACGAGGAGAAAAGAAAGATACTCCTCTTGGCTTTGCCCTACTTTCGGACGAGGCCACAATGCCGACGACCGCAGTTTCGGAGTGGCAAAGATAATCATAAAAACAAAAGCATTCGTATCTTTTGACGACTTTTTACGGAAGAACATGTCCCAACGCAGGAAGAACGAAAGAGCGACACGCCGGCGGCATTTTGAGCGGAAAGCGTTTCTCTCTTCTTGTCATTCGAAGGATCGGAAACGGCAGGCGGAGAAGATTGGCACGGAAGTTGCAGAGAAAACAGGGTAAAAACAATTATCAACAAACACCTTAATTATATCATTATGGTTTCACAAAAAGGACATATCGGCATCACTACCGAGAATATCTTTCCCGTCATCAAAAAGTTTTTGTATAGCGACCACGAAATCTTCCTCCGCGAAATCGTGGCCAACGCCGTAGACGCCACCCAAAAACTCAAAACACTTGCCGCCAAAGGCGAAGTGAAAGGCGAATTGGGAGAGTTGAACGTGGAAGTGAAAATCGACGCCGAGGCCGGCACACTCACCGTGAGCGACCGGGGTATCGGTATGACGGCCGAGGAAATCGACCGCTACATCAACCAAATCGCTTTCTCGGGAGCTACGGACTTCCTTGAAAAATACAAAGACGACGCAGCCACCATCATCGGACATTTCGGACTGGGCTTCTACTCCACTTTCATGGTGGCCAAACAAGTGGACATCGTCACTCGCAGCCACCAAGAAGGGGCGCAGGCAGTGAAATGGAGCTGCGACGGAACGCCGGAATTTACTATCGAAGACGCCGAGCGCGCCGAACGCGGAACGGACATCATTCTCCATATCGACGATGACAACAAGGAGTTTCTCGAAAAAGGACGCATCGAAACGCTCCTCAACAAATATTGCCGTTTCCTCCCCATTCCCGTCGTGTTCGGACGGAAAACGGAATGGAAAGACGGCACACAGGTGGAGACGGAAGAGCCGAACCAAGTGAACGACACGACACCGCTTTGGACAAAGACGCCTTCGTCCCTCAAAGACGAGGACTACCAAAAATTCTACCGCGACCTCTACCCTATGCAGGACGAACCGCTCTTCTGGATTCACCTCAACGTGGACTACCCCTTCAACCTGACGGGGGTGCTCTACTTCCCCAAAATCAAGAACAACATCGAGGTACATCGCAACAAAATCCAGTTGTATTGCAATCAGGTGTTCGTGACGGATTCGGTGGAAAACATCGTGCCCGACTTCCTCACCCTGCTCCACGGCGTGATCGACAGCCCCGACATTCCGCTCAACGTGAGCCGTTCGTACTTGCAGAGCGACCGCAACGTGAAGAAGATTTCGCAATACATCACCAAAAAAGCGGCCGACCGCCTGAGCGGCATCTTCAAAAACGACCGCGAACAATTTGAACGGAAGTGGGACGACCTGAAACTCTTCATCCACTACGGCATTCTCTCCGAACCCGACTTCTACGACAAAGCCAAATCTTTCGCCCTGCTCAAAGACATCGACGGTAAGTGCTACACTTACGACGAATACAAGGAAGCCGTGAAAGAAGCGCAAACCGACAAAGACGGCAACCTCATCTGCCTCTATACCAACAACCGGGAAGCGCAGTTTGCCCACGTCGAGGCAGCCACGGCAAAGGGCTACAACGTGCTCTTGCTCGACGGACAACTCGATGCGCCGCTGGTGAGCGAACTCGAACGGAAATGGGAAAAGACCCGCTTCGTGCGCGTGGACGGCGACACGGTGGAGCGACTCATTCAAAAAGCCGACTCGAAAGTGAACGAAGCCGACGAAGCCGTGCGCGAAAATCTGAGCCAAGTGTTCAAAGCCGTGTTGCCCAAAGTGGAAAAGGTAGATTTCCACGTTGAAGCCACCGCCATGGGCGAAGAGGCACAACCCGTTGTGATCACCCAAAGCGAATATATGCGCCGCATGAAAGAAATGGCACAACTGCAACAGGGCATGTCGTTCTACGGCGAAATGCCCGACATGTACAGCCTCGTGCTCAACACCGATCACCGCCTTGTCAAAAGTGTGAACGAAGAGCTCAACGGCAACCTCGCCGAACGCCTCGCACCCATTGACGCCGAACTGCGCGGACTCGAAGCACGCCGTCAGGCCATCGAAACGACTCAGCAGGCCATGAAGGCGGAAGAGATCACCGAAGACGAAAAGGCCGAACTGAAAAAGGTGAACGACGACATCGCCGCACAACGCAACCTGCGCGAAACGGCCTTGGCCGACTACGCCCGCACAAACAAAATCGTGCCGCAACTCATTGACTTGGCTTTGCTGCAAAACGGACTGCTCCGCGGAGAAGCACTCAACGCTTTCGTGAAACGTTCCGTCGAACTCATCTGACGACACTGTGCCGCAGACTTTCGACAGATCGAAAGCTGATGCGGCGGTAAATTCAACGCAATGTATATTTCTCTCTTACTGCTGTCGCTCTTGGCAACGGGAGGTCGGTCGAACACCGAGCCTCCCGCCGCCGGGAGCGACGGCCTTTTCTGCCTCTCGCTCCATGCCGAGATCGAGCCGACAGGCAGCACACAAACCAAGGAAAGTGCGGAGGCAAAGGAACGCGTGGAAACGAAGGTAAGTGTGAGAGCAGTGTTTGACAGACGCGATTCGGTGGAAGTGGAAAAACTACTGGCCGACAGAAGTTTGAATACATCGCTCGATTTTGCCCGTAAGCTGAAAGGACGCCCCTATGTGGCGCACACGCTTGAAGCGGCCGATCCGGAGCGAGTCGTCGTAAATCTCCGAGGTTTGGACTGCGCCACGTTGGTGGAAACGGCATCGGCACTTGCACTGACACGCCGCGAAGGTGGAAGTTCCTTTTCCGACTATTGCCGCCGTTTGGAGCGGATCCGATATCGCAACGGCAAGTGCGCCGGCTACGTTTCCCGACTGCATTATCTCACCTTTTGGATAGACGACCACTTGAAACGAGGGACGATAGAAGAAGTTCGGCTTCCTCAAAAACTAACACGGCCGCTCCATGTGAAATTGCACTACATGAGCCGACACGCCGAGGCCTACAAGATGTTGAAAAACCGCCCCGAACGAGTGGCCGAAATAGCGGCATGGGAGCGCAAACACAGCGGGGCGGCGGGGCGTTTTCTGCCGAAACGACACACAGGAGGTTCTCGCCAAGAGTTGGGCAGCATCCGCGACGGCGACATCATTGTGATCGTGACCGACAAAAGCGGGCTCGACTACTCGCACCAAGGATTCGCCGCGTGGGGGAAAGACGGCAAACTCCACATGCTACATGCCTCGACCGACTTCAAACGAGTGATCGAAGACGAACGGCCGCTTCACGACTATCTGCAACGCATCCCTCACAATAGGGGCATTCGCGTCTTTCGCATGAAATAGTTTAGCAAAATCTTTACCTCTGAGATAGAAATTTCTACTCGTTACTCCGTTTATTCTACTCCTTTGGTAAGTTGCGTTCCGACGCATTAAAATCTATTCGGAAAAACGGAGAGAAAGTGAGGCCGTTCTTCGTAAGAACATACAATTTCCGGCTTCTACCAAGAGTTTTTCTTCTTTTTATCTACATTGTCTACACTGCATGGGTTAAACCACAGAGTAACAACCCGTTGCGTATGTAGACAACACGGGAAATTATCTACATTCGTTTCTACAACCTACACGCTGCATCGGGAAGGTGTGAAGATGTCCGAAACCACAACCATGTAGACAGTGTAGGTTTTGCAAAGAACTGCCTACATTCATTTTCATCTGTATATCATCGACTTAACCTACCGCCGTGTATACAAAAGAACTGCCGCATACACTCCCATTTCACTGAAATTCAGCAATATTCAAAGCAAAGTGTATGTTTTTCGGCGATTTACAAAATAATCATTGGGGACACACCGACAGTATTGACCACACTACGCCGATTGAGCATTCCCTCTTTCTCCTGTTTACACAAAAAGCTCTCTATCGACGGACAGAGAGCTTTTTGTATGACGAGAAAAATTGCGCCAAAATTAGCGTACTTGAAGTTTTCCGTTCACAATGTAAACACCATGTTTCGGGTTATGGGTGCGACGGCCGGAAAGGTCATAGATCACGGCAAATTGGTCGGCAGGCTCAACAACGGTCTCTCCGATTGAAGCGACATTAGTGGCGTTGTAGATAGATTGCTGTTTGCCATTGCCATAGGCCACACAGATGTAATAGCCGGCCTTACGAATACTTTCGGGCAAGTTGAACGTCCAAGTGTTGGAAACATAGACCAGCTTGCGGTTGGTGTCATACACTTTGAAGCCGACAGCTCCTTTACCGTCTTTTTGGATAGTCACCTTTCCCGTTGCGGAAACCGTACACGTGTAAGGGGCCACCTCGATGTCGTTGCGATAGTCGAGATACATGCCCACATCGCCCACTTTCGAGGCTTGGGCAGGATGCACGTCTCTGGTCGTAGCCCAACGCATGGCACCGGCAGGAGCTCCGGGATAGGTGGCAGGCACTTTGCGAATGCGCTCGTCGATGAAGAGCAAACCTTCGGGACCCTTGGGGTATTTCTGCATATAGGCAATCGCTTCGTCGATGTCTTTCTGCGTTGTAGAGAAGTAGGTATTGGTGTAATCGCCGACAGTATAGTTTTTGGTCGGTTGGAACATGCCATAGAATTGGAAGAATTCGGAGAGATCCATTTTTGCCACGTCACAGCAGTGTTTGGCAAATCTGAGGAAGTCGGTTTTTCCGCTGCCGGGAGCGTGTTCTTGGGTAGAAGCGGTCATCGGTTCGCGACGCAGTCTTTCAAACAATTCCTGATAGAACGTGGGCTTATGTCCCATTTCATGGAAATAGAGCCAAAGTTGGAAATAGAAACGCGTGCGAATCCAAAGATCATATTCGTGCCAGTTGTTGCCTTTGTGGAAGTGATTCATGGCAACGGAGAGCGGGCCGCCGCGACCAACGTGGGAACCCTGCTTCCAAGCCGTCACCTGAGAGTAGAAGTTGTTGGAGATTTCGGTGCAACCGGCCATATTGATGTAACGCTGGTGAATGTGTCCGATTTCGTGTGCCAACATCCAAAGATTTCCTCCTTCGTCGGTATCTCGACCGATAGTGATGTCGTAGTAATCAACAATACCTCCGGCATCGGGATAATACGTTCCGAAAGAAGAGGCGTGGGGATTTCCCGAAGCATTGGAACTGGCGGAAAGCATTCCTTTGAATCGGTCTTGGTAGAGCTTCACATTCATCAAATCATACTGAATGGCAACAATCGAATCCCAACGTTGAAGCACCCCTTGGATCCCCTTGGGCACGCCGTCGGCATCCACACGATTGGCACGCATGTCGGCATACATGGTGGGATATTTGTTCAGATAGCTCTGTCCCATTCTTTTCTTGACCCGATCAAGGTGGAAGAGATAGTGCGTGTACTTGGACTGCATGTGGATCACCTTATCCTTGAAAAGCGTCTTCTCCATGTCGAGCCAGTCGGCATTGGTGTGTCCGCGAGTGATGTCGAAATATCCATTCACGCGGCCGCCTTCGATGTGTATGGGAATGGCAGGATAGTCTGCCACTTTCTTCAACTTGTTTTTCAGATGATAGTTGATGAAAATGAAACCGTCGCGGGCGGCGGTGTACACGTTAAAACCTTTTTGCAACGGGGTGACTTCTCCATTTACCGCAAAATCGGAAGTAAGCATCACGCCGATTGATGCGCCATACTTGGGCGTTGCACCCACATAAATGGTCAAGACATCGCCACGTTTCACACTGATGCCGGTGGGACCGGTCTGAACACCGAAGCAGAAATTCGTACCGATGATGTCGCGATAGCCGCCGTCACTGTATCCGCCCGCGGTAAACACATCGTAGTTGTGAATGCGGAATTCTTTTTCGCGATGTCCCCAAGACTCGTTCTTGACTTTTACAGCCATATCTTGAATGAAAAGCGGAATGGCAATTTTGACCGGATCGGCGGGATCGGTCGGCTCTTCGCTCATCTTCGCTCTGAGCTGGTCATCGCTCATGTTTTGAAATTCGGGTTTCAGGCGAGTGCAAGCCTCGTCTTCAAAATAGTGTCTGAGAGTTGTGCGAATTTTGATGATATTGATGGGAGTAAGCACACTGTAAACTGCCAATTCGTCTTGTTTGGCTTTCAGAGCCGCTTCGTCCACGGTCACCGTCTTTAAGCCCCACTGTGAGGCTTCTGCCGAAATATCCCATCCTACCAACAGATGGTCTTGCGAAGAAGCATCGTGCAAACCCACACCGCCTGCATCTTCGATGCTATACTGAATCACATAAGGATCCGTTCCCTCCGAAAAGGTATAAGATTGCTTGGCAGTCGTCGTTTTATAACCGCTTGAACGCTTACCGTTTTGCTTTTGGATATAGCGGCCGGTAAGGGCGTTCTTCAAAGCCCACTGGCTGTCTGATATTTTCTCCAACTTCCACACCTGCGAAAAATCGCCGGCGTCGGGTGCGATGCAGAAAAGACTGTTGTTGCCCGGAGATTCGGTGATGACATTGCCATAGGCCGCACTCACGATATGCACATAGGCATTTTCGGTGGGCTTCGTGAAATGGTTTTGCTGTGTGATTTGCGCTTTGATTTCATCATCCGTCACATCCTTGGCCGGTTCGAGAACCCAGTCTGAGAATTTATCGTTTACCGACGGCGAATTGGCCTTCCAACCCAAAATGTATCTCGTTCCATTGTTCTCGTTCAAGCATTTTTCGCCTTCATATTTGGCGTCCCATGAAATGGTGACATACGAGGTGGTTGTACCATTGTTTGCGGCACTGTATTTTATGTAGAGTTTGCTTGCCCCCAAGGTCGTTTTCATCGGTTTTCCGTTTTCGGCCGGAATGTAACGCCCCGTGTAAGCGTTGCGGAGGCTGTAAGAACCGTCATTTTTTTTTAGGATCCAAATTTGCGACAAAGCTCCGGGCTTTACCGTCTGTTGGGTCACACCGGTCAAGCCATGATCGGTTTTGTTTTCGGTGATGTAACGACCGGAACCACGGTTTTTCAGACGAAAAAGACCTCCGTTGGCCAAATGAGCGTCAACCACCGTTTTTTGAGCGACAGCCAGGTCGGGAGATAACATGCCGACGGCCACCACAAGGAGGAACAGACTTCTTGAAAAAATGTTCATAATAAAGAAAGGATAAAATTAATGGAAAATTAACCGCAAATATAAGTACTATTTCTTTATTCTCCAAAACAACCGCACATATTGAAACGATATGGAACAAAAAAACGACACAAATATCATTTTGTGTCGTTTTTTATTGCATTCGTAATCTTCCAAGAAGGGTTTATGCTTTTTCTTCCTCTTCGGGGCAGATGAGCTTATATCCCTTACCGTGAATATTGATGATTTCCACTTCGGGGTCATCTTTGAGATGCTTGCGCAATTTGGTGATATACACATCCATTGAGCGAGCATTGAAGTAGTTGTCGTCGATCCAAATCTTTTTGAGCGCGAAATCGCGTTGCAAAATCTCATTGGTGTGAGCACAGAGCAATCCGAGCAACTCGCTCTCTTTGGTGGTGAGTTTGCGGCTTTCTTCTCCGCGCGAAAGTGTTTGTTTTTGCGTATCAAACACGTAAGAACCAATATTATAAACAGTACGTTCGCGATTTTTCTTGCCACGAACACGACGCAAAATAGCTTCAATGCGGAACGTCAGCTCTTCCATCGAGAAGGGTTTCGTCAAATAGTCGTCGGCACCGATTTTGAAGCCTTCAAAAATATCTTCCTTCAACGTCTTTGCCGTGAGGAACACGATAGGCACTTCGGTGTTGGTCATGCGAATTTCCTTGGCCAATGTAAATCCGTCCTTTTTCGGCATCATCACATCGAATACGCAGAGATTAAATTTGCTGCGCAGAAACTCGCGATAGCCTTCTTCTCCGTCGGAGCAAAGCACGGTTTCATAGCCTTTGGCTTGAAGATATTCGCGAAGAAGCATTCCGAGATTTTCATCGTCTTCGCATAAGAGAATTCTCATTTTTTCGTCCATGGTTGTAAGTATTTGGGAGTTATTATTATTTTATTCATGCCTCCAAAAGAGGGATAGTAATGGTAAACGTAGTGCCAATGCCATATTCGCTGTCTACATGTATGGTTCCGTTGTGCGCCCTAACCACCGAAGAGACGTATGCCAATCCGATGCCCACTCCTTTTACGTTGTGCACGTTTCCGGTGGGAACGCGGTAGAAGCGGTCGAAGATACGTTTCAAATCCTCCTTTCTGATACCGATACCATTGTCTTTAATGGTAATTTTCAGTTTTCCGGATTCATTAAAAGTAGAAACAAGCAATTTCACTTCCACTTCGGGTTTTCGATATTTCAAAGCATTTTCCAATAAGTTGTAAATCAGATTGGTAAAATGCATCGGGTCGGCCAAGATAATCGGATCTTCCGCTTCGATGTAACTGTCAATACTTCCGCCGGTACTTTCGACTTTAAGCCGAAACGTCGAAACTACTTCCTCCACGATACCATTGGCATCGGCTTCTTGAAACTTGAACGTCGTGGTGTCATCACGGTCAAACATCGCCATCTGCAACACTTTCTCCACTTGAAAACGCAACCTCTTTGTTTCGTCAATGATGACACTCGACAACTGTTTCAACATCGCCTCATTCTTGGGGAGCGCAGTGTCTGCCAACATTTGAGAGGCGAGAGAAATGGAGGAGATCGGGGTCTTGAACTCGTGGGTCATGTTGTTGATGAAATCATTCTTGATCTCCGTCAGACGCTTTTGTCGGAATATCGTGTAAATAGTATATATGAACACAAACAGCAAGACAAAAGTAAAGATGATCGCCGGAAGCACAAATTTCACCGATTCGAAGATATAGTAACCGACTTCGGGAAATCTCACTTGTATGATTCCCATCTGTGCCGGTGCGTCATTGGCAAAGATCTCCTGACGAAAGACAGCATCTCCAAAACTCTCCTCGTAGTCTTGACAACGCATCACCTCGCGACCGTCGACCGTGAACACCTGAAAATGATAGTGCATCTTTTTCAGATCAATACCATTGTGTTGGAGTTCCGTTTTCAAGGCATAGTCCAAAGCATTACGGCTGATCCGTTGTTCTATGGGCTTGTCGAGAGGCTTGTAAAGGATCGAATAAATCACCTCATTGAGCAAATCTTTCTGATAAAGGAAACGCTTTCTCACCTTTTCACTCAATCTCGGCGTATATCCTCTTGTTTCTCCAATCCTAATATTCGGGCGACGAACAAAACTTTCGGAATCAAGCGGCGCAGCATACACATGCGGCAAAGCCATTCCTTCATCTTCCATTTCGCTGTGCCGCTGTTTGGAATGGTTTTCCTCTCCTGCTGCAATTTCCGTTTCGATCGTAGCTTGGGTTTCTTGAAGTTCCAACGAGTGCACGGCCTGATAGAGAGCACGTTTGACATTTTCGTCAAATTGCGTGCGCCGCATCTCGACAATCTCGTTGAAGTAATATACCTGCAAGAATATCAGGACAGTAAACGAGATCCCCATGACTATGGCAATGCCCCAGATGGTTTTCTTTTTCATACGGCAAATATATCATAATATTATCATGAAGAAAAGAATAGATGCTATATTTCCTTAATCATATAACGTGTTTTAAGAGTTTATTCAAATTAGCTCCTCATTTTAGCAACTTTCATTAAGTCGCCCGCAACATAATTACTCCAAACTTCTTGTGCAGATGTAGCTTCTCAAACAATTTCCGAAGATCATAGTTTACTTCTTTCTCATACAAATTCTACAAAAATTCTTCGATAGATGCAGAACCACACAAAACGCAAATATTACCAAACGAGCATACGATAAGGACCAACATGCACCCATGATAAGCAAAAAGGAAGGAGAAGAGGAAGAAAGGGAAAAGGAGGAAAAGGAGGGACGATAAATGAGTCACAAGATAAAAAGACAAAATAAAAGAGCCTTGTTTCTTATTTTGAAACAAGGCTCTGAAAATGGCGGCGACCTACTCTCCCACAAATAGCAGTACCATCGGCGCGGGCGGGCTTAACTTCTCTGTTCGGAA
>NZ_RQYI01000013.1 GCF_003859795.1 Alloprevotella sp. OH1205_COT-284 | reverse complement strand
ACTTAGAATTTTCTACTCGTTACTTAGAATTTTCTACTCGTTACTTAGAATTTTCTACTCGTTACTTAGAATTTTCTACTCGTTGCTTAGAATTTTCTACTCGTTGCTTAGAATTTTCTACTCGTTACTTGTTTTTTGGGGGATGGGAAACGATGTTTTCGCACCGCGTTGCGTCAGAAGTCGGAACGTATGCCGGAATATTGGCTTGGGCGAAACGCACCGCCGGAAGACGTGCCGGGATGCCGCTCGAAGCGAGGGGGGCGTCGGTCGTCGTTGTCCTTGCGATTGTCGGGGTGTTTGGCTCCTTTCGATCCACCGAAGATGTTGATCTTATAGATCAAGTGGAGCATGACATAGGCATGGATGCCGTTGTGCCAAGCGTCGGTGCGCATGGTGGCGTCGATGTTGCGCGAGATGTTGCTTTGTTGGCGCAGCAGGTCGTAGAATCGCAGACTCATCGTGAGCGATCGGTCGGCCAAAAAAGATTTGGAGAGTTGTGCGTTCCAGAGCAGTTCGTCGGTGTTCATGGCCGAGGAGGCGAAACCGCGGCGCGAGTTCATGCGCAAATCGGTGGAAAGGCTCAGGCCGTTGTCGAGATTGATGTTGGCCGCTGCGCCGTAGGAGAAGCTCCATGTGTCGAGATTGTTGAGCGGTTGCAGCGATGAGCGGGCGTGTTGATAGTTTACCGCTCCGTTGAGCGAAACGTCCCACAGCGGTTGCCGATAAGACAGATCGATACGTTCGGAGAGGGTGGTGGCTCGGCTGATGTTGCGCTCGGCGGCGATGTTGGCAAAGAGCCGATTGATTTCCGTCAAATCGGGCGTCTGTCCTGAGGCTATGGGGGTGGCGGCGGTCGAAACGTAGGCCACGGAACGATGATGGGAGGCGTTGGACGAAGTGGAGAGATTGAAGATTTTTTCGCGGTCGAGAGGTGTGTTGAAAGTCAGTCCGGCCGAGGCATTGTGTTGTCCGGAGATGTTTTCGGGTCGGGTGAAGCGGCGTCCGGTGGCGGTGTCGTAAACGAGGAGCGTGGTGATGGCGTTTCGAGTTTGGTTGAAGGTGAGGTGTGCCATGATGCCGCGTTGCGTTTCGGGGTCGTAGTCGTTGTAGTTGGCGCGCAAAGCATCGTTCCAAGAGGGTTTCAAACCGGGATTGCCCACCGAAATGTTGAGTGGGTCGGAGCTGTCCACGATGTTGAGCAGGTTGGTCATCGACGGTTCGCTCGACGAACCGCGGTAGTTGAGGACGAATCGGCGCGTCTTCGAGAAATTGTAGCGCAGTCTGACTTGTGGCGAGAGGTTGGACACGGTGCGCACGGTGTCGATCGCTCCGACGAGCGGCCGTTCGTATTGAAGGCGTGTGCGTTCGGGCTGAAAGTTCAAACCGACATTGAGGTTGAGCTTTTGGTTGTTGAAGCGCAGACGGATTTGTGCGTTGTGGGTGTGGTAGTGATAGGTGGCGTATTGCGAGTTTTGGTCGTCGCGCAAAGCGGCTTGCAGGTCGTCGGCATTGAGCAGGGAGAGCAGTTGAGCCGGATCCATCCAAGAGATGAGGCTTCCGGCTCCGGGGCGATACAGGTGGCCGATGCCGGCATACTGGGGGTGGTCGGCCAAGAAGTCGGCAAGGGTGTTGTAGCCGCGCAGACTGTGGAGATTGTAGAGCGAGAGGTTGGAGTCGTTGAAGCGGTGTTCGTAGTTGTAGCGAAACTCGGCAAGGAGTTTTCCGGCAATCGGCTCGACGTAGCTTCCTCCCACGCGGTAATTCCACGTGGTGGCATCGTTTAGTGTGAATTGGTGTGTGCTGTTGGTTTTCAGCACGGAGAGGCCGGGGGCTGAGGGAGGGAGCGTGGTGTTACGAGTGTGGATGTCGGCTTCCGAGTAGGCAAACGATTCGTTTTCACTATATCCTCCCTGTGCCTGTAACGAAATGTTGCGTCCGCCTTTGCTGCCATGTCGGCGTGTGATTTCGAGGCGTCCGTTGATGTTGTGCGAAGAGCTTTGTCTGAGGCGGTGGCGTCGGTTCAGATTGACCAAGAAATCGTCTTCCGTCTCAATGTGTCCGTTGATGGGAGCGTGTCGAAATGCACGGTCGAGAATTTCATCCGTTTCGTCGAGCCCATATCGCTCGAAGGGGTTTTGGTCGAAAGTGGCCGTTCGAGAGAGTGTGCTCGTGTTGGAGCGTTTCCAGTTGAAGCCCGGGCGGAACGACAGGCTCGTCAGCGTGTCGGGATTCCATTTCAAGCGCAGGCGCGTGTCAATGGATCGGTTGAGCGTACCGCTCCATCGGTGGGAGTTGGCGAAGCTTCGCTTTCGCGCCGACGAGGTGAGAAATGTTTCGCTCGTCGAGATGGTTTCGGTGTCGTTGTCGGAGCGGTGAAAAAGAAAGTGTCCGCCCACTTCAAAAAAGTTGCGAGTGTTTTTCTTTCGGCCGTTGTCCCACGAGAAGTCCGTGCCGACCATGGTGGAAGCGGTGATGCCGTTGCCGCTGCCGCCGAAACGCATGCCGCGCGGTGCCCCGAAACTGTTGTCGCCCACGTTGTTGTGAGAGGCCAGGAAGCTGATGCGGCTGTTGTCGGTGAAGTGCGACCCGAAGGCCTTGCCCGAATACACCCCCGTTTGGCGATAATCCCGGCCTCCGCCGAGATCGATGTTCGACACGAAGCTCTGATTGAGTTCGCGCTTGGTGGCGATGTCGATCACGAAGGATTCCTCGCCGTCGTCAATGCCCGTTTGCTCGGCATAATCGCTCTTTTTGTCGTAGGTCTTCACCTTTGAAACAAGGCGTGTGGGCAGATTTTTCATCACCACTTTCGTGTCGCCTTTGAAGAAGTCTTTGCCGTTTACGAGAAACTCTTTGACCGTCTTCCCGTTCACCTTGATCGTTCCGTCCTCACTCACTTCCGCGCCGGGCAGTTGTTTGACCAATGCCTCCAAGGTGCTGCCTTCGGGCGTGCGGAAGGCGGCCGCATTGAACACGGTGGTGTCTTCTCGTTGTTCGACACGTGCAACGGTGGCCGTGACCACGGCCGTGCCGAGGGCAATGTCGTTGCCCGAGAGTCTGATCTCTCCCACGCGCGTCGTGTCGGTGTCGGCAGAAAGGCGGAGTACTTTTTCAACCGGTTCGAAGCCCACGTAGTTGATCTTCAACAAGTGGCGGCCGCCTTGTTTGCCCGTCAGAAAAAAACGGCCGAGGCTGTCGGTCGAAGTGCCGTCTGCAAGCGTACTGTCGGGCAGGAGCAGCAGACGAACGGTGGCCATTTCGATGGGACGCCCGTTTTGGGCATCGGCAACCGATCCGGCAATCGTGAGGCTTTGGGCGTCCAACCCCAAAGCGGCAAGAAAAAAAGAGAGTAAGAAGAAGAGTTTGATGTTCATGGGTCTATGCTGTGTGGAGAGGGTGGGAGAGCAAACTGTCTCCTGCGGAAAGTCGCGAGGGCAAAGATACGCATTTGTCGGAGCATACGGCTTTTTGAAATCCAAAGAAAGCGTAAAACGCAGTTTTCGGGTGCTTCGCTCTCGCTGCCGTCCGTCGTGCGGAGAGGCACTCTCCCCAAAGGGCAGGCGGCCGTCGGAGGCATTCGGACGTTAAAAACGATGCTTTTCGGCTTTTTCGCGACAAAAAAGAGCCGTTCTCCTCTTTTTTATTTAACTTTGTGGCAAACAAAACTCTTTGCGCCATGCCTAAGTATGCCGACTACATTTCTAAAATCGAGATCAAAAGCCTTTGGAGCGGTCACAAGCACATCGTGTGGCACTTGCAGCCGGGCGTGAACGTGTTGAGCGGAAAAAACGGTGCCGGCAAGAGCACCATACTCGACCGCATGGTGCAGCACATCAGCGGACTGGCACCGACCGGAGCCATTCGCGCCGGTGCGCGCTTGGGAGTGGAGGTCGATTTCTCGCCCTCCGATGCCGACTGCATCCGCTACGACATCATTCGCTCTTTCGACAGCCGCACCATCGTCGCCGAGCGGCTCGGTTCCTTGGGAGATGCAGCCGTCGCCACCGAGCTTGATTGGCAGCTCTACCAACTCCAACGACGCTATCTCGACTATCAAGTCAATGTGGGCAACCGCATGATAGCCTTGCTTACCAACGGAGATCCTGCCGTCAGGGAGCGTGCTGCCGAAGCCTCCGAAGCCAAAAATCTCTTTTGGGACTTGGTGGACGATCTCTTCTCGGAAACCGGAAAGCACATTGATCGCGAGAGCAACGAATTGCGCTTCTATCAATATGACGAGCCGCTCTCGCCCTACGTCCTCTCGTCGGGCGAAAAGCAGATGCTCATCATTCTGCTCACCGCTCTGACCCAAGACCATCTGCCCTACGTCTTGTTTATGGACGAACCGGAGGTGAGTTTGCATTTCGATTGGCAAAAACGGCTCATCTCCATGGTGCGCCGCCTGAACCCCAATGCCCAAATCATTCTCACCACCCACTCGCCGGCCGTCATCATGGACGGATGGGAAGATGCCGTGACGGAGGTTTCCGAAATCACGATCTGAGACACCGCCCCTCCGCCTCGTGAAAAAACTGCCCGCCGTCGCGCATCGCTCGGCATATTTCATGCAACGTCCTTGCACTTCCATACAAAGCCCCTTGACTTATGCAAAAACTCTCCACACGTCTGAATTCGGCCTACATCTCTGCCGCCAACCGGTTGCAGGGGCGTCGCGCACGGCGCAAGATCGTGGTCTATGTGGAGAGCTACGACGACATTTTTTTTTGGAACGATTTGCTTTCAGAAGTCGAAACCGACGAGGTGGGCTTTGAGGTCATTCTCCCTTCGCGCGACTCCCTCGGCCGGGGCAAAAAGATAGCCCTCTCCAATCGGCTCGGCCCCGACATGATCGCCTGTGTCGATGCCGATTACGACTATCTCATGCAAGGTGCGACGCCCACGAGCCACACCGTCTGCACTTCCCCCTACGTTTTGCACACGGGGGTGTATTCCATCGAAAACTTGCAATGCTACGCCCCCACGCTTCAACAAGTCTGCGTCATGGCCGTGCTCAACGACAAACAACTTTTCGACTTCGAGAGCTTTTTGGCACAATTTTCCGAAATTGTTTTTCCGCTGCTCGTGTGGAATGTGTGGGCTTATAAATATGGTGTGTTTTCGCAGTTCTCCCTTTCCGATTTTGCACACCTTGTCGAATTGCGGCGCATCAACTTCGCGCACCCCGAGATCACGCTCGATCAGCTCCGCCATCGGGTCAATAAAAAAATCAACTGGCTGCAACACCATTTCCCCCAAGGGCGCGCCACCTACAAGCCGCTGCGCGACGACATTCTTTCGCTCGGCGTGACGCCCTCAACGGCCTATCTTTACATGCGCGGTCATGATCTGTTCGACCTTGTGGTCAGTCCGCTCCTCTCCACCGTTTGCGATGCCTTGCGGCGCGACCGCGAGCGCGAAATCTCTCGTCTTGCCCGCCACGGTGTGCAGAAGCAAAACGAGCTGGCGGCCTATCAAAACTCCATCGCCCCCTACGACGAAATGATACGCAAACACACGGCCTACCACCGCGCTCCGCAGTTTAAGGCCATTGTCGAGCGTGCGCGCGCCCTTGTTGCGCCGGCTTCCTCTTCGGAGGACTGATCGGTTGTTGCGCATGGTGTGTTTGCGATCTTGGGGCGGCTCTATTTTTCTTTGCTCATGAACATTCCCCTCTTGCTGTCGGCCGGTCTTGCGGCCTACTTTTTTTTGCTGCTTTTTGTGGCGCGTCTGGTGGCGTGCCGTCGCCATTCCACAAACAACGACGCCTTCTATCGTGCCCACCGTCGCGCCCCATGGCCGTTGGTGGCGGTGGGCATGGTGGCAGGGAGCATTTCGGGCGTGTCGTTTGTCAGCGTGCCCGGTTGGGTCGCCACGACGGGCATGACCTATCTGCAAATGTGCCTCGGCTTCTTTTTCGGATATTTGGCGGTGGCTTTTGTGCTCTTGCCTGTTTACTATCGGTTGCGGCTGACGAGTATTTACACCTATCTCCGTCTGCGTTTCGGCCGCATCTCCCACCGCACCGGCGCCCTCTTCTTTCTGATCAGCAAACTTTCCGGCGCCACGGTGCGCCTCTATTTGGCCACGCTCGTGCTCCATGCCTTCATCGCCGCTCCGCTCGGCATTCCCTTTTGGCTCACCATCGGGCTCAACCTGCTGTTCATCTGGCTCTACACGCGCCGCACGGGGCAGGCCGGCCTGCTCTACACCGATGTCATTCAGACCCTCGCCCTCGTCTTGGCCTTGTTGGGCATCATCGCCGTGGTGTTGGTGCGGCTCGACGTGTCGGTCGGCGAGGCGTGGGGCATGGTGGCGGCCGACCCCATGTGTCGCCTTTTTGAGTGGGACATGGCGAGCCCGCAGGCTTTTTGGCGACAGTTTTTGAGCGGCATATTCATCGTGGTGGTCATGACGGGTTTGGATCAGGATATGATGCAGAAAAACCTCACCTGTCGGGATCTGCGCTCGGCACAAAAAGACATGTGTGCCTATGGCGCGGCCTTTTTGCCGATCAACGCCTTGTTTCTCGGTCTCGGCATTTTGCTGCACCACGTTTGTCGGCTCGACGGCATCGCCCCTCCTCTCAAAGGCGACGAGCTGCTACCGATGCTCGTTGCCGAAGGGCATTTGGGAGCATGGGCGGTGTTGCCTTTCGGCGTCGGCATCATTGCCGCCGCCTTCTCGGCCGCCGACGGCGCGGTAACGGCCTTGACCACGAGCACGTGTATTGACCTTTTCGGGCGCGAAGACGACACGCATCTTCGCCGCCGCGTACACCTTGCCGTCGTGGTCGTTTGCTATGTGTGCATCCTCGCCTTTGATGCCATCGGAAGCGGCAACGTCATCCACGCCATCTACGTTCTTGCCTCCTACACCTATGGCCCCTTGCTCGGCCTCTATGCCTACGGACTTTTCTCCTCGTCGGCCGTGCGCGATCGTTTTGTGCCGGCGGTCTGCATGGCCGCTCCGCTCCTTTGCTTCCTGCTCGACCGCTTCGCCCCCGTGTGGTGGGGCTACCGCTTCGGCTACGAACTCCTCTTGTTCAACGGCGCACTGACGGCCTTGGGATTGTGGCTTTTGCGAACCGAAAGAAGAAAAACATCGCCTCTCGAAAAAAAATAAAAGGAAAAAGCGCAAGACGATACCGAAGTTTTGCGACGTTTTTCTACATTTGTTTCCGAAACTCGACGTCACACTGCGGATCGTGAGGCATCGACCCCGTTTCTCTATCCTCATTCAACACTTCCCAAACTTATGGAAAAGAAAATTCGTGTCGCCATCGTGGGTTATGGCAATATCGGAAAATTTGCACTCGAAGCCATCGAAGCCGCTCCCGACATGGAGTGTGCCGGTATCGTGCGCCGCAGCGTTTCGGCCGCTCGTCCTGCCGAGCTTGCCCCCTATGCCGTGGTGAGCGACATCGCCGAGCTGAACGATGTGGACGTGGCCGTTCTCGCCACCCCCACCCGCTCCGTCGAGACCTATGCCAAACGCTGTTTGTCGTTGGGCATCAACACGGTCGATTCTTTCGACATCCATTCGCAAATCGTAGCCCTCCGCCGCAGCCTCGACGCCGAGGCCAAACGCCACGGTGCGGTCAGCGTGATTGCCGCAGGCTGGGATCCCGGTTCGGACTCCGTCGTGCGCACCCTCGTCGAGAGTCTTGCGCCGCAGGGCGTGACCTACACCAACTTCGGCCCCGGCCGCTCCATGGGGCACTCCGTGGCGGTGCGCGCCATCGAAGGAGTGCGCGACGCGCTCTCCATGACCATTCCCCTCGGCACAAGCATTCATCGTCGCATGGTCTATGTGGAGCTGGAAGAAGGTGCCGATTTCAAAACCGTGGAAGCCGCCATCAAGGCCGACCCCTATTTCGTGAACGACGAAACCCACGTCAGGCAAGTCGCATCGGTCGATGAACTCAACGACGTAGGACACGGTGTGAACCTCACGCGCAAGGGCGTGTCGGGCAAAACGCACAACCAACTCTTCGAGTTCAATATGCGCATCAACAACCCCGCCCTCACCGCGCAGGTGCTCATCAACGTGGCACGCGCCTCGATGAAGCAGCAGCCCGGTGCCTACACCATGATCGAAATTCCCGTCATCGACTATCTCCCCGGCGATCGGGAGCAACACATCGACCGCCTCGTGTAAATCCGTGCCCCGCGGCCGCTCCGTGCAAAAGGGGCGGCCGCGGCGGAAACACCGGCTCGGAAACACCGCCCGTGTGGCGAAAAAAACAAGAAAGGAGGAAAACGAAAAAAGGTAACGAGTAGAAATTTCTACTCGTTAGGTAGAAAATCCTACTCGTTAGGTAGTTTTTTTTTACTCCTTGTCTGCAAAATCCCGTCCGAAATATCGATTTTTTGACAAAAGCAACTAAAAATCATACCATTGTCGTCGGAAAAACGTATCTTTGTCCTCGCAGGCCGCCCTAAGATCGGCTTGTCCTAAACTATGAACCCACTCAAATTCACTCCCGTCCTCAAAACTCCGCTTTGGGGCGGTCGCGACATCGTCGCACTCAAACAACTCTCTCAACCTCAATATGTCGGCGAAAGCTGGGAGGTGTCGGGAGTGCCGGGCGACGAAACGCCCGTGGCCGAGGGCGACGACGCCGGAAAAACACTCCGGCAACTCATCGAACAGTATGGAGCGGACTTTGTCGGCACCGAAAACCTGCGCCGCTACGGAAAGGAATTTCCGCTCCTCGTCAAATTCATCAGTGCCGATCGTGCGCTCTCCATACAAGTGCATCCCGACGACGAAATGGCACAGCGTGTGGCCGGAAAACCCTACGGAAAGACCGAAATGTGGTATGTCGTCCAAACCCACCCCGGTGCAGACCTCTACTGCGGTTTCAACCGCGCCCTCACACCGCAAGACTACGACAACCTCATGGCCGAAGGGCGCATCACCGAGGCCTTGGCACACTACGAAACCCGGCCGGGCGATTGCTTCTTCATACCGGCAGGACAAATTCACAGCATCGGGCGAGGAAATTTCATCATCGAAATTCAGCAGTCGAGCGATCTGACCTATCGCGTCTACGACTTCGATCGCATCGATGCCGACGGGCGAAAGCGCGAATTGCACGTCGAACAAGCCCGTGAAGCACTGAACTTTTCGACCCGAAGCGATCATCGCACCGCTTATGAGCCGACAGAAAACAAGCGGATCGAGTTGGAACGGCATCCGCAGTTTACCACCTCGCTCTACCACCTCACGCGCCCCCTTCGCGCCGACTATGGCGAGATCGACTCGTTTGTCATTCTCGTGGCTTTCGAGGGAACGGCACAAGTCATCGACGATCGCGGCAACGAAACGACTTTGCGCGCCGGTGAAACCGTGATGCTTCCGGCACTCACAAAATTTGCCGACATCCGCCCCTGCGGCAACGACCGCTTCTCTTGCATCGAAACCTACGTTGTGCCCGTTTGATAAGGCCTGTCACCGACCGGAAAGGGGCAACGACGCCGCACGACGGCGTGGTTTTCGGACGGAACGAAACAACAACCGGGAAACGATTCGAACCGCGGCGGAGAAAAGAATACCGATACAAAAAGAATAAACAACATACTTCAAACTCAATGAAAAAAACGTATTTCGCCCCACAGGTACAAGTGATTTTCTTTCAAGCCGAAGGACTGATGAATGGCAGTCTTACGATGGACGGCCGTTCATCGCAAAAAGTAGACCGCGAGGAAGAAATCTATACCAACAAGTTGGAAGATTTCGGAGATAAATGGAGCAACGAATAGTCCTCTGACGAGTCGAAACCGGGCGGCATTCCCTCCCCGCCTCCCTTGTTGAGCGTCGCGGCTTCGGCCGCCCGCGGTGTTTCTCCGCCGACGAGAAAGGCCATGATTCACGGCAATCAGCGTGGATCATGGCCTTTTTGTGCAATCGCGTTTGGGAGAAGACTGCGGCGCGGCTCACTCAATGGCGTGAATGACGATGCCGGAGCGGAGTTTCGGCTCAAACCACGTGGCCTTGGGCGGCATGATGTTGTCGGTGTCGGCAATGCGCATCACCTGCTCCATCGAAACGGGATAGAGGGCAAGGGCGGCTTTCATCTCGCCGCTGTCCACGCGGCGTTTCAACTCTTCAAGACCGCGCAGACCTCCCACGAAATCAATGCGGTCGGAGGTGCGGAGATCGCCGATGCCGAGGATTTCGTCGAGAATGAGGCGCGAAGAAATGTCTACGTCCAAGTCGCCGATGGGATCGGTCGGGTCGTAGGTGCCGGGACGGGCGTCGAGGCTGTACCAAAGGCCTTCGAGATAGAGCGAAAACTGATGCGGACGAGAGGGGCGGAAGGGTGTCGTGCCGCGCTCCTCGACGAGGAAGTTGTCGTTGAGCATGTCGAGAAACTCCTTCGGCGTGAGTCCGTTGAGGTCGGCGATGACGCGGTTGTAGTCGAGAATGGTGAGTTGCTCGGCCGGGAAGCAGACGGCCATGTAGTAGTTGTATTCTTCGCGGCCGGTGTTGTGGGGATTGGCGGCGGCACGCTCCAAACCCACGCGTGCGGCGGCGGCACTGCGGTGGTGTCCGTCGGCGATGTAGAGGCAGGGCATGGCGGCAAATTCGTGGGTGACGGTGTCGATGTCTTCGGGGCTGTCGATGAGCCAAAGTTTGTGGCCGAAACCGTCGGGCGCGGCGATGAAGTCGTATTCGGGCACACCGGCGGCTATGCGCTCGATGAGGGCGAGCAGGGTGGGGTTGTGGCGATAGGCCAGAAAGGCCGGACCGATGTGGGCGTCGGTGGCGTTGATGTGGCGCATGCGGTCGTCTTCTTTGGCGCGGCGGGTGAGTTCGTGCTTTTTGATGAGGCCGTCTTTGTAGTCGTCCACGTGCGCGCAGACGATGATGCCGTATTGCGTCTTGCGGTTCATGGTTTGCGCGTAGAGATAGTATCGCTCGGTGTCGTCTTGCACGAGCCAGCCCTCTTTGAGGAAATGTTGCAGCTGCTCGCGCGCGGAGGCATAGACGCGTTCGTCGTATTCGGAAGTGCCGGGGGGAAAATTGATTTCGGGCTTGATGATGTGATAGAGCGACTTCTCGTTGTCGCCGGCTTCGAGGCGGGCTTCTTCGGAGTTGAGCACGTCGTAGGGTTGAGAGGCGATGGCGGCAACGAGGTGCCGGGGCGGCCGAATGCCGCGGAAGGGTTTGATGCGGGGCATGGTCGTAGATTTAAGGTGTGTGTGAAAGCATACGGCCGAGCCGGTCGTTCTCCTTCGCAGAGAAAGAGAACGCGACAATGGCTCGGCAAACTATTTGTTTACTTGAAAGGTGGTGCAACCCGTGGCAAAGAATGCCGTGATTTGTCGGGCTGCGGCAAGGCCGGCATTGATGTTGGCTTCGGCCGTTTGGGCACCCATCTTTTTGGGCGGTGCGAAGTAGCGGTCGCCGAGTGCTTCGACAAATTGATCGTGCAGGTCGGGACGAATGTCGGTGATGTAGGTCAGATCGGTGCGCTCTTTGAAGAGGGCGAGCAGCTCCGGCTCGTCGATGATTTCCTTACGGGCGGTGTTGACGAGAATGGCACCGGGTTTCATGAGTTCGAGCATCTCCCGGTTTACGCTTTTCACCGTTTCGGGGGTGGCGGGTATGTGCAGGCTCACAATGTCGCATTTGGCCACGAGGTCGTAGCGATTGTGGTGGGCATAAACGCCGTCGGCTTCGATAAGCTCAATGCGGTTGAAAAAATCGTAGGCCGACACTTCCATGCCCATGCCTTTGGCGATGCGTGCCACGTTTTTGCCCACGTTGCCGTAGGCGAGGATGCCGATGTGTTTGCCTTTCAGTTCATAGCCCGACTTGCCGTCGAAATGCTTTCGGGCGTTGTAGAGCAGCAGGCCGAAAACGAGTTCGGCCACGGCATTGGCATTCTGTCCGGGGGTGTTCATCACCACCACGTTGCGGGCGGTGGCCGTTGCGAGGTCGATGTTGTCATAGCCGGCACCGGCGCGCACGACGATTTGCAGGTGGGGCGCGGCGGCGAAAACTTCGGCGTCGATGATGTCGCTGCGGACGATGAGGGCATGGACATCGGCCACGGCTTGGAGAAGTTGGGATTTTTCGGTGTAGTGTTCGAGAAGGGCGAATTCGTGGCCGGCTTCTTCGATGATTTTTCTGATGCCGTTCACGGCAACTTTGGCAAAGGGTTTCTCGGTGGCAATGAGTATTTTCATGGCGTGAGGTGACGATGTTAGGAGAGGAAATGTCGGCTCCGTCGGTCGCGCCGTGGGGCGGAATGGGGAGCGCGGCAACCGAAATGTGGGTGGAAAGACGAGGGCGTGGGGCGAAACGTCTCAATGAAGGCGGCGGTCGGCCGTTGCCCCTCCCCGACAACCGCAAGCGGCGCGGAGAAGGGCAGTGTGGCGTTAGGAGTGGAGGCGTTCAAACTCCTGCATCGTTGCGACGAGTGCCTCGACGCCCTCAACGGGCATGGCGTTGTAGGTCGAAGCGCGGAAACCGCCCACGCTGCGGTGTCCCTTGATGCCGTGCATGCCGCGCGAGGTGGCAAATTCGAGAAATTCGGTTTCGAGTTCTTGTTTGTCGTCGGCCATGACGAAGCAGATGTTCATGTAGCTGCGGTCGGCCTTGTCGGTGACGGTGCCGCGGAAGAAGGGGTTGCGGTCGATTTCGTCGTAAAGCAGCCGGGCACGCTCGCGAGCCAATTTTTCCATCGCCGGAACACCGCCGTTTTCCTTAATCCAGCGGAGAGTTTGCAGGCAGGTGTAGATGGGCACGACGGGAGGTGTGTTGAACATGCTGCCCTTGTCGATGTGTGTGCGGTAGTCGATCATCGTAGGGAGCGGACGGCTCACTTTGCCGAGAATGTCGTTGCGGACGATAACGAAAGTGACACCGGCCATCGACAGATTTTTCTGCGCACCGCCGTAGATGAGGGCATATTTCTTTACATCGATGACGCGCGAAAATATATCGCTCGACATGTCGGCCACGACGGGCACGGGGCTGTCGATGTCGGTATGCAGTTCGGTGCCGTAGATGGTGTTGTTGGTCGTGATGTGGAAGTAGTCGGCATCGGTCGGGATGTCGTAGCCTTTGGGTATGTAGGAGTAGTTGGCGTCCGCACTCGAAGCCACTTCCACCGCTTCGCCGAAGAGTTTGGCTTCTTTCAGGGCTTTTTTCGCCCAGACGCCGGTGTTGAGATAGGCCGCCTTTTTCTCCATGAGATTGAAGGGGACGTAGCAGAATTGGGTCGAAGCACCGCCGCCCAAGAAGAGAACGCTGTAACCTTCGGGCACGTTGAGCAGCTCTTTGACAAGAGCGACGGCTTCGTCGATGACGGCTTGGAAATTCTTGGTGCGGTGACTGATTTCCATGAGCGAAAGGCCGAGGCCGTCGAAGTCGGTGCAGGCTTCGACGGTGGCTTTAATGACTTGTTGGGGAAGAATGGAGGGGCCTGCGCCAAAATTGTACTTTTTCATGGTGGCGTGTGTTTTTTGAGTGATAGAAAAAAGGATAACGTATGAAACGGAGAAGTCCGGCCGAAAATGCCAAAAAGGTCTCGGCCTGCGTGTGGAACGCAAACCAAGACCTTTTCGGATGTGGTGTGTGTCGGATTCTCATGAGAGGCAATGTTTACTCAATGAGACTTGAATGGCCGCGGGCGGAGGCTTCGGATCAGACGATGCCTTTGCCGTGACATTGCTTGAACTTCTTGCCCGAACCACACGGACAAGGGTCGTTGCGATTGGGAAGTTTGTTTTTCACAATGGGCTGTTGGGGCTGTCGGCTGTGCGTGTCTTGTTGCGCTGCCGCCGCCATGTCGCTGTCGCCGCCGTCGATGCTGTTGCCCGCGCTGTCGAGTTCTTGTTTCGACTCGGTGTAGCGCGTTTGTTGGTCGGGTTCGGGCGCGGCCTGTTGCACCTCTTCGGGTGCGGCCACGGGAATGCGAGCGCGCATCAGCGTGGCCACGGAGTTGTTGTTGATGTCGTTCACCATGTCGTCGAAGAGCTTCACGCTTTCGATCTTGAAGACCACGAGCGGATCTTTCTGTTCGTACGACACGTTGCGCACGGAGTGTTTCAACTCGTCGAGCAGGCGGAGATTTTCTTTCCAAGAGTCGTCGATGTTGTGGAGGAGAATGGTTTTCTCAAACTCTCGCACCACGTTGCGGCATTCCGTTTCGTAAGCCTCTTTCAGACTGACGCGGATGTTGAACACGAGTTTGCCGTCGGTGATGGGCACGAGAATGTTGTCAAACTGTTCGCTTTGCGTCTCGTACACCTGTTTGATCACGGGCACGGCCACTTCGCGCATCGCTTCCGTTTTGCGGCGGAAGGTGGTGATGGCGGCGTCGAAAGCCTGTTCGTAAAGGTCTTCACGCTTGGCGGAGTTGTATTCCTCCTCGGTGAAGGGCACCTGCATGGCAAAGATTTCGATAAATCTGTCTACACAGCCGGGATAGTCGCAATGGTCGATGATGTCGATGACACGATCCCAGATCATGTTGGAAATGTCCATGCCGATGCGTTCTCCCATGAGGGCGTGACGTCGCTTTTCGTAGATGACGGTGCGCTGTTTGTTCATCACGTCGTCATACTCCAAGAGATGTTTGCGTGTGCCGAAGTTGTTTTCTTCCACCTTCTTCTGTGCGCGTTCGATGCTCTTGTTGATCATGCCCGACTCGATCATTTCGCCGTCTTTGAAGCCGAGTTTGTCCATCATGGAGGCGATGCGTTCGGAGGCAAAGAGACGCATGAGTTTGTCTTCGAGCGAAACGTAGAACACGGAGCTGCCCACATCGCCCTGACGGCCGGCACGACCGCGGAGCTGACGATCGACGCGGCGACTGTCGTGGCGTTCGGTGCCGATGATGGCCAAACCGCCGGCGGCACGCACCTCTTCGGAGAGCTTGATGTCTGTTCCGCGTCCGGCCATGTTGGTGGCAATGGTCACGGCTCCCAAGAGGCCTTCGCGTTCGATCTTTTCGCCGTATTCGTCGGTTTCGACGATTTTGCCCGGTGTGCTCTGTCCGGCCATGGCCACGATGTCGGCCTCCTTTTGGTGGAGTTTGGCGTTGAGCACTTGGTGGGGGATGCGACGCAGGTCGAGCAGTCGGCTGAGCAACTCGGAGATTTCCACCGAGCTGGTTCCCACGAGGGTGGGGCGTCCGGCGTTGCGCATCTTTACGATCTCCTCGATGACGGCGTTATATTTTTCGCGTTGCGTCTTGTAGACGCGGTCGTTCATGTCGTTGCGCTGGATGGGGCGGTTGGTGGGTATTTCCACCACGTCGAGCTTGTAGATATTCCAAAACTCTCCGGCTTCGGTGATGGCCGTACCGGTCATGCCGGCCAGCTTGTGGTACATGCGGAAGTAGTTTTGGAGCGTGATGGTGGCAAAGGTTTGCGTGGCGGCTTCGACCTTGACGTGTTCTTTGGCTTCCACGGCTTGGTGCAGCCCGTCGCTCCAACGGCGGCCTTCCATGATGCGTCCCGTGGATTCGTCTACGATTTTCACCTGTCCGTCTTGTATGACGTAGTCGTCGTTGAGGGTGAACATGGAGTAGGCTTTGAGCAGCTGTTGCAAGGTATGCACGCGATCGGCCTTGATGGCATATTCGGAGAGCAGTTCGTCTTTTTTCGCCACTCGCTCTTCGTCGGGCAGTTTTTGTGCTTCGAGTGCCGAGAGCTGTCCGGCAATGTCGGGCAACACGAAGAGTTCGTCGTTTTTCACCTCGTTGGCCAACCACGCCGTTCCTTTGTCGGTGAGGTCGCACGAACGCTGCTTTTCGTCCACTACGAAATAGAGCGGTTCGACGGCTTCGGGCATGCGTCGGTTGTTGTTCTCCATGTAGATCTCTTCCGTTTTGAGCATGCCGGCTTTGATGCCGGGTTCGGAGAGAAACTTGATGAGCGGGCCGTTTTTGGGCAAGGCTTTGTGGGAGCGGTAGAGGGCGAGATAGCCTTTCTCCTGATCTTCCTTGTTGTTGCTTGCGATGAGGCGTTTGGCTTCGGTGAGTTGCTCGGTGGCATATTTTCTTTGAACGGCCACGAGTCTTTCCACAAGCGGTTGGTATTGCTCATACATTTGGTCTTCGCCCTTTTCCACGGGACCCGATATGATGAGCGGCGTTCTGGCATCGTCGATCAATACGGAGTCCACCTCGTCGACGATGGCGTAGTAGTGTTTTCGCTGCACGAGGTCGGCGGGCTTCATGGCCATGTTGTCGCGCAGGTAGTCGAATCCGAACTCGTTGTTCGTTCCGAAGGTGATGTCGGCGTTGTATGCCCGTCGGCGCGCTTCGCTGTTGGGCTGATGTTTGTCGATGCAGTCCACGCTCAGACCGTGGAATTGGTAGAGCGGTCCCATCCATTCGGAGTCGCGTTTGGCGAGGTAGTCATTGACGGTGACGACGTGTACGCCGCGTCCGGCGAGGGCGCGCAGAAACACGGGGCAGGTGGCGACAAGGGTTTTTCCCTCACCGGTGGCCATTTCGGCGATTTTGCCTTGTGTGAGCACCACGCCGCCAAACAACTGCACGTCGTAGTGGATCATTTCCCATTTCAGGTCGTTTCCGCCTGCCGTCCAGTGGTTGTGGTAGATGGCATGCTCGCCGTCTTCCGATATTTCGACAAAGTCTTTCGTCACGGCCAGTTCGCGGTCGTAGTCGGTGGCATCGACGAGGAGCGTTTCGTTTTCGGTAAATCGGCGGGCCGTTTCCTTGACAATGGCGAAGGCTTCGGGCAATGCCTCTTCGAGTGCCACGTCCATGCGTTCGAGCACTTCTTTTTCGAGTTTGTCGATTTGGTTGAAGATGATTGCGCGATCTTCGATGGGCGTCTCCTCGATCTTGTTTTTCAGCTCGGCGATTTTCTCGTTCAGTTCTGCGGCCGAATTTTGAATATTTTGTTGCAGTTCGCGTGTTTTGGCACGCAGGGCGTTGTTGTCGAGCGTTTGAATGTCGAGATGTGCGGCTTTGATCTTTTCCACCCACGGCTGAATTTCTTTCATGTCGCGGTTGGCTTTGCTGCCGAAGATTTTGGAGAGAAATTTATTGATATCCATTTGGTTGTTTTGTTTCTAAGGTGGTGAATGCTTGTTGGCTGTCGCGTGAGTGGTGCGACGTGGAAATGCACCGTTGGAGGGTGCGGTCAGATGAGTGGGGCTTTTCCGCAAGCATTCGGTGCCCTGATGCGCATGGCTTTCGAGAGGGTCGGAGCAATGCAGTCTACGGTGACGGGCGTGGTGATGACGCTGCGTTCGATGCCGGCACCATAGAGAATGATGGGGAACGCCATAAACGACTCGCCGGCCGTTTTCGTCTGTTGGTGGTCGGTGTCGACGATGCGCCAGCCCGGCATGATTTGCAGGGTGATGTCGCCCGATCGTTGTTGGTGGAAGCCTCCTCTGATGCGTGATATGCCCGGCGTCCACGCCCCTTGCAGCAGTCGGTGGGCGGTGTAAACGTCTTTCACGCCGGCGAGTTGGAGCAGGAAGTCTTGTGCGCGGGCTTGCAGTTCCGACACGTTGATTTGTCGTTCTTCGAGCAGGCGGTGGTTGAAATAGATTTGGTTGCCGTAGGTGGCTTCGATGTAGTCGCCTTGTCCGTAGACGGCCACGAGATACATGCCCAGCAATCCGGTGGCGCGGCGCATGTCGAACGTGCCGGTGGGGATGCGGTATCGGGAGAGATCGGGCGTTTCCTCGTCGGTGTAACCGGTGGAGGTCACGGCAAACAAGGCATTGCCGCGTCCCACTTTTTGCTCCGTCATCGCCACGATTTGGGCTATGGCGCGGTCGAGGCGGGCGTAGGTGTCTTGCAGTTCGAGTGCACATTCGGAGGCCGGCCGGTGTCGGTGCGTGCCGGCATAGAGGGTGACGGAGAGGTAGTCGGTGGTGAGGTCTTGTCCGATCGAAGTGCCGTGGAGGGCGGCTATGGCGGCGGCCGTCACTTCGTCGTTGACCAGTGCCGATGTTTTGAACGAGCGGAAGCGGTCGTTGCCGCGAAAGTCATGGGAGAAAGATTTGTGGTGTTTTCCCGTGAGAAAATAGGAGAAGCTGCCCACCTGTTCGTTGAGCGGTTGCCAAACTTTGGTTTTCAGCCGCACCTCAATGTTCTGATACACGTTGCGATGCTCCGCCCATTTTGGGAAGTCGCCGTAGTAGGAGGACGAAGCCCAGTTGCCGGTGTTGTCGTCGAGCCAGATGACTTGGTCGGCGGCATGTCCGGCCGAGAAAATGGCGGCGTCGGCGTCGGGAGCAATTGCCACGACCTGTGCCTTGCCCGAAGTGGCCACTTTGAGTTCGTCGCCGATGGTACTGACGTTGAGCCAGCGTGGTGAAAACCGCTCCACCGTGTAGCGGCCTCTGACGTTGAAGTCCTGCACGCTCACCATGGGGCGGAGCGTTTCGCGGTTCATCCATCTCCACGCCACGATGCCGTGGTCGGCCGCCGAAGTGCCGGTGGCGACGGTGGCTGCTGCCGACGCCCGATCGGGGTGGGCAAGCGGATATTCGGCCTGTGTGTAGACGCGCCCTTCGTTGAGCAGCCGTTGCAGGCCGTCGACGCCGTAGAGCGGTGCGAAGGCTTCGAGATAGTCCGTTCGGAGCTGGTCGATCAGAATGTTTACCACCAATCTCGGCACGCCGCCCTCTCGTTCGCTCTCCGACGTGCGCGCCCCTTTGGCCTCTGTCGAAGCCAAAATGCTCATCACGGTGATGAGGGAGAGAAGAAGGTTGTGTTTATGCGTCATGCGTGCTTAAAACTTTGTGTGCCAAAAACTTGTTGCGGTGGTAGCTGTGGGGAGTGTCGGCGCGGTCGTTCAGGCGCGTGCTTCGCGGCCGGTGGTGAAAAACGATGCCAAACTCCGTATGAGCAAAATCAATGCCAAAGCGGTGGCAGAACTCGGAAAATGCTGCCAGCCGCCGAAGAGTGCCATAAAATACAGTGCCGCTCCCGCCGCCATGAGCAATGCGCCCGGATCGCGCTGCCACCGCCGGCGAATGAGGGGGCGGAGAGCCGCGTGGAGGAGCAGGAGGGGGTGACAAATGGTGAGCAACCAGTTGGTACCCACGGCGGGATGTTGGCTCCAAATGACCATGAACGACAGCAGCATTCCCACCAGTCCCATGCCGATAAAGAAAACCGTGTCGAAAGCATTTGTCCAAATCCGCCATGCCCGCCGGGTGATCGGGCTTTTCTTTCTCGAACGCAAGTCGCCGAGGGTGAGCAGCACGACCAAGCCCGACAGCGTCCAAAACACGACCGATGGCGACAGCGACCGACTTTCCGCACGGTTCTTGCCCACGAAAGGCAACAGCGGTTCGGTTTCGCTCACAAGGGATCTCGTCCGTCCGTCACGCCCTTTGATGAGCGCGCCGGCAAAGAAATTTTGTGCGTAGACGGGCAGGAAGTTGAGCGTCGTCATCTGCCGTATCGAGTGTCGCCGGTCTACTTCGGGGCCGAGCAGAAAGTCTTGCCCCAGTTCGTTCCAAGGGCTGCCGGCCGTAAACTCGTGTATCATCTCGCGCTGCGTGACGGTCTGCCTGCTTATTTCGAGCGAGGGGTAGATGATCTTTTCTCCCGTGCTCTCCACGGCTCTCACAATGGCTTCCACGGCTCTTGTCGTGCAGTTGTCGTAGAGAAAATTGTAGCGGTAGTGCCAATGCGGAACATCGGCCACGAGCGTGTCGGGCGTTCCGTCGAGTCTTTCCGTCACAATGGTCTTGCGTTCAAACCCATTGTCGTTCAACACGGCGTCCAGCTCCCCTTGCAGGTGTTCGGCTTGTTGGCGCGTGAGGTTCAACACTTGTTGGGTGACGGGCATGTCGTCGTTCAGATAGGTCGAGAGGAAGAGCGCGGTGCTCTCTCTGCCCATGCTGTAATCGGTGAGTCCGAAAATGAATTTCACCAAGAAGTCGGGCTTGCCGAAAGAGAACAGCCCATAGTTGTAGACCCGGTCGTTTTTGTGTTCCTTCGGGTTGTCGATACGCACGGCGGTGTGTCCGTAGAGCCGCCATATCTTGTGGCCGGGTGCACAGGTGAGCAGGCTCACACGCATCGAGTCGGCCGTTTCATCCGCTCCGATCAGGGTATACGAACGTTGGGCTGTTGCCAAAGCAGGCAGCAGCAACCATAACCAAAGCAGGCGAAACACGAATTTCATGGTCTACAATATTGCTTGGCAAAGATACTGACTATTGGGCGAAACCCCAAATTTTCACCCCGGTTTTGTTGTTTTACCGTTTTGCCTTCGCAAAAGCTCTTTTTCCATTGATTTTCAATGCGTTTCTTGCGAAGGCAAGTGAAGGCAAACTTTTTGGGAATATCGCAACTTGTTGAAAATCATAACTTCTACGGTGAAGGCAAAAGCCCCCTCTTGCCTTCACCTCCTTTCACCTCTTCCGCGCGAAAACAGCCCCTTTCGAGGGCGGTGAAAGCAAAAATGAGCCGCAACTCCGTGATTTTCATTCGATTGCAAACTGGATTTTCGTTTTGCCTTCACTTGCCTTCGCTAATATTGTTTTGACTTACAGTCGGTTATCTCTTTTTGCGGAGGCAGTGAAGGCAAAATGCAATAACAAGGTACACGCGCGTGCGCGCGAGAAAGCCCATTTTCTCCCGCTCCGACGGTCGCCGCGCTCACGGCCTCTGAGGTAGAAACGCCTACCTCAGAGGCCGAATTTTCTACCTAAGGCGTAGCAATTTCTTCTTCCCATGTAGTTTCAGCTCGGCGGCGGGTTTATTTGCTTGTCATGATGTCGAGTACTTTTCGGTCAGTTTCGTTCATGGCGTTTTTGCCGATTTCGGCAAGGTTGCGTATGCTCTTGTCCACGCAGTCATCGATGATGCCTTCCACCGACGATACGCACTCGCCCTGCATGGCCAGCATGGCCGAGAGGACGGCCGTCGAAACGCCCGATGTCAGTTTGAGCGCGCAAGAGGGCTTTGCGCCGTCGCAAATCATGCCGGTGAGGTTGGCGATCATGTTTTTCACCGCCGCCGCCACATGGTCGTAGTTGCCGCCCATAAGCAGAGTGATGCCGCAGGCACTGCCTGTGGAGGCCACGACGCAGCCGCAAAGGGCGGAGAGAGTGCCGAGGTGCTGCTTGATGTAGATGGCGGTGAGGTGCGAAAGCATGAGGGCGCGCGTCAGTTCTTCGTCTGTGTTGTGGTTTTCGCCGGCGAAGACCATGACGGGATTGGTGGCGCAGATGCCCTGATTGCCGCTGCCCGAATTGGACATCACGGGGATCATTGCGCCGGCCATGCGCGCATCGCAGGCCGAGGAGGTGGCCGAGAGGATGTGTGAGAAGATGTTGTCGCCCATGATGCCGCGCCCCAAGGGGCGGGTCAGCACTTTGCCGAGGCTGTGGCCGTAGTTGCCTTTGAGGGAGAGGGCTGAGGCCTGCATGTTGATCGTGCCGGCCTCGTTGATGAATGCCAATTCTTCGATGGGCGAGGTGGTGGCAAAGTCGTAGACCATGCGGAGGTTGAGCCGTGCGCCGATGTCGCTGTCGTGGCTCTGTTGCTCGTTGCCGCCGCTGCCGGCGTCGGAAACGTGGGGGGTGAGGGGGCAGTTTTCCGAGGGTGGCTCCGTGCCGAAAGACGAGTCGCAGTCCACGAATTTGGTGTGTTCGCGAGCAATGGTGGCGCGTTCTTCACGCCCCGTTTCGTCGCTGACGGTGACTTCGACGTATAGTTTTTCGGTCGTGTCGTGGGCAAGGGCGATGGCGATGCGTCCTTCGTCGATGAAGCGTTTTCCGGCCTCGACGTCGGCGGGTGTGGAGTCGCGCAACACTTCGAGTCCGTAGGCCGAGCGTCCGACCAATGCGCCGAGGGCAATGGCGATGGGCAGGCCGACCATGCCGGTGCCGGGGATGCCGACGCCCATAGCATTTTTGAGAATGTTGGGGCTGAGGCGGGCTTTGATTCGGGCAGGGAGTGTGCCGAGGCGTTCGGTGGCGCGCGCCGTGGCCAGTGCCACACAGATGGGTTCGGTGCAGCCTATGGCCGGCACCACTTGTTGCCGAACGAGGGCGAGAATGTCTTGGCGAAGGTGGTCAGGAAGCATGGCGTTGTCGATATTGTCGGGGTGTGCCGCCCATGATTTTTGAAAATGCGTTGTAGAAGGATTGGCGCGACGAAAAGCCGCAGAGCAGACCGATTTCTTCGAGGTTGTGAGAGGCGTACTTCTCGTCGCGCAAAAGACGGCAGGCCTCTTGTATGCGTATTTTGGCAAGCAGCGTGGAGAAGTTGCCGCCCGTCGAGAGCGACACGGCGGCACTGATGGCACGGTGGTCGCAACCGATGATTTCGGCCAAGCGGCGCGCGGTGGTGTCGGCGTCGCGATAGAGGCGTTCGACCTGCAAGAGGCGGAGCACTTCGATGTGGATGCGCGCTACGCGGTCGGGGCTGAAATGGTCGAGATAGGACATGGGTCAGAGGCGAAAGAGACGTCGGGCGTTGTCGGTGGTGACGGCGGCGATGTGTTCGGGCGAGGTTTGGTAGATTTCTGCCAGTTTGGCGATGACGAGAGGCAGATGTGCCGGTTCGTTGCGCTTGCCCCGATGAGGGTGTGGCGTGAGATAGGGGGCGTCGGTTTCGAGCACAATGCGCGAGAGCGGAACGGTGGTTTCGAGCACGGCCGGAAGCGTACTTTTCTTAAACGTGACCACGCCGCCGATGCCGAGCATGAAACCCTCGAAATCCAGCAGTTCCGCGGCCTCGCGCGCACTGCCGCCGAAGCAGTGGAAAATGCCGCCTTTCAGTTGGCTTTTCAGAGGGGTGAGCACCTCTATGATTTCGGCGTGTGCCGACCGGTTGTGTATCACGAGCGGCTTGTCGAAGCGGATGCTCCACCCGGCCTGCCGTTTGAACGCGGCCATTTGCTCTTCGCGGCGCGATGCGTCCCAATAGAGATCCACTCCCACTTCGCCCACCGCCACATAGGGATTGCCCTTGACGGAGAGCATCATCTCCATTTGGTCGAGCAGGGGCGTGGGGTCGGGCGGCAGTTCGGTGGGGTGCAGTCCGAGCATGGGGCGACAGAGCTGCGGCCACTCGTCGCACATGGCCAACATCGGCCCCACGCTGTTGGCGTCGATGTTGGGCAGGAGCAGGATTTCCGCTCCGGCGGCCGTGGCGCGCGCAAGCATCTCGGCGCGGTCTTCGTCGAACTCCTCGGCGTAGAGGTGTGTGTGGGTGTCGATGAAAATCATGCCTATTTCTCTCGTTTCATCAGTGTTTCGGCATATTTCCACAAGGGAGCGGCATCGACGCTGAGGGCGGACAGTGTTTTTTCGGCTTCTTCAAAGAGAGCGGCGATGCGCGCCTCGCAGGCGGCCGGCACTTGGTGTTGGCGATAGATGGCCGTGACGCGTGCTATCTTCTCTTCGGCCGGCAGGTCGGTGCGGTTGAGAAGAGTGAGCAACTCATCTCTTTCCGACACATTCATGCGTGCGACGGCGGCATGAACGAGAAACGTTTTCTTGCCGCAAAGGATGTCGCCGCCGATCTTCTTTCCAAACACGGCCGGGTCGCCGAAGGTGTCGAGGTAGTCGTCTTGGAGTTGGAAGGCAAGCCCCACTTTTTCGGCGAAGGCATAGAGCGTTTCGCAGTCGGCGGCGGGAGCGTCGGCCAGCAGACCGCCCATTTTGGCGGCACAGCCGAGGAGAACAGAGGTTTTGAGGCGGATCATCTCGATGTATTCCGCTTCGCTCACGTCGCTTCGGGTTTCAAAGTTCACGTCGTATTGCTGTCCTTCGCAAATCTTGATGGCACTTTCGGTGAAGAGCTCCAAGGCTTCGCCCGTTCGTGGGGCGGCGACGGAGTTGATGAGGCGATAGGCGATCAGCAGCATGGTGTCGCCGGAGAGAATGGCGGTGTTGTCGTTCCATTTTTTGTGTACCGTCGCCATGCCTCTGCGCACGTCGGCATTGTCCATCAGGTCGTCGTGCAGGAGGGTGTGGTTGTGATAGGTCTCAATGCCGATGGCGGCGTTCATCACCCGTTCGCAGTCGGGGCGATAGAGCGAGTAGGCCGTGAGCAGCAGCATGGGGCGCAACCGCTTTCCGCCCATTGAGAGCACATATTCTATCGGTTCGTAAAGTCCTTCGGGTTGCGAGGGCAGATTTAGTCGGCGAATGGCGGTTTCTATTTTTGAGAGCATGGGGTGGAGTTTTGAGGGGATAAAAGAAGTGGAGCTTACAGACTGATTTCGCCCGATCCGATGCAGACGCGGCCGTCGGGAGAGTAGACCACGCCGAACTGGCCGGGGGCGATGCCTTGAATGGGGTCGCGGCCGTCGATGTGAAAGGTGTTGTCGGCGGTGCGAGTGAGGGTGCCCACGCGCCGGCGGTCGGTGTGGCGCACCTTGAAGGTGATGTCGAACGTGCCTTCCTTCGGCCACGGATCGCCCGTGATGAAGTGGAAACCGGCGAGGTTGAAGGAGCGGCCGTATTGCAGGAGGTTGTCGTAGCCGTGGGAGACGTAGAGGATGTTTTCGTTCAAGTCTTTTTTGACCACGAACCACGGGCCGCCGCCCAGTCCGAGCCCTTTGCGCTGACCGATGGTGTGGAACCAGTAGCCGTTGTGCTCGCCGATTTTTTTGCCTGTTTCGATTTCGAGGACATCGCCTTTGCGCTCGCCCAAAAAGCGGCGCACGAAGTCGTTGTAGTTGATTTTTCCCAAAAAGCAGATGCCCTGAGAGTCTTTGCGGCGTGCCGGTGCGAGGCGGTTGTCGAGGGCGATTTGGCGAACTTCGTCCTTTTTCAGTCCGCCCAAGGGGAGCATAATTTTCTCCACCTGCCGGCTGTCGAGCTGTGCGAGAAAATCGGTTTGGTCTTTCACCGGATCGGGGGCGGTGCCGAGCCATACGTGGTGGGAGGAGAGGTCGAAAGTTTCGGACGCACGACTGTCGCAAAACACCTCGTTGTCGCGAATGCAGCGGGCGTAGTGGCCGGTGCAGATGCGGTCGTATTGATGTCCGACTTTCTCTTCGAACGCTCCAAACTTGACGAGGCGGTTGCACATCACGTCGGGGTTGGGCGTGAGTCCGCGGCGCACGTGCTCCATCGTGTAGCTGACGACGCGATCCCAGTATTCTTTTTGCAAATCTATGGTTTGGAGCGGCAGACCGTAGCGGTGTGCCACGGCCTGACAGATTTCGAGATCTTCCTCTGCGGTGCAGGTGAGGTCTTCGTCGCCGTCCATGCCGATTTTGATGTAGAAAAGATCGGGGCGCAGACCTCGCTCCATGAGCAGGTGTGTGGCTACGGCACTGTCTACGCCGCCGGAGAGAAGGAGGGCTATGTTCATGAGAAAAGGGGCTTGGTGGGGTGAGAAAAGGAGGGGCGGGCGTTTTGCCGTTTCCGAGGCGGATGCTTGCCGTTTGGGAGGGAGGGGAGCGGAGAGTGCGATGTTCAGCCCTTGCCGGAAAGTTCAAAGGCGCGCACCTGCTCTGCGCATCGCTCCATGAGCCATTTGGGAGTGGAAGTGGCGCCGCAGATGCCGACGCTCTCGGCCGTTGCGAACCATTCGGGGCGGAGCATTGCCGGGTCGTCCACGAGATGGGTGTTGGGATTGACTTGCTGACAGGCTTCAAAGAGTACGCGACCGTTGCTGCTCTTCAAACCGCAGACGAACAGCACCACGTCGTGGCGGCGTGCAAACGCTTGCACACCGGGCAGGCGGTTGGACACGCTGCGACAGATGGTGTCGAAATAGTGAAACTCGGCCGGTGGTTGGATGTGGGTTCGGAGGTAGTCGATGAGGGCTTGAAAGCCTTCGAGCGGCTTGGTGGTTTGCGAAAACAGATAGGTGTTTCGCGTGAGGTCGATTTTGTCTATCTCTTCGATGTCGGAAACGACGATTGCCTCGCCGTTGGTCTGCCCGACGAGGCCGAGCACCTCGGCGTGTCCGTGTTTGCCGTAGATGACGATTTGCGGATTTTCTTTTTCGTCATATACCTTTTTGATGCGCCGTTGCAGGTTGAGCACCACGGGGCAGGTGGCGTCGATGAGGGTGATGTTGTTGCGTTTGGCGAGGGCATAGGTGGAGGGTGGCTCGCCGTGGGCACGGAGCAGCACTCTGGTGTTTTTGAGGTGTCGGAAGGTTTCGTGGTCTATCGTTTTCAGACCGCGTTCGCGCAGGCGGTCGCATTCGCGGCCGTTGTGGACGATGTCGCCCAAACAGGCCAAAGGTTCGCGCGAGGCCAACTCCTCTTCGGCTTTGCGTATGGCGGTGGTCACGCCGAAGCAGAAGCCCGATCCTTCGTCGATTTCTATGTTGAGCATGGGGAGAGTTGTGGAAAATGAATGAGGGGGCGGCTCGTGTAGGAGTGTCGGGGGCTAAAAGGTGTAGGCCAACGTGCCGATCAGAGCCGATTGCGATTTGTGGTATTGTGCCCAAGCGAGGTTGAACTTCATTTTCGAGAGCGTCAATCCCGCTCCCAACGACAACCCGGCGGCATGCGACAGTCCGGCGGCTTTCAGTTCGTAGCCCCGGCGGAAATTGTAGCCTGCCGAGAGGGTCACGGCGTTCGACAGCAACCAATCGGCTCCCACGACCAAGTGGTTGAGCGCGAGGCGGCCGAAGCCCATTGGCCGATCGCCGGACAGGTAGTAGTGCCGCTTGTTCCAACGTGTGAGGTCGGTCAGGGTGAGGTGGATGCGCAGGGGCATGTGTTCGAGCCCTTTGCTGTATCCGATCTGTAAGGAGTGTGCCACGGTTTCGGTGCGTCCGGCGTAGCTTTTGATTTGCGCGCCGAGATTTCGTGCGGCAAACGAGAGGCTGATGTCGTTGTCTTCGTCGTAGTAGTTCAAACCCAGATCAATGACCAGTGCCGCCGCGTCATACATGCCTATCGAGGAGTAGGCCGCTTTGAGATTGGCACCTCCCGACCAGCGATCGGTGAGCAAATAGCCGTAGCCCACTCCGGCGACGATGTCTTTGGGCGAAAACATGCCGAGCGTGTGCCCTTCGGCGTCGGTTTCAATCATGTCGCCATAGCCCATGTATTGGGCAAAGACGGCTCCGGTGTGGCGTTCGCCGAAAGCACGCACATATTGCGCTCCCATCCATTTCCCCTCGTCGGCATAAGACATGAACGACAGCCCCAGCGTGTTGTGGGTCACGTTGCCCAACAGCGCGGGGTTGTGGAGCACGGTGCCCGGATCGGCATCAAGTCCCGATAGGTTTTCGCCGCCCAAGGCGGTGGCATGAGCCGAAACGGGAAGTTTCAGAATGCCGTAGGCCGAGGTGCTCTCTTGTCCCCAAAGGGTGGAAAGGGTCATGAAAAAGAGGAGGGTAATTAGCGTTTTTTTCATTATACGGATAAAATAGTGGGACAAAGGTACTACTTATTTTATATTTTGGGCGTAATTTTGCCCCGAAAATCAACGTATAAACGCAGAGCTTTCGGGCATTTTGTCTTGCCCTTTTCGACGTGTGCTTCCCTTTGTGGGGCGAAGCCTCGTTTCTGTTCCGAAACCGGACTACCATTCAACAACAACGTGAGTCGTTTTCCTTTATTATCGAAAGAATGGTGCGAACTCGTTTTCGAGGGTCGCAACAAAGCCTACGGCGCCTACGTCCTCCGCAAAGAGGCCGGGCGTCGCTATCGTTTGGTGGCGATCATTCTCGGCACGATGTTTTTGGGATTGGTCGGCATCTTGGTCACTTTGGGCTATTTCTATCATCGTGCGGTCAAGGAAGTGGTGGTGGAATTGGAAAACGTGGTGAAACTCAAACCCATGCCCACCGAAAAAGGCTTTGAGATCAAACGTATTTCGGCCGGTCGGCGCGCCGCGAGAGTGGAAACCACGCCCGGAGCATCCATGGCCGCGCCCGAAGTGGTGAATCGAAAAACGATCGCCGTGCCGATGGGCATCGACGGTCCCGACGATCTTCGAGCCATCGAACGAGAGCACCTTGTGGATGCCGACCCTCATCACAATGCCGACCAACTTGATTTGCCCGTAGAGGGAGTGCAGCTCACGGCCACGGAGGTGGTGGAGGAAATGCCCATGTTTCCCGGAGGCATACAGGCGCTGATGCGGTTTCTCGACGAGAATGTTTATTATTCGGGCAGTGCGCAGCGGCGCAAAGTGGAGGGCTATGCCGAAGTGGCCTTTGTAGTGGGCATCGACGGTACGATTTCGGACATCGAAATGATTAAGCCGATCGACACTTCGCTCGACAGATCGGTGGTCAATGCCGTGAGGCGCATGCCGAAGTGGAAGCCGGGACGAAAAGGGGGATTGCCCACACCGGTGAAAGTCACCATTCCCGTTTCCTTTCACCTGCAATGAGCCGAGAGGCTGTGTCGCCGAACGGCGGTGGCGACTGTCGCCCCTCGTGCTTTGAGCCATTGACGAGCCGCACTCGAAGGGCGGCATAGCCGCGTGGACGATGAAACCGCCGTTTGAGCCGTTTTTTCGTGCGGATAGGAGATGGATTTCATTACCTCAGAGGTAGAAATTTTTAGTTCAGAGGCAGAAATTTTTAGCTCCAATGTAGTTTTCTCCGGCTTCGAGGTGGTGTGGCGCACTGTCGTTTCTCGATCTTCCGCCTGCCGTTGGCTAAAAAATACGATCCCCTCCTTTTGTTGCGGTTGTGACAAAAGGAGGGGATTGCCATGAGCAGAAAGCGCGGGAATGGGTCGGTTCTCCCTCGGGGCAAGGGAGCGGAACGGAGCATTTATTCGGGAACGTAGATGATTTCGCCGTTTTCAAGCTCGTAGGCGATGCCCACTTTTTTTCCTTTCGTTCCGTCGCTTTTCGATTGGTCTTCGCTGGGGGTGTAGCGATTGATTTTTTCACCCTCTTTGGTGATGATCTCCATGTTTTCCTTTCCGGGATTTTTGACCATCGTGAAGTTTTCGGTGCTCAACATTTCGGTCATGTTGTAGCGGCTCACCAATGCCACCATGAGTGCCACGGCGAAGACCATGGCCACGTCGAAGAGATTGGCTACGGTGCCCATGATGTCGGCATTGTCGGAGGAGGTATTCAACAATCGGCGTCGGCGTTTCATCGGTCGGAGTTTTTGGCGGTGAGCAATGCGGCAATATATTCCAAATTGGAGAGATCTTGGGTATACCAGCGTTTTTTGAATTGTAAGCCCAACGTGCCCACCGATCCGACAACGAGGCCGACGACGGTGGTGGCAAAAGCCACCTGCATGTTGTAGGCCATGGTGGCGATGTCGCCCGTGGAGAGTCCGACAAGGGCGGGCCCCATGGGGATGAGTGTGCCCATCAATCCCAACACAGGCCCCATTTTGGCCAAGGTGCGTGGCGTGGCGAGATCGGCGTCGGCAGCGATTTCAAATTGCGAGATGATGCGTTCGCAGCGTATCTCGTCGTTTTGGGCGGCCAACAGGTCGGCATAATAGGGGGTGGCGAGTCCCATGTTGCGCGGCAGGCGTTCGGCGAGCGTGGAGATCGATTCGGCGGTGAGCGTGTTGAGCGAGTCGCGGAGTTGAACCTCTGCCTTGCGATAAGTGAGATATTGCCCGAAACTGCCGCCGACCAAAAGCAGGGCGCGCAGGAAGAGCAGAATGAGCAAAACGATGACAGGCACCAAAAGGCCGGTGCTGATCCAAAAGAGGATGTCGGAAATATAAGTCATGGGGAAAAATTAAAGGAAAAGGGTTTAGTGTCGAGGGGTGAAACGCTTGTTCTTACGGTTGAGAATGCGCCAATGCACATAGCCGATGAGGGCAAAGAGGAGGGTGAGTGCGACGACGCCGGCCAAGGCCATGTGGTTTACACTGCTTTCGGCCTCTACGGCGGTGCGTCCATTGACCGTGCCTACAATGCCGAGAAGGGCTGTCATCACGTTGAGGATGAAGAGCACTTCCAACCGCAGCTCTCGTTCGGGCAGCAGGCGAACGAACAGCCATGCCGCTCCCGGAATGGCAACGCCCAATGTGGCGGCAAGCCCCCATGCGGTCAGGGCGAAATCCATGCCGGGGAGGGAGAAAATGAGGGTGACGAGAAGGCTGAACAACACGGGGAAAATGAGCAGTCCGGGGTAGCATTCGAGCACCTGCCGCAGTCTGCGCGCACGGGGCGATCGGGCTTTGTGGGCAACGGAAAGCCGGCAAAACAGCAACAAGGTCGCCACGTCGAAACTGAGGATGACACTCAGGTCAGTCATTAGCGATGCGTCTGAGAGCCATGCCGAGATTTGCGTTTTCGACTGTTCCGCAGCCCATGGCCATGCCAAGCCCGTGAAGAGCACGGCGAGAAGGACGGTGACCGCTCCGACGAGCGGCCGTGCAAGGGTGAGTTTGAACACGAAGCTCAAACTCACCACCAACATTAGGCAAGAAACGATGATTTCCATGGATCAATCGTTGAGGTTGCGACGGCGGCGACGCACGAAAATCACCAAGGCGACGAGCAACACGATCACGGCAATACCGACGGCGATGCCGCTGACGAGGTTGGTGCGTGTTTCGGCCGACATGGACGACTGCTCTTCTTTTTTGAGCACGGTGCCGTTTTTGTCCCGACTTTCGATGGCGGCGTCAATTTGTTTTTGGTAAGTCTGCGCCGTGGCGGCATCCACCTTTTGGCTGATGAACTTGCGCAAAGCGGCATTGTTGCACACAAATCCGGTGCAGGCGGCTTTGTGGTCGGCAATCAGTTCGGTGTGGAGTTTGGCCAGTTCGGCCACTTGCGTGGCATTGGCTTTCCACATGCCTTTGCGAACGCTTTCGAGCATGATGGCGGTGATGCCTTGCAGGGCGGCGGGATTTTTTTGTTCAAAATATTTCCTCATGCCGAGGTCGAACTTGTCGGCCACGTAGACGTTGTAGATCTCGTCCCAAAGTTCGTTGTCAATGGCATTGGGTTTCATCACCTCCCACCCGAAGGTGTTGCGCACAAACTCTTCAAATCCTCCTGCCGCACCGGCTTCGCCCTTCATCTGTTCGCGGATGTAGGTGGGGTTGAAGATTGTGGTGCGGCTTTCCACGCCGATCGCCTCTTTCACCTCCTGCATGCGCACCCTGTTGCGGTTGCGATAGTCGCTGAGGTAGGCGTCGGGGTCTTTGCCCGTGATGTTTCGCACGCTCAGGTTCATGCCGCCCATGAACTCAAAGACGTGGTCGAGGCTCAAAGCTCCCCATGTGTTGTTTTGGCGCGGTTGTATCACGACGTCGGTGCGCGTGAGAGCGGCGGCAAAGGCATGTTGCTGCACCTCTTCCCACTTCTTTTGGTCGCCGTAGTAGGCGTTCATGTTGTTGAGATAGACCTCGGCAATTTCCTGCTCGGTGCTCCATTTGTCGGAGGCCATGACCATGCCTTGAATGCCGGTGCCGTAGTTGCCGTTTACTCCGCCAAACACACGGCGTGCGGCGATCTCTCGTGCCACCTTGGGCGACACTCCGCGGTCGATGAGCGCGCGTTCGCTTTCGACAACGCCTTCGGCCACCTCGTTGGTGAAGTCGTCGCCTTTGGCAGCTGCGGCCATTTCTACGGCGCGTTGAAGAAGGAAGAGTCGGGAAGCGGCCAAATCGCGCAGCTGTCCGGAGGTTTGCACCACAACGTCGATGCGCGGACGCCCCAGTTCTTTGGAGGGGATGAGGCGCAAATCGTTCACCCGTCCGAATGCATCGCGAATCGGCTCTACGCCGAGCATGTAGAGGGCTTGGGCGATGGTGGCACCCTCGGTTTCGATGAACTCGCTGCTCCAAAACGTGTAGCTCACTTTGCGGGGGAGGCTGTCGTTGTGGCGGCGGCGATAGAGGTCGAGGGTGTTTTTGGCCAACTGTTTGCCTTTTTCCCAAGCGGCCTCCGAGGGAGTGGCCTCGGCGTTGATGGCATACATGTTGCGACCCGAGGGGAGGCTGTTGGGATTGGCCACGGGGTCGCCGCCGGGCGAGGGCGAAGTGTAGCCTCCGCGAAGCGAATTGAGAACGGCTTGGATTTCCAATGTCGGACTTTGCTTCAAGTCGTTGGCGTAGCGGTTCACGTTTTTAATGGTGCGTTCCACTTCCATTACGGCATAGGCAAAGGTCTTTTCTTCGCGAGTGAATGTTCGGGGCTTGGGCATGCTCATCTGCGGCATGCCGTTTTTCTTTTTGTCGGCCTGCATGCCTTTGGGGTGGCCTTTGGGTGCAGACTGTTTGTCGGTCGGTTTTTGAGCGGCGGCTTCGGCATCGCCATGTCCGTGAGGAGGCTTCATACCGAGGGCTTTTGCCGTTTTCATCATCGCCATCATGGCCGCCGAGGGCTTTTTGTCGTTCGCTTTTTGTTGCCCCTTGCCCGATTGGGCTTTGGAGGCCGCGGCTTGTGCCATCATGGCGGCCATCATGCCTCCGGCAGGTCGCGTCATTTCTTCATAGGTGTCGCGAGCGCGTTGCAGTTCGGCCGGTGTGAGGTGGGCGGTGGCGCAGATGAGTTCGTCGGTGGCCAGTGCGGGATTAGCCAAGAGCCTTCCTACCAAGGCTTTGGCCGGATTGAGATAGCGTGTGGTGAAGACCGAACTGTGTTTCTCGGAATCCACGGTGGCACGCTTGCGCAGTTTGTCGAGTGCCAAGAGGCTGTAAGCTATGGGGTCGGCCGCCATGGCGTGGACACTGCCGGAAATGTGGTGTGCATCGTAGGCCACTCCGAGTACATAGGGCTGTCCCGTGATTTTTTCGTTGGCGATTTCTTCGGCGAAAGTTTCCAAGCGTGCAATGTCGTCTTCCGAATAAGGGCGCGAGAGCACGCTGTCGAGTCCCAAGTCGCGATGAACGCCCATTTTCACGGCCGCTCGTTTTATGTCGAGAGCGGCTTTGCGGAGTGCGGCCTCGTTGCGGGCGGCTTGCTTTTTACCCTTCGGGTCGTCGGAGGGAGTGATGCTGAGCTGCAATGCGTTGTATTGATGAATGCTCTTGTCGAGCTCGCGATAGGCATTGCGAAGATTGCTTTCGAGGAAAGGCGGCGTGAGGTAGCTTTGCAGGGCGGCATAGGAGCGACGCTTGGCGATGATGCCCTCGCCGACGTTGGCGATGCTGTACAGATAGAAGTGGGGCAGCGTGCCGACCAAACGGTCGCTCCAATCGAGCGAGCTGAGGGCGACTTGTTTGCGAGGGGTGAACTCCAAACTGCCGTGTGTGCCGAAGTGAATGAGGGCGTCTGCGCCAAATCCGAATTGCGTCCACAGGTACGAAGCGATGTAGACGTGGGGCGGTGCGGCGTCGGTGCCGTGTACGATCTTGAAATGATCGCTGCCCGATCCGGACATCATCTGCGGCAGCAACACGACGTTGCCGAATTGCAAGCGGGGCACGCCCAAACGACCGTCGGCCGTGGCCAGATATTCTCCGGGAAACTCTCCCGATGCGGCCACCACTTCTTTGTATTTTTCGGGACGGAGCGAGCGGCTCACCCATTCTTCATATTGCGCGCGGGTGATGAGTTCGGGTTTGCCCTTTTTCATAAACTCGTCGAAAGCCCCTTTGGCATAAGTGCCGAGCACGGCTCCCTGCGTTTGGATCATGCGTTCCAGCTCTTTGTGGGAGGCCGGCAGATTGTCCACCTTGTAGCCGTCGGCTTTGAGGGCTTTGAGCAGATTGTAGAGCGAGGGCACAACTTCCATGCCTTGTGCCACGAGCGAGCTTTGTCCGGGGCCTTTGAGGTAGAAAATGGCAATGCGTTTGTCTTTGTTGGGTTTGGATTTCAGACCGACATATTGATTGATGGTCTTGACGAAATCTCTCACTCTTTGAGGCATGGCGAAGACTTGCAGTAATCCCTCTTTGTCCTTTTGGTGGCCGAATACGGCATAGGGCAGCAATGCGCCGTCCAGTTCGGGCATGGCCACCGTTTGCGAGAGATAGCCTCCGGAGAGTCCCATCGGATTTTTTTCCCAATTTTCCACTTGCGATTGGGTGTTGATGGGCGAGAAGAGCGGAATGTTTTGCCGTTCCAAGTAGGCCACGATGCCGTCGCCCATGCGCCCGTGTGCCATATTGACGATGGCCGAGGGGCGAATGCTGTCGATGTGTCCGCCTTTGATGAACAAGTGGAGATTGTCTACGTGGTAGACGTTGTTTTGTTTCTCCAATTCGGCCACCAATTCGGCCGGCTGTCCCATCATGCCCGTCACGACGATGCGTGCCGCTTTGTCTTTCCACAAACCGACGCGCCGCAAAAAGGCCTCATAGTCCTTGACGGAGTTGAAGCCCAACTCCTCATCGTCCGGCTTTTGAGGGTCGATGTGATAGAGCAAGCTGTTGATGCGTTCTACGGCAGGCGACGGTTCGGTGGCTTTGATCCATTTGCCGTCGATGTATTTGCGCACGTAGCGCAACAGGTTGCGATAGTTCTCGCGGCCTCCGTTGGAGAGATAGGCACCGAGTTTATTGACATGTGCCGTGTCGATCGAAACGATGCCGTTGGCCGGATTGGTCACCATGACGGCCATGATGGGCAGTCCGTTGTCGGCCAAATCTTGCACCTTGGCGCGTTGGGCTTCGGTGATGCGCAGCCCCATGGCGTTGATGAAGACCATGTCGTACTTGCCGATGTCTTCGATGTTGTCGGCATTGACGCCTTCGACGCTGATAAATCCGTTGTCGTTGGCTTTGGCTATGTGTCCGAGGGTGAGCGTCTGAAAGTTTACGAACGCCACTCGTGTCGTACCCATCCATGTTCGCCAAACGAAGGTGGCGGCCACGGCCACGAAGAGAACCGACAGGCCGATGGCTATGATTTTTTTGATTTTGTTCTTGTCCATATTATGATTCGAAAAATGTAGATGCAATGAAACGTGACGGATCCGGCTGCACTACCAGTCGAGCAGTTCGGCAATGCCGATTTTTAGTGTCAGCACAAAGGAGCGGCCGGCGTCGGGCAACTGCACCAGAGCCGTGGTGGCCTTGTCGCGATAGTCGAAGAGGTTGTCGATCATGAAGCCGAGCGTGAGGCCGCGTCGCGGCATCTGTGCACTGCACTGCAAGGAGCAGTGCGTGCGTCCGTCGTAGGTGGATTTTTCGTAGATCTTTTTGCTGCTGTCGTAGTAGTAGGTGGCAAACCGCGCTCCCCAATGTCCGTTGAAGGCCACGTTGCCAACGATGTCTTTGTTGATCTTCCGACGATAAGAGGCGCAAAAGGTGACGGCATGGGGGCGAATGGTGGAGACGTTGCGACCGTTGCGCTCGTTGTAGTCATTGACGAAATTGTAGGTCGCCATCAGGAGCATCTCTTTCACCGGGCGATGACGCAACGAGATTTCCACTCCCGTGGTCTTGCGGTCGTCGGTGTTGATGTATTGCAGGGCATCGCTGCCTTTGTAGGCATAGCCGATGTAGTTGTGGTAGCGGTTGTGGTAGGCCGAGAGGGTGAAATGAGTTCTGCCGTGTTCGAGTTCGAGCGAACCGGAGAGCTGCCGGCTCGTTTCGGGACGGAGGTCGGGATTGCCGAGGATATACATGATGTTGGCCATGTTGAACTCTTGAAACCTCTCTTTCAACGTGGGCGGTCGATAGCCGTGAGAGTAGTTGGTGCGGAGTGTGACGCCTTGCACCGGCCGATAGAGCAGCGATACTTTCGGCGTGAGATGCGGCGCATAGTCCTGCGCTTTGTCGGCTCGCACGCCGGCCACTAATTGAAGGAAGGGGCACACTTTCCAATCCTCCTGCACGTAGACCGAACCGATGTAGGCCGTTTCCGAACCGCCGTCTTTGAGCATGTAGTGTTTGAGGTGTTCGTGTCTGATCTCTCCTCCCAAGCTGAGGGTGTGCGTGCCGAAGGTGCCGGTGTAGTTCAGGCGTGCCGTCTGCTGTCTGTTGCGATAGGGTGTTTCGGTGAGCGGAATGGCCGGATAGATGTCGCGTTTCGCGTAGCTGTCGGCAATGAACGAGAAGTCGAGCAGGCGGTCGGAGCGAAAGAGATATTTCACCCGTCCGCTCAGCGTGAGATCTTCGTATCGCTCATAGTTTTTTCGTCCCGGCCGCTGCGGGCGCACGTTGTTGTAGTAGCCGGCTTTCAGTTCGGCCGAGAGGCGGTCGTTGAAGTGATAGGTGAATCGTTGCGACGCGTCCCACACGTTGTAGCCGTAGAGCGGCACGACCATCAGCGCGGAGTCCGTTTCATAGGTGACGGTTCCGTCTTCGGCAATTTTCTCGTAGCTGTACGGGCGATCGTCTCGGGCATAGAATGTTTTGCGATGGCGATGCCCTATTGTGGTGCGCGTGTCCCAACGATCTCTCTTCATGCCGAAGGAAATGCCATATTTCTCGCCATTGCTTCCGGCATATCTGGTGTTGATGTTGAGAGTGATGGGGCGCGTGGCTTTTTTGGTGATGATGTTGATCACACCGCCCTGCGCATTGCTGTCATAGAGGGTCGATGCCGCTCCGCGCACCACTTCGATGCGTTCAATCTCGTCGATGTTGATTCGGTTGTAGTCGATGTTGTGGTCGCTGCTTTCTCCGCTGATGCGCTCGCCGTCGATGAGAAACACCACCATTTTGCTGTTCATGCCCTGATAGGTCATGGTCGAGGTCTGGCTCATCGAATTGTAGCGAAACTGTATGCCCGGCAGGGTATATTGCAACAAACCCTGCATGTCGAGCGGATTGACGCGGTCGATTTCCGCACGCGAGATGACGCGGGTGATGACGGGCATGTCTTTGAGCGGTCGCTCGGTGCGTGCCCCCGTCACGACGGCCTCTCCAATCTCCTGCAAAGAGGGAATAAGGCCGACGGAAATCTCCTTTCCGGATCCGACGTTGATGTCGATCGTTTGCGGAGTGTAGCCGACGTAGCTCACTTTGAGCCGACGTTTGCCGCTTTCTCTCAGACTCAATCTGAACTCCCCGCGATGGTCGGTTTCGGCCACGGCATGGGTGCCGACAATGGCCACCAGTGCACCAATCATGGGTTGGTTGCGCTCGTCGTGCACCACACCGCGCACCACGTAGCGGTCGGGCTCTGCTTCATCGGCGGCACGCACCTCTGCCGGAAACCACGCCATGAGAAAGGCCAGCAGGCACGACGAAAGCAACAGATCGAACCGGCGCAACTGAAAATGCGATGAAAAGAAGCATCCGTTCTCTTCGTAAGAAGCTGTGTACATATATCGAGAAAATTGGGGAAGGGGCAAATTTCAAAACCCATTCCAAGAAACGATTAGCAACAGACAGATTGCACCCGGTTGGGAGCAATCTGTCTGAATGCCGTTTTCACGAATTGCATCGTATCATTTATTTGACCCTCACGGCCTTTAAGGTGATATATCCCTTGTCGCCCTTGGCGTTGGTGAAGTCTGTGATTTGCAGTTTGAACAGTTGGTTGTCTTTCGTGCGAAGCACGTAAACGAGGTTTGTGGGCGTGTAAGTCAGATCGACCATGGGGCGTCCTTTTTTCACGATCCAGCCCGTGAGCACGGGGTTGCGCATGTCTTCTTGCGAGAACATCACGATGCCTTTCATCATTTGCGTCATGTCGATCATGAGCGGCTTTTTGGTTTCCACGGCGTCGGCCATGAAGTTGCCCTGCACTTTCTTCACGTCCACCTCATCAAGCGAAGTAGACTGAGTGGCAATGGCCGATCCGCCGTTGGTCTTGACAAGTTCGCGACGGAAAGCCACATGCCATTTGATTTTCACATCGGCCGGCGAACCTTGGGCGGCAATTTCCTTGCGTTCTTTCGTAGTGGGATCGATGTAGAACCAAGGCGTGAAGTCGCGATGCGTTTCTTGTTCTCCCGTTTCGAGATTGACATACACCCAGTTGCTGTAATTGGAAGCATCAATGCTTTTGAGTTCTACCGTTTTTTCGGTGAACACCGGTTCTGCATTGTCAGAATTGTCGCAAGCCGTGAAACCGAGTGTCAAAAGACCGACGAGGAGATAAGAATAAAATTTCATAAGAAGATGATTTGATTTGAAAAATGAAACATATGCTTTCCGCCTGTTTTTGCCCATGTGCAGACAAGTCGAAAACCGAGTGCAAAATTATTGGTTTCGTTCAAACTGCACAATCGCCTGATAAGATGATTTTTCTCCCCGGAAAGCGACGTGACACTTCTTTTTGCTCACCCCCTTTGAGTGAAAATACCCAAAAATAGTTACTCGTTTTTTCGTCCATACCATTTCTCCGCGTTCCGATTATCGCAGAGAACGGCGAGTCTCACGGCGATTTCGGAGTTTCCCTTGTTCCTCTTCACCGTCTGTCGCGCTCTTTCTCTCCGTTTTGCAAGTTTGTTGGCCGTTTTGAGTGGGAGATGATGAAAAACTGTCGCTCCGTTTTTCAAAGAAAACATGAAAGGCAGCGTAGTCCGCCCCCGTCGGCAAAAGCTGACGACGGGAGCGAACGAGAGGAATGCGTCACGGCATGGGAGCTAAAAAAAACGGCCTCTGAGGTAGAAATGCCTACCTCTGAGCCCGTGAGCGCGGCGACCGTCGGAGTGGGAAAGACCATGCTTCTTCGCGCGCACGCGCGCATACCTTGTTATTGCATTTTGCTTTCACTGCCTTCGCAAGAAGAGACAATGATCTGTAAATCAAAACGATATTGGCGAAGGCAAGTGAAGGCAAAACGAAAATGGGTTTTGCAATCGGCTGAAATTCACGTCATTGCGGCGATTTTTTGCCTTCACCGCCCCCGAAAGGGGCAGTTTTCGAGCGGAAGAGGCGGAAGGAGGTGAAGGCAAACGGGATTTTTGCCTTCACCGTAGTAGCTGTGATTTTCAACAAGTTGCAAAACCCATTTTCGTTTTGCCTTCACTTGCCTTCGCAAGAAACGCGCTGACAATCAAAGAGAAAAGTCCTTTTGCGAAGGCAAAACGGCAAAAACAAAAAAAACGGGTGGGGAAACGCCCGAAAAGGGCGGTTTCATCGAGGAGGGGCGACGGCTCGACGGCCGGAAGAACGAATGGGGAGAGCTGCGTGGCGTTTGCGGTGAAGGAGAAAACATAAACCGACAGACACGGCAAAGTGCGGAGAAGGCTCCGACTTTGCCGTGTCTGTTGTTGAAATGCAAGGCGTGGTTTATTGTTTCGAGAACTTGAAGTGGCGCAGGTAGCACTGCACTTCCTCGCCGGCAATGTTGGTCAGGCGGAAGGCGGTGGCTTTCAGACCGCCCAATTCGTTGCCGGTGTGAACGACGAGGTCGTCTTTTTTCTTGTGGAGCAGAGAGATCTCTTTCCACGTGCCGTCTTCGAGTTGGCATTCGAGCTTGAACTTGTTGGCAATGCCTTGTACGCCGAAGTTGAAGTCCAATCCGGTGAATACAAAGGGACGGTCGGATTTCACGGACAGTTGTGTGCCGGGTGCCCACTTGATGACTTCGTGTGAGGGAGTGATTTTGATTTGCTTACCGTAGTCGTGCATCGTGAGAGGCTGGTTGGCGAGCTGTTCGACGGTGGCTGTGAGCGTGAAAGGCATATAGGCCGAAATCGGCTCGAAGTTGGTGGCGAAAGCTGCGTTGTGCTGCTCGGTGACTTTGGCAAAAAGGCGGTCGAGAGCCGGCATGAGGCGGAGGGTGGCGAGCTTGGTGCCGGTTTGGTAGACATGTAGTTGTCGTTGATCCACTTCGTTCTCATACATCTGCCGGCGCAGGGCGCGTGCCTGTCGGTGGGCGCGCTCGAAACGCAGGCGTTGGGCGTCGCGGTCTTCATCGGCAGAGGGGGCTTGGACGGCAAGAGGCTGTGCGGCGTTGCAAACCAGTCGGCCGTATTGTGCAATCAGTTTGCCTTGCACGAGCCATGGGCGTATTTCGTTGATGAGCCACGGGTTTTCGTTGTTCACCAAGAGCAGGTCGCAGGCTTCTTCCAAACGGTCGCACTCTTCGCCCAAGGCGGCAAGGGCTTTGGCGTCGGGTTGTCCGGCAATGAGCTTGTCGATGCGTTCGAGGAGGGGTTTGAGGTGTCGGCTTTCGTCGCGACGGAATCGGTGGCCGTTCGGGCCGAGGTCTTCGTTGTAGGCGGCAAAGGTTTTGAGCGCAACGGAGTCGGAGGGGAGCAGGTCGGCAATGGCTCGGTGCCACGAACGCTCCCAGTCGTAGCGTTTCATGTTCCAAGTGTAGTCGGCGATGCTGTAAAGTGCGATTTTGGAGCTTTCGGCATATTGCATCGGGTTGGACACGAAGCCGCTCAGATCGCCGGCGATGTCGAGGTCGTTGCCGTAGGTGGGGCCGAGGAGGAGGTGGTCGCGCACGAAGTCGTTTACGGGGAAGTTAAACCAAATGTAGCCTTTGCGCTTGATGCGTCGGTTGATCCATTCCATGCCCTCTTTGTTGATGGTGTGTACGACGGTGTTGCCTGTCCACATCACTTCGATGCCGGGGTTGAGGCCGTTGCCCAAAGCGGCGAGATAGGGGCTGTCGTCTTTGCTCCACGAGCGGTTGTATTCGGTGGGGCAGAGGAGAAGGGGAGCGATGTCGCCGTGTTTTTTGACAAACACCTCGTCGATGTGATTGAGCAATGCGGCTTGGTTTTCGCCTTTGGCTCCTTCCCCCCAAATGTCGTCGAAGAAGACGGCAAAGGAGCGAATGCCGAGGGCATACATCTTTTCGAGTTTATTGACGAGATTGACGCGGTCTTCCTCGTTCCACTTAATGTCGACTCCGGGGTGGATCGCCCAATAGAAATTGACGCTGCGCAGTTTGGCACGTTCGTTGAGCTCTTGGATTTGGCGAGCTTCCTTTTCGGGATAAGGCTGCCGCCATCGGTCGCGGTGATAGGGATCGTCTTTGGGGCCGTAGATGTAGACGTTCATCTTGTTGCGACCGTAGAAGTCGAGTTGACGAAGCCGGTGCTCGTGGCTCCACGGCTGTCCGTAGAAACCCTCAATGGCACCGCGAAAGGGCACGTCCGGCCAGTCTTGGAGCGTGCAGGTTTCGAGTTTGCCGTCGGTCATCATTCCGCGGAGTGTTTGGAGGCCGTAGTAAAGGCCGCGTTCGTCGCGTCCGGCCACCACGGCTCCCTTCGGGCCGACGGCCAGATAGTAGGCTTCTTTGCGATTGGGGATGAGTTTACGGTATTTGGAAATGTTTTTGTCGCCCGACACGCCTATGGTGAGGTGGAAATCGGCTTTCGGATCGGTCTTTGGAGACATTTCGGCCAGTACCGATTCGATGGAGGGCGAGAGCAAACGGCGTGCAAAACCAACACGCCAGCGGAGAGGTGCATCAAAAAAAGTGCCCGCAGAAGAGACGGATTGAGGGGTGGGATTGACGTTTGAAACCTGACCCGAAACTCCCAAGGTCATGAGCGCGAAAAGGCTCGAAGCAAAAAACATTTTTTTCATGTGATCTTCCGTTTTGTAGAGATGAGCGCAAAAATACGCCAATACGCTTGAAAAACCAAAAAAAAAGACTATTTTTGTAGGCAGAATATCTGCAAAAACTAACTTTTAATCTTATTATTCTATGAAGCATCGATTGTTGGAGGCGCTTCTCTTCCTGTTGTTTTTCCCGCTGTTTGCAACGGCCGAAGGTGTTGCCGATCTCGTGGGAAAAACTTTTGTGCTTTTCCATACGCAAAGTGGCAAAGTGTTGAGCAATAGGCAAAACTTCCAAAACAATGCACCGATTTACGTGGAGTCTTATAAGTTCGGAGATTTTGGACAAGTATGGAAACTCAATGCCAAAAATATTGAAGAACAGGTTTTCACGATCGAAAACCAAGCGGTGGGAAAGTCGGTGGACTTGGTATTGCAGAATGTTGCATTGCATCCCGTGCAGTGGACGACCGATAACAATAACGACAACCAATGGGTGCAATTCACGGAAAAGACGCTGAATGGGAAAAAGGGGTATGTCCTCTCTTCCGCATCGAACAAATACACTCGAAAGTTTCTCAAAATCGACGCTTACTCGCGCCTCGTGCTGACCGATCGCGAAAGCGACGCCGCACACTGGACGCTGACGGCGGCCAACCAGCCGTCTATTCCGTCTGTTGCTTGGCAGGATGAAAAGGTGTTTGCCGTCAATGTCGAACCGGGGCATGCTTGGCAAATCCCCTATGGATCGACCGAGGAGATGCGCGCCGACAAACAGCGGTATGAGCATCCGTGGCAGACACCAAATTCCAGCAGAATATTATCGCTCAACGGCTTGTGGAAACTGCAATGGACAAAAGACGTGGCGCAACTCGACTCGGCCTTTTCCGCAGACCAATACGATACTTCGGCGATGGACACCATCACCGTGCCTTCGTGTCTGGAAATGAAAGGCTACGGCGTGCCACACTACATCAACGTCGATTATGCCTTTGCCGATGCACCGCCCTATATTCAGATGAAAAGCGGACTTTGGAACTCCGTAGCCAACTATCGTCGCAATTTCACTTTATCCTCAGCGTGGTGTAACGAACGCACGCTGCTCCATTTCGATGGACTCTCGGCAGGAGCTTACGTGTGGGTCAATGGTCGGAGCGTGGGATATACCGAGCCGGGCAACAACGATGTGGAATTTGACATCACCCCCTATGTGAGAGAAGGCGAAAACAATGTCAGCGTGCAAGTCATCCGTTGGACGGATGCTTCCTACATCGAAGGGCAGGATATGTGGCATTTCAGCGGTATTCACCGCGATGTGTATTTGGTCAGCGTACCTCGCACTTTCGTGCGCGATCACTATATCACCGCCGAACTCAATCGTGCGACCGGATATCGTTCCGGAGAGCTGAAAGTGGAGTTCGACATCGACAACCGCGACGCAAAAGCGGTCGACGGAGTTTATGGCATACGTGTGCTTTCGCCGGAGGGAGAAGAACTGCAAAAAGCCGAATTGAGCAAGAGTTTTGCCGAAGGAGAAAAGGAGGGAAAACTGAATTTCTCTTTCCCCATGACCGATCTTCGTCTGTGGAGTGCCGAGTCGCCGGTGTTGTACACGATCGAAGTGTTTCAGCGTCCGTCGGCCGATGCTCCCGAAACTTTGGCGTTCAGCACCAAATACGGTTTCCGAAACATCGAGCAACGCGGCAATGTTTACTACATCAACGGGCAGCGCGTGTTTTTCCGCGGTGTCAATACGCAAGACATTCACCCCGTACACGGTCGCTCCATCGATGTGTCCACCATGCTCAAAGACATTGTCATGATGAAACAGGCCAACGTCAATACGGTGCGCACCTCACACTATCCGCGACAGGCTAAAATGAACGCCATGTTCGACTACTACGGACTGTATGTGATGGATGAGGCCGACGTCGAATGCCACAAAAACTGGGAGGATCACCGAAACGGCGGCGGCATTTCCGACAAAGAGAGTTGGGGTGCCCCTATCGTCTACCGCAACCGAACCATGGTTTTGCGCGATCGCAACTTCCCCTCCGTTATCTTTTGGAGCTTGGGCAACGAGAGCCACGCCGGACGCAATTTCACCGAAGCCTACCATGCCGTGCGAGGACTCGATCCCCGACCCATTCACTACGAAGGCGCATCGCGACACAATGTGGCCGCCTCGTCGGACATGCACTCCGACATGTACCCCACGCTCGAAGAAGTGAAGGAGCGTTGCCGGTACAACAATTATGGCCCCTATTTCATTTGCGAATATGCCCATGCCATGGGCAATGCCATTGGTAACCTCCAAGAATACTGGGACATCATCGAGGGAAAACCCAATGCCTCCGGCACGTGGACGAGCGAATCCTCTCGCGGCATCGGTGGCTGCATTTGGGACTGGGTCGATCAGGGTATTTACGACGCACAAGACATCAAAAACAAAAATCTTGTCGATCCCTCTACCGGTTTCCATCGTTTCCGTTCGGGCTACGATTATCCGGGTCCTCACCAAGGCAACTTCATGAGCAACGGCATCATCACCGCCTCGCGTTCGTGGAGTGCAAAGCTCAATGAGGTGAAGCAGGTGTATCAGAGTGTCAAGTTCACCCGATACGATGCCGAAAAGCGTCAGCTCAAACTGATGAATCGCTACAATTTTACCACCCTCGATGCTTTCGCGCTCAACTGGCGCGTGCTGATAGACGGCCGTGTGGCCGAGCGCGGCACGATTGCTCTTCCCGCCACTCCCACTCGGCAGTATGCCACGCTCACCATACCTTTCACCACGCCTTTGGCGGGAGACAAGGAAATCACGCTGCAAGCCGATGTCGTGCTCACCGCACCCACCGCTTGGGCGGAAGCCGGACATGCCGTTGCCGCGTTTGAAACGATCTTGCACGAGCGTGCCGAACTTTCGCCCGTGACCGTCGCGGCAGGAACGGTCAAGGTGGAAACCGACGGCAACGATTTCTCCGTCATCACTCCCCGGCAGGTTTTGATGTTCAATAAGATGCAGGGCATGCAGTTTTGGCAACTCGACGGCACCGCCGTGTGCAAAGGAATGGGCGTACCGACCTACGACAATTTCCGCTGGATCGAAAACGATGTCAATCTCAGACCCGAAATCGGATCGCTCTTCCACAATGTGACCTACTCGCTTGCCGACGACGGAAAAAGCGCACAAGTCATCGACATTATCTACGGCTCGGTCGTACAGACAAAACTTATCTACACCATTTATGCCGACGAAACCGTAGACCTCAAAGCCGAGTTTTCCCCTACGGCCAAAAATCTGCTTCGTTTGGGTATCGGCATGTATTTCGCGCAACCGCTGACCAACCTACACTACTATGCCAGAGGCCCTTGGGAGAACTATGTGGATCGCAAGACCGGCAGCCGTCTCGGACGCTACGAAACGACCGTTGCCGAAATGTTCACGCCCTATGCCCACCCCCAAACCTGTGGCGGACGTGAGGATTTGAGAGAGCTGACCCTCTTCGATGCCAACGGCAACGGTTGGAAGGTGGAAACCCAAGGGCAGGTGTCTTTCTCCGCCCTCCACTACGCCGACCGACAATTCAAAAAGACGGTGCTTCACCCCTACGATCTCACCCCCTCGGCCGGTGTTCACGTTCATTTCGACTACTATCAGAGAGGCGTCGGCAACGGTTCGTGTGGCAACGTCCGCACCATAGAGCAGTATCGCTGTCCCTCCGAAGGCGAGTACTCCTACATTTTGCGCTTCTCTCCCGTGAAAGATGTCGCCACGTCGGCTCCTCGTCTTCCGCAGTCTTCCGCACCCTCGTCTTCCGTCGTCTTCGATCTCACCGGCCGTCGTGTCGATACTCCTCGCCACAGCGGAATTTATGTGATCGATGGGCGCAAAACGTGGGTGAAGTAGAGCATTTTCTAATCTAAACGGTCGGCGCGTTGTCCTCATCCTTGCGCCGATCGTTTCTCTATCTCTCTAATTTTTCAGAAAATCTTTTTTCCTTTATGACCATTGTAGAACGTTTTCTTAAATATGTCAGTTTCGACACCCAAAGCGACGACAGCACCGGCACGACCCCCAGTACCGAAAAGCAGTTTCGTTTGGCCGAATATCTTGTCGAAGAACTCCGATCCATCGGCATGAGCGAAGTCGAAATGGATGCTCATGGCTACGTCTATGCCACCTTGCCCGCCAATGTCGATAACCCCGTGCCCACGATTGGTTTCATAGCCCACATCGACACCAGCCCCGACGCATCGGGTGCCGGTGTGAAACCCCGCATCGTGCGCAATTACGACGGCACCGACATCGTGCTCGACGCCCAAACCGGCATCGTGAGCACAGTGGCCAAGTTTCCCGAACTCCTCGACCATGTCGGCGAAGACATCATCGTCACCGACGGACACACCTTGCTCGGTGCCGACGACAAGGCCGGCATCGCCGAGATCGTCACGGCCATGGAATATCTCATCGCGCATCCCGAAATACCTCACGGAAAGGTGCGTGTCGGCTTCAATCCCGACGAAGAGATCGGCCTTGGGGCACACAAGTTTGATGTCGAAAAATTCGGCTGCGAATGGGCATACACCATGGACGGCAGCGAGCGTGGAGAACTCGAATACGAGAATTTCAACGCCGCCTCCGCCAAAATCGAAATCACCGGTGTGAGTGTTCATCCCGGCTATGCCAAAGATAAAATGATCAATGCCGCCCGCGTGGCCACCGAATTGGTGCAAAAGATGCCGCAGCAGGAAGTGCCCGAAGAAACCGAGGGCTACGAAGGCTTCTTCCACCTCACCGGCATTGAGGGCGGGGTGGAGCGTGCCACCGTCAGCTACATCATTCGCGACCACGACCGCCAACGTTTTGAAGACCGAAAGGCCATGCTCAGAGGTTTGGTGCAGGGCATGAACATCAAATATGGTGCCGAAACGCTTCGGCTGACCCTCACCGATCAATACCGCAACATGCGCGAAAAGGTGGAGCCGATGATGCACATCGTCGATATTGCCCGTCAGGCCATGGAGGAGGTCGGCATCCGTCCGATTGTCAAACCCATTCGCGGCGGCACCGACGGCGCACAGCTCTCTTTCATGGGGTTGCCTTGCCCCAATATCTTTGCCGGCGGCCTCAACTTCCACGGTGCTCACGAATTTCTCCCTATCCCCAATTTGGAGAAAGCCTCCGAAGTCATCGTACACATCGTGCGGCTCACCGCCCGGCGTTGATGCCTTCGGTGTCGAGCCCTCTCGCGCGTTGCGTCGGCGGTTTTGCGCACTGCGTCAAATCGTCAAATCGCGACAAAACCCACATTCGCAGTCAAGCTGTCGGATGTGGGTTTTGTCGTTCGCAAAATGTGGGGCGGCCGGTTGTGTCGCGTCGGCCGATACGGATAGCCGTCTCTTCACATTCGGTGTTGGGGCAGATGTGTGGGTTTACGGTCGCTTCCAAACCGTTTGGGCGGTCAATAAGTTCGGCTGTCATCGGCCGTCGTTCGGGGCGGAAAGGCGTCGGGCGATGCCCTCGGCGGCGGTATGTGCGGTTGTCCAAGCCGCCGTGAGATTGAAGCCTCCCGTGACGCCGTCGATGTCCAATATCTCGCCGGCAAAGAACAATCCCGGCACCGAACGGCTTTCCAACGTCGAGGCATCGACCGACGAAAGGCTCACGCCGCCGCAGGTGACAAATTCGTCCTTATACGTGCCGCGCCCGACCATGGCATAGGTGTCGGCCGTGAGCACGTTGGCCAGTCGGTTGAGGCTCTTGCGCCCCACTTCGCTCCATCGCTTTTCGGGCGAGAGTTCGGCGCGCGAGAGCAGGTAGTGCCACAGGCGCGTTTGCAGATATTCCGGGCGCACGTTCCCCACAAGGCGGCTGCCGGCCGACCGTTGCAGGGCGGCCAGTTCGGCGGCAACGTTTTCGGCGTTGTTCGTGCCGCTCCACGAAATCAGCAGCGGTGCGCGATAGTTGTGTTCGCAAAGGTAGCGCGCGGCGTGTGCGGAGAGTTTGAGCACGGCCGGTCCGCTCACGCCCCAATGGGTGATGAGCAGTGCCCCATCGGTGCGAAATTTGGTGCCTGCAAATGCCGTCTGTGCCTTTTCCGCGACGATGCCTGTCAGCGCGGTGAGCGGCTTGTGGTCAATGTTGAACGTGAAGAGAGAGGGGCAGGGCGGTTCGATCTCATGGCCGAGACGGGCGAGAAAGTCGTGTCCTTCGCCCCGTGGAGCTCCGCCCGTGGTGAGGGCGACGGCGTCGAAAGTCTCCGATGCCGCGGGGCAGTCGGCCGACAAGGTGTCGAGGCGGAAACCGTTTCCGCTGCGAAACACCTCCTTCACCTTCACCCCCGTACACACCTCCACGCCCAGCATTCGGGCATGGTGCGTGAGGCAAAAGATGACGCTCTCCGAGCTTTGCGATCGGGGAAAAACGCACCCGTCCTCTTGCGTGACGAGCGGCACCCCATGAGCTTCAAACCACGCATAGGCCGCGCGGTGGTCAAAACTGCGAAAAAGGCGTTTGAGCAGGCGCGCACCGCGCGGATAGACCTGCGAGAGGTCGCTGACGTGGGCAAACGAGTGGGTCAGGTTGCACCGTCCGCCGCCGCTGATGCGCACTTTCGACAAAACGCCGCCGCTTCGTTCGAAGACGATGACGCGCGCCGAGGGCAAAAGCTCTTTGACGCGAATGGCAAGAAAGAAACCGGCGGCACCGCCGCCGACAATGGCAATGTTCATGTCGTGTGTCGGAGCGAGAAGAACGAAGTGGTTTTTTATTGTAAAATGAGACGTATGTCTTTGCCTTTTGTGCGCGTGGCGAGCCATTTTTTCAAGCGTTCGCGCTCCGTCGTTGAGAGCGTTTGGTTTGGAGCGAGGCGCACGATGGCCACGGTTTGTGTTTTTTGTACGGCCGTGTCGGTGCGTGCTTCGGTCATGGGCATCAAGGCCAGCGAGGCCACGGAAGGGAAGAGCGGTTGCAGTTCCAAAGCCACTTCGCCCGAGAGGTTCTGGTGGCGTTCAAAGGGTTCGAGGCGCGCTTCGAGCTGTCGGATTCGCGCGGCCTGTTCGGCAATGTGTTTTTTGTCGGTCGAGAGGGTGGGCGTTCCGATTTGTGTCTTTTGCGTCAGCAAACTGTCCGACTGCGTTCCCTGAATGAGGAGCAGTCGATAGCCTTTGAGGTTGTAGCGTTCGAGCCGCTCTTCGGCCGCGCGCTGTGCCGCCGAGGTGATTTCGCGCCCCACGGCCACGACGTTGAGCACACGTTCGCGCGTGTCGAGAGAGGTCGAAAGAATGTGTGTGCCCGTTCCCGCCAGTTCGGCATTGACGAATTTGCGCACGTTGTTGTTGCGGAAGCTGTCGCGCACGATGCCGGAGGTGAAATAAACCGCCGGCACCATCGTCACGATGACAATGGCAATAATGTATTTACGCACCTTTTTGAACCGCTCCGTGTCGATGGCCTGCCGATAGCTGAAATTCATCATTCTCACCCCCACGATCGTGGCCAGACAAATGAACACGGTGTTGATAAAAAAGAGGTAGAACGCTCCCAGAAAATACGCCCAGTTGCCCATGGCCAGACCGTAGCCCGCGGTGCAGAGCGGCGGCATCAGTGCCGTGGCGATTGCCACGCCGGGAATGACGTTGCTCCCTTTGGCCTTGGTGGCCATGGCCAAAAAGCCGGCCGCCCCGCCACACAGTGCAATCAGCACGTCGTAGATCGTGGGCGAGGTGCGGGCGAGGAGTTCGGATTGCGCCTCGTCGAGCGGAGTGATCAGGAAGTAGAGCGTGGCCGTGAGCACACTGATGATCGTGGCCGCGCCGAGGTTGCGATAGGAGTGTTTGAGCAGTTCGAGGTCGTTGATCCCCACCGATAGCCCGATGCCGATGATCGGCCCCATTAGCGGAGAAATCAGCATCGCACCGATGATCACCGCCGTGGAATTGACGTTCAGACCGAGCGAAGCGATAAAAATGGCAAAAATAAGCACCCACGAGTTGGCACCGCGAAAATTGATGCCGGCGCGGATATTGTCGATGATGGCTTGCTCGTCTTCTTTTTCGTGCATGACGTTGAAGTAGCCTTTGACGATGCGAAAAATGGCACTGAAATTTTGAGACATGATGCGTGTTTTTGGAATTGATGTGAGGTGGCGAGACGAAAAAACGCCGTTTTCGCCTCCAAAGATACGAAAAACCGCGAAGCCCTCCTCGTTTCTTCGCCCTAAAAAACAGACCTCCCCCTTGTTTTGTCGCGCTGCGGGCAGCAACCTCCGAAAGCGTGGTCGGTTCGCGCAGCCCTCCTGCCGCTCCGGGCTTTCGACACGTGCCCTTCGTTTCGCGTCGCCGTCGCCCTTGTGTGTCGCTCCCTCCTCTGCCGCTCTCTCCCCCTCTCCGATGAAACCGCCTCTTTCGGGCGTTTTTCCACCCTGTTTTTTTGTTTTTGCCGTTTTGCCTTCGCAAAAGGCCTTTTCTCTTTGATTGTCAGCGCGTTTCTTGCGAAGGCAAGTGAAGGCAAACGTTCTTCGGAGATTTCAACTTATTGAAAATCAATACTTCTACGGTGAAGGCAAAAATCCCTTTTGCCTTCACCTCCTTCCGCCTCTTCCGCGCGAAAACTGCCCCTTTCGGGGGCGGTGAAGGCAAAAATGCGCCACAACAGCGTGTATTTCAGTCGATTGCAAAACCCATTTTCGTTTTGCCTTCACTTGCCTTCGCCAATATCATTTTGACTTACAGATCGTTATCTCTTTTTGCGAAGGCAGTGAAGGCAAAATGCAATAACAAGGTATACGCGCGTGCGCGCGAGGAGGCATGGCTTTTCCCGCTCCGACGGTCGCCGCGTTCACGGCCTCAGAGGTAGAAATGCCTACCTCAGAGCCCGTTTTTTTTAGCTCCCATGCCGTGAAGCTTTCTTCCCATTCGCTCCCGTCATCTCCTTTTGTCGATAGAACGAAGGTTACACTTTTTATTTTTTTATTGAAAAATCTATCCCCAAGGTTCAAGAAAAGGCGAAATAGCGTGAATGATTTGTGAGTCAGTCGGTTCTGTTTTTTGAGCCTTTCGACGCAAAACCTCGAAAAGACGGGGTTATACCAACTTCGGACAGAGCAACGTTACCAAAACATTACCAGCTCCTTTGCAAGTGAGGATTGGGAAAAGCGGTAACGAACAGTGCAAAATCCGACCTGAACTTCGGGGATTACCTCCTGCAAAGGTACGTCGATGAAAAGAAATAGGCAAATAAATTGCGAATTGTTTCTTTACCATTGCACGACAATGTTTTGCATAGCAACAAATAACCTGACAATGAATAGTTTTGTAAACCGTAAAAAGTCAGAGTTATGCGTAGTACGTTTAAGGTTCTGTTCTACCTCAAAAAGAACGCCCCCAAGAAGAACGGTTCCGTTCCCGTGATGTGCCGTATCACCATTGACGGTACGATAGCCCAGTTCAGTTGCAAATGCGACATTCATCCCGACTTGTGGGACATCAAGAGCAACCGCGCTTCGGGCAAAAGTACCGTGGCCTTGGAAACCAACCGTTTCTTGGACAAGATACGTGTCGGCATCAATGCCAAATACAAGGAGATAGCCGAGCGGGATAACTATGTCACTGCCGAGAAAGTGAAGAACGCTTTCTTGGGTTTGGAGATGCGGCACGAAACCCTGCTGAAAGTCTTTGCCCAGCACAATGAGGACTTTTTCAAACAGGTCGATGCAGGCTTGCGATGCCCATCCACCTACCACAAGTATTGCACGGTCTATAAGCATTTGGAGGAGTTCATCAAGAACCGTTACCGTGTCAGTGACATTGCTTTGAAAGAACTCACTCCGGCTTTCATTACCGACTTTGACATCTTCCTGCGCACCGAAAAGAAATGCTGTAACAATACGGTATGGATTTACATGATGCCCCTGCGCCGTATGATTACCATTGCCCAGAATCACGGCTGGATAGTCCGTGACCCGTTCGTAGATTACAGTATATCCGCCGAGAGTACCGACAGGGACTATCTGACCAAGGATGAAATCCGCAGGCTGTTGGATTTGAAGTTCAGGCGTAAATCAATGGAGTTAGTTCGGGATTTGTACGTTTTCTGCTGTTTTACGGGGTTGTCCTTTACCGATATGAAGAACCTGACCAAAGACAACCTTCAGACTTCCTTTGACGGTAAACTCTGGATTATGACCAAGCGACAAAAGACGGGCGTGGAATCCAACATCATGCTTTTGGATATTCCGAAGCAGATTATCGAGAAATACGATGGTATGGCAAATGACAACCTGCTTCTGCCCGTTCCGACGTATATGACCGCTTGCAAAAACATCAAGAAAATCATCGGATTCTGCGGTATCGAAAAAGAGATTACGTGGCACGTTGGAAAGCATAGAGAATTTTATAAAAAACAAATAATCAACAGATTATATTGTTTGTCAATAAAGGGAGGTAACGATAAGGAAACCAGTGAGCTTCTATACTCTACCTTGTTTTGCCATTTCAATTTCAAAGAACCACTTTGTTTGTTGCAAAGATAAGAGTATATCGTGAGAAAAAAGAATTTTCTCCGAGTTATTTTCGTAAAGCCGTCCGTTGGGGCGGCTTTTTCTTTTCCGTGTATTCTATTCTTTTGATGAAATGCAGCCTCCGAAGACTGCGTTTTTGTTCTCGCCCTGTTTCTCTCCCGGCACATCCTTCATTAGATAGAAATTAGGTGTTGTTCACTTCAGAAAAGAAAGTTTCGGAGCCGGGCGAACGAAAATCATTGGGACAATAAATGCTATACTGTATTTTTCTGGGAATCAATGCGGTATTTTCATATATTATCACTAACTTTGCAAAATAAGTCAAGTTGTTATAATTGAAAGACGAATCAAAGCGTATGGAATTTCAAAAAATAAATAGGCTAAAAGTTGTGTTAGTTGAGAATGGTAAAACAGGAAAATGGCTAGCGGAACAAGTTGGTAAAAATGAAGCAACCGTTTCGCGATGGTGCTCCAACAAGATGCAACCCTCGCTTGATATGCTTGTTAGAATTGCAGAACTTTTGAACATAGACCCTCGCCAACTTATTAACGGTGGCAACAAAGATTAAAAACTGATAGTAATTGATATTATTGTAATTGAATTCATATGAGCGTAATAACACCATCTAAAGAACAAAGCAAACGTTCGGCTGCAGATATTTTTGTAGCCTTTGAATATCAATGGGATTACTTTGTGCTAATGCTATTAAAAGAAAACGATGATGATGCAACTATTAGCTTTGAATTACGTGATGATGTTGATGCACAAACGAAGGAGGGTATAACCCTATATCAAATAAAACATAGTATCTGTAAAAATCCAAAAGGAGAAACGATTAATTTAAGCAATCGGGATACTGATTTGTGGAAAACTATTTCCATTTGGATGAAATTTATTGAAGAACAACCAGACATTTTAGAAAATACAAAGTTTCAATTGATAACAAACAAAGCAATCTCCAAAAATAAATTTGTTGAAGCAATTGAGGCTTTTCATAATACTCATTCGGTCGAGGATTTAAAATCAGCCTTTGTTACTATAAAAGAATCTGAAAGAACAGAAAAGAGCAAAATAAAATCTGATAAATCGGTAAATAATCACTTAAATGTTTCACAAATAATCAGTGATCTGCTCAATAAGGATTATCTGAAGGAGTTTTGTTCTCGGATCTCTATTTCGAAAACTTCTGATGTCTTGAAAGAAGATATAAAACGAATCATGAGTAATCGCTTTGGTTTAAACCACAATCGTATTGATTGGGTATATAATCATCTTATGAGATCATTAAGAGATGATTCTATAGTTAATATTATTAATAGAACCCCAGTATCATATAACGGCTCTATTTTCACAGAACGATATCAAAGCATACTTGATATTGGTCGTAAGGCAATTCATTTTAGAGACTGTTCTATCGATGAATTTAATGGCGATTTTCGTGAATTATTGTTTATGAAGCAACTTTTTTCAGTATGTTACGTTAAGGAAAATGAGCTAGACAGAATATCTCGTTTAACATTAAGCTGGTTACGTTTTAATAATAATTTTCATGAACTTTGTAATGATAATACTTTGATAAGTGAAGATGTGAAGAATTTGACCAATGATGTTCTGTCTGCTTGGGATAATTGTTATAATAAAAAGCATCGCAATATTACACAAATGTCTACAGATGATGAATTATGTCAGGCAGGATGTTGTACTGTTGATGATATGAGAGATAAGCTGTTTTTTGTATCTGACACTCCTTTAGGAAATCAATTAAGTGAAGGATGTATTTATTATTATTCAAATTCAGCAACTGAAATAATTTCTGATTTACCATTGATAGGTTGGCATCGTGATTGGAAAAATAAATTCAAGTAATAATGAACAGAGTTTACAATAATGAAGCATTAATTATGGCATGTATAGTTCATCTTCTCAGAAGAAGGGAAATGGATATGCCTATATCTTATCTTATGATTACTTTACTGATTGATAATAAGTTGGGTGCGATTATCCGTAAGTCTCAGAATTTTGAAGAACTTTCTAGTTTGATAAGTAACCAAGGATTAATTTCTCGTAAATTAGCTTCTTTTGGACCATATTTCATAAATGCTATGGTAATTCTCAAGCAAAGTAAGGTTATCGATATCTCAGACGATATTGTGCAATTAATTGATTATTCCTTTCCTGATGAGAATTTACATTCTAAGCGATTAGACAGAATCATTAAAGATGCTCATGTTTTATTGGATATGTGTTGTAACTTATCTTCCAAAGAAATTTATAACAAATTGAATGTACAATTATGAATCTATATATTGCTAGCATAAAGTTGTGGTTCAAGGGGTTTAGAGAAAATACAGAAAGATCGATAACCTACTCGTTCGAACCAAATAGAATTAATGTTATTACAGGAGATTCTTCCACAGGTAAGTCTTCTATACTTGATATTATTGATTACCTCCTATTGTCAGATAATCCCACCATAGTTGAGAATATTATCAATGAAAATGTTGAATACTATGGAATGAATATATTTCTTGAAGAAAGAAGCTACATCCTAATGAGGAAGGCACCTCATTCAGGACAAGGTACGCAAGATGTGTATTGGAAGGAGCAAGAGGAATATCCTATGCCATACATACAGACTCACTCTGTGGGTGAGATGAGAACAATTCTGACAAGGATGTTTTATGTTCCTCAGCATGAAACTAAAGTTGGTAATCGAAAGTACAATATGTCCTTCAGGCATTTTTTGCCATTTAATTATTTAACTGAAGATATTATATCATCAGCTAACACTTATTTTGACACGGCATTTTTTATTAATCGTAGTTATGATACTTTACTTGATTATGCTTTAGAGCTTGTTAATGGTATTCAACATCATGATGCAAAGGCGATAACAGCAAAAATTGAAAAAGCTGTAAAGGATTTAGAGCAATATCAGATGAAGCATCGAAAAGCTCAAGACGATGAAGAATATTACAAGGCTAGTCTCACTAAAATTTATGATGATGCGTTGAGTCTTAATCTGGTTGCTGCAGATAGTTTTTTTGATCGTGACTTTGCAGATAAAATGTTACATTACATCAATAATGCTTTAAGTGCCTATAATAAGCTGATAAAGAATGATGAAGATACAAAGAAGTTGGAATCGCTTAAAAAGAAGCGGGATGAATTGATTAACAAGTTAAGTATCTATAACTCTTTATTTGCAGAAATGCAGAAGCAAAAATCCATAGGGAAAAATATTCAAGATAGTTTACGTCCTATTATTTACATAAAGAAGCATATCGATGAAGTCATAACATCTCCTGAAACCATCGAACTTCTTAATTTGTTAGAGAAGCAATTAGTACAAATCAAGGATACTGGAAAGGTAAAGCCTAATTTACCGCATGATTTTGCTAAAAGGCACGAAGAATTAAAGGAAAAACTCAAGGCATGTGAGTATGAACTGAAACAATTAACGAATCTTCGTAAAACCATAGCAAATCCCAAATGGCTCGAACGGGCTATAGGTCTTAAATACCAATTAAAAAATTTGAAAAAGCCGAAAGTTGATACGTATCAGGCAAGTACAGAACAAAATATGGTCTCTGATATAGAATCTTTGAAGATAGTGCAGAAGAACATTTCTTTATTGCCCCATGATGTAAAAGAGGAAATGAATCACTTTATAAATAAATATTTTCACTCAAGCAATGGCATCGTGGATTCTTATCCAGATTCTACTATGCGTTATGATGATGATGAAAGAAGAATCTCTTTGTTAAAAAATGGAGAAGAATATCCTGTTCGAAATATCGGCAGTAAATCAAACTATATGTTCCTGCATTTGTGTTTCTTTTTGGGGTTGCATGAGTCTATAATGTACCATAAGTCCAAACAGGTTGGTTCGTTTCTTTTTATTGATCAGCCAAGTATGCCTTATTATGCAGATAAGAGTATGCTAAATAATGACGATAAGAAACAACTTATGAAAGCTTTCCGTCTGCTCAACGAATTTATGGAAGAGATTATTGGAAACCAAAACAGGAGTTTTCAGATGATATTAATTGAGCATGCGGATGAATCATATTGGAAGGATTTAGAGTATTTCCATACTACAGCAAAGTTCTCTAAAATTGATCAAGGAGGCTTAATTCCTAAATATATCTACGAATAATGGTAAACTTAAAATTAGGAGTCCCTACAATAGCCACTGTACAAAAAGTAGGCAATAAGTTAAAAGAAGAAGGTGTAGCATTTGCTTCTAAAGCAGATGATATGTCATTTGCTTCTGATTTTATTTCAACATTGGTAAAAAACACATTCAAATTTGATGTTTTTAGACAATTCGATTCAATAGAGTCTTTAGACATAAATCTGTCTTATAGATTTGTACACAAGATATTTGAAAATAAAGATGATATAGTTAAGCAATCTAACAATCTTGCTATACACCTTTATAACCAAAGCATACACCCTAATATAGCCAATGGTGAGTTTTATGTAATCTACATTGACGGTTGTATCCTTAATAATGAAACTGTTGATGCGCTCATGCTTCTCAAAACAGAAGCTAAAGATAGTTTCCTAACTGTATCCTATGAGAATGGCGAATATTCAATAAAGCCGCAGTTAGGCTTGAGTACAAAACATTTGGATAAGGGTTGTTTGATTTTTAACACCAAGTCAGATGAAGGTTATTTGATTTCAATCGTGGAAACATCAACTATTCGTCAGGATGGTAGATATTGGTCGAATAACTTCCTATATGTTAAGGATATTATCACCGATTTTCAATATACAGAAAGCATAGCGAACTTTTGCTCTTTTATAGTACAAAAGGTAAGTAAAGAACAGCCTGAAAAATCCTTGAAATTAGCGAAGGTGTCTCGAAGAATTACACAAATGTTGCAAGAGGATGGTGCCGAAATTAATACAAATGAATTGATTTCATCATTAGCAATAGATGACGAAGTAGCATCCTTATTACCAGTGTGTCGAAAGGAATATGAAGATAGAACAGGAAAAATACCAGAAATATTTAAATGCACACAAAATGCGACGAAAAGAAAAGCTATAACAAAGGCAAACATTATAAAGATAGGAGCAGATTTTGAACTTAAGGTGTTAGATGCGTCTGCCTTTATTGAACAAGGATATGATGATGAGAAGAAAAAGAATTTTATTAAACTATACTATGGATAAATATTATAGTATCCAAAGGTGTCGAACATATCCAAGGTATGGACGATAAGGCTATTGCCTCTGAATGCCATGCAAATGTATAACCTTTTTATACATTTCTTCTTTTTAACAAACATCTCATACTATATTCAATTTGATCATATGAACCGTCCGTTGGGGCGGTTTTTGTTTTCTGTGTATTCCATTCTTTTGATGAACTGCAATCTCCGAAGACTGCGTTTTTTGTTTTCGCTCCGCTTCTCCCCTGCACATCCTCCACTTATGCCCGTGTATCATGTCGGGATCGGTTATTCGTTGTCAGCAGCAAAGGTAGTTCCGGGCTTTCACGCACAAAAAAGGTCGGAGCGGCAAGCCGTTTAGACGACAATCTCCACACTTCCATTTCATTGCAGGTAGTATTCTCGCCGTAAAACCTTGTTTGTCCTAAGCCCTACCTTTTTACTCCACTGAAACGAAAACGACCGACCTGACGGAAAAACGCATAAGAAAATGTCGGATATGCGAGAAGCAGGGAAAAAGAAAAAGTTGAAACTCAACTCCCTCTCCTCTGGAATCCGCATAAAATCAAAAATAATCATTCAAGAAGAACAGATGAAGTAAAGCGGTCGGCAGATTTGCCGATCGCTCCTTTTCTTTCTTATGCTTCGGGCGGACAAAGCCCCCCAATGAAAAACAGTTCGTTACTTTTGACAGCGAGTTGATACGGCTCAAAAGTAACAAAAAGCCATTGCTAAATGCCTCACAATAGCTTCTTGAATTTTATCTCTGCCAATCTGTTGATTTCATCTTTGTAGGTTTCAAGATGGTGAAGGATGATGTTCTCCACATAGATACCGATGGTCATATCTCTATTCCTCATAGACATGACTATCTCCGCCAATGTATCCTGCAATTCTTTGGCAATATAGATGGTCTTGCGATTTTTCAAAGTGTTGCGACAGATGAAAAGCGACTCATAATCGCCTTTGTCAGCCTTTCGCCTTTCTCTTCTTGAAACTCTTGAAAAATTCTTGGCTTAATGGTCAAATGTACTCCTGAAAGGGGGCATAATGCTCTCTTTTTCATACCTTTGGAGGTGTTTATAATGCTATAATGGAATA
>NZ_RQYI01000012.1 GCF_003859795.1 Alloprevotella sp. OH1205_COT-284 | reverse complement strand
CCTTTTAGGAGTAGAAACGTCAAAATCACGGGATTTTCCAAACAAAATTGTCCAATCCGAGAAAAAGAACGGATTGGACAATTTTATAAGGGGATGTTGCAGAGGTCTCTCACCTTGCCGCCCCTCTCTCCGTTTTAAGCCTCCGACTGTCGTTTTCACCCCTACATTTTGTTTTTTGCCATTTTGCCTTCGCAAAATCACCCAAATCGCTGATTTCCTGACACTTTCGTGCGAAGGCAAGTGAAGGCAAACCGAAAAGCGAATTTATAAACATCTGAAAATCAAAACATACCGGTGAAGGCAAAATCCATGGTTTCCTTCACCTCCTTTCACCTGTTCCGCGAGAAAACCGCCTCTTTCGAGGGTGGTGAAGGCAAAAAATCGACGCAACGGAATGACTTTCAGACGATTGTAAAACCAAATTTCATTTTGCCTTCACTTGCCTTCGCACGAAAGTGTCAGAAAAACAGACGATTATCTCATTTTGCGAAGGCAGTGAAGGCAAAATTAAAACACAAGGGACGCGCGCGTACGCGTGAGGGAGGCGTTTTCGCACGTTTGCCGGCGAGCCAAAATTGTCTACCTCAAAGATAAAAATCTCTACCTCAAAGATAGAAATCTCTACCTCAAAGATAGAAATCTCTACCTCCCATCTAAATTCGACAACTGCCCTTCCCCTCCTCTTTTCCGTCCCCTCTCTCCTCCCGTCATCAACTCTTGGCAAAAGCCGGGTACCCCTTTTGGGGCGTCGTATTCAAATGGGGGAAACAAATGTCGTAAGCTGGAAACGGAGAGGACGATATGTTCTTTCTGAAATCCACAAAAAACGGCCGTGTCAAAATTCTGTGGAATTTTGACACGGCTCGCTGATTTTTACACCAAGAAGAAAAATCAGAACATCTTCTCGGGATATACGCCTTCGGCACCGAGTTTTGCAAATTTCTCAACCACTTCGGGGCGGTCTTCGGGATAGGTCACGCCAAACCACTTGGAGGTGGTGTCGAGCACTTCACACGTGGCCGTACCGTTGTTGATGAGGTGATCGACCATGAGAGGAATGAAAAATTCGCTCTTCAAGTTTTCCATGTTTTTGGGATCGGAAAGGAACTGCTTGAAGAAACTTTCGGAATGAGCGAAGTAGTCGGGTGTGAAGCCCCAGAAGTTCATCGAAACAGGGGTGGTGTCGGGAATGGCTACCCAGTTGTCGTTTTCGTCGAGATATTCGACCTTGCCGTCATGCCGTTCGATTTTGGTGCGCTCCACAACCGAAGTGAGGTGTTTGTTTTCGTCCATCGCACAGATGCCGCGACTCACGGTTCCGCTTTCGGAAAGCGTATTGTCTACGCGAAAGCCGACCATGGCATAACGCCCCGTGCTGCCTTCGGGAAGCGAAGAAAGGAATTTGCCCATCACCATGAAAGCATCGCGGTCATAAAAGTCGTCGCAGTTGAGAACGGCAAAAGGCTCTTTGATGACACCTGCTCCCATCATCACGGCGTGGTTTGTGCCCCATGGCTTTTCGCGTCCTTCGGGACAGGTGAAGCCTTCGGGAAGGGCGTCGAGCGATTGAAACACCAGTTCGCAAGGTATTTTGTCTTGGTATTTGGAGAGAACGATCTTTCGGAAATCTTCTTCAAAATCCTTACGGATGACAAAGACCAATTTTCCGAAACCGGCGTTGATGGCATCGTAAATGGAATAGTCCATGATGGTTTGCCCCTGAGGCCCCAATGTGTCGAGCTGTTTCAAACCGCCATAACGACTGCCCATGCCGGCAGCAAGAAGAAAGAGAGTGGGTTTCATGATGATATAGAGATATGTTTGAATGGATTTCGACAATGAAAAGGAAGTCCTTGTCTTTCGGCGCAAAGTTACTCATTATTATCGAGGAATGATCACTTTATGCGCTTTTTCTCTGAAAAATCGAAGCCTCAACCCCGAAGTTGAAACTTCACCTCGGAGAGGAGGCATATCGTTGCAGGCCTCTACGATAAAACAAGAAGAAAGACACGGCGGCGACGAACAGACAGAGGGTGAAAGAGAGATAAATGCCCAACAAACCCCAACCAAACGAAAAGGCCAGTACATAGGACGAAGGGATGCCGACGACGAGATAAGAGAAAAAGGCGATCCACGTCATGGGCATGACGTGGCCGGTGGCACGAAGGGCGTTGGCATAGCATACTTGCATCGCATCGGCATACTGATACAGAATGAGGGCGGGAATGATGCCCACGGCTGTGGAAACCACGGCGATGTCGGGAGTGAAAAATCCGATCAGCGTTCCGCCGCCGAGAAAGAACAACAAAGAAGAAAAGGTGGCATTTCCCAAAAGTACATTTCGACCCGATCGGCAGGCGGAGGCGGCTTGGGAGAGATCGGAAAGACCGAGAAAATGGGAGATGCGGATGTTTAGGCTCGCGCCGAAACTATAATAGAGCGTGAAGCCGAGCATGCCCAAGGTGATCAGCACTTGATAGGCCGCCAGTTCGACACTGCCCAACCAGCCCGCCATGACGGCCGAAAAGGTGAAAGCAAAGGTTTCCAACCCCAACTGTGCTCCCACCGGCCACGAACGACGATGAATTTCGACACCGGTGCAGACCATGCGTGAGGGCGCGGAACGATAGGGGGCATATTTCCGTCCGAAAAAGACCAAAGCCGCCAATCCTGCGGCCATGGCGGCACGACTGACCAACGTGGCAACACCGGCACCGAAAAGCCCCCATTCGGGGAAAATGCCGACGCCGAAAATGAGGAGCCAATTCAGCAGAATGTTGAGAAGATTGCCCGACAGCAGAAACCACATGGGAATACGCGTGGCGGCGGTGCCATCGACAAACTGACGAATGGCGCCAAACACAATGACAAACCACACGGACATCCACACGGTGAGGTAGTAGGGCTTCATCAAAGGGAGTAATTCGAGGGGTTGGCCGACGTGGTCAAGGGCGAAATAGAAAAGGGCGAAACAGGTCATCAGCCCTCCGCCGAAAAGCAAATTGACTTTCAAACCTCGTCGCAACACGGCTCCCGCTTCGGACAGCTCTCCACGTCCGTGGTGCATGGCGATCAAAGGGGTGATGCCATAGCTGTATCCGAGAAGAATCATTGTCAGCAGATTGAAAACGCTGTTCACAAAAGACGCCGCGGCCAATTCCGACGTGCCATAACGCCCCACCATCATGGTGTCGGCAAAGGTCAGTATGATTGTGCCCAACTGCCCTATGGCAATCGGTAATCCCAATTTCAAAATCTCACGATGATGCCTCATCGACCGACAGTGCGAATGGTGAAGGTTTTATGAACAACGGCATTCTCGTCGGCATCGGGAAAAGCGATGTCGAACCTGACATTGCGGTCGCGCACATTGGTCTGCGCCACAACGGCAGCCCGATAGCGCATGCCTTGTCCGGGCAACAGATCGCCGATAATGGCCGTCGGCGAAACGTGAACACGCTTATAGTTGCACATCACGATGGGGGCGACATTGCGAAGCATTTGGTTGCTGCGATTATGGATTTCAAAAGAAATGTAAGCGCGTTCTCCGGGTTCCAATACGTGGTTGCCGTTGGCGTCGGCAAAGACGAGGCGGTTGATTTCGAGTGAAGAAAACGGCGCGTAGTCATCATCGCCGTAACGTCCGTATCGGACATCGCCGTTGGAATAACGACGATCGCCATAGGCGGCGGTTTTCCGATCTTCATAGCGATCCAGTCGTTGCTCTTCGGCCGCTTTGGCACTGGCCGCACCCACTGCGCCGCCCATTGCCCCACCGATCAGCATACCGGCATCTGCACCATCGGCACCGCCGATGATGCCGCCGACCGTAGAACCGAACAAGGCACCGAGCGACATGCCCGTCGTGGTACGATGCCAAGCGTCGTAAGAGGTGCAACTGCTCAAAAGAAAGAGGAGTGCGAAGAAAAGGGAAAAATGTTTTTTCATAAAAGTCGTTTTGATGCAGAGGTGGTCGGGAGGCAGTGTCGCGAACACGAATGCGAGATGAGTGAGAAGCTTTATCGGCCGATCCAACGCTCGGGGTTGAGCTTGGTCGTTTCGTGGCGAAGCTGAAAATGAAGGGTGCAGTTGCCCGAAGCGTCACGACCGACAGCTCCCAGCAACTGGCGGGTGCGGACGCGCTGCCCTTGGCGGACAGAAACATTCGACAGATTACAATAGACGGAAATGTAGGCCCCGTGACGCACGATGATGTTGGAGAAACCGCCCATGGTGAAAATCATTGTCACTTCTCCGTCAAACACACAACGAGCCTGTGCTCCGCCGGGAGAGGTGAGATTGATGCCCTTATTGTCCAATCGGACACCGCGAAGCCCGTCTACATTGTAGGTTCCGAAATGGCTTGAAATGACATATGATCCGGTAATGGGCACGGGAAGCCGGCCTTGATTGGAAGCGAAGTTGCTCGACAGACGACGATCGGTATCGTCGGGTGCGAGATATTTGAAGTCTTTTGTTCTCTCCTCTCGTTTCGCACGTTCTTTTTCGGTAGATGCGGACGAGGATTTGCCTTGTTTTTTCGAGGTTCGGGCAGCGGCACGCTCGGCTTCCCTTCGGTGGCGTTCCTCCTCGGCACGGCGACGTGCTTCTTCGGCTTTTCTTCTACGCTCGGCGGCGGCGATTTCGGCTTGAATGAGTTGCTCGATGCGGTTGTTGAGCGCATTGTAGCGTTGTTGCTGTTGCGCGATGGTGGTTTGCAGCTGTTTTTGCTTCTTGCTCAAATCATTGACCACGATCTGCTGTTGCTGCTTGCGGTTTTCGAGTTGCGTCTGCTGCATTTTTCCTTCTTGCAACAAACGGTTTTTGGAGGTCCGAGCCAAAGTCAGCAAATCTCTCTTCTCGCGCACGGCATCTTCTTTGTGGCGAATGATTTCGCCTTGCACACGCTGATACTTGGTGTACTCCTGCGTGTAGCGCAAACGGCGATACATTTGCCGGAAATTCTCGGCGGCAAAGATGAAGGTCAGCTTGTTCTGCGTCAATCGATTGCGGTGCATGTAGAGCACTCCGCGCGAATACTTGCGTTTGCACTCGGAGAGATCGGCTTCGAGGAGTTTCAGCTCTTTCTCGTGGCGACAGATGCGATTGTTCAACGTGTCTACTTCCAGCTGTATGTCGGTGATGATCTGTTGCTGTTTGTTGATCTGCCCGTTGAGCACTTGCAGATTGGCCAGTTGCGACTTGACATTCTTTCTGGTCGTGGCCAATTGTGTCTGCGATTCGGAAATCTGCTGTTTAAGTGTGGCTTGCTCTTTTTGCAGTTTCTTTATGCCTTCGGTGGCGGGCACGACGGTTTTATTCGAGGCCGTTTCTCTATTTCTGCCCGAGGTTTTTCTGCCGGGTTTCGTGGTAGTTTTGGTGGTAGTTTTCGTAGCGACTTTCGTTCCGGATTTTTTCGCAGACTTTTCCTTTTGAGGAGCGGCGGCCGCGTTCCTTTTGGTCGCTCCCACGGCGGTGCGATGACTACGAGAAGGCTTTTTCTGTTCTTGAGCAGAGAGCGAAAGCGCAAAAAGTAAACAAAAAGAAAGCAAAAATAAACGCATGGCGGAAAGAATACGAAGTGGCATCATTGAGGCATGACGAAGAGTTCGGGAATAATGGTTTGAAGCTCTCGGGTAGCTATCGGGGTGTACCCTTTGGGAATGGAGAACGAAGCCGACCAGTCGTAGTTGATTTTAACTTTCGTGAGCTTCACGTCAAGTCGCAGATCAGCCTCAAAACATTTGAGGCGGAATTGCGTGTGTTTCGGGATATTGTAGTTTCGGATACGCTCAAAGTCCGCACGCCGAACCTGTACTTCGAATGGGAAGATCATTCCCCAATATCCTCTCGAAGTTTCGGAAGAGTTATTCTCTCCGTTCCAAAAGAAAGATTGTATTTTGGCGAAAGTCACTTCTTTTTCTAAGAAAAACAAGCGGTTGAAATCGGCGTAATCGAGGAGGATATAATGCTTGTTCAAGCGTTCGAGTATCAATATGCTATCGGGCGAAAAGAAAACTCTTGCTCCCTCTATGCCGTATTTTGCGACCGAGAGCACAATCATGCTGTCGCGCCGCATACGAAGCATTCCCCCGAAGTTTTTAGCATCGGTTCCGGCGGTGAACGTGGTCGATATTTTGGCAGTGAGGCTCAATGGCCGGTCGGGGCGATAGGCGTCGCCCGCCGTGCGAAACAAAGCGCAACCGGTCAGTGTGAGCAACGCGATAAGACACAATATGAGTTTTTTCATGGGCATGATCTGTCAGCATTAAGTCAAGACGGCACGATTAAAGTTTCTTGTTCCGAATTTTTCGTTTGATGATCGTTTTTTGTTTCGGATCTTCGGTCAGTCGGAGAGCTTTTCTCCAAAACTCAACGGCAACTTGGTGTTGTCCGTTTTTGAAATGAATATCGCCGGCGTGGTGAAACATTCCCGCATCAGAAGAAGACAGTTCGCCTTTGGCTTCCAAATACTTGATCGTTTGCTCGATGTAGATTTGCGCCTGTCGGTATCTCTTCAACTGAAAAAGCACCCAAGCGTGGGTGTCGAGATAGATCGGGTTTTGAGGTTCGAGTTTCACGACTCGCTCGCTCATCTTCAAGGCCTTTTGCAGTTGCCGTTGTTTCAGCGACAAGAAATAAGCATAGTTATTGAGACACCCGACATTGTCGGGATTGTATTTCAACGCTTGCTCATAGGCGGCGAAGGCCTCTTCTTCCCGTTTGTTTTCATGACAGACGTCGCCCAACAGGCCATACAGTTCCGAGGCCAACTCCCTATCGCTCTCTTCGGTGATGCTTTTTGCGGTTTCTTGCAACACGTCGATCGCCGCTTGGGGTTCTTCGCTGTTGTACAGAGCCACCCCTTCATAGTAGCCGAACACCTGCTGTTCGGGGTGCAATCGCCGTCCCTCCCGACACAACTCGGCCAACGCGCCGTAGCGGCGACGCTCCAACTCGTAGCGCAACACGATCAATCGTGCCTGCACGTTGTCGGGATTATCTCTCAAAATGGCACGTGCCGGCATTTCGAGGGAGTCTTTCGGAAGTTTGGCGGCATCGACATAGAATGCGGCCAATTCTCCCAAGTAGGGGTTGGTTTGCGGTTGCGAGAGTGCTTCTCTGAAATGTTCGTAAACGGCAAGTTTGTCGAGTTCTCCCTGCAAAGCCTCTGCTACGAAACGCTGCATGACCTTAAACTTCTGATCGGCAGTTATCTTCGGATGCGACAAGACCTGCGACAGCTGTCGGTGAAACAGGGCGGTGCTGTCGGTCATCCGATAGTATTGCAACATCGAAAGCGGCACGTAAGGGTTGTCGGGGCTGGTTTCGGTGACATCGTCATAAATGGCCAAAGCCAAACCGCGATAATCATCTTGCAAATAGAGATCTCCCAAAAGTACACGCAGTCGCAAATCGTCGGGGTGAGATTCGCAAAAGAGGCGCATCGAATCGAACGCCCGCGACTTGTTGCCCATATCTCTCAAAATAGAAAATCGCTGCAAAGCCGTGGCTTCGTTGCGCCCTTCGATGGTTTCGAGGCGGTCGAGAGCGGCGAGAGCGGCGGTGTAATTGCGAGAAAGTTCGTGAAGCCGCATGAGCAAAGCGAGATCTTCGCTTTTGGGCTGTTCGGCGGTGATGATTTCGTACAACCGTGCGGCGCGGGCATATTTCCCCGTTTCCACAAACCGATCTGCGAGTTTTTTGCGAAAGAAGGGGTTCGCCGGTTCGAGCTGATGCGCTTTGAGGAGCTGTTCTTCTCCTTTTTTGATGAGCAGACTGTCGGCCGTCTGCATGATTTCGAGCAAGATTTGCGCCTGTTCGTAGAGAGCTTCCGAAGCGTTGGGATTGATGACCAGAGCACTATCGAGCAAGCTACACGCCCTTTCGGCATTGCCTTTGTGTTTTTCGCACAAAGCGTCCAAAAAGAACGTGGTGAAAGCGCGGCGTTGCTCTACACTGAGCAATGCTCTCGAACGAAAAGTGCCGGCGGCCAGCGGTGCATGATATTGGCGGGCATAGTCGGCACAAGACATCGACACGATCATCAACATCCCCAACAGCACAGCACCGCTTGCTATTCTGCGGAAAAGATGAGCAGACCGATGGGAGCAGACGGAAAAACCGCGAAAACGTCGTGCGTTTGCGAAGAAGGGGGAAAACTGCTGCTTCATCGTGTGCCGGAATGTCCAAATCCACCATTTCCGCGGTCGGTCGTTTCGAGAGAATCGACAAGCGTCCATTCCACCGTTTCGTGACGTGCCACGACCAGTTGCGCGATGCGTTCGCCGTTTTCCACCACAAAAGGCTCTTGACCGAGATTGATTAAAATCACTCCGATCTCTCCCCGATAATCGGCATCGACGGTGCCGGGAGCGTTGAGCACGGTGATGCCGTGTTTGGCCGCCAGTCCCGACCGGGGGCGCACCTGCGCCTCGAAGCCCGGCGGCAGCGCAATGAACAGTCCGGTCGGGACGATGGTTCGCTCGCCGGGTTGCAACACAATCGGAGACGGGAGATTTGCACGCAAATCCATTCCGGCACTCAGCAAAGTGGCATAGGCAGGAAGCGGATGCGAAGAATGATTGACGATGGATACGTTCATAGAAATCACGAGATTGATAAGCAAAAGTACAAAAAATGTGCAGATTACGAGCTACTTTGCGCTTGTTTTTCCTTAAAAACACTATTTTTGCAGCATGAATTGGCAAGATCTCATCTCTTCCCGCCGTTTGGGCAAAGAAGACAGCTTGAAAGCTCCCACCGAACAGCGCACCGAATTTCAACGCGATTACGATCGCCTCATCTTTTCGGCGCCGTTTCGACGTATGCAAAACAAGACGCAGGTGTTTCCGCTTCCGGGCAGCATTTTCGTACACAACCGCCTCACCCACTCTCTCGAAGTGTCAAGCGTCGGGCGATCGCTCGGAGCCGACGTTGCTCGCGAACTTCTCGCCAAACACGCCCACCTCGACCCTTCGCTCATCGACAGCATCAGCTCTATCGTGAGTGCGGCTTGTTTGGCTCACGACATGGGCAACCCTCCTTTCGGCCACTCCGGAGAAGCCGCCATTCGTTCGTTTTTCAAAGAAGGCCGCGGACAAAGATTTCACGATCGGCTCCCCTCCGTCGTTTGGGAAGACATCACCCACTTCGACGGCAACGCCAACACCTTCCGCCTGCTCACTCATCAGTTCAACGGACGCCGAAAAGGAGGATTCGTCATGACCTACACCACTTTGGCTTCGGTCGTCAAATATCCTTTCGCCTCGACCTTGGCCGGTGGGAAACCGAAATTCGGTTTTTTCGACAGCGAACGCGAAACCATTCAACGCATCTTCGACACACTCGGCGTAAAACGCTTGTCGGCCGACGGAGCCCCCTTGCGCTATGCCCGCCACCCGCTGGTGTATCTTGTGGAAGCTGCCGACGACATCTGCTACCAAATCATGGACATCGAAGACGCCCACAAACTGCGGCTGCTCTCGGCCGAAGAAACCATCAGTCTGTACCTCGGCTTTTTCGACGACGACGAATGTGCGGAAATCCGTTCGGCTTACCCCGAAAACACCGACGTGGGCGACCGCATCGTCTACTTCCGTTCGTGTGTGATCAACGCTTTGGAGCGTGCCTGCGTCCGCGTGTTCGCAGACAACGAGGAGGCCATTCTCTCCGGCACGTTCGAAGGCACGCTCATCCGTCGCCTGCCTTCACGCTTGGCCGAGGCTTATCGCCGCTGTTCGGAGGTGGCAAAAAGAAAGATCTATTCCTCAAAAGAAGTGACCGACATCGAACTGTCGGGCTACCACATCATCCACACCCTGCTCGACCTCATGACCGAGGCCGTCGAGTTTCCCGAAAAGAAGTATTCCGAATTGCTCATGAAGCAAGTGTCATCGCGCTACGAGCTATCGGCTCCCGACCTCTCCACGCGCATCATGGCCGTGGCCGACTATCTTTCGGGAATGACCGACATTTATGCGCTCGACCTCTATCGAAAAATCAACGGACAGCAACTGCCGATGATCTGACGGACAAAGACCGCAATAATAAACAAACGAAATAGGCTATCCTCATAAGGACAGCCTATTTTTGTATTTTTACAGTCGAGCCGACAAACCGCTCATTCATCATGCGGTTTCATCATGCACGGATGCGCAAAGGGATTGCCGACATCGTTTCTCTAATACTCGTCTTCGTTGAAAAGGAAGTCTTCTTTCGTCGGATAATCCGGCCATACATCTTCGATGGTTTCATAGATTTCTCCTTCGTCTTCCAATTCTTGCAAATTTTCAACTACTTCCATTGGTGAGCCGGAACGCATGGCATAATCGATCAGTTCTTCCTTTGTTGCTGGCCAAGGGGCATCTTCGAGCTTTGAAGCCAATTCGAGTGTCCAATACATAATTTACAAAAGTTTTAGCGACCTCCGCAAATGGCCTGAAAATCTCATCATTTCGAAGGTGGAAATAGGATAATAACTTATTTTTGAGCGCAAAAATACGCTTTTCTTTGGATTGTTCAAGCGTTTCGGGCAATATTTTTTGTTTGTCGCCGAAATATTCACTCGATACACGGAAAATACATTTTTCTCGCTTGATGGGCACAGAGCGACATTTCTCTATCTCCGCATACGCTCCAAAAAACTCTCGACACAAGGCAGGAACTTGCGGAACGCAGGTCAGTGATCGTGTTTTCTACTCGTTATGCAGAAAAATTTAAGTAACGAGCAGATTTTTCTACTCGTTACTCCCTTCATTCTACTCCTTGGGTAGGATACGCTCCGACGCCTTGAAAACATATCCGGACAAGCCGAAGAGGAGGTGAAGCCATTTTTCGTAAAAAAGCGACTTTTTCCACCCCTACCGGGATTTTTTATTCTTTTTATCTACATTGTCTACACTATCCTTTTTAAGTCACAGATATATAAACCGTTGCGAATGTAGACAACGCAGAAAATCAACTACATTCGTTGCAACAACCTACACATCGGAGCGGGGGGGGCATGCAGAAGCTCGAAATCGCAATCGTGCAGCATAAAAGGCAGGATGTAGGATGAGTAGGTTTTGAGAAAAATTGTCTACATTCCTTTCTATCTGTGCATCATGAACTTAACTTCTTTCAGTGTATATAAGCAAACCGACTGTCTACACTCACACTCCACTGATATCCAACAACATAAAACAAAAAGTGTAGGTTTTTCGACGTTTTTACGAAATGATCATGAAGGAATCCCACACGATGAACCATCCCCCTCCTAAAAACACGTTTGACCTACATTCAAAGGTGCGTTCGGCCACACCACGAAAAAACAAGGGCGGTTTGCAGAGGCTTCGTCGGAGAAAGCGTTGTTTTGCATCAGCACCTTATCTTCTTGACAGAATGCGCTCATTTCAAGAAAAAAACTTATCTTTGTGCTCGTAAATCAGCATCAACATCTATCCTTAATTCCTTTTCACATGCGAAAAAGCATTTACACGCCCCTATTTCTGCTCATACTGTTTTTCTTCCCGATTTTCGGAAAAGCGGCCGATTTCGTCAATCTCACCCCCCGTCCCAAGTGGATGTCGCAACAACAAGGCACCTACACCCTGCCCGAACGCCTCACGGTGGGTGGAGAAGCACTCGGCGACAGCATTACGCTCGAAATTGCCAAATTCGCGGCCGATTTCAATCGGGCGGCAAGCGGCGTGCAAGCCGTTGCAACCGAAAATGCCGCCGATGCGGCCATTCAGCTCCTTCTCAATCAAAAACTGCGCACCTCTTTGGGAGAAGAAGGCTACAAACTCACCGTCAGCAGAAAAGGCGTGACGATTGAGAGCGGAACGCAAAAAGGTTTTTATTATGGTTTCGTGAGTCTGAAAAAGATGCTTCCGGCCTGCATCATGGCCGGAGTGAAAGACAGCAAAGTCACGACCTACACCCTGCCCTATGTGTCCATCACCGATGCTCCTCGCTACAAATATAGAGGTTTCATGCTCGACGTGAGCCGTCACTTTTTCTCGGCCAAACAAATCAAACGCATCATCGACGTCATGGCAGCCTACAAGATGAATGCTTTCCACTTTCACCTGACCGACGACCAAGGTTGGCGTTGGGAGGTGAAACAATATCCCAACCTCACGCGCATCGGTTCGGTGGCGGCAAACACCTATCTGACCGCCATGTATCACGGAGCCTATTGGACAAACGAGCAATACGGCCCCTACTTCTACACACAAGAGGAACTTCGCGACATCGTGGCCTATGCCGCCGAACGCCACATTGAGATCATCCCCGAAATCGACATGCCCGGCCATTTCGTTGCCGCCATGGCTTCCTATCCGGAATTTTCGTGCAATCCCGACAATCCGCCCACGGTATGGACACACGGAGGGATCTCCACCCATATCCTCAACGTGGCCAATCCCCGTTCGGTGCAATTTGCCAAAAACATCCTCACCGAGCTGATGGACATTTTCCCCTCGAAGACGATCCACATCGGCGGCGACGAATGCCCCACGTCCGCTTGGGAAAACAACGCCCTCTGCAAAGCGCTCTACAACAAACTCGGCCTCAAATCCTATCGTCAGCTGCAAAGCCACTTCATCAAAGAGATGAACGAACACGTCAAAGCACGCGGTCGTAAACTGGCCGTTTGGAACGAGGCCATTACCGCAAACGGCACCGATCTCGACATTATGAAAGCCACCGGTGCCACCGTCTATTGCTGGATCGGAGCCGCAGAAGCCGCCAAAAAAGCCGCTCAGCTCAAACTGCCACACATCTACACGCCTCAAAGACCTTACTACATCAACCGACAAGCCGGCAACGAACCGTGGGAGATTTCGCTCCCCGGCGACGGAAGCGACCACCTGAAAGCCGTTTACAACCATGCTCCCGTTTCAAATGCTTACACACGAGGCGTACAAGCGACCTTCTGGACAGAACACGTGGGCAACGACGACCTTCTCGAATACCTCACCTTCCCCCGGCTCATTGCCGTGGCCGAAGCCGGCTGGACGCCGCAATCGCTGCGCAACTTCAACAACTTCGCGGAGCGCATGAGGGCCGACACCGTCATGCTCAACTACAACAATTATCAATACGGCCGCCACTTCCTCAACACCAATCCCTCGCCCATTCCTCCCATTGACGACACACCGCCGGCCGTCATTCCCGAAAACGGAAAAACCTACATCGTGCGCTGCGCCATCGATCGTTTCAAGGGAACGGCCATTTCCGACAACGGCAAATCGCAACACCCGATGCACACCACAGACTCTCGTGCCAACATCGGTTGGATGGCCACCGAAGTCACCCCCTACGATCCTGCCACGCGCCAGCTCAAACTCCGTCTGAAAAACGTCACCACCGGCCGCAGCATCGGCAATGCCGCCTCCAACCTCCAAGGCACATTGGGCTTTCCTCTTTCCATGGGCAATGCAACTCCGCTCACCCTCTCCTACAACCCTGCCCACAAGGATTTCACCATTTCCGTTTCCAACAAAAACCTCTTCCCCGTGCCTCATCAATCCCCGGCTCTTCCCGGCATCGTCAGCGCGGGCAACAAGGAAGGTCTCGGCAATGCCGTGCGCCCTCAGGGTGCGGCTTGGCAACTGATACCGGCAAGAACGATCACCTACGTTTGCACCGACACGGAAAACAAAGAGTTGGGTAAAGTTAAAGAGATTATCGCACAAGGCGACATCACGCTCACCCCGCCTTCATTCGCCGGATACAAACTCAAAACTCAACTCCCCGACAACGTATCGCCCACCGAGGACGCCACTTTCAATCTCAGTTACGAGCGTGTGTCAAACCTCGTCTATCTCTCCTGCGAAGACAAGCACGGTGCTCTCCTGCGTCGCGACACAATCCATGTGCCCATTGGAACTACCGCCGACATCAAAGTGCCCGAAATCCCCTACTACACGGCCGTAGACGTGCCGACCGAAGCACTCACCCAAACGCCAAAGGCCGACACACACATCGTCATCGTCTATTCCACCGAAGCCTATTCGGGTGTCAAGGCTTTGGCCGAACCCGTGAGCCGTTTGGAAGACGGCATCGGCCTCGTCATCTACGACACTTCGAGCAACAACCCCGAACGCGCCGGCTACCGCAACCTCAATCCCTCCACCCTGCAAATCATGCGCGGAAACCTCACCTTTGGGGAGGCCGACCCCTATTTCACATGGGTGTTTGAAAAGAGCGGTGCCAAATGGAAAATCAAAAACGAAGTGGTCAATAAATACATTCCCGAAATGAAAAGATCGGGCAGCATCATCGTTTCGAAAACTCCCGGTTCGTTTCAATTCACCCTCAATGCCGACAAAGAAACGTGGAAGGTGCAAGGCAGCAACGGACTCTACTGGGATGGTGCGGAGAACAGTATGACGGGTTGGCACACCTATGGTCACCCCTATCGCCTACATCGCTATTTCGCAGCCCCTTATTTCGGCGTCACCCTCTTGGCCGTTTCCGGCGATGACAACAGCACCCTCGATCAGAAATTCCACCTCGTTCCGGCCGGCCACTCCTTTACCTTCGTCGCTCCGCTCATCGCCGGCAAGGAATTGCGCTCCATTGAGAACGCCGACGATTTGAAGAGCGTATCGAAGCATACCACCGTGCGTTGTCTTTATTCCGCTCCCAATGCCATATCCTCCCCGCTTGTCGGGCAACCTTCCCACCAAACCATCCACGACCTTTCGGGACGTCGGGTTGCCCCCTCTCACACCGGTCTCTATATTGTGAACGGAAAGAAAGTGCTGTTGAAATAGCCCTCTTCTCACCATTCGTCCGCACTTCTTTGTAACGACAAACGATTGCTTTGTGACGACAAACAATTTGCGCCGATCGCCTCCTTCTCGGAAACGATCGGCGCAATTTTCATGTGCTCGACATGTTCGTCGTCCATACCTCGACATGCCGAAACGGGAAAGACGCGATCATTGGCAAGAAGTGCGAGGCCGACTCTACGAAAACGGACAGACTTACGAAGCGAGGCGAAAAGCCAGCCATGCCGCCACATAAGCCAAAGAGGTGGAATAAAAGGCAGAGAAAAGAGCGTATCGCCAACGGCCGCTCTCGCCCCGAATCGCCGCAATAGTCGCCAAGCAGGGGAAGTAGAGCAAAGCAAACACCACATAGCTCAATCCGGCAGCAGGCGGTGTCGTGGCACGAATGGCCTCCACCAGTTTTCCGTCGGCCTCTTCGTCGTCACCGCTTCCCACGGCCGCCGCACTCTCTTCGTCGAGCTGATACAACACGCCAAGCGTGGACACCATCAGCTCTTTTGCTCCGGCACCGGCCAAGATGCCCACTCCCATGCGCCAATCGAAGCCGAGCGGTTCGATGATGGGGCGCAAAAGATGTCCGGCACGTCCGAGATACGATTGTTCTTGTTGTTGAGCAGGCGTGACATCCCCCTCGGCACGCGGGAAATAGCCCAACAGCCAAACCACCACCGAAGCCACAAGAATGAGGCCTCCCATTTTGCGAAGATACTGACGACCTTTCTCCCAAGTGTGGTGCAACACACTCGTCGGAACGGGGCGACGATAAGGGGGAATTTCCATTACGAAATGGCTTTCTTCACGACGGCGAATGACAAAATTGAGCATCCATGCCGAAGCAAACGCCACCAATATACCGCCCACATAAAGGCCGAACATCACATAAGTGGCCGAATCGGGAAAGAAAGCTGCGGTAAACACGACGTAAACCGGCAGACGGGCGGAACACGACATGAAGGGCAGTGTGACCATCGTAATCAGCCGGCTCTTGCGACTTTCTATGGTTCGGGTGGCCATAACCGCCGGCACGTTGCACCCGAAACCTGTAAGCATCGGGAAGAACGATTTGCCGTGCAAGCCTACCCGGCGCAGAAGCGGATCAAACAGCAATGCCGCACGTGCCAAATAGCCCGAATCTTCGAGTATCGAGATGAAGAAGTACAAAATCAAGATGTTGGGGAGAAAGACAATGACGGCTCCCACACCGCCGATGATGCCGTCGACCAAAAGATCTGTCGCCCAAGAGTCCGGCAATACCGAACCGATCACCTCTCCCAGCTTTCCGATGCCGAGTTCCATCCAGTCCATGGGATAGGCTCCGAGCGTGAAAGTGGCATGAAACACAAGAAACATCACGACGAAAAATGCCAAGTAGGCCAAACCACTCTTGGCCAGCCACTTGTCGAGCATTTCCGACAGACGAACGGCGCGGCCTTCCCGCAATCGGTAGATGTCAGAAAGATAGTGGTGCACGAGGGCGTGCGGATCGGCATGGCTATGGGGATCGTCACGAAGCGAGGAAGAGAGGGGATCGCTCTCTCCCGATCGCAACGCCTCCTCCCGGGCATCGACCAATTTCAACGCCGATCGGATAGCATCATCAATGCCACGGCGGCGACTCGCCACACACGGCACAAAAGGCATGCCGACATGCGTTTCCAGACGTTCGAGATCAAGGCTCGAACCGCTTTCTTCAAACTCATCATACATATTGAGCACTCCCACCATCGGAATGCCCAGTTCTCGAAGTTGGAGGGTGAGCAACAGATTGCGTTCGAGGTTATTGACATCGAGCACATTGAGCACGACATCAATTTCTCCCTTTTGCAATTCGTTCATCACATAGGCCTCTTCCGGCGAATATGCCCGCAGGCTGTACGTGCCGGGCAAATCGACAAAGCGGATTGTGCGTCCCTCAAAACAGGTTTCGCCCACCACGCTCGACACCGTCACTCCGGCATAGTTTCCCGTTCGCTCATGTCCTCCCGAAGCCGCATTGAACACGGTGGTCTTTCCACAGTTCGGATTGCCCACGAGGGCAATGGTGATCGTGCCCTCCTGTTTGGGTGCAAGTTTTTTTCGCGGTGCACATCCGGCACATCCGGCACACGATGCCGGCGAGCAACTCATGGCGTGGAAATCGTCGGGATGCGTGGGTTCTCCGGGCGCGTGGCGGTGGCCGATATTGAAGGGCGCGGCCTTTCGGTCGCGACGCAGGGTTGCCGTAGCAGCGTTTTTGGCCACTCGTTGCTCATCGGCATAGTTTTCGTCGGGTCGCTCGGTGGTAATGCCTATCAATTCCGCCTCAATGCGCCTCAACGCCACCCGCTGTCCCAACATGGCAAAAACGATCGGCGAACCGACAGGAGAGGCATAAAGCCGCTTCACCTCTTGTCCGGGCACAAAACCGAGTTCTTCAAGGCGAAGTCGAAAAGACGGGCTTCCGTCGAGCGTGACGACAAAGCCCGTTTCTTGATTGCGTAGTTCAGATAATTTCATACACGTTAAAATGCCGAGGCGTAGAAACTTGCGCCGTTTCTATTCGCCCACGGCTTGTTTGAATTGGTAGTGCAACCACTCATTTTGTTCTTCGATTGTGAGTGTAGAATTGTCGAGCACGAGGGCGTCGGGAGCTTGTCGCAGCGGATTGATTTCGCGATGCGAGTCGATATAATCCCTTTCTTGCACATTGTGCAAGATTTCCTCAAAAGTAGCCGGCATTCCTTTGGCTTGCAGTTCATCGTAACGACGACGCGCTCTCACTTCGGCCGAAGCGGTGACAAAAATTTTCAGTTCGGCATTGGGGAAAACGGCCGTTCCGATGTCGCGACCGTCCATCACGATACCTTTGCTCTTGCCCATCTCTTGTTGCAGCGAAGTCATGGCCTCGCGAACAAAGTCGAGGGTGGCTATGGGACTGACGCAGTTGCTCACTTCGATCGTGCGAATGGCCTCTTCCACGTCTTCTCCGTTGAGCATCGTGCGAGGAAGTCCGCTCGCCTCGTCAAGTCGAAAAGACACTTTCACTTCCGGCATGCGTGCCCGCAGTTCGGCGTGCCGAATTGTGCCGTCGGGTTCAAACAAACCGGCACGCAGTGCAAAGAGGGTGACTGCGCGATACATGGCACCGCTGTCCACATAGATATAGCCCACCTCGCGAGCGAGCTGTTTGGCCATCGTGCTTTTGCCGCAGGAACTGTGGCCGTCGATGGCGATGACGATTTTTTTCATGATAGAGCGTTTTGTGTCAAACGACAAGTTTGCTCTCGCTGTGTCGATAGGGCTATTCTTTCTCTGCATTCGCCCTCAGTCGAGATTTTGTTTGGAACGCAGACACACGATGGGGACGATCATTTCCTCCATCGATATGCCGCCGTGCTGAAACGTGTCGCGATAATATTGTACGTAGTAGTTATAGTTGTTGGGATAGGCAAAAAAGCGTGCCCCGGTGGCAAAGATATAGGTCGTCGAGAGGTTGGGTGCCGGCAGCAAGAAGCGTTTGGGCGTTTTCACCTCGAAAACCTCTTTCGGGGGATAGCTCAGGTTTTTGCCCAGTTTGTAGCGCAAATTGGTATTGACATTTCGATCGCCCACCACCTTGCAAGGGGTATCGACGCGTATGGATCCGTGGTCGGTGGTCATGATGATTTGGGCGTCGTCTTCGGCCAATTTCCGAAACAGCTCCCTCATGGCCGTGTTGCGAAACCACGACAGCGTTATGGCACGATAGGCCGCCTCGTTGGAAGCCAATTCGCGCACCATTTTGCTTTCGGTGCGTGCGTGCGAAAGGATGTCGATGAAGTTGATGACCAAGACGTTCAAGTCATGATGCTTCAAGGCCGAAAAATTGTTCAACAGCTTTTCGACCGCGGCCGAATCGTTGAGTTTGTGATACGACACCGTTTCTTTTCGCCGATGTCGCTGCATTTGTTTGGCAATGAGGGCTTCTTCGTTGAGGTTTTTCCCCTCGTCTTCATCTTCTTCCACCCACAGATCGGGATATTGCTCTTTGATTTGCAGCGGCATCAATCCCGAAAAAATGGCATTTCGGGCATATTGCGTGGAAGTGGGCAAAATGGCATAATACAGATCCTCCTCGATGTCGAACTCCTCGGCCAGCTCCTGCGAAAGCACGCGCCATTGGTCATAGCGAAAATTGTCGAGCACGAGAAACACCACGCGCCGCCCCTTTCCCAATCGCGGAAACACCACGCGCCTCATCACATCGGGCGAAAGCAAGGGACACTCCGGATCTTCCGGCGCATGCAGCCAGCTCTCATAGTCGCGCTTCACCCATTTGGCAAAAGCCGCATCGGCCTCCTCTTTTTGAAGGCGAAGCATGTCGTTCATCGGGGCGTCGGCACTCTCTTCGAGCTGCAACTCCCAGCGCACCAACCGCTTGTAGAGCTCTTTCCACGCCGCGGCATCTTTTGCCTCGTCGATTTGTCGGGAGAGCTGCGCAAACTCCTGCCGGTAGTTCGTTTCGGTTTGTTCCTGCACGATGATGCGCGAATGGATGTTCTTCTTCAAGGTGAGAAGAATTTGCATCGGATTGACGGGTTTGAGCAAATAGTCGGCAATTTTTGCGCCGATGGCTTGATCCATCAGGTCTTCCGCCTCGTTTTTCGTCACCATCACCACCGGCAGCGTCGGCTGTATTTCTTTAATGGCATTGAGCGTTTCGAGCCCCGACAGACCGGGCATGTTCTCGTCGAGCAGCATCAGATCGAACACCGCCGTCCGACAGAGGTCTATCGCATCGCGGCCGTTGGAAACGGTGGTGACATGATAGCCTCGCTTTTCGAGAAAGATGCAATGGGGTTTGAGGAGGTCGATTTCGTCATCGACCCAAAGGAGTCTTGCGCTCATAAAGCATGATTTTGAAGATAGACACAAAAACGCCGCAAAATCCTCTCGACAAGAACATGAGAAGTTTTTTCATCGGCAGCGGTTTTCGTCATTGGAAAGATGGACAAAGGTAGCGTTTTTTTCGCGAAGCACAAAAGCGGAAAATATATTTTAGCACCTCGTTGCAATCCGCCGTCGGCAATTCAAGAGCGGCGTGCTCCCAATCGCGGTTCCCGTTTTCCACCCGACGCAGCCTCCGGCCGTGAGGGCGACACCCTCAAAACCGGAAGAAGACCGGCCTTTTCCCATTCCTCACTTCTCGCAAGATTTGCCGATATTTTTTTTGCGGAACGGCCGTGCCGAACATTCTACATTGGAGATAAAAATCTTTACCTCAGAGCCGGTCGTTTCCGCATGGGAGGCGATGTAGCTTCGGCCGCCGGTGATCCGTTTCGCCTCCTCATTCTCGCGCACGCGCGCGTCACTTGTTTTAATTTTGCTTTCACTGCCTCCGCAAAAACAAGCAACAAGCTGAAAAACAGCGAAATGTGTGCGAAGGCAAGTGAAGGCAAAGCACGGAAAAAGCGAAGGCAAAATGCAAAGACGGATTGCAGTTTGCTGAAAATCAATTATTTCATTGTATTTTCTTCTTCCGCAAATCTCGAAAATGTGCGTTTTTGCTCCGCAAGCAGTGAAAGGAGGTGAAAGCAAAAGAAGGTTTTGCCTTCACCGTATCATCCCTGTTTTTCAATCGCTTACAAATCCTCTCAGAAGTCTTGCCTTCACTTGCCTTCGCACACATTTCGCTGTATTTCAGGATGTTGAACGTTTCGGTGAAGGCAAAACGGCAAAAAATAAAAAATAAGGTAAGAAAACGTCGAAAAAGGGCGGTTTCATCGAAAACGGAACGGCGGCAACAGCGAAGGCGGAAGAACGGCGCGACGAAAGGGCGACACCCTTGCCGCACTCCAACGAAAAAGAAACACTTTCGGCCACCGTTCCAACAAGCCTCCGTGGAGTTCGTCTATGCCTTTTTCAGTCGGCAATCAATGTGTATGAGCAAGCAGTGGGAGGTTTCGACAATAAGTTACGATTAAATTTCCGTGAACAAGAATAATGTGTTATTTTTGTGGGCAAATCAATCTAACGATGACACAATCGCTCTCTCTTCGTGAACTTGTAGAGCAAATGCCCACCATCACGCTGAAAGAAATGAAGTCCATACGCCTGATGAAGCGGACAGACACCAAGTTTGTGACCCACATGAACAAACTGCTGGAACTGCTCGCCATGGCGCAAGGACATTATTTTGTGCAAAAGGTGAGAGGCGAAATGCTCAGTCCATACGCCACGACCTATTTCGACAGCCGCGACCGCTTCATGTTTCGCATTCATCAATGCGGATCGCGGCCGAGAATGAAAGTCCGTGTGCGATCTTACACCAACGACGGCGAAACGTTTTTGGAAATCAAACGCAAAGACAATCGCAATAAGACCCACAAGGTGAGAATGCAGGTGCCCTCGCTCGAAGACGTGCTCAACGACGGCGTCGGAGAGGACTTTTTGCAACTCAACACGGGCAAGACCTTTGCCGATTTGCAACCGACCGTGGCCAATCGGTTCAGAAGAATCACCCTCGTCAATTTTGAAAAGACGGAACGGCTCACCATTGACTTCGACATACGTTTTCGCGACCTGCAAACCGGCGCCGAAACCTCTTTTGACGACGCCGTGGTCATCGAACTCAAACGCGACGGACGAGCGGCATCGCCCATTCTGCCGCTGCTCAGAAAACTGCGCATCCACCCCGGAGGGTTTTCAAAATATTGCGTCGGGACGGTCATGACCGGTTCGGGGCTGCGCGTCAATCGCTACAAGAAAAACCTGCAACGCATACACAAACGCATACAACAAGGACAATAATCTCACATTCAACACCTTAAAAAAGACTTTTATCGGTATGTCACCCACCTTAAACCTACTCCTTTCCCTCTTTCTCAACACCACCGTGGTTTGGTGCATCGTTCATTTCTTTTACTACCCCAAGAGTCGTCGTCGCGACTACTACTTCACATATCTCCTCCTGAGCGTGAGCATCTTCATGCTCATCTATTTGCTGCTGGGCAACGTCTCGGCCGACATCGGCATGGGAGCGGCACTCGGTCTGTTTGCCATCTTCGGCATCATTCGCTATCGCACGGAAAGTGTGCCCATTCGCGAAATGACCTATCTGTTTCTGCTCGTTGCCCTCAGCGTGCTCAACGGAAAACTCGGGGAGAGTGCACTCACCTCGTCGGCTCCGGCACTCGAAGCATGGAGCACGGTGCTGACCGTGAACGGCGTATTCCTGCTCAGCATCGCCATCAGCGAGAAAATGTTGCCCTCGACGCAGGGCTGCAAATACGTGCGCTACGACAACATCGAACTCATTCGCCCCGATCGCAAAGAAGATCTCATCGCCGACCTCACCCAACGCCTCGGCATCGAAATCAGCGACGTCGAAGTCGGTGCCGTCGATTTCCTGCAAGACGTGACGATGCTCAAAGTATTCTACAACGACAGCAACGGACACATCAAATCCGTCGATCGCGAATTCAAAATACCTCAACCCTAATTGCAACCATTTCATGAAACGACCGCTCTTATCTCTCCTCTTTGCCGCCGCCACACTCCCCATTGCCGCCCACCACGAAGGCGGAGCATGGTTTGAAGCCGCGGCAGAAAAAAATCTCTCCGCCCGTTTCAGCGTGGAGGGAGCACTCGGACACCGCCTCGAAGACAACTTCTCGCAACCCTCGCGCTGGGACGCCTCGATCGGACTGAGCTACAAGGCCACACCGTGGCTCAAACTCAGTGGCGGACAAATCTTCATTCGCGACTACAACGCCGAAGAAGCCACCCCGAAATACAACAACGCCGGACAGATCAACGGCTACAACGTAGACGCACCCTTCTGGCGCAACAAACTGCGCAGCTATTTCGACGCCACACTCAAACACAAATTTTCAAAACGTTGGAGCATTTCGCTGCGCGAACGCTATCAATACACACACAACCTCTCCACGACGGCCGTAGAAAGCAAATATCGCTCACCTCTTGCCAACAACCCCGGGCATACGGGAGCCGTATATACCTACAACGGCACGGACTTCACCAAACGCACCGAAGAGGTGGAAAACAAACGCTCGCGCAACCGCCACTACCTCCGTTCGCGCATCGGCGTGGAATATGACATCAAGGGACTGCCGCTCGACCCCTATTTCACCTATGAAATGACCAACAATCTGACCGAAAAGCTGTCTGTCGTCCGCCACCGCTTCACCCTCGGAACCGATTGGAAAATCACCAAGAAACACGTGCTCTCCATGGGCTACCTCTACCAAACCGGCACGATCGACAAAGGCGTCAAGGGACACCTCCATGTGCTCGACATCGGCTACAAATTCAAATTCTAAACTTTCTCCCGCATGAAACGCTACCTCCTCATTGCCGCAACCTTGCTCTCCCTCTCCGTTGCCGCACAAAAGGCAGACTACCTCACCCTCCGCACCACCGACGGAACAGAGAGCAGCCTTTCCTTGTCGGAGGGGATTCGCATCACTTTCGACAACGGACAAATCAAAGTCGTTGCCGGCAGCAAGACTTTCGTAAGGCCGCTGACAGAAATGAGCCGTATGTGGCTCTCGGCCACGCCCACCGTCATCAATGACATTCGCTCAAACGATGGCTTCGCCGAAGGAAGCCTTGTCAGCGTCTACACCCTCGACGGACGACTCGCCGCCACCTTCACACAAAGCAAAGGCAACGAGCCGCAACTCCCCGAAGGAATTTATATTTTCAAAAGTTCGGACAAAACCATAAAAAAGATCATCGCTCCATGATACGCCGACTCCATACTCTCCTGCTCTTTACGGGCATCTTTGCCATGGCCTCGGCTCAAAGCCTCGGCGTGAAACAGAAGCAAACCCTTTGGAAATATGCCGCGACCGACCTCTTGGAAATGCCCCTTGATTTCGCCTCGACGGCAACCTCAACTACGATGACCATAGGCCAAACCACGTTTAACACGGCCGACATTCAAGAAGTGGTCATCGACAAGAGTGCCTACCAACCGGGCGTCGTGCAGATCGACGTAGCCGCCCTCGCATCGGGCGAAACGGCCATTGTCGCCGACGGCGCGCTCGCCCCTCATCTGACCATTCGCTGCACACCGACATCGGTGGAAATCACAGCTGCTCCGACTCTGAACTCGGAAGTGACCTATCGACTGACGGGAAAAGCCAAGGGCAACGTCGTGCTTAACGGCAGCTACAAATGTGTCGTCGAACTCAACAACCTCCACCTCACGGGGACAGACACCATTCCCGCACTCCACATCAACAACGGAAAACGCATTGACATCGTCGTGCCCGTCGGCACCGTGAGCCACATTGCCGACGCAAAAACCAACAAGCGCAAAAGCGCGCTTTTCGTGAAAGGACACACCGAGTTTAAGGGTGGCGGAACGCTCAACATTGTCGGCAACGCCCGACACGCCTATTCATCAAACGAATATACGTGGATTCGCACCGGATTTGGTACGATCAACGTCACCGCCGCCGTGGCCGATGCCTTGAACATCGACCAATACTTGCAAATGGATGGCGGCACGATCAATGTTTCGGGCGTGGGCGGCGATGGCATCGACATCAGCAAAACACTCAACAACGACGGCACCGTCAATATGATCGACAAAAACAACGGCGAGTTGCTGATGAACGGCGGAACCCTCAACATCCGCATCAATGCCGACGACGTGAAAGGCATCAAAACCAAAAGCCACGCCACCATTGCCGCAGGCAACATCACGATCGATGTCAGCGGACTGGGTGTGAAAGGCATCAGCTGCGACGGCAATCTGCTTATCAGTCAAAAAACGCCGACGCCCACCATGGTGACCGTTTCGGCCAAAGGCGATGTGTTTCACCCCGGAGAGATCGACGAATCCAAAACACGCGGCATCAAAGCCGACCACGACTTCACGCTCGACGGCGGAACGGTAAAAGTCACCTCATCGGGCAAAAAATCCAAAGACATCAGGGTCGGCGGCACATACAAGTATAAATCGGGTACGATCACCGGAAACGTCGAAGCTGGATGACGCGGTTTGCCCAAGAACCTCTTTTTTAAGGAAATCCTCACCTTGTGTCATGCCCAAAGGTGGGGTTTTTCGTTTCCGAAATCGAATTTTGCGAAACCTTTTGCCCGATTTTGAAAAAAAAGGCGTACTTTTGCTCTCAAACTCAAATTGACTATCAAATGGAAATTACAGGAAAAATCACGCATGCTCTCGAACTCCGCAGCGGCACATCCACCCGCACCGGCAACGAATGGAAATCTCAATCGTTTGTTATTGAAACTCACGAACAATATCCCCGTCGCTGTGTGTTTGATGTGTTTGGCGAAGATCGTTTGCGCGAATTCAATATTCAGGTGGGCGAGGAGATGACCGTGAGCTTCGACATTGACGCTCGCGAATACAACGGACGCTGGTTCAACTCTGTTCGTGCTTGGAAAGTGGAACGCACTCCTGCCGGTGCATCGGCTTATGGTGCTCCTGTCGCACCGGCTCCCGTTGCCGGCACACCGACCTATCCCACCGCTCCGGCACCGGCACCCGAAGAAGGCGGAGCCGACGATCTGCCCTTCTGACAAAAGCGCGCATCGTCTGTGCCTACACACACGGAAAGCGGCATCGCAACTCTTCGGGGAACGATGCCGCTTTTTGATTTGCATCCGAAAAATGCGAGCATGCGGAGAGGAAGTTTTTCCGTCTTTTCGCGACGCGACGAAATCCGCCCTCGAAGCGGCGGAATGTTTTTGATTGAAGCATGAAAAAGATATATCGTTTCCTGCGTTGGATTGTTTTGCTGTTTTTTGTATCCACCGTGGGGGCAACATTGTACTACAAGTGGTATCCCGTTTCGTTCACTCCGCTGATGGGCATCCGCTGCATAGAGCAAATCGCTTCGGGCGAAGCACCACGACTGCGACACCGCTGGGTGAAGCTGGAAGAGATGTCGAAATATCTCCCCGTGGCGGTGATCGCTTCGGAAGACCAGAAATTTATGTACCACAACGGTTTCGACACAGAAGCCATAGGGCAGGCATTGCAGGAACGGCAAACGGGAAAACGCCAACGCGGAGGCAGCACGATTTCGCAACAAACGGCCAAAAACGTTTTTCTTTGGCCGGCTTCCTCATGGACAAGAAAAGGTTTTGAGGTCTATTTCACGTTTCTGATCGAAACGTTTTGGTCAAAGGAGCGCATCATGGAGGTGTATCTCAACAGCATAGAAATGGGCGACGGGCTCTATGGTGCGGAAGCCGTGGCACAAAGAAACTTTGCTTGCAGCGCGTCACAACTGACACGCGCCGAATGTGCCTTGATTGCGGCGACGCTGCCCAATCCGCGAAAATACGACAGTGCACGCCCCACGCCTTATATGAGAAGGCGGCAAAAATGGATTCAACGACAGATGCGCCACGTGCCGCTGCTGCGTCCCCGATCGGACAAAAGCAAGGGGCGACCCTGATCGGGAAAAAACCGAAGGGTTGCGGTTGAAATTACACGGCTCGCAGAAAAAACGGCATTGGAGCTAAAATTTCCTATATGGCTCGCAGAATTTTCTACTCGTTATGCAGAAAATTCTACTCGTTATGCCGACTTTCCTACCCGGCCTTCCGTTTTCACAATCTCGACCGCTTGCGCGCCGGCCGACATCGTTTCTTCTCGTTCTCCCCAAAAACGGATCGGCAAACGCATTCGGGGAATTGACGCCAAACGCTTAAACACAACGTAGCCCACACCATTTATTTTCGGTGTGGGCTACGTTGTGTTTCGATTTGCGAGAAAAAGCCTATGGGTATATGCTCATTCGTCGTCTGACCGGCGACAGGCTTTTTGCATCAGATGAGGGGAATGCCGGCGGCCTTACATTCGCGGCGCATGTCTTCCGGCCAGATCGAGGCTTGAATTTCGCCGATGTGTGCCTTTTGGAGATAATACATACACAAGCGGCTTTGCCCGATGCCTCCGCCGACGCTGAGAGGAAGTGTTTCGTCGAGCAAACGGCGATGAAAATAGAGTTGGGCACGATCTTCCTTTCCGCTTTCGCGAAGCTGCCGTATCAAAGCCTCTTTGTCAACTCTGATACCCATGGAGGAGAGTTCAAAACTGCGTCCCAACAGTTCATTCCACACGAGGAGATCACCGTTCAGACCGGGAAATCCGAGAGAAGAGGGCGTGGAGTAATCATCGTAGTCGGGCGCACGCAAGTCGTGGGGTTCTCCATCGTCGAGCGGACAACCGATGCCGATGACAAAGACCGCTCCCCATTCGCGAGAAATGGCGTCTTCCCGCTCCTTGGACGAGAGTTGGGGGTAACGACGACGAAGCTCTTCGGCATGAATAAAGGTGATGTGTTCGGGGAGCTGGGGACGCAGTTGCGGGAAACGCTCACAAACGAGATATTCCGTGCGCTGCATGGCGGCATAAATACATTCGACCACCTGCTTCAAAAACTCGACATTGCGATGTTCGGGGGCAATGACGCGCTCCCAATCCCATTGATCCACATAGAGGGAGTGGATGTTGCCCAACTCCTCATCGGCACGTATGGCGTTCATGTCGGTGTAGATGCCATAGCCTTCGGGAATGTCGTATTCGGCCAGTGTGAGGCGTTTCCATTTGGCCAAGGAGTGGACAACCTCGGCGCGAGCGTCTTTCAGATCTTTGATCGGAAAATTGACGGCGCGCTCCGTTCCGCTGAGATCGTCGTTGATGCCCAAACCGCGAAGCACAAACAAAGGAGCCGTGACACGGCGCAAACGAAGACCGGTCGAGAGATTGTCGGAGAAAAACTCTTTGATGACTTTGATGCCTTGTTCCGTTTCGGCAAGATTGAGCAAAGGTGTGTAGCCCTCAGGCTTGATGAGATAACTCATGGGTGGAGAAAGATTGGGATTGGGGTGATTTGACGAATCGACCAATTTGAAGTTGGTTTTCTTTCGATTTGCCTTATTTTGGATGCAAAATTACATCATAAGGTAAAGATGTACCAATTCTTTATCTTATTTTTTCTTGCTTTCGTTCAAAAAAAGCGGATTTCCGGTGTTTTCTCGTTTTTTTACGATGATTTCGACACCAAAAAGCCTGCGTCGAGATCATCGGGATTTCGACGCAGGCTTTCAACAGGAAAGTCTGAACACTTGCGAGATGATGCCCGGCAAGAGCCGCCTTTCTCAAAAACCAGTCACTTAGCGAACAATGAACTTGCGTGCAGTGCTTGAAGTTTTCACGATGTAGACTCCCTTGGGCAAAGCGGAGATGTTGCCGTCGGTGGCAACGATTTTTCCGTCGAGGCCGTAAATCGTTCCGTTTTCATCGGAAAGTGCATTGATGGAGGCAACGGAGGTTTCGTTTTCTAATTTATAAGCGGAAAGTGTCGTTTCCTTATCGTTGATCGACATGACGGCATAGACGGCGCTGTTGGCGTCGGAAGAGGCCACAAAACCATTGTCGCCGGCCGCCGCTACTCCGTCGGCCGAGAAGTTGAAAGAGAGGTTGGCGTCGATGTTGCGATTGCCTTTGTCTTCAACATAACCGGTCACGAAAACCTTGTCTTTTTGAACCAGCATGCCGGTCATGACTTCTTGCTTCTTGTTCATGTCGCCTTCGTTTTCGCCACTCGCTTTCGCCCAGTTCACAGAGAAATCTCCTTTGGAAAGACAAGCCACGAAGATGTCGGAACCGCCTTGGGAAACAATTTCGGTATTGAAACCGAGTTTGTTATAGAAAGTTCCGGCCAAGTAGAGTTTATCGCCAATGACAGACATGTTTTTCACACGATCGGCCGTGAAGAGTTTGTCGTGGGCTTCGGTCGTAAACACCTTTACTTTCGTGTCGGCATTGATGGCTGCCAAAATGAAAGGATGTTCTTTCTTTCCGTCTTTATCGGTCAAAGGCAGCTCGGTGACGGAAGAGGGAGTGGTCAGCATTTGCAGGCCGCTACTCACAAAAGAAGCGTACACGGTTTCGCCGTCTACCGCAAAATTCACATCTTCTACGGGAATGCCGTTTTCTTCCAGCATCTCCTTGCTCTGCAACAAAGCCACCTCTTTGCCGTCGGTGAGATCGGCGGCATTGAACGACAAAATGCCGGCAGAAGACATTTCCACATAATAAACACCGGGAATGCCGTTGTAGTGTCCCGTCCAGTTCACGTTGTCGATCTTCGTGTCGCCGGTGAAGTAGGCCGAAAGATAAACCCGACCATTGGCGGCTTGAATTTTGCCGGGGCGGAAAAATACACCGCCTGCTTCGTAGAAATATCCTTCTATATCCGTTTTGGCTTTGGGCACAAAGGTGCGCACAGCCTTCAAATTGCCGGCGGCATCATATTTGACCATAAAGGCCGCAACCTCCGTCGTCACGTCGGGCATGCCGGTGATGTTTTGTGTTTTGCCGTCGACAGAACCCACAACAACGCTTTCGGCAAAAGTTCCGGCCGCAAAGACATTGCCTTCGGTATCCACGTCTACGGAAGTGATGGTGGCCGCTCCGGCCAAAGCCACCGCCCAAACGGCCTGTCCGGCAGGATTGAATTTGGCCAAATAGGCACTTGTGGCGACGTTTTCAAGTTGAGTGGCACCAATGGTGATGGGCTGATCGAACGTGCCGGTGGAGATCACGCTGCCGTCGGTTCCGACAGCCACGGGAGCAAAACGATAAATGGCTTTGGCTTCGGTGGCAGGCGTGAGTTTTTGCTGCCAAGTTTGTGTGCCGGGCAGTTGGGCTACGGAAGCCGTCACGACAAAAAGCGTGCAAGCTGAAAGTAAAAACTTTTTCATAAGCTTTTGAATGATGAGATGGATAAATTAAAAGTTGTTTTTTCTTATTTCAGAGGCCACAGTTCCAAACCGGGATTGGCCTCGACGGCTTCGCTGGGGAAGCGCAGTGTGTAGCGGGCATCGGCCGGCGAGAGCTGATAGGTGTTTTCTCCATAAGTCTTTCGGAGAGAAGGTTGTGACGTACGGCGAAGGTCAAACCAGCGGAACCCCTCGAACGCCAATTCGCGCGCACGCTCCGCAAGGATTTCAACCAAGAGTTGTTCTTGGTTCATGCCGCGCAGTTCGGTCTTATACTGAGCGGCCGCGGTGGTGTTGTAACGATGATCGATGAGGGGAAACAAGTGATTGAATGCCGCCTCAAAACGTCCGAGACGTGCAGCGGCTTCGGCGGCGGTCAAATAGAATTCCGCCGTGCGGAATGAACAAGAATATTCATTGCTTCCGCCCTTGCGCAATTCGCTTCGGCTCGATGTCACTTGGCGATAATACTTATTTTTGCGCATGTCGCCAGAACGGTATAAGGAGAGAATTTCCTTGGAGGGTATCCCGATGTTTTTGTAGACATGCGTCATGACTTGTTCCAAAGCGACGATGCTTTCCACCGACGTATAATGGCAGGGCAACACGGAGTTGCCGAGATTCATATTTTCGAGAGTGGAACGCTCTTTCAAAACGGCCTCGGCGGCGGCTTGTGCGGCATCCCAACGTCCCATGTGCAAGAGCACCCGGGCAAGCAACGCATCGGCCGCAACGGTTGAAAAGCGATAGTTATAACCTTTCGGCCAGAGCTTTACGTTGAGATGAGCACGCGCCGTTTCGATGTCGGCCAACACCTGTTCATACACTTTTTCGACACTGCTGCTGCGAGGGAGCTGATTGATGTCTGCTTTCAACTGAACGGGAATGCCGCGTGTCGTGCCGGGGTCGCAGTGGGTATAGGGAGTGGCATACAGATTGACCAGTAAGAAATGGACATAGGCGCGCATCATGTGGGCTTCGCCGACCAATTGCGATATTTCCGCGGCCGTGGCTTGGGTGATGTCGGCTTGGTGGGTGATGATGTAGTTGGCAATATAGATTACGTGATAATAACGTCGCCATCCGAAAGACACCGTTGTGGCAGAGGGGGCGTCATCGTTCCACGACCAAATGTCAAAGAAAGAATCGTAGTCTTCGGCATTGGTCGAAGCCTTGTCGAGCGTCATTTCGTCGGATCGCAGGGTGGCAAGCCCCCGGTCTTCGGGAAAGTTTTTATATTCATAAGTGAGCAAAGCCCTGTATTCTTCGCCCGTTTTGGCAATCACCTTTCCCGTCGGCGTGATGTCGAGAAAATCGTCGCATCCGCTCAGCAACCCGATCACGAGTATGGCCACGATCATGATATATTTTGTATTCATCGTTTTGAAAGGTTTTGAGGATTAGAAATTCATATTGAGCCCGAAGATCACACTTTTGGGTATGGGTTGTGCAAAGGGGTTGCCCATTGTCTCGGGATCGAGATAATTGTGATAGTCGCTGCCGGTCACCCAAAGGTTGCGCCCCTCCAAAGAAACGGAAAGACCGCTGATGCCCCACTTGGAAAGCAAAGACGGCTCGAACTTGTAAGCCAGACGAAGACTTTGGAGGCGGAGATAGTTGTTGTCGCGCACCCATGTGTCGAGCATGCTGTAAAGATTGTATTCCGAATAGCGAATGTATTCGGCCGGACGATCCGTGCTCACCATCAACGAAGGGAAAAGGCCGGCAGGGTTGGCGGGAGTTCGGCGGTTGAGAATGTCGCGGTTGGTGTTGAGCCCTCTATCGTAGTTGGTGGGCGAATAAGACGGAACAACGCGCACTTTCATACCGAGGTTGAACATAAAATTGACATGCAGCTGCCAGTTTTTATATTCAAAACTGTTGTTGAAGCCACCCGAACATTTGGGATCGGTCGTTCCGACGTAGGAGTAAAGAGCTCTTTGCTGTTCGGCCGTCAGCGTGCTTGCGCCGTGGCGGTTGAGTTTGAAAAACTCGGTGGCGGTCATGGCATTTCCTTCGGCATTCACAAAGAGAGGATAGCCTTGGGCGTCGAGGCCGGCGGTTTTATAGGCAAAGACGGCTCCGATGGGGTAGCCCTCACGGCCGGGATAAGTGGAATTTTCGGCCACGGTTTCCTTCAATACTTTATTGGTATTGAAACCAAGATTGAGTTGTGTCGTCCACTTAAAATGCTTCGTTTTGACGTTTCGAGTGGCAATGGCGATTTCCCAACCGCGATTTTCCATGCTTGCCCAGTTAATGGTGGTCATGGAGAAGCCGGTTTCGAGCGGAAGCATGCGCATGCCGATCAAATCGGTGCTGCGACGATAGTAGTGATCCAATGTGAAGGTTATGGCATTGTCAAGCACGGAAAGGTTGAGCCCGAGGTTGATGTTTTTGGTCTTTTCCCAACGCAAATCGGGATTGGGGGCATTTTCGGCTTCAATGACTTTTTCAGGTGTTCCGGGGAGGATCGTGACGCGATCGAAAGTTCCGATCAGATAGGGTGACGTGTTTTTGTCGATATTGCCCTGCAAACCGTAAGAGGCTCTAAAACTAAGATCGTTGATCCACTTCAAGCGTTTGACAAACAGCTCTTGCGCCGCACGCCACAAGGCACTCACCGAATAGAGCGGCAGATAGCGATATTTCTTGGCCACACCAAACACATCGGAGCCGTCGAAACGTATGCTTCCGCCGAGCGTGTAGCGGTAAGAGAGCGTATAGGAACCAGTGGCAAACCACGAAACAAAAGCGTTTTCCTGATGCGTTTCTTTATAAAGCGGATAGAGTTCGGCTATGTTTTCCGAGGGGAAAAGCACGGGTTGAGTGGTGAGCGTGCGATTGTCGTAGCCGTAAGCGGCCGAGAAGATCGCTTCGGTTTCGGAACGACGCACTTCCGTTCCGCCCATCAATTCCAAATCGTGAATTTGATTGAAGCGGCGGGCAAATTCGAGCATCGCTTTCCACGTCCATTGCTTGTTGTGGTATTCGGTCACTTTGTGCATACCGCCATCGGGGAGGATGCTGCGCTTCCCGTCGGGGAAAGAGAAAGTGGCAAACAACTTCTCTTTGCGCATGGCGTAGCTGTCATGACCGGCATATTTTTTGAGCGTATATTGATCGTACTGAACGCCCATTTGAGTGGTGAGTTTCAAGAAATCGTTCAATTTCAGCTCTGCATCGAAGATAGACATCAATGCGCGGTCGGTGCGGCGGTTGGAGGTATTGTTGCGCTCCTCCAAGATATTGAAATCGAGCGAAGAGTCTTCTTTGCCCTGCACATTGGTGTCATAGTTGTAAGCGTTGCCATTGAGCAGTTGGAAATAAGGATTGGCCAATCGAGAATAGTAAACGGGATTGGTAAACCCGTTCATGTCGGCAAGAAAACTTTCCTGCTCGCGTTGATTGGCAAAGACCGACGCACCGACTTTGAGGATTTTGTTCAAACTGTAAGTGCCTTTGAGCGTGAGGTTGAAACGGTTGTTTTCCACTCCTTTCACCGTGCCCGACTGATTGTGATAGCCGACGGAGGAATAGTAGCTCGCACGCTCCGAACCACCCGAGAGGCTCACGTTGTATTCCTGATTGATCACACTGCGAAACAACACATCGTTCCAATCGGTATTGATGCCGCGCAACGCGTCGATGCGCGCTTGTGTCGCCGACGACAAGGCCGTCCAACCGCCGGTGGCGTATGTGGCAGTTTCACCGCTTTCCGCCAAGATCCGAGCCACCGCTCCTTTGTTGGCGCGATACTTATAGTCGGAAGACAGCAACGCCAGTTCGAGATCCACTTTTTCGTTGGCGTTGAGCAGGTTGAGCCGCTTGATGTCGGTAGTCGGCGTGAGGGTGATCTTGCTCGAAAAATTCACTATCGGCCGTCCTTCCTTTCCTTTCTTTGTGGTGATGACAATCACTCCGTTGGCCGCTCTCGCTCCATAGATGGCGGTAGCAGCAGCGTCTTTGAGGACGGTGATGTTTTCAATGTCGGAGGGATTAATTCCGGCAATGGAGGTCTGATAGATATTGTCGATGTCTTTCAGGTCTTCCATGGAAGGAATGTCGGTGCCTTCGAGGGGCATGCCGTCGAGCACCCAAAGCGGTTCTTGCGTGCCGCTTATGGAGGCCGTTCCGCGAATGCGGATTTTGACCGGTGCGCCCGGTGCGCCGTTGGCCGACACGGTGCTCAATCCCGCAATCTGTCCGACAAGAGCTTGATCGACGCTTTTCACCGCGCCCACCACTTCGTCCGACACTTGAAGCGACGCAACAGAGGCCGTGAGTTTGCGGCGATCGATCTTCTGATAGCCCGTGACCACGACTTCTCCGAAAACCTCATTATTGGGCATGAGCTTGATTTCATAATTCTGCACACCGGGTTGCAGTTTGACGGTGGTAGGAAGGTATCCCAAATATCTCACCAACAAACTTTTGACTTCGGACGAAACGGAAAGGCGAAAGCGTCCGTTTTCGTCCGTCTGCATGCCTTTTATTCCCTTTCCGCCGACAGTGGAAACGGTGGCACCGATCAGCGGTTCTTTTTCCGTCTCGCCGTCGTAGACCACACCGCTCACCGTTCGCTCCTGCGCCAAAAGGGGCAGAATGAGGAGCAGACCGCAAAAGATGAATGCTATTCTTTTCATAGATGTTTGTGTTCGTTGTTATGATGTGGAGATTTTGACACGACGCATCATGGGAAGCGTGTAACTACGCCGAAACGATGAAACTGTCGTTCAATATGAAGATTATTTGTTAATTCCCAATGCCGTTTGAATGCGCAAAATGACGTCTTCGTAGTGCAGACGTGCGGCAGTTTCGCTTCCGGAAAGCCGCTTTTTAAGCAACGCCATCACTCGTATCAATTCGCCACGCTTCACGCTGATCGCATCGCTGTTGCGTCCCACCTGCGTACTGCTCATTTCGATGCGCCGCGGTGCGGAAGACAAGGTGCGACCGTGTGCATCGCAGCCGCACACCGTTTCGCGACATGGCAAACGATAGAATTGGGCGTCCGAGAAAGCGGCATCGTCATACAATCGTTTGTTGATCTTAACCCCTTCGCTCTCGGCGGCCGCCGTGATGAGGGCGTCTACAAAACTTTTCTGCAAGCTGCGTTCCATAACATTCGGCGTTGCTCCCGCAATGGTCTTTGCAAAAATATGTTTGTGCAGCATGTCCATCATTTCAACCGCCGTGAAAGCCTGCTTTCCCTGCTGCATTTCGTTTTCAAACATGCGCATCAACCGGCCATTGTCCAATAAATCCCACAACACATAGTTTTGCTGATTTCTCAACACCAGATGAGGGTGTTGCTCTTCCGTGCCGAGGGGAGTGTTGCGGTGGAAATAGGTGTAACGTGTAAGTGGGGCGGCAAACAGCCATTGGGGATAGGTGAGCACTTCTTCCAACAAAAAGCGAACGGCCTCCTGTTGCTTATTTTTCTCCACGAAAGAGAATGCCGGATGTTTCGTGTCGAGGGTGGCGTGATCCAAATACATGCCCCCGATATTGGCCATGACATGATAGTGAAACAAGCTCCATTGAAACATCACGGCCGAATAAAGTTTAGAGGCCTCATCATAGGTTTGTCCCGGTTCGCCCGTGCGTGTCCATTCCACGATTTCGGGCACGATACGCTTCAAGTTGGCAATGCCCAATCGTGCCGATTTCACGGCATCATCGCCCAAGTCTTCGCTCAACGCACGCGGATCTATGGCACTGCGTTGCTGCTGTGCCTCGCTATATCTGTATTCTTTGCCGGTGTGTCGGGCGAGAAAAGCATTCAACTCCGCTTTTTCGTCCGCCCCTTCGGGATACCAACGATACCCCCACTCGATCGCCATCAGGTCGTAAGCCCCGATGTTGGGAGAAACGACCTTTACGCCGTCGCCCGATTGTGCGATGTAGTTGAAACGTGCATAGTCCATGATCGAAGCCGACGTGCCTCCCATGCGTGTGGTGAACGCCTCGGAGCGCAGGGAGTCGGTAGGATAAGCATTGGAGGCTATCATGTTGTGGCGCAACCCGAGCGAGTGTCCCACTTCGTGGCAAGCCACAAAACGCACGGCATCACCGATCAACTCACGAGGCAAAGTCAGCGACCGTGCCTCGGGATTGGCCGCTCCGGTCTGCACCATGATCCACTCCCGGATGAGCGACTGCACGTTGTGCCACCATATAATGTCGGCTTCGATGATTTCCCCCGAACGAGGGTCGATCACCGAAGGTCCCATGGCATTGGCTTTCATCGAGGCGGCATACGTCAGCACCGAGTAGCCCAGATCATCGCCGATTTTAGCAAGGCTATCGGTGTATTCCTCCACACGGACGGCATTTCGGAAACCGGCTTTTTCAAAAGCAGCGTTCCAGTCCAAGATGCCCTTCCGCATATAGGGTTTGAGCCAATCGGGCACCTCGCGGTCGAGATAAAACACTATCGGCTTTACCGGCTCCACGAGTTCGCCACGCAGGTAGGCTGCGGTGTCTTGGGGTTCGAGACGCCAACGCGTGATATAGTTTTTCTTTTCCACGCTCTGTTGGAAATCGTCATATTTGAGCTGTGGCGTGGTGAAGTATCCCACGCGTTGATTTTCCTCTCTGCCCGACATGGGCACTTCGGGCAGCAAGGCCAAAGTGCAACTCACCCCGACCGTGACATTCACCTTGCTCTTGCCTTCGTGAACGATAGTGGTCAGTTCGGAAGTGGCGGTAATGTTTTTCTCAAAGGCTTTGATTTCGATAATTCGCGACAAATCCGTATTGACGGACGTGCCGAGGTTGATGTTGTTGAACACATCGTTGAGGCAGTTTTTGCGACCGTCAAACAGTTCATTCACCTTCACGATGAAAGCAGACGAGTCTGGCGCGAGGGCTTCGATCTTCAAAGCCGCAAGAACGGGATCGAGATAATTGTCCGCCACCGAACGCGCCATGGCGGCCTCTTTGTTCACTTCGGGTGTGAGCCTTTGTTGGCGAATGAGTAGTCTTTTACGCGGTTTGTCCCATTCAAAACGTATGGTTTGCGTTTCGTAGTTGACCCCCTTGTTCACCCCCGACTCATTGAGTTCCTTGGGCACTTGTTGCAGGCGATTGACCACCAAAAATTCCCGTCCCAACAAACGTGCAGGAAATTCAAAATAAATATCGTCGTTTTTGGAAATGACATTGACCACTCCTTTCATCTCCACGGAGTCACGCCCGGTCAGACGATGATAGTCGGACTCTTTCTTTTCCTCCACTTTCTTCTTATTACGTCTCCAAAACAAAAATCCATCCGGATCGGCTGCGAAAGACAGAGGGGCGGCCGTCAGCGGCTGAATGGCAAAAGATACGGCAAGAACAAAAAATATGCGAGTAAAAATAGAAGTACGTATCATCTATATCGGTTTTATTTTGATAGAAAGTTAAACGACGACCATGGCAGTCGTCCTGAAAATCATCACAATTCTACAAATATAAAATTTTCAAGACAGCTCTCCAAACATCGTTCTCATTATTTGGATATAAAACGACAACACATACTTTTATGCAAACTCCAAGCACAAAAAACAATGAAAACTTTTCTTCGCTCCTTCCTTTTCCCCTCTTCGTTCGACGCTCGCGAGATTAACGTTTCGTAAGAAATAGGACTATGCAGTGCGGAATTTATCGGACAGCAATAAAAACAAAAAGTCCCCTCGTTGCCGAAAGAACGAGGGGACGAGAGGCGTTTGCATCACTTCACCGTGATGACCAAATATTTGCTCACACTCCAAAAACGAGTGGGATCGGTGATGCGAAGCGTATATTGTCCTTTCGCATCTTTGTCAAGCGAATAGCTGCCTTCGGGGTGCGTCGTCATGAGGCGTGCACTCTTGGAATAGAGTTTGATGATTTTATCGACCCGAATGTCTATGCGCGTGAAGTAGTCTTTGTTGAAATCTCCCGTGCGCAACACTTCTCCGTTTTTAAGAATGTTTTGTTCTTTCAGTTCACGTTTCGTGCCAAACACATAATAAGCCGTATTGAGTTCTTTGTCTTGCGTAGCCACGGTGCGAGCCTTGGTTTCGTTTTGTACCGACAGTTCGCTCACATTTCCTTTCAAATTGGTGATTTCCTCTCCCTGTTCGGCAATTTTGATGTCTTTTTGAGCCAATTGCGCCCGCAGGTCTTCGGCTTGTTTGGTAAGGTCTTCGAGTTGTGCCGTGAGCGATGCGATAGTGGCTTCCAACGTTTGTTTCAGACGCGATCCGTTGCTCTTGGCCTCTTTCACCTGCTGGCGGAGGTTGTCGATCAGATCGTTGTTCAGACGAATGGTATGCTGAATGAGTTTCATGTCCTCGATAATGGCAGCACGTTGATTTTGTTCGCCTTTTTGTCGTTCGATACTGATACGTCCCTGCGCCTCATTGATTTGTCGAAATCCATCTTGAATTTCGTTGAGTGTAGACACCATATCATTGAGTTCGCTTTCTTTCTGCGCCAGAATTTGCTGCAACGAGTCTTCCGCCGTCAGGGCGGTGGCATTTTGCTGTTCTTTTTTGGTTTCACAAGCTGAAACAAGTCCCATGCCAATGGCGGCAAGGAGGATAAAAACAATTTTCTTCATGGTATTTTTATTTTGAAGTGGCAGTTTTGTTCGTATTTGGTTATTTCTCCGAGGTTTTTGCAGGGTGTCGGCCGAAAACATTCTTTCGGACTATCCTTCCGCATTTTCCCGATGACGTTTGCTTTTTCTCAGAGCCGCTTTGTCGATCGTTTCGCTTTTCGTGTCGATCGGCTGTCCGGTGACGGGGTCTGTCTTGACCGCTTTTCTTCGCGTTCGTTGCGCATCGGGGTTATCGGGGTTCGTTTCCTCCTTTTCTCCGACGCAGGCACAACCTCCCACGACGATGACAAACTCTCCTCGCGGTTCGTGTTCTCGGAAGTGTTCCGAGAGTTGGTCGAGCGTTCCGCGCACGCTTTCTTCGTGGAGTTTCGATATTTCGCGACACACCGAGCACCGCCTGTCCTTGCCGAAAACCTCGGCCATGAGTTCGAGCGTTTTCACCACCCGATAGGGGCTTTCGTAGAAAATCATCGTCCGTTCCTCTTGCCGCAAGGCTTCGAGTTTCGTTCGGCGACCTTTCTTTTGGGGCAAAAAGCCCTCAAAACAAAATCGCTCGCAGGGCAGTCCGCTCGCCACCAATGCCGGCACAAAGGCCGTGGCTCCGGGCAGGCACTGCACCTCGACCCCTTTGGCAATAGCCGCTCTGACCAACATAAAACCGGGGTCGGAAATGCCCGGAGTTCCGGCGTCGCTGATCAGTGCCATGTTCTCTCCCGCAGCCATACGTTCGGCCAAAGCCTCGGCCGTTTGGTGTTCATTAAATTTATGATGGCTCGCCGTCCGGGTGCTGATGTCATAGTGTTTGAGGAGCACACCGCTCGTGCGTGTGTCTTCGGCCAAAATGAGATCGACCTCTTTGAGAATGCGCATTGCGCGAAGGGTGATGTCTTCCAGATTTCCCACCGGGGTCGGAACGAGATATAACATGATTTTCTTCGATGTTTGGCGCGCCAAAAAGCCCTTTTCCTAATGGCCTTTCACGCTTTTTCATGTGTGCAAAAATAATTGATTCTTCCGTTTGATGCAAATATTTCGGGTGAAACTTCATCGGAGCTTTCAAAAACGCTATCTTTGCAGGAGTTACAATCCCTTGTCTGTTATGCAGTTTTTACGTCAGGAAATCACCTTCGATCGTTTCGTGCGTGGCATTTTGTATTTATCCGTCGCGGGCATCATTCTGTACACTCTCCGCTACCTGAGTCCGGTGCTCATTCCCTTTTTGGTGGCGTGGGTCGGTGCTTGGATACTCATTCCCGTCGTGCGTTTCTTCCAGTTTCGGTGTCGTCTTCGTTCTCGTGCGCTGTCGGTGGTCGTCACTCTCATTCTCGTGACGGCGGCCACGTTGGGCGTGCTTCGCTTTTTCGTCCCGATGATGATCGACAGCATCACCCACATCAAAGATGCCACCTTGCTCTATCTTCAAAGCGGCAGCCATGCCCTGCACCTTCCCGACTGGATGGATCACTACGTGGCCGAACTCCTTTCCGCCCTCAAAGTAGAGGAGGTGTTGCGTGAAAACAACCTTTTCAACGTGGTGCGCAATTCCCTTCCCCAAATGTGGGACATGGTGCTCTCCACGGCCAACATTCTGCTCAGCTTCGTCGCCTCCACCATTGCCGTGCTCTATCTCATCTTCCTCCTCATCGACTATGAGCGCACCTCCACGGGTTGGATCGACTTCGTTCCGGTTGCCCACCGGCCTTTCTTGTCGCGTTTGGCCTCCGACGTTGCTTCGGGCATGCGCGGTTATTTTCGCGGACAGGCACTCATCGCCTTGTCCAACTGCGTGATGTTTTCCATTGGTTTTTGGCTCATTGACCTGCCGATGCCCATCGGCATGGGTTGCTTTGTGGGATTGATCAGTTTCATTCCCTACGTTCAAGTGCTCGGCTTTTTGCCGGCAGCTCTTTTGGCCTTGCTCCAAATGGCCGAAACGGGACGTTCCTTTTGGTTGATCATGCTGTTGGTGCTTCTCGTCTACGTCGTTGTTCAAGTCATTCAAGACGTGTTTGTCACTCCCAAAATCATGGGTAAGATCATGGGATTATCTCCCGCTGTCATTCTTCTTTCTCTCTCCGTCTGGGGCTTTCTGCTGGGCATTGTCGGCTTGATCATCGCCCTGCCGACCACCACCATTCTCGTGGCCTACTACAAACAATACGTTTTGCGGGAATCTCCCCCCTCTTCCCCCCTCTTCGATTAGCTCCCATCGGCATTTTTGCCGGCGTCTCTTTCTTCGCTTCTCCTATTCGTACCCACTCCTCTTTCTGCTCATGCTCTCCACCATCCACACCGTTTCCATCAACGGTCTTGACGCTTCGCGCGTGTTGATCGAAGTCAATGTCACAAAAACCGAAGGCGTTCGCGATCCGCTTTTCCTCATGGTCGGCCTTCCCGACAATGCCGTCCGCGAAAGTCGCACCCGCGTGCGTTCGGCCATGGAAAACAGCGGCTATTCCATTCGCGGAGCGGCCGATGTGGCCGTCAATTTCGCACCGGCCGACATCAGAAAAGAAGGCAGCGGCTACGATCTCCCTCTGGCCATCGGCATCCTCTTGTCACACGGTCTTCTCCACTGCGAGCCGGATCAAATGAAGCGGTTCATGTTTGTCGGCGAATTGGGTTTGGACGGCACGCTCCGCGCCGTTCGAGGTGTGTTGCCCACGGCCATATTGGCACGCCGCATGGGCTACGAAGCCCTTTTCGTACCCGAAGAAAACGTGCGTGAAGCCGCCGTTGTCGATCGCTTGCAAGTGTTCGGCGTGCGCAATCTCTCCGAGGTCGTCCAACACTTGGAAGGCACAACCCTCATTCGCCCCACAGTGGTAGACACCCGCGCCGAGTTTTACGCCGCACAAACCGACTTTCCCCACGATTTCAGCGAAGTCAAAGGCCAACCGGCCGCCAAACGGGCTTTTGAAGTGGCAGCAGCCGGCGGCCACAACATTCTTCTCGTCGGCAGTCCCGGATGCGGCAAGAGCATGATGGCCAAACGCCTGCCTTCCATACTGCCGCCGCTATCACCGGCAGAAAGCCTCGAAACGACACAAATACACTCCGTGGCCGGAAAACTTCAACGAGGCGACACGCTCATCGCCACACGCCCCTTTCGCGCCCCTCACCACACCATTTCCGACGTTGCACTCATCGGCGGAGGCTCCACCATGCAGCCCGGCGAAGTGAGCCTTGCCCACAACGGCGTGCTCTTTTTAGACGAATTTCCCGAATATGGCAAGAATGCGCTCGAAACCCTTCGGCAACCCCTCGAAGACCGACAGCTCACCATTTCCCGCGCACGCTACAACGTGACCCTGCCCTGTTCCGTCATGCTCGTTGCCGCCATGAACCCTTGTCCCTGCGGCTACTACAACGACCCTTCGCACCGTTGCACCTGCCGCCCCGGTCAGGTGCAACGCTACATGAGCCGCATCAGCGGCCCCCTGCTCGACCGCATCGACCTGCAAGTGGAAGTGGTGCCCGTTTCGGTCAGCGAACTGTCCACCGCTCCCGACGGCGAACCTTCGGCCGCCATACGCCAACGGGTGGTGGCGGCACGCGAACGGCAGACAAAACGATTTGCCGACATCGACGGCGTACACTGCAACGCTCAGATGAGCGCACGCCACATCAAGACTTTCGTGCACTTGGACAACCATGCCCGGCGTTCCCTCGACATCGCCATGCAACGCCTTTCTCTCTCGGCACGAGCGCACGAGCGCATTCTCAAAGTGGCACTCACCATCGCAGATTTGGAAGGGACGGACATCATCAAACCGTCGCACATCGCCGAGGCCATCGGCTACCGCAATCTCGATCGCGGCAACTGGGGCGAATAGCCGCACCGGCAGCAACTTCCGTGTGAACAACGCGCCTCTTCCCGAAGCGTTTCCCCGATGTTTCCGCAACGCGTTCACGCCGACGGCGGCAGGGAGCAGACAGTGCAAAAGCAAACCATAAGCAGCCACCCCAAAAACATAATGGGAAGAAAGCGTCACGGCATTGGAGCTAAAAAAAACGGGCTCTGAGGTAAGCGTTTCTATCTTTGAGGTAGACAATTTTGCCTCGTCGGCAAACGTGCGAAAACTCCTCCCTCGCGCGCACGCGCGCGTTTCTTGTGTTTTAATTTTGCCTTCACTGCCTTCGCAAAATGAGATAATTATCTGTTTTTCTGACACTTTCGTGCGAAGGTAAGTGAAGGCAAAACGAAATTTTATTTTGCAATCATCTGAAAGTCACCCCGTTGCGTCGATTTTTTGCCTTCACCATCCTCGAAAAGGGCGGTTTTCTCGCGGAACAGGTGAAAGGAGGTGAAAGCAAAAGAGAGTTTTGCCTTCACCGTAAGAGCATCTTTTTCAGCAGCTTACGATACACGAAAAAAGTTTGCCTTCACTTGCCTTCGCAAGGAACACGTTGACAGTCAAAGAGAAAGGCGTTTTTGCGAAGGCAAAACGGCAAAAAACAAAAAACAGGGTGGGAAAACGCCCGAAAAGCGCGGTTTCATCGGAAAGAGCGAGTGAGCAAGAGCGGAAACAGGTTCGGCAAAAGGAAAGGGCGGAAGCAGCGGATGGACGGCCAAAAGATTTTCGCGCGGCAAATCCCACATGGGATTTGCCGCGCGAAAATGTGAGGGGTGTTTGCAAAGATAAACACCGAACGGACAACAATGCGGAGAAGATTGGCATTGATGCCGAAGAATACATTAGGACAATACGCCCAACTCCTTGCCGACTTTGATGAAAGCCTCAATGCAGCGATCGAGCTGCGGACGAGTGTGGCCGGCTGAGATCTGAACGCGGATGCGGGCTTGGTCTTTGGGCACGACGGGGTAGTAAAATCCGGTGACGTAGATGCCCTCTTCCTGCAACTTGGCGGCGTAAACCTGCGAGAGTTTGGCGTCGTAGAGCATCACGGCGCAAATGGCGCTTTGGGTGGGTTTGATGTCGAAACCGGCGGCCTGCATACGCGTGCGGAAATAATCGACGTTTTCGACCAGACGGTCGTGAATTTCATTGCTCTCGTCGAGAATTTTGAAAGTTTCGATGGCCGCACCGACGACCGAAGGGGGAATGGAATTGGAGAAAAGATAGGGACGGCTGCGCTGACGCAACATGTCAATGATTTCTTTTTTGCCGGTGGTAAATCCACCGACGGCTCCGCCAAAGGCTTTGCCGAGGGTGCCGGTGTAAATATCAACGCGGTCGTAGGTGTTGAAAAACTCCGAAACGCCGCGACCGGTTTTACCCACTACGCCGGCCGAGTGGCTCTCATCGACCATGACGAGGGCGTCGTATTTTTCGGCCAAGTCGCAAATCTTGTCTATCGGAGCGACATTGCCGTCCATGGAGAAGACTCCGTCGGTGACGATGATGCGGAAACGCTGTGCCTGCGCGGCTTGGAGTTGGCGTTCGAGATCGGCCATGTCGGCATTGGCATAGCGATAGCGTTGGGCTTTGCACAAGCGCACGCCGTCGATGATGGAGGCGTGGTTGAGGGCGTCGCTGATAATGGCGTCTTCGGCCGTGAGGAGAGGTTCGAACACACCACCGTTGGCATCGAAACAAGCGGCATAGAGAATGGTGTCTTCGGTGCGGAAATAGCGGCTAATGGAGGCTTCGAGCTGCTTGTGGAGATCTTGCGTGCCGCAGATGAAGCGCACGGACGACATGCCGTAGCCGCGGGCGTCCATGGCATCTTTGGCGGCTTGAATGAGGCGCGGATGATTGGACAGGCCAAGATAGTTGTTGGCACAGAAGTTGAGCACGGACTTGCCACCAACTTTGATTTCGGCTTGTTGGGGGCTTTCGATGAGTCGCTCGGTTTTGTAAAGGCCGGCCTCGCGAATGGCGGACAGTTCGGTTTGGAGATGTTGCTGAAATTTACCGTACATAATGTTGTGGTTCTTTGAATTTTGCGAAGCAAAGGTACGTGTTAAAATCGAGAAACCGCTTTTTTCTCTCAAAAAAAAGAACGGAACTGATGTACCACTGTACACGAGTCCGTTCAAGAAACTATAAATACGAGAAATGCTTTCTGAGAAAAATTACGCCGCCTCGTGAAAAGAGGGTCGACGATGTTGAAGAGGGGGGAGGATTTTACTTTTTGAGCTGCAAGCCTAATCGCAAACCGGTATAATTATTTAGCATAGAGGTAAAACCGCCCATGGAAGCGATCGTACCGCTCTGTTCAAGCAGGCCGGAGGTTGCATTGAGCAAAGCGAGCAGCTTGTCGGCTTTGAAAAGGAGACTGATCCCCCGGGAAGTACGCACTATATGAGGTCGAAAGATGAAGAAGCCTCCCATGGCGGAGAGAATCAACACTTTGTCAGATTTGTTCAACTGATAGGTGCCACTGAATGTTTTTCCGTTCATAATGGCAGTGAAAGTTTTGTCGGCTTTAAAAGTGAAAGTGGTAGTACCCTTTCGAATACCGAAAGCCTCCATCTTTTCGTCAATCTGATTCTCGAGTTTTGCCGCCATCACCATTCCTCCTGCCTGCGCAAGCAGATTTTGGCTGTCAAACACAGCATCAACCCCATTGTAATGCCATGTGCCGAGAAGTTCTTGCTCCGTCACCGCGACACCACTTTGTAAAGAAGAGAAGACATTCTCCAAAATACCTGTGCCTGTTTTTGCTGTATTTTGCACTTTGGAATCGGATCTCACAGTGTTTTGAAACATAGAACCTGTAAGAGCGTTGCTCGGTGTGCTGCACGAAGATAGAAGCACGCTGCCGAGCAGCAGTATAGAGAAGAGTTTTTTGGTTGTCATTCTTTTATTTTATACCGCAAATATAGACTCTTTCATCGATTCAGCCAAATTTATTTGCAGAAAAAACAGGAATTATGCGACATTTTTTATCTTTATCGCTATTTCCTTGAAAAATAAGTAATGTATAGTTTTTTGTATCAATAATTATACAAAAACAATTCTCAACAAAAAATCCCGACACATAATTTTCGTTCCGAATAAAGAATCAAAAAAACATGAGCTTCAAACATTTAGAAGCCTTAAAGGAAAACACCTTTTAACGGAAGGAAGCTTGCTCCATCTTGCAAATTGTTCTACTTTTGCGTTTGTTTTTTACGTATCAAAGGAAAGAAAGTGGTCTTTCCTGCCACTTTTTAGACAAAAAACATTCTATTATTTCAACCATTAAGTTCAAATTGCAAGATGATACGAAAACACTACTTTCGCCCCCCAAAATCATCTGCATACATTTTTCCATTTATGACAATGAAACACTTACCACTCAATCCTCGTTTCCTTTTTCTTTTCGTTATCGGAGGTCTCTCAACCTGCTTATTTTCAGCTTGTGAAAAAGAGATGACCGACGAAGTTGCTATCCGAAAAAATAGACAAGCAAATGCGGACATCACCGTAACTCCTCAAAGCGACATCGAACTATCGGAAAACAATGGGAAAAGTAAAATTTTGGTATTAGACTTCACCGGGCAATACTGTCCTTATTGTCCTCCTATTATGAAAGGACTACAAAAAAGAATAAGCGAAACAGCAGAAGGGCATGAAAATATCTTTTTGGTCAGTATGCATCCCTTCTACAAATTTTCTCCAAGTTTTTATTCTTACGATGCTGAACAATATGCCGGTTTTTTTAAAATCAGGGGACTTCCCAACGTCGTAACCAATTACCAAAAAATCGGTCATTTCCCTGATTTTAACATGCTTTTGAACCAACGTCCGCAAGTGATTTCAGGCTTTGTACTCGAACGTCTGGACAAAAACTCCGTCAAAGCCACTTTCAAAGGCAAAAGTCTCGAAGGTGCTGAAATTGCTCCTGAGACGAGAGTGATGTTTTGGTTGATCGAGAAAGAATTGATAGGATCACAAAAAGATGGTTTTAATTACATCTCAAATTACACCCATCATAACGTGTTCAGAGCCACTCTGAATGGATATAAAGGAGAACACTACCAACTCGGCAAAACGTTCGAAAAAAATCTCAGAGTAGATCCTACCAACAATGGGAATAGTTGGAGAGCCATCAACCTCGAGAACTGCATGATTTTGGGTATTCTGCTCGATGCTGAAAGCAAAAAAGTGTTGAGTGTGAGTTCGCACGATGTTCCCTCTATTCCCACCGGCATCCGTCGCATTAGAAAATAATCGTTCGTCATGAAAAAAACTTTGTTTCTATTTCTTCTCTTGCTCTTCACCCTCTCCGGACGGGCACAACTTCCGCAAATCACACTCAAAAACATCGGCGGAAAAGAAGTGAATGTATCGCAACTCACAACAGAAGGACGTCCCGTGATCATCAGTTTCTTTGCGACATGGTGCAAACCTTGCCTGCGCGAACTTTCAGCCATTCACGAGGTGTATGAAGATTGGCAAGCCGAAACCGGTGTAAAATTGGTAGCTGTCTCGATCGACGAGGGAGCAACCAGTCTGAAAGTTAAACCCTTGGCGCAATCGCTCGATTGGCAGTATGAAGTTTTACTTGATCCCAACAGCGATCTCAAACGCGCATTGCAGGTGCAGTTGGTTCCGACAGTGATCGTAGTCGACGGAAAGGGACACATTGTCTATCGCCACTCCGGATATTCGGAAGGATCGGAAGAGGAAATCATTGCACAAGTTCGCAAAACGCTGAAACGATGAAGAATAGCTTTTTTTTTCTCGCACTCGTGTTAGGTACAACGGCGTTTGCACAAACCGACACCACACACCGTAAAGGTGGAGAGTGGACAAAATGGGATGCAGCCATAAGCCTACAAGCCGAAGCGCACCACTCGACACGCAAAGATGCCCTGCGCAACACGGCCAATACTTATGTTGTGGGAACGGTGCAAAACAAATATGTGGAAATCGGCGGTCGCTACGAACACCTCACACAACCCCTACCCGGACACGAAGCCGAACGCGGGCACGGGTTGGCACATCTCTATGCAAAAGTGAGGCGCAGCGGTTGGGGAGAAATTACCTTAGGAGATTTCTATGAGCAATTGGGAAGCGGCATAGCTTTCAGAGCCTACGAAGACCGCGCGCTCGGCATCGACAATGCCGTGAGAGGCGGTCGCATCGTGATTATGCCCTTTCGAGGGTTGACACTCAAAGGTTTAGCCGGACAACAGCGTTTGCACTTCGACCGCAACGGAAAAATCTTTCAATCGCAACGCGGATACGTCGGAGCGACCGATGCCGAATATCGTTTTGAAATGTCCGGACAACAATTCAGTTTGGGCGCGACAATGGTGGGTTGGCACGAGGAGCAAACCCCGATTAAACGATTTGAAAACGGTGTGTTAAAACGCTTCCGGCAACCGGAAAATCATGGAATATGGGCAGCACGATTGGGATACACGGGCGGAAAAGCGGATGTTTATTTCGAGCATGCCACAAAAACCGCAAATCCCAACGCCGCAAATTTCTACACGCTGCGCAGCGGACAGGTGCAAATGCTGACCTTTTCGTATGCAGACAGAGGTTGGGGAGTGATGCTGGGTGCAAGACGATCCGACAACTTCGACAACCACTCCCTGCGTACGGAAACGGGCAATGACCAGCGCATCAACCACCTCCCTCCTTTTGCTCCGGAACAATCATACACATTGGCTGCCTTGCACCCCTATGCCACACAACCGCAAAGCGAATGGGCTTGGCAGGCCGAAGGACGATATTTACTCAAAAGAGGGACTGCTCTCGGCGGTCGATATGGTGCACGGCTCAAAGTCTCGGCGGCCTACGTAAATGCACTCGACCGTGCAACGACAAGCCAAGAGGCTTACACCCACGGCAGAAGACCGTCGTACTTCGGACACGGCGAAAAACTGTTTCACGACTTCACGTTTGAAGTGAGCAAAAAGATTTCAGCCTCCTATTCTTTCACCGCGCTCTATTCTCATCAGGACTACAACCAGCGCGCCATTGAAGGGCATGCCGACAACGGAAACCACGTGAAGAGCCATATTTTCGTGTATGACGGCAAACATCGCTTGAACAAGAAAATCACGCTGCGCACCGAACTCCAATATCTCCACTCGAAACAAGCAGACGGCAACTGGCTGTATGGCATGGCGGAATTGTCCGTGGCACCCTATTTGGTGTTTTCCGTGTCCGATCAATGGAACAGCAGCCGGAGCAACCGCCACTACCCCATGCTGTCCGTGGCAGGCACTTACAAAGCCCACCGCCTGCAATTGGGAGTAGGCAAAACACGCGAGGGCATCAATTGCTCCGGCGGAGTATGTCGTCTCATGCCCGCCACCGAAGGGGCTTACCTTTCTTACACACTAAATTTCTGACATTGAGATATTATCACCTCTGACAAATATACTTCTGAAAATGATTACATTAAATTTCCGACGGGAAGATTATTGTTTTCAAAAAAACAGATGAAATCTTGTCAGACTCAACTTTGATCTCTCACATATGAAAATTTTCAACCTTTTCTTTTCAGCCCTTTTGCTCTTTGCTGCCTGCAACACTTCGGGAGGTTGGGAGGAAGAACCGTTTACGGAACTTCCTTCGGCCGATCGCACGCATATTTTGGTGGAAGAGTTTACGGGGCAACGTTGCATCAACTGCCCCGAAGCCGCTGCCGAACTGCAACGCATTGCCAAAAATCTCTCTCCACACGCCATCATCGTCAGTATGCACGCCCCCCGGTCGGGACAAACGCTCCCTGCGCTGGCAACGAAGAATGCCGACCACTACGCCAAGGCTCTTCAAATTCCCCAAAGTGCTCCGCACGTTTCGTTTAATCGCAAGAAGATTGATGGCGAAAAACGCTATCTCACGCAACGAGCCGCTTGGGAAAGTGCGCTTCTACACGCCGTACATACTCCTGCAAACTATCGCATCGACCTGAAAGCAGAAATAAAAAACGGTCAGATTGAGATCCGTACCGAAATTCAGCGACGCAGTTCGAAATGGCATTCGGCAGCGTTACAGCTTTGGGTGGTGGAAGACATACGAGCCTCACAATACACGCTCGGCGGAGTGCGACAAGACTATTTTCATCACAACGTGTTCAGAGATGCGCTCAACGGGCTGTCGGGAGAGATGCTCACTCCCTCCTCGGAAAAGTCTTTGACGCTGCAACACCGTGTGGCGATACCTTCAAACGTGGCAGCGGCCGCCAATGCCAAGGTCGTGGCTTTTGTGGTCGATCGCGTTTCGGGCGAAGTGCTCGAAGCCGCCATTTGTCCGCTTGGGAAAGGCATATTGGAAGACACTCCCGAAACGCCGGAGCCTCCCGTAAAACCCGAAGTGGAAAAAGATGACAACATTTGGTTTTCGACGACGGGCGAAAATCCGCAATCGCTTTACAATGGCGAAACCTTAGTGACGGAAAAAGCGATACGTTTCGGTCAAACTCAGGTAGAAACGCCGGCACTTGTGCCGCATCCGGGCAAGGTGCATGGAAACGGACGCTACCGCCTCGTCATCACCAAGCTCGACCACCTCGACGATGCGCAATGCGGCATTTCCGAAGTATGCGCGGAAGGATTGTGCTCCCCCTCCGAAGATTTCTCCCAAACCACCAAAGATTTCACTATCGGCGACAATCTTTCTTTCCCTCAATTCTTGTCCGTACACTATTTAATTTCGGACGAAAAGGTGAACACGGCCGATGTCTACAAGGTGAAAATCAGCTTGCAGAAAGATGACACCGAAGTGGCACACTATTTCGTGGAATTTCACTATGATCCCAAATTGGTAAAAGAGTTCTAAGCCTATTTTCATAGGCTCGGTTGGGCAGTCTGTGAAAAAACAGATTGCCCAACCGTTTTTATATTCGATTTTCCCAAAAACGCACCGTTTTCCGTTTCCCGTTTCTCCATGAAAATACATGCACCCTTCTCATAAGAACTCTACAATTTGCCTCTTTTACAAAAAAGACATAAATTTGTAGCCATATTCAAAAAAGACGACTCTATGATGCAAAAATTGCTATCTCTCCCTCCAAACGTTGTCGATTATTTTCACGACATCAGCGGTCTGTCGCGCGATGAGTTTTTCTGCACTTCTGACCCCGTCGGCCAAAAGCTGGGAAGCGGCGGCGGCACGACATGGTTGCTCGACGAAGCCTTCAAAGCCGACGAAGAAAAAGATTTCTTCCAATGGCTCGGCCGCGAGAAGAGGATACTCTTACACGCCGGCGGACAAAGTCGCCGACTGCCGGCCTATGCCTCTTGCGGAAAAGTTTTGTTGCCCATCCCCGTTTTTCGTTGGGCAAGAGGACAGAAACTCGATCAGACCCTGCTTGATCTTCAATTGCCGCTTTATGAAAAGATCATGAACCAAGCTCCCGACTCGCTGCACACCCTCATCGCGAGCGGCGATGTTTATATCCGTTCGACCGAGCCGCTACAAGCCATTCCCCAAGCCGATGTTGTGTGCTATGGGCTGTGGGCAGAGCCGTCTTTGGCCAAAAACCACGGTGTGTTTCTGATGAATAGAAACAGTCCGGAACGCTTGGCCTTCATGCTCCAAAAACCGAGCATAGAGCAACTTGCCGAACTCACCGCCACTCACCTCTCGCTGATGGACATCGGTATTTGGTTACTCAGCGACAGAGCCGTCGATATTCTCCGTCGCCACTCTCTCGACCCGCAAGGCCGGCGCACGCCCTACGATCTCTATTCCGAATTCGGCTGTTCTCTCGGCACCCACCCCACACGGCACGACGCCGAAACCGCTACCCTCTCGGTGGCCATTCTGCCGCTGCCGGGCGGAGAGTTCTACCACTTCGGCACCACTCCCGAAATCATCTCTTCCACGGCCTCGCTTCAAAACGTGGTGAAAGATCAGCGGCTCATCATTCAAAAAGACGTGAAGAAACATCCCGCGATGTTCACCCAAAACGCCAAGATAGACATCTCCCTCACGGCCGACAACAATCATCTCTGGATAGAAAACTCCCACATCTCTTCCGGCTGGAAGATTGCCAACTGTCACGCCATAACAGGCGTGCCCGAAAACAACTGGAAGCTCACCCTGAAAGCCGGGCAATGCGTGGACATTCTGCCCTACGGCACCCACCAATACGTATTGCGCCCTTATGGTTTCAAAGATGCTTTCAGAGGAGATGTCACTTCTCCCTCCACTCATTTTCTCGGACACCCGATGCCCGAATGGTTGGAAGCCCATGGCGTTTCGTCCTCGGACTTAGTCGTCACGGACGACCTTCAAAGCGCGCTTCTGTTTCCCGTATGCGAAGACACCGACGAGCTGCACCGACTTCTGACATGGATGCTGGCCGACCGCCCTCTCGAAGACCTCTCCGGTCTGTGGCGCAGCAAAAAACGCCTCAGTGCCGACGGCATTGCCGCCGAAGCCAACCTGTTGCGACAGGAAGAGCAACGCCGCGCCTACCGCAAACAAAACCTCATACAGATTTCAACAAATCATTGCAAGAGCGTATTCTATCAGATCAACCTCAACGACACAGCTCAAAAATTTGTTGAAAACAACATCGAACTCCCGCCTCCCGTGGGCGAAGACGTCGCGCTCCTCCACCAAATACGCGACGCCATGTTTCGCTCCCGCATGCAGGTGCTTCGGGGAGAAGACGGCACAGCCGAGGAACAACGGGCTTTTTCACTCCTGCAAACCGGTTTGACCGCCTCCGCACACCACAGCCTTCAAACCCCGCATCTCGACATCTGTCAGGATCAAATCGTTTGGGGACGTTCGGCCGTTCGCATCGACGTGGCCGGAGGTTGGACAGACACGCCCCCCTATTGCCTCAACGCCGGCGGGAATGTGGTGAACCTCGCCATCGAGCTCAACGGGCAGCAACCGCTTCAAGTCTACGTCAAACCCTCGAAAATGCTCAACATCACCTGTCGCAGCATCGACCTCGGTGCGTTGGAAGTGATCGAAACCTTCGAGGAATTGCAGCAATTCAACAAAGTAGGTTCTCCTTTCTCCATTCCCAAAGCCGCCCTCGCCCTTTGCGGCTTCCTACCGCAGTTTTCCACGGAGTCCCACCCCACTCTGCGCGATTGCCTCGCCGCTTTCGGCAGTGGCATCGAAATCACCCTGCTCGCCGCCATACCCGCCGGTTCGGGACTGGGCACAAGCAGCATCCTTGCCGCCACCGTGTTGGGAGCACTCTCCGATTTCTGCGGATTGGGTTGGGACAAGACCACGATAGGCAATAGAACGCTCATTCTCGAACAACTGCTCACCACGGGCGGCGGTTGGCAAGATCAGTTCGGCGGCGTGCTCCACGGCGTGAAACTCCTTCAAACCTCCTCCGGCTTCGACCAAAGCCCCGTGGCGCGCTGGTTGCCAGACACCCTCTTTACCTCCCCCGAATATCGCCCATGTCATCTGCTCTACTACACCGGCATCACCCGAACGGCGAAACATATTTTGGCGGAAATCGTGCGTGGCATGTTCCTCAACAACACCACGCACCTGGAACTGCTCGACGAGATGAAGCAACACGCCCTCAACATGTTTGACGCTTTGCAGCGCGGCGACCTCGACATGTACGGCCGTCTTGTCAGAAAAACTTGGCAGCAAAACAAAACTCTCGATTCCGGCACCGAGCCACCTGCCGTTGCCGAATTGTGCCGCCGCATCGACGACCTCTGTATCGGCTACAAACTTCCCGGTGCGGGCGGGGGCGGCTACCTCTACATGGTGGCCAAAGATCCCGAAGCCGCCGCACGTATCAAGACTCTCCTCAACGAATCTCCGCTCACCCCCACTTCTCGCTTTGTCGAGATGAAACTTTCTCACAAAGGTTTGCAGGTAAGTCGCAGTTGAAGCCGGTTAACGCCTCTACTATTGGTGTCCGATAAAGTTTTTGTTGTCTGAAAACTTTATCGGGCACCGTCTTTCGGACACTGCCACAGTGTCTTGCCGTGCGATGAAACTCGAAACCCATTTCCTCACACAGATATAAAAAACAGCACCTATACCACAAGGATATGGGTGCTGTTTTTTTGCACTATACACGAACGAGAGGTTCGTCGTGTCACAGTTTAAGTATTGAGCTTTTGCTTCACTTCGATTTCTTGGAAAGTTTCGATCACGTCGCCCTCCTTGATGTCGTTGCAACCTTGGAGCGAGATACCGCATTCGAAGTTGGTCGTCACTTCTTTCACATCATCCTTGAAGCGTTTGAGTGCGGCGATTTCTCCGGTGAACACCACCACTCCGTCGCGGATGAGGCGTGCTTTGTTTTGGCGCGACACTTTTCCGTCTACGACATAGGCACCGGCGATGTAGCCCACCTTGGAAATGTGGAACACCTGACGGACTTCGACCATGGCCGTGATTTCTTCCTTGACGATCGGTTTGAGCATGCCCTCCATGGCCTCCTTGACTTCTTCGATAGCATCGTAGATGATGGAGTATTGGCGGATGTCCACACCCTCTTTTTCCGCAAGTTTTCTTGCACCTGCCGAAGGTCTGACTTGGAAACCGATGATGACAGCCTTTGATGCTGCGGCAAGAGTGACGTCGTTTTCCGAGATTTGTCCCACGCCTTTGTGGATGACATTGATGGCAATCGTTTCGGTCGAGAGTTTGATGAACGAGTCGCTGAGTGCCTGTACGGATCCGTCCACGTCGCCCTTGACAACGATATTGAGCTCTTGGTAGTCGCCCAATTGCAGACGGCGTCCGATTTCGTCGAGGGTGAGCATTTTGGAGGTTCGCAAGTTTTGCTCGCGTTGGAGTTGCAGGCGTTTGTTGGCAATTTCGCGTGCTTCCTGCTCGGTTTCCATCACATTGAATTGGTCGCCGGCTTGCGGCGCTCCGTTGAAACCGAGAATGGTGGCGGCATGCGAGGGTGCCACCTTTTCAACACGCTGTCCGCGTTCGTTGAAGAGAGCCTTCACGCGGCCGAAGTTTGTGCCGGCCACGAGGATGTCGCCTTGGTGCAGCGTTCCGTTGGACACCAATACCGTTGAAACATAACCGCGTCCTTTGTCGAGCGAACTCTCGATGATGGTGCCGACTGCACGACGGTTGGGGTTGGCTTTGAGTTCGAGCATGTCGGCTTCGAGCAATACTTTTTCAAGCAACTCGTAGACGCCGAGTCCCGACTTGGCCGAAATGTCTTGCGACTGATATTTTCCGCCCCATTCCTCGACGAGGAAGTTCATTGAGGCAAGGGTGGTTTTGATGGCATCGGGGTTGGCGGCAGGTTTGTCGACCTTGTTGATGGCGAAAACGATGGGCACTCCTGCGGCCACGGCATGGTTGATGGCCTCTTTGGTTTGGGGCATCACGTTGTCGTCGGCGGCAATGATGATAATGGCAATGTCGGTGACTTGTGCACCGCGGGCACGCATGGCCGTAAAGGCTTCGTGACCGGGAGTGTCGAGGAACGTGATTTCTCTTCCGTTTTTCAAGCGCACGTTGTAAGCTCCGATGTGTTGGGTGATACCTCCGGCCTCTCCGGCAATGACGTTGGCGTTGCGGATGTGGTCGAGAAGAGAAGTCTTACCATGGTCTACGTGTCCCATGACGGTCACGATTGGGGCACGTTCGCGAAGATCTTCTTCGTTGTCGACCTCTTCGATGATCGCCTCCTGCACTTCGGCCGAAACAAATTCGGTGGAAAAACCAAATTCCGAAGCCACCATTTCGATTGTTTCTTGATCGAGGCGTTGGTTGATAGACACCATGATGCCGATGCTCATGCATGTTCCGATGACTTTGTTGACGGGCACGTCCATCATCGTGGCCAACTCGTTGGCCGTCACAAATTCTGTGAGCTTCAACACGCTGCTTTCGGCGTCGAGCTTCATGAGTTCTTCCTCTTGACGCTCGCGTGCGGCATCGCGTTTTTCCTTGCGGTATTTCGAGCCTTTGCCCTTGCCCACGCCTTTGGCTTGCAAGCGCGCCAAGGTTTCTTTCACTTGTTTGGCCACGTCTTCGTCCGAAGGTGCTGCGGGCGGTGTGTGTTTGCCTTTTTTGCCTTTGCCTTGGTTTTGGTTGGCGTTGCGGTTGGCCTTGTTGTTTTTGTTGGCATTTCCGCTGCCGGCAGTGTTGTTTTTCTTGGCTTCGGCCGTCACGTCCACCCGTTCCGTGCCGATGCGACTGCGTTTTTTCTTGTCGGCAGTGCCGGAGGCACGTTTTTCGTCGCGCTCCTTTTTGCGTTCTTCTTTGCTTTTCTTTTTTGGGCGTGTGGTTTGGTTGATCGAACTGAGATCGATCGTTCCCAACACTTTGGGTCCTGCAAGTTGAGGTTCGGTGTTGAGTTTGTAAACGCCGTCTTCGTCTTCGCTTCCCAAGGCTGCTGCACGTGCTTCCACCGAGTTCTTTTCCGCACTCGAATCACTTGTGTTCGAAACAGTTTCCGTTTCCTCCTTCGCTTCCGCCTTTTCCGCCTCTTTCGGTGCTTCGGCTTTCACTTCGGTCTTCGTTTCTTGTTTTTGGTTTTTGGTTTTGGATGCGGCCTTGGGTGCCTTTTGTGCTTCGAGGTCGATGTGTCCGACGGTGCGGAGCGACGGGCGGAGTTCTTCGGGCACCTCGGCCTTTATGGTTTCTTCGCTCTTCGGCTCTTGTTTTTCCATTTGTTCGTCGGCAACTTTTGGTTTCGCCTCGCTCTCGGTCTTCGTTTCGCTTTGGCGGTCGTCTTCCTCTTGTGCGGCGGCTTTGGCCGCTTCGCGTTCGGCACGTTCTTCTTCCCGCTCCGCACGTTTTTCTTCGCGTCGGTGGTTGAAGAGCTTTTCGGCTTCGGTGCGCTGATCCTTGTCGGCGGCAAAGAGTTTTTTCAGCAACTCGTATTGCTCGTCGTTGATTTTGGAATTGAGGTTGGCTTCGACTTCGTGGCCTTGCTCTTTGAGGGTGTCTACCACGCGTTGGAGGCTGACGTTGAATTCTTTTATGGCTTTGCTTAATCTCATGTTCTTGGAGTGAGTGAAATTGAGGTGGAACGCGTAACTTGTTAAAACGCAGCTTTGCCGACGATGTTTTTCGTCGGCAAAACATGCTGTCAGCTCTCGCCCTCCTCAAACTCGGCGCGCAATACGCCAAGCATGTGGTCGACGGTGTCTTCTTCGAGATCGGCCTTCTCGACAATCATGTCGCGAGGTGCATTGAGCACTTCGCGTGCAGTGCGGAGTCCCATGGCTTTGACGGCATCGATGACCCATTGGTCGATTTCGTCGGAGAACTCGTCGAGATAGATGTCTTCCACGTCTTGTTCGCCCTCGACTTCACGGAACACATCGATGGTGTAGCCCGTGAGCATGGAGGCGAGTTTGATGTTTTGTCCGCCCTTTCCGATGGCCAAACTGACCTGATCGGGTTGGAGGAATACTTCGGCTTTTTTCTCCTCTTCGTTGAGTACGATGTTGCTCACGCGTGCCGGATTGAGTGCGCGCTGGATGTAGAGCATGGCGTTTGAGGAGTATTGTACGACGTCGATGTTTTCGTTTTTCAGTTCGCGCACGATGCTGTGGATGCGCGTTCCTTTCACGCCCACGCATGCACCGACGGGGTCGATATTGGAGTCGTAGCTTTCGACCGAAATTTTGGCTCTCTCGCCGGGAATGCGAGCCACTCCGCGGAGGATAATGACTCCGTCGGCGATTTCGGGGATTTCCTGTTCAAGCAAACGGCGCAGGAACATGGGGCTGGTGCGCGACAGATAGATTTTGGGGTTTCCGTTGGCGTTGTCTACGCGGTCGATGACGGCGCGCACATGTTCGCCCTTGTGATAGAAATCGCGCGGAATTTGTTGCGATTTGGGCAGCAGCAGGTCGTTTTTCTCGTCGTCTACGAGCAAGGTTTCGTTTTTCCAAGTCTGATAGACTTCGGCCGAAACGATTTCGCCCTCGCGGTCTTTGTATTTGTTGTAGAGGGAGTCGTGTTCGAGTTCGAGAATTTTGCTGGCCAAGGTTTGGCGCAGGGTGAGAATGGCTCTTCGTCCGAAACTGGCAAATTCGATGTGTTCGGACACTTCTTCGCCCACCTCGAAGTCCGGTTCGATTTTTTGTGCCTCCGAGAGGGCGATTTGTTTGTTTTCGTCTTCCACTTCGCCGTCGGCCACGATTTCGCGGCTGCGCGTGATTTCGAAGTCGCCTTTTTCGGGATTGACTACGACGGTGAAGTTTTCGTCGGAGCCGAAGATTTTGGCGATGACACTGCGAAAGCTCTCTTCGAGGACTCCGAGAAGGGTCGTGTTGTCGATTTTTTTTGTGTCATTGAACTCCGAGAAGGTGTCAATGAGACTAATGGTTTCGGTTTGCTTTTTGGCCATTATGAGGTTGTATTCTTTATTTTTCGATGCGGGGGCCGCCACGCCGATGCGTACACCGACCGATCGCAAGGTGTTCCGTCTTGTTTGTCGGACGGATGCGACAGGTGTGTGGCGTTTCTTTTTTATTTGAAGTCGATGTGGAGCTTCGTCCACTTCACTTGGCTCATCGGGATTTCCGTGCGCACTTCTTGGATGTGCGGTCGTTTTTCGCCGGGAGCTTTCACTTTTTCGAGAGTAACGACGGCGATGGTGTCGGCGTCGGCACTGTCAAGACGTCCGATGAGTTTTCGTCCGTCGGCGATGAGCACTTCGACATCGTCGCCGATGTGGATTTCGTATTGTCGGAGCACTTTGAAAGGTTGTCCGATGCCGGCCGAGCCTACTTCAAGTTCAAAGTCGGCGGCATCACGATCAAGACCGTCTTCGATAAAGCGCGAGAGCGCAACGCAGTCTTCGATCCATACGCCTTCTTCATGGTCGATTTCCACGAGGATGCGGTCGTCGGCACTGATGGCAAGGTCGGCCAGAAAATAGTCTTTGCCTTCGAGCCAACGGTCGACAAGTTGTTGAACCACTTCTTTACTGATCATTCAGCGTGTCGTTTTTTGTTGTATTTTGGGTTTGCGAGTGTGGTTGTCAGACGCAAGTCTTTGCCCGGCGTCTTAAAAACGAAGTGAGAAGCCTGTTGCAAGCCCCTCACTCATATCGCTGCAAATTTACTCATTATCAACGGTACGACCAAATTTTTCGCAAAGAAATGTTGAAAAAACTTGTTTTCGGTCGAAAAAGAACCCTCGACAGCAAAAACTGGCCGCTTTCATCGAACGAATGCGTGCCGTCTCCGTCGGGAAAAGGCACGTGTCGATGAAACCGCCGTTTTTGTGCATCATATACCCCGAAAATGTTGTTTTTGCGTTTTTGCCTCCGCAAAATGAGTCAACGTCTTGAATAGCAGCGACTTGTTTGCGAAGGCAAAGCGGAGGCAAACATTTTTCAGGAAATGCAACTATCTGAAAATCATCATTACTACGGTGAAGGCAAAACAAGGGGTTTGCCTTCACCTCCTTCCGCCTCTTCCCTGCGAGAAATGCACTTTTCGGGGGTGGTGAAGGCAAAAAATCGACGCAATGCGTTGTTTTCCAGCGGATTGCAAACTCCGTTTTTGTTTTGCCTTCACTTGCCTTCACAGATAAACATCATGAAGTCAGCCGGTTATGAGGTTTTGCGAAGGCAGTGAAACTAAAAACTTCAATAAAGGGAATGCGCACGCGCGCGCGTGAGGGCAGAAGGTCGATTTTCGTTTTGGCAGAGAGGCGGACGTCACGGCATTGGAGGAAGAAATTCCTACCTGCGAGGCAGTTTTTTTTAGCTCCATGTTGTATTCGTCAAACTTTGCAATGGCGATCGACGGCCGCCGGCCGTTTTCAACGACCGGAAAGTGGGGAAATCGTAGTTTGAAACAGGGTGACTTCGGGAGAGATTTGTTTTCTGTCATGAAAAACGAAGGGTTTATCAAAAAAACATGCCAAAGATTAAGATTTGAGACCTCTGCAAAATCCTCTTATAAAATTGTCCAATCCGTTCTTTTTCTCGGATTGGACAATTTTGTTTGGAAAATCCCGTGATTTT
>NZ_RQYI01000011.1 GCF_003859795.1 Alloprevotella sp. OH1205_COT-284 | reverse complement strand
AAAAGTGATTGATTTTCATTGTTATAGCCTCAAAAGTGAAGGCAGCGGAAGCAAAAAACGATGTAAAGGGGAAACGCGCGCGTACGCGAGAGGAGGGGAGCATGGCGACTTGGGAGCGGCAAGATTTCTCTGCCTCCCATGTAAAACAAACAGGCTCAGAGGTAGAAATTCCTATCTCCCATTCCGTTCGCGCTGCCTCCATACTTTTTTTGCCCGACGCCGTCGCAGGGCATGTTGCATGTCTTTCGGGTGGGAAGAAAGAAATACTGAAAAAACACTAATTCCAACAGGACGGAAACTACGCCCTTCCGTCGCGGAAACGCCATGGTGAAAACCCCGGAAAACGGCTTTTTCGCGTAATTTTCGTCGGCCGGATATTTTCCTTCTCGTTTTATCGCAAGCGACACAAAAAGAGGCGATAAGGACAAAGTGGAACACGGAAAATCGCACAAAAAGCATGACTTTGAGCACAAAATCCGCTTCTGCTTCAAATGCGAGCGGGAGCCCGCTTGAAAATCGGTGCTTTTTATCTGTTTTTTTTTGTAATTTGCAGGAAATCGTCTAAATTTGCAGAGGTAAACTGCTCCTTACAAATGAGGAGATTTCACGACGCCGAAAAGAGTAAAAAAACAAAACACAATATCAACAATTTAAATTCCTCAATCTATTATGTGGTTAACTAATTCATCGATCGGAAGAAAAGTGATCATGTCCGTGAGCGGCATTGCGCTGATTCTCTTCCTCACGTTCCACGGCTGCATGAACCTTGTTGCCCTCTTCTCTCGCGAAGGCTACAACATGATCTGCGAAATGTTGGGCGCCAACTGGTATGCCGTGGCCGCCACCGCAGGATTGGGTGCGCTCGTCGTGATTCACTTCGTTTACGCCCTCATCCTCACGCTTCAAAACAAGAAAGCCCGCGGCAATAGCAAATATGCCGTGACCGACCGCCCCGAAAAGGTGGAATGGGCTTCTCAAAACATGTTTGTGCTCGGAGTCATCATCATTCTCGGCATGGCTTTGCACCTCTACAACTTTTGGGCAAAGATGATGCTGGTCGAGCTGATGCACGTGGGCGGAACGGCCGAACTCTACGCCACCGACGGCTACTATTGGATCGAACGCACGTTCTCCTGCCCCGTTTATTCCGTGCTTTATCTCATTTGGCTCGCTGCCATTTGGTTTCACCTCAACCACGGCCTTTGGAGCGCGTTCCACACGCTGGGGGCAAGTGGTAAAATCTGGTTGGAACGACTTCAAGTCATCAGTCTTGTCTACTCCACCATTATCATGGGCATGTTTGCCGCCGTTGTCATCAAGTTTCAACTGGCCGCCCTTTTCTGCGGACAAGCTTGCAGTGCCGCCGGTGCCTGCTGCGCAAATTAAGAAGTTTCACCCCTTTCATCCGAACCAACCATCATGGCTACCATAAATTCCAGAATACCCGAAGGCCCCATCGCCGAAAAGTGGACGAACTATAAGGCACACCAAAAACTGGTGAACCCCAAAAACAAGCGCAAACTCGACGTCATCGTCGTGGGAACGGGCTTGGCCGGTGCGAGCGCAGCGGCATCGCTTGGCGAAATGGGCTTCAAAGTAAAGAACTTCTGCATCCAAGATTCTCCCCGCCGTGCACACTCGATTGCGGCACAAGGCGGTATCAATGCAGCTAAAAACTATCAGAACGACGGCGACTCCGTGTATCGCCTCTTCTACGACACGGTCAAGGGCGGCGACTATCGCGCTCGTGAAGCCAACGTCTACCGCTTGGCCGAGGTGAGCAACGCCATCATCGACCAATGCGTGGCGCAAGGCGTGCCCTTTGCCCGCGAGTACGGCGGCATGCTTGCCAACCGCTCGTTTGGAGGAGCGCAGGTGAGCCGCACCTTCTATGCCAAAGGCCAAACCGGCCAGCAGCTCCTTCTCGGAGCCTACTCTTCGCTCATGTGCCAAGTGAACGCCGGAACGGTTGAACTCTACACGCGCTACGAAATGCTCGACGTCGTGATCATCGACGGACGCGCTCGCGGTATCATCGCCCGCAACCTCGTGACCGGTGCTGTCGAACGCTTCTCGGCACACGCCGTGGTGATCGGAACCGGCGGCTACGGAAATACCTACTTCCTTTCCACCAACGCCATGGGGTGCAACGCTTCGGCCGCCATTGCCTGCTATCGCAAAGGGGCACTCTTTGCCAACCCCTCCTATGTGCAAATCCACCCCACTTGCATCCCCGTACACGGCGACAAGCAATCGAAACTCACGCTCATGTCCGAGTCGCTCCGCAACGACGGTCGCATCTGGGTGCCCAAGAAGCTCGAAGACGCCAAGGCCTGTCAGGAAGGACGTTTGCAAGGTAAGGACATCCCCGAAGAAGACCGCGACTACTATCTCGAACGCCGCTATCCGGCTTTCGGAAACCTCGTGCCCCGCGATGTGGCCTCGCGTGCCGCCAAAGAACGCTGCGACAAGGGCTACGGCGTGAACAACACCGGCTTGGCCGTGTTCCTTGATTTCTCGCAAGCCATCAAAGACTTCGGGCGCAAAGAAATTGAAGCGCGCTACGGAAACCTCTTCGACATGTATGAGGAAATCACCGACGAAAGCCCCTACGAAACCCCGATGCAGATTTTCCCCGCCATTCACTACACCATGGGCGGCATCTGGGTGGACTACGAACTCATGACCACCATCAACGGTCTTTTTGCCATTGGCGAATGTAACTTCTCCGACCACGGCGCCAACCGCCTCGGTGCATCGGCACTCATGCAAGGATTGGCAGATGGTTACTTCGTTTTGCCCTACACCATTCAAAACTACCTCGCCGACCAAATCACCGTGCCCCGCTTCTCCACCGATCTGCCGGAATTTGAAGCCGCCGAAAAAGCCGTCAAAGACCGCATCAAGCGTCTTTTCGACATCGGCGGAACACGTTCCGTGGACAGCATACACAAAGAACTGGGACACATCATGTGGGAATACGTCGGCATGGGACGCACCAAAGAAGGGCTTGAAAAAGGCTTGCAGTTGCTCAAAGAAATCCGCAAGACTTTCTACAAGGATCTCCGCATTCCCGGCACGCAAGACGGCGTAAATGTCGAACTCGAAAAGGCACTCCGACTCGAAGACTTCATCCTGATGGGTGAGCTGATGGCCAACGATGCCTTGCACCGGGAAGAATCGTGCGGAGGACACTTCCGCGAAGAACACCAAACCGAAGAGGGCGAAGCCAAACGCGACGACGCCAACTTCTTCTACGTGGGCTGCTGGGAGTATCAAGGTAGCGACGAAGTTGCTCCCGTGCTCTCCAAAGAGCCGCTCAACTACGAAACGATCAAGGTGCAAACGCGTAATTACAAATCGTAAAACCGGCATTCGTTGTTTCGTCATTCGGAACAACTGCTCCGCAACACACTCCCCACAATGGGGAAAAGGAGCAGCTTCCGAAACAACGTTTCCTCCCAAACACTAAAAAACAATGGCAAAGAATATATCTTTCACCGTAAAATATTGGAAGCAGAACGGACCCAAGGATGCCGGTCATTTCGAACAACGCGAAATGAAAAACATCCCCGATGACACCAGCTTCCTCGAAATGCTCGACATTCTCAACGAAGAGCTCATCAACGATGGCAAAGAGCCTTTTGTGTTCGACCACGACTGCCGCGAGGGCATCTGCGGCATGTGTTCGCTCTACATCAACGGAACGCCCCACGGCAAAACTGGAACGGGAGCCACCACCTGCCAGCTCTACATGCGTCGCTTCAAAGACGGCGACGTCATCACCGTCGAACCTTGGAGATCGGCCGCTTTCCCCGTGATCAAAGACTGCATGGTGGATCGCACGGCATTCGACAAAATTCAGGCAGCCGGCGGATACACCACCATCCGCACCGGACAGGCACAAGACGCCAACGCCATCCTCATCGGTAAAGCCGAAGCCGACGAAGCCATGGACTGCGCAACCTGCATCGGATGCGGAGCTTGTGTGGCGGCCTGCAAAAACGGATCGGCCATGCTCTTCGTTTCGTCGAAAGTGTCGCAATTCGCCCTCCTTCCGCAAGGACGCGTGGAAGGCGCAAAGCGTGCCAAAGCCATGGTGGCCAAAATGGACGAACTCGGATTTGGAAACTGCACCAACACCCGAGCCTGCGAAGCCGTATGCCCCAAAAACGAGAGCATCGCCAACATCGCACGCCTCAATCGCGAATTTATCAAAGCTAAACTGGCTGACTAAACTGCGCAGTTCATCGCTTTGAAACAAACCGAAAGTCGCCTCTCCCATTCTACGGAAGAGGTGACTTTCGTATTTTGGTATCTGCAATGAGCAAACAGATATTTGAAGATGGAAAAATAGTCGGAAAATCCCTCATTATAGGTATTGCCTAACGTCGAACAAGGGCGTAACTTTGCACCCGAAAAGCGAAGAACGACCGTTGTTCGCATCAATTAGTTATTCACTAATCTCATTTCAATGAAAAAATTATTACCTCTTCTACTATTGTTCTGCACCGGAATTTGGGCGGTGGCAGGCAACCATCACAACACCAAAAAAGAAACCGAGGCCAACATCATCGGCCACGTCATGGACGCCACGACAAAACAATATCTTGTGGGCGCGGTGGTGACACTCGTCGAAACGAAGCAAACCGCCGTGACCGATGCCTCCGGCCACTTCTTCTTGAAAGACGCCGCCGTAGGCAGTCACACCATCGAAGCCAAGGCCATGGGCTACACCACAGCCACACGCAAGATCGAAGCCAAAGCCAATTCCACGGTGGTGGCCAACTTTGAATTGGATTCCGAAGATGTCCAACTCGGAGATGTCGTGGTTTCCGCTACGCGAAACGCCACCAAACGCCGATTGGCTCCCTCGCTCGTCAATGTGATCGACACAAAGATTTTTGAACGCACACAAAGCACAGACCTCTCGCAGGCTCTCAAATTCCAACCCGGTGTGCGCGTCGAGAGCAACTGCCAAAACTGCGGTTTCAGTCAGGTGCGCATCAATGGCCTTGAAGGTCCTTACAGCCAAATCCTCATCGACTCTCGCCCCGTGTTCAGTCCGTTGGCCGGAGTCTATGGCTTGGAGCAAATCCCGACCAACATGGTTGAGCGCGTCGAAGTGATGCGCGGCGGCGGTTCGGCTTTGTTCGGAAGTTCTGCCATTGCCGGTGTGATCAACATCATCACCAAAGAGCCCATTGCCCCCTCCGGCGGTTTCTCTCATCAAATCCGTGGTTTCAACGGCATGAAATCTTTTGAAAACACAACCAACCTCAACGCCACCTACGTCAGCGACAACAATCGCCTCGGCTTCACCATTTTCGGACAAAACCGTCATCGCTCCGGCTACGACCACGACAACGACGGCTACACCGAAACCCCCGTGCTCCAAGGCCGCACCGTGGGAATGCGCGCTTTCGCCAAATTCTCCGACTATTCGCGCCTCACGGGAGAACTCCACAGCACCGGTGAATATCGTCGCGGAGGCGATCTCCTCAAAAACGAACCCCACAACGCACACATCGCCGAACAACTCCGCCACAACAACCTCAGCGGAAGCCTCAACTACTCACAGGTATCCGAAGACGGACGTCATCGCTTCAACGCCTACACTTCTTTCATGAAGGTGGATCGCAACAGCTACTATGGTGGTGGAGATCTGCTCGTTTCCGATCTTATCGAATCGGCAAAAACAGCTCCTCTGACTCCCGAACAGGCCGAAGAAATGCAAAAACGCCTCATCTCCTACGGACACACCGAAGGCATGACGTATGTCGGCGGCGGACAATACTCTTACGATTTCGAGCGTTTCCTCTTCATGCCCTCTCAACTCACGGCCGGATTGGAATATTCTCACGACCAACTTGATGACAAGAGCGGCTATCGTCCTTCTTTCATCAGCCAAACTGTGCATACATCGAGCGGATTTCTGCAAAACGAATGGAAGACCGATGTATGGAGCTTCCTCATCGGCGGACGCCTCGACAAGCACTCCATGCTCAAAAAAGCGATTTTCAGCCCTCGCGCCAATATCCGCTTCAACCCCTCTCGCGATCTCGTGCTCCGCGCCAATTACAGCTCCGGCTTCCGTGCTCCTCAACTCTTTGACGAAGACCTCCACGTAGACAATGCCGGCGGCGATCTCATTATCTCCGAAAATGCCGATAACCTGCGCGAAGAACGCTCCAACAGTTTCAGCGCATCGGCCGACTGGTACACGCGCCTCGGCAATAATTGGCAGCTGAACCTCACTCTCGAAGGCTTCTTCACGCATCTCAAAGATGCGTTCAGCTCCGTACAGTCGAAACGCGACATCAACGGCACGGAACACATCGTGAAAACCCGCACCAACTCCGATGGAGCGAAGGTCTACGGCACCAACCTCGAAGGCCGCCTTTCCTACCGCAACTTGTGGAGTTTGCAGGGTGGCGTTACACTTCAAAAGAGCCAATGGGACGTGGAGCAGCAATGGAACGAAGACGACAGCTACAAAACTCGTCGCATGTATCGCACGCCCGATACTTACGCCTACTTCGTGACCACTTACAGCCCCAACAAGCGTTTGGACATCTCCCTGACCGGAAACTACACCGGTTCGATGTTGGCCGGCCACGAAATCCCCACCGAAGATGATGGCAGCCTCACCCAATTCAACGGTGCTCCTGCCGCCATTATCCACGCCGACCGCATGATGACGGGCGAAGGACAAACCGCCACCACCTATGGCCCTCGCACGTTTAAGACGCCTTCGTTCTTCGAGCTGGGCATGAAGGTGCAATACACGATCCCCGTTTACAAATACTACTCCATGCAGTTGTATGCCGGCGTTCAAAACATCTTCAACGCCTACCAAGACGACTTCGACCGCGGTCCCGGTCGCGACTCGGCCTACATTTATGGCCCGACCGCTCCTCGCAGTTTCTTTGCCGGTATCAAAATCAACTATTGATCTCACACGCCCATGGGGCGCACAGTATAGCTTCAAAAGAGTTCGTGTCAAAAGCTTTATCTTGACACGAACTCTTTCTTGTCGGTAGCCTATGTCTGCCCCGCAAGCACTTTTCGGACATGACCGGTGGGAAGCCGACATCCGACCGGCGGACATCCACAAAATGAGCGAAAGGGCAGGGGGAAATTCTGCAAAACACCTGTCATTTGCTCAGAAATCGTTATTTTTGCAAAACACAACCCGACGCGCCTGCGCAAAGACGCGGCGAAAATCACAAAGACACGATGAGCAAAGACCCGAAAGACACGGAATTTCAAACCGAAGACCTCACCGCACAGCGCGAACTTCACGAAACGGAAGACGTCGATACGGACGCTCCGGCCGAGCATTCCGGCTACGACCCCAATGCCGCCGACGGCGAAGAGAACATCAGTGTGCATCCCCTCAAAGGAATGTACCAAAACTGGTTTCTCGACTATGCCTCCTACGTTATTCTCGAACGTGCCGTTCCGCATCTTTACGACGGATTGAAACCCGTGCAGCGGCGCATTCTCCACACGATGAAGCGCATGGACGACGGCCGCTACAACAAAGTGGCCAACATTGCCGGCGAAACCATGAAGTTTCACCCTCACGGCGACGCCTCCATTGTCGATGCGCTCACGCAGATGGGACGACAAAATCTGCTCATTGACTGCCAAGGGTCGTGGGGCAATATCCTGACCGGCGACGAGGCGGCCGCTCCCCGATACATCGAAGGGCGGCTGACGAAGTTTGCGCTCGACGTGCTCTTCAATCCCAAAACCACCGAATGGAAACTCTCCTACGACGGCCGCAACAAAGAACCGGTCGCACTGCCCGTGAAGTTCCCTCTCCTGTTGGCGCAAGGAGCGGAGGGCATTGCCGTCGGACTGAGTGCGAAAATCCTGCCCCACAATTTCGGTGAGCTTTGCGATGCGGCCATTGCTTACCTTCGCGGTGAGGAGTTTAAGATTTATCCGGATTTCCAAACGGGCGGTCTGATCGATGTTTCGCGCTATAACGACGGACTTCGCGGCGGCAGCGTGAAGGTGCGCGCCCGAATCGAAAAGCGCGACAGCAAAACCATTGCCATTACCGAACTGCCTTTCGGAAAAACCGTCGACAGCCTTTGCGAAAGCATTAAAAAGGCGGCCGACAAAGGGCGTATCAAAATCCGGCAAATACAAGATTTCACCGCCGAACAAGTGGAGATATTGGTGCATTTGGCACCCGGAGTGTCGAGCGACAAAACGCTCGATGCCCTCTATGCGTTTACCGACTGCGAGGTGAGCATATCGCCCAACTGCTGCATCATCGACGATGCCACGCCGAGATTTGTGACGGTGAGCGAGGTGCTCAAAGCCAATGCCGAAAACACCAAGGAGTTGTTGCGCCGGGAGCTTGAAATCCGCCGCGGCGAACTCTTGGAAAGCATGATGTTTGCCTCCTTGGAACGCATCTTCATCGACGAACGCATCTATAAGGACAAGGCTTATGAAAACGCGGCCGATCTCGACATCGCCTTGAAGCACATCGACACACGGCTCGAACCGTTCAAAAAGGACTTCGTGCGCGCCGTCACTCGCGACGATCTTCTCCGCCTGCTCGAAATCAAAATGGCGCGCATTCTCAAATTCAACAAAGCCAAAGCCGACGAACTCATCGCGCGCATCAAAGCCGAAATTGCCGAAATCGACCACGACCTCGCCCATCTCACCGATGTAGCCATCCGTTGGTTCACCCTCATCAAAGACCGCTACGCGGCCGAACATCCCCGATTGACGGAAATCCGCTCTTTCGACACCATCGAGGCCGCAAAAGTGGTGGAAGCCAACGAAAAACTCTACATCAACCGCGCCGACGGATTTATGGGGACGTCTTTGAAAAAAGACGAGTTTGTCGAAAACTGCTCCAATATCGACAATGTCATCATCTTCTATCGCGACGGCACCTACAAAGTGACGCGCGTGTCCGACAAGGTTTACATCGGCGAAACCGAGCGTTCGAAGGCCGAAAAGCGAAAGGCCGAAATCATCCACATCGCCGTCTTCAAGAAAAACGATCAGCGCACCATCTACAATGCCGTTTATCGCGACGGCAAAGACGGAGCCTACTACGTGAAACGCTTCAACGTGACGAGCATCACGCAAGATAGGGAGTACGACCTGACGACGGGTGCTCCCGGCTCCAAGGTACACTATTTCACGGCCAATCCCAACGGCGAGGCCGAAGTCATCAAGGTCACGCTCAAACCCAATCCCAAGCTGCGCCGCATTTTCTTCGACAAGTCGTTTGCCGAGTTGGCCGTGAAAGGTCGTGGTTCAAAGGGAAATCTGCTCACGCGCCTTGACGTACACCGCATTACCCTCAAAGCCCACGGTGCTTCAACCCTCGGCGGCCGAAAAGTGTGGTTCGATCACGATGTGCAGCGGCTCAATTTCGACGAACGCGGCGCATTTTTGGGCGAGTTTCACAGCGGCGACATGGTGTTGGTCGTGCTCGAAAACGGAGATTTCTACACCACCAACTTCGACCCCAACAACCACTATGAGGCGTCGGGCATATTGCGGGTGGAGAAGTTCTCGGAAGAAAAGGTTTGGACGGCCGTCCTTTATGATGCCGACAACGACAACAACCTCTACGTGAAACGCTTCACCCTCGAACGCACCGCTCAAACGCGCCATCTCAATTTCATGGGCGAAAATCCCGATTGCCGTTTCGTGGCACTCTCCGACCAAGCCTTTCCGCGCTTCCGCGTCACCTATGCCGCCCCCGACGATTTCCGAGAACCCTTGGAAATCGACGCCGAGGAGTTTATCGGCGTGAAAAGTTTCAAGGCGAAAGGCAAACGCGTGACCACCCTCAACGTGGCCAAGGTGGAAGAGCTCGAACCTACCCGATTTCCGGAAATCGAGGAGCAGGTGTCCGACGATGAAACCATCGAACCGGAAACCATAGATCCGGACAAAAGCATCGCCACGCCTCCCTCACAAACCGAAAACGACATCATGGACGAACTGACGGGGCAACTCAAACTCTTCTGATTTCCCCCGTTTCGCATTGACAGCCGACCCACAGAAGCGGCAGGCCTCTCTTGATCGGGAAGGCCTGCCGTTTTCAGATCGGACATTTGTCGGGGGAGAACTCTTCAAAAGACGACGATGCAATTCGGGCGGAAAAGCGCGACAACCTGCGAGTTGAAAAAAACTGCCTTTGAGCCGGGAGGTTCTACCTCTGAGTTGGAAAATTCTACCTCAAAGGTAAATCATTCTGCCTCCTGTCTGCGCGCAGCACCCCCTGCTCTCGCGCGCACGCGCGTATACCTATGGATAGCATTTTGCCTTCACTGCCTTCGCAAAACGAATCAAATCGTTGAATGTCAGTGAATTTCGTGCGAAGGCAAGTGAAGGCAAAATAAAATTTCCTCTCCCAACTGCTTGTTGTCCAGTTTGTTATCGCGAAATTTTGCTTTCACACCCTCGAAAAAGGCCGCTTTGCGCACCGCCATGGTGAAAGCAGGTGAAAGCAAAACGAGGATTTTGCCTTCACCGAGAGTTTTTGATTTTCAGTTTGTTACAAATTCGTCGGGAAGTTTGCCTTCACTTGCCTTCGCACGAAATGCGCTGAAAATCAAATCGGTATTCGCTTTTGCGAAGGCAAAACGGCAAAAAACAAAATTATGGGGTGAAAGCAGGGGTGTCGGCCTTGCCGGACGATGCAAAGGCGAACAAAAATAGGTGTGCAACGCTCCGAGGTTGTCGCAAAAGTTTCCGACCGATAATCAAACACGTTTTTTCGGTGTGGCAAGCTTCGAAGGGCAGGGGAGTGGCGGTCAGAAAATCGTCAAAACAATCCCGCTCCGGTCTTTGGTCGGGGCGAACAACGGACACGCCTCTTTGAACGATTGGAGGACGGGGCATTCTTGCATCGCGAATTTCCGTGCCGACGGTGTTTCTTGTGTTTGAGAAACATTGGAGGACACCGAGAGGAACGCCCTACATTTCTATGGCAGACCTTCCCCTCAAAAAAAGTAAGTTCGGACATCTGCCCGTCAATCCGTTTCGTAGGGAACGAGAAAGACATCAGCGGAAGGAATGACGAGCGGGCTTCCGCGTGGCATAAGTTTGTGAACGGTCTTTCGCTCCTGCTCAACTCCGCGTTGCCTACCGATAAAAAAATAAAAGGAATTTGGGCTAATCACCCTTTATTTTTAACTTTGCAGAGAACCCCGATCTTCCCTCTTCCTTTGACGCTCTTCATGGACAAACGGCAAGAAGGAAAGGCAAAGAAATGTAATTTTTCCATGATACGCATTCACCCCTCTTGGCATCAACGTCTGAAATCGGAATTTGAGGCTCCTTATTTTCAAGAGCTTTCTGCTTTTGTCCGCACGGAATATGCTTCAACGAGATGTTTCCCTCCGGCGTCAAAGGTTTTTGCCGCTTTCGACCATTGTCCTTTCGATGAGGTGAAAGTCGTGATCCTCGGACAAGATCCTTATCACGAACCGGGGCAGGCCGAGGGTTTATGCTTCTCCGTTCCCGACGGCGTCGCAAAACCGCCCTCGCTGCTCAATATCTTCAAAGAAATAGAGAGCGATCTCGGCACACCTTCTCCCGAAAGCGGCAGTTTGTTGCGCTGGGCGGATCAAGGCGTTTTGCTGCTCAATGCCACACTCACCGTCAGAGCGCATCGCGCCGGCTCGCATCAAGGCCGCGGTTGGGAACTGTTCACCGATGCCGCCGTGCGCCGCCTTGCCGAAGAACGGGAGGGCTTGGTGTTTATTCTTTGGGGGAGTTACGCGCAGAAAAAAGGCGCTTTCATCGACACTTCCCGACATCTGGTGCTCAAAAGCGCACACCCCTCTCCGCTGTCGGCCTATCGCGGTTTCTTCGGCAACCACCACTTTTCGCGCGCCAATGCCTATCTGTGTCAAAACGGCAAATCGCCCATCGTTTGGTAGGCTGCTCCGCATCACCGTAAAAAGTAAATCGAGCACAGCTTGCAATGCTTTGCCAAACCTCATTATTCCCCAACATCTGCCATGCTTCCCATTCTTCAAGTGGGCGACGTTTTGCTCTCGCCCGACATCCTGACCGAACATTTTTGCTGCGATCTCGAAGCCTGCGGCGGTGCTTGTTGCATTGAGGGAGATGCCGGCGCGCCGGTGACGGTCGATGAAATCGGGCATTTGGAGCGTGTGTTGCCGGCTGTTTGGCATGATCTCGATCCACGTGCCCGAAAGGTGCTCAACAAACAAGGAGTGGCCTATCGTGATCCCGACGGAGAGCTTGTCACAAGTATCGTCGGAGGAAAAGATTGCTGTTTCACCTGCTATGATGAGCGGGGCGTTTGTTTGTGTGCCACGGATCGTGCCCATCGGGAGGGGCGTATAGATTGGGCGAAACCCATCAGCTGTTATCTCTATCCGATTCGTGAAAAACGCTTGTCTAATGGCACCGTTGCCCTCAATTATGACCGTTGGACGGTGTGCGCGCCGGCACGAAAATTGGGAAATGAACTTGGACTGCCCATTTACGTGTTTTTGAAAGAACCGCTCATTCGTCGTTTTGGCAAAGAGTGGTATGCCGAACTCGAACAACTTGTGGCCGCTCTCAAAGAAGAAGGGCTTTTAAGCTGATTTCATCGGGCGTAGAAACAGAAATTGCCGATGAAACCATCATTTTTTGAACAATATCCGATACTATGAGAAAAAAACTTTGCAAATTCTTGCTTTCCGCATCGTTTTTGCTCGTCGCCTTTTCGGCGGCCGCACAAAACTATGACCGACAATGGAAAGCGGTGGAAAAAGCCCTCGACGAGGATCTTCCGAAAACGGCACTCACCCATCTTGATGCCATCCGAAATGATGCACTGCGCACAAAAAACACGCCCCAACTCATTCGTGCGCTTTTCACTGCCCAAGTCTTGCAACAAGAGGTTGCACGCGACAGCGGAGCCGTTTATCTCAAACATATCGAGACGGCATTGGCACAAGAAACGCGTCCGGTGGAACGTGCGCTCTACCAAAATGCTTTGGCGCGTTTGCTGCTTTTGCAAACGGTTGATGATTCCGATGAAACCGCCATTCACGTGAAAAAACTATTGGTTTCATCGATGGAAGAGGTCGATAGGCTCGGAAAGGCTCGGACGAAAGATTTTTTCCCCCTTTTTGAAGTCGGAGGTAGCAGTAGAACTGTTTATCAAGACGACTTGCTTTCCGTGCTGACCTTGTCTATGATTGAAATCATTGATGAGCATGATGTCATGAAAACCATGTTTTCCAATGGTTTTATCGATAGTTTACTGCTCAAAAACCTTGAATTTTATGAGCGTGAGCAAAATCTCCGGGCAATGCTCTTCACAGATTTGCACAGAGCTGATTTGCGAGCTGACAAAGAGCGAAGCGCATTTTTAGAGAAAATACGTCTTCGATATATAGAACTTCCGGAAAATGTGAATACTTATTCCCGACTTTGTCAAGAATTGGAAGCAGATCGTTTGGATGAAGCCGTCGCCTTGGCGAGAGAAGGGATGAATCGTTATGGCAGAAATCGTACCGTCGAACTTGATGATTTTTTGAAAAGAGTGGAGAACCCTCAACTTGTACTTTCTTGGGAAAATTTGTTGTCATTTTCTGAAAATACGGCTTTTTATCCCGGTTTGAAATACAAGGCCAAGATACGTTCACAGAACATTCGGACGCTTCAAGTGCGTTTTCATCGTCTCAATGGTGTCCGTGGCAACGATCCGCGTTTGATCGATGCTTTTGAAAGTAATCGAATAGAACGGTTGTTCCGGCAAGTTTCTTCCACCGAAGAACTTTCGCTTCGTCGTACACTCAAATCTGTTCCGGCATATCGTGAATATGAAGATTCTATTTCGTTTCATTTTCCAAAAGCCGGCGTATATCTGATCGAATTGTTGGCCGACGGGCATCGTAAAGATGTACAGTTGGCGTATGCCGCTAAGGCGCAGCGTCTGATTTTTCATGCTGTCAGCCATGACGGTTCTGTTTTACGCACTCGTTTTGTGGATGCCGTCAGTGGAAGTGCCGAAAGTTTAGATAACGACAGTATTTATCTTCCGCCGCTTGACTACGGTAATTATAATTCCTATGGAGATAAACTTCCTTTGACTTCTCCGCGTCGTGAGGGAAAAGTCAGGTTATTCACTGATCGCGCAATTTATCGTCCGGGGCAGGCCGTGGAAATTTCCGGATTGGTCTATGCGCAAATGGAAGATAACATTGAAGTGGTGAGCGGATGGAAGGGGGAATTGATTGTCTTTGATGCCCAAGGTAAAAAGCTTGATGCACTTTCGGTTTCTTCCGATGAAATGGGGGTTTTTTCTACAAAGATCATCCTTCCTAAGTATTGCAGGCCGGGACGTTTTTGGGTATTTCTTCCGCCGAAAAGAGATTTCCAAGCTCGTATTCATTTTCGTGTAGAAGAGTATAAACGTCCCACTTTCAGCGTGACTATCGATACTCTTGCCGCTACACCGTATTTGGGGGATCGTGTGACGTTCAGAGGGCATGTCCGTACTTACAATGATCTTCCTTTGGAAAAAGCGCGTGTAAAGTGGCAACTGAAATCCAACTCTTTGTGGAGAAATCACGCTCAGAACCAATTGGTTTACAATCAGTCTGGTGAGCTGTCGACCGATGAAAACGGCTTTTTTCAAATCGAAGTACAATTGGGAGATACTATTTCCCCAAAAAACTCCCACTATTTCACGTTGTCGGCCGAAGTGTTGGCAGAGAATGGGGAAACACAAATTGGCACCAGAAGCGTGCTCGTGCGTTCATCGAAGCCTTTCCCAAAACCGACAGAAGCAAGAAAGCCGATAGAGGTGATTGCCGATAAAGAGAAAGGAATTTTCAAGGTCGCTATCAGTGCTCCGATGTTTGTACACTACGATCTTGTTTCCTTTGAGGGCGGATTGCTTGAAAGCAAAATTTTCGCCGTGACTGACAGTGCTACTTTTATTCATCAATGGAAAGATACTTATGGAGATGCTGCCGTGGCTTATTATGCTGCCGTTAAGAATGGAAAGCTTATTTCCCAAAAGATACTTCTCGAACGGCCACGCCCTGATAAGCGTCTCGTTTTAAGTTGGAAAACTTTCCGCTCTCGATTGCAGCCCGGGCAGGAAGAGGAATGGACGCTTTCGGTGAAACATCCTGATGGAAAAACTGCAACCGCGAATGTGTTGGCCACATTATACGATGCCTCGCTCAATACTTTTGCCACGAATAAATGGAACTTCTCTCTTTATTTCAGTCGCAATAAACCTCTTGTTCATACGCAATGTTTTTCTGCTTATACACCTTCGCTTTCCGCAACTTACGAGGTGAAATATCGCGACGTCCCCCTGCTTTCTTGGACACGATGGCGCGAAGATATGTTTTCCTACAATCGGAGATACACCGTAGGATTCGGAGCGAAGAAACCGGCTCTGCGTATTCGCGGATTGTCGAAAGTGAACGAGATGACCGGCAATATTTCTGTGTCTGTGTCTGAGGATGCAGAAACAGCTCCTCAAACAACCACGGCAGAAGAAAAAAGCGATACTTTCGATTTCGACGCAATGACGATCAGACGAAATTTCGATGAAACCGCCTTTTTCCTTCCTCGCTTGCGCACCGATAAGAAAGGAGAAGTCACTCTTCGTTTCACGCTCCCCGAAAGTCTTACGCAATGGCAACTGAATGTGTTTGCTCATGATGCCGAGTTGCGGCATGCGCTACTGACGGAAAATATCGTTGCCCGAAAACTCCTCATGGCAGAAGCCGCCCTGCCTCGTTTTCTGCGTGAAGGCGATGAAACCGACTTTTCGGTGACGGTGAGAAATGTCGATGAAATCGAGCAAAAAGGCATTTTGCATTTCATATTGAGCGATTCCAACGGAAAGATGCTGAAAAAGTTCCGTAAGCCTTTCGAGCTTGCTCCCGGCAAAAGCCTAAACACGTCTTTTTCTTATGCCGTGCCCACGGGACACACCGAACTCATTGCCCGAGTCATCGCAAAATCCGAAACTTACAGTGACGGAGAAGAGCGCGTTATTCCGATTCTTTCGCGCCAAATTACGCTCACCCACGCTGTTCCTTTTACGGTGAAATCGGGAGAGAATTACACGCAAAAAGAAACGGAAGCTCGCCGACGCCTATTAGGAGAGTTGGAAGCCGGTGTACATCCCGAATTATCCGTGGATACCTGCCGTGATGCCCGAAGTGAAGTGACGAATGTCGTACCGAAATTATTAGAAAATAAAGGCGAATCCTCCATAGACAAGGCCATCGCCCTTTATGCCATTGAATTGGTCGCTGCTCTTCCGCAGTATCTTGCGATCGAATCTGCTGAATTGGCCGCACGGCGTGCCGAAGCGGTCGATCGTTTGCGAGAACTTCAAAGTGGAGAAGGTGGTTGGGCATGGTATCCGGGCATGCACACTTCCGCATGGATAACGGCGGACATCACCTTGTTGCTCGCTCGTCTTTCCGTACTGACCGGAGAACAGCATTTCCGCCCGATGTTGCAGCGTGCCGTGCGATATCTTGATCATTTTATTCGCAATGAGGTGGAAAAGATGAAAGAAGAAAAACAACCTTCTTTTTATCTCGGAGAAGTTCATTGGCGATATCTCTACATCGATTGTTTGCTCGGTCGCAAGCCGTCGTCCGACGTGAATTATTTGCTTTCGCGCGCAGCACACCACCGTAAGGAAATGTCAATGTATGGCAAGAGCGGACAAGCTGTGGTGTTGGCCGGAACAAAGCACGATGCCGAAGCTCGATTGGCACTCCGAAGTGTGATTGAACACACGGTCTTTTCGGAAGAAATGGGACGTTATTTCGACACCGATCGAGCCTTGCAGGGATATGCAAGCTATCGTATCCCGACGCAAATCTTTGCCATGGAGGCTCTCGATCGTCTGACAAATCCGGAAGAAGCATTGGGCGGAATGAGCGTCCGGCAACTTGTGGACGAAATGAAACTCTGGCTTCTTCAATCGAAGCGCACGCAGGTTTGGAACACGTCGCGCGCCACGGTCGACGCCGTTTACGCTCTGCTGCGCCAACCCGATGACGCCAACGCAGGTTTGGCATGGGGCGCCGTGACGGCCACCTATCGCCTGCCCGCAGCCAAGGCCGCAGCCAAGGGCAACGGTTTGCACCTCGAACGCCGTCTTGAAATCAAAAAAGGCACTGAGTGGCAGCCTGTCGCGCTCAATCAAAAGGGCGAAACCGACACTCCGATCCACATCGGCGACCGCGTTCGCTGGGTTTACACTCTCGTCGCCGATCGCGATTTCGATCACGTCGTTTTGCGCTCTTCACGCCCGGCCTGCTTCGAAACGGCTCATCCGCTTTCGGGCTATTCTTGGCAACATTCATTGGCTTTCTACCGCATGGTGCGCGATAGTGCAAACGAGTATTTCACGGAGCATCTTGCCAAAGGCCGCCACGTCTTCGCCGAGGAGATGTTTGTCGATCGCGCCGGCCGCTTCGACGGTGGTCTCGGAACGCTCGAATGCGTCTTTGCTCCCGAATTTACGGGCAACTCCTCCCACATCGTAGTCAAGACCCTCGGTCGATAACTTTTTCTTTATGCCGGACATGGCCTTTGTTGGTCGTGTCCGGCTTTTTATCGCTGTTTTTGCAACCTTTGGAATGTCAAAAGCTATGGGTATAAAAGTTAAAACCCTGATTATGTTGCAGAAAAGGTTGCTGCCGCTTTTTTGATGTAGTACCTTTGCCGACGCTAATATGGCAAGGCCGAGTCGAAAGTCCTGTTGCGACAACGACTCCTCATTTTTTGAGTGCAGGCCGATAGAGCGTGGAATGCGTTCTCGTCGCCACCTTGTCGGAAATCAAATTATAATGACTTTTAAAACTCTTTTCCTCTGTTCGATTGCAGTTTTGGCTTTTGCCAAACTGTCAGTGGCACAGAACGAAACGACGAAAGTGGGCAACGCCACTTACTACGGCGACAAATGGCATGGCCGCCGTGCCGCCGATGGTTCAATCTTCAATCAAGACTCTTTGACTTGTGCACACCGCACGCTGCCTTTTGGCACACTGCTCCATGTGCGCAATCCGAAAAACGGCAAAGAAGTCGTGGTGAGAGTGACCGACCGCGGCCCTTTCCGCCGCAACACCGTGATTGACCTTTCCAAAGCCGCTGCCAAAGAAATTGACATGATTCGCGTCGGAGTGGCCAAAGTGGAAATCACCAAGGTTGGCTTCATCCCGAAAGATTCCGAAAAGGGACAAGCTGAAGAAACTCCTGCACTTCCCGAACTCCAACTTTTGGATCCGATGACGGGACGCTACTTCACGATGACCGAATGGCAGCAACGCGCCAATCATCGTCGAGAAATGGCCAAAAACAATGTCGCGAAACAAAGCGAAAATTTCGTAGCCAAGAAGGAGCAACCACGCTATCGCGTGCAACCGCAACGCTCCATGGCCGCGGCGCAGAAGAAATAACAAGATCGTCCAAGATCTCCGTTCGGGCTTGTTCGATCACTTCCAACAACAAAGGGATGCTTCCGAGGAGGCATCCCTTTGTTGTGTTTTTCGATCTCACTTGTTTTGAGCGGGCGGTTTTGAAACCGCTGCAAAACTACGCCGTCACTAAAATATGAAAATTGATTATCAGATTATTATGTGCGTGGAGTTGGGTGTTTTGAAGGGGCGGGCTGTTTTGAGGAGTTGGGCAGTGTCCTTTGAGGCAAACTCCGCCCAAGAACGAGGCGTTTTTCAAGAAACGACTTTCAGCGTGTTGCCGTATGGTTTGAAGCGATAGGTCTTGCCCTTTTTTGTCGGTATGACGATGGTCTTTTCTCCATAGCGCAAAGTACAATCTTCGCCGGCCAGCGAGGTCACGCTGACGCTGCTCAGCTTACCGTTGCTCCATGTCATATCGACCACAAATGCCCCACGCGCACGCAGACCGCTCACACAGCCGTTTGCCCAAGCATCGGGCAGGGAGGGGAGCAGGTGCAGGCAGCCGGCATGACTTTGCAGGAGCATCTCGGCAATGCCGGCCGTGCCGCCGAAGTTTCCGTCGATTTGAAAGGGTGGGTGCATATCCCAAAGATTGTCGGCGGTGCCGTCTTTCAGCAAATTGGCAAAGAGTTTATAGCTTCTGTTGCCGTCGTGCAGTCGTGCCCATTGATTGAGTTTCCAGCCCATAGACCAACCCGTTGCTCCGTCGCCGCGATGATTGAGCACCACGCGCGAGGCTTCGGCCAGTTCGGGAGTGGTGAGCGGTGAAATCGTCGATCCCGGATGAAGCCCGAACAGATGATTGACGTGTCTGTGCGAAGATTTCGGGTCGTCGATGTCCGTGCTCCATTCCATGAGCTGCCCGTAGCGTCCGATTTTGTAGGGCAGCAAACGGTTGAGAATGTCCATCCAAGTGGCCACATCCCTTTCGTCCACTCCGAGTGCGTCGGCGGCCGAAATGGCTTGCAGCAGGTTTTCGCGTATTACGCCGTGGGTGAACGTCGTTCCCTCATCGACGGGGCCGTGTTCGGGCGAAGTGGAGGGTGCGGCGGTCAGAGTGCCGTCGGCCTTTTGCCACAGAAAATCTTCTGAAAACTGTGCGCACTCTTTGAGTACGGGGTAGGCCACTTCGCGAAGAAACTTCTTGTCGCGCGTAAACTCATAGTACTCCCACAGGTGCGTGGCGAGCCAATGCGCAGCCACGGGGTTGTAGTTCCACGACATATCTTTGTCGCGCAGCGGCGCGGTGAAGCCGAACGGGTTTCCGCTGATTCCGGCCATCCAGCCGCGGGCGTTGAAATAGCTTTTGGCCGTTACGGCACCGGGTTTGCGAAGCGTGTTGATGAAATCGGTGAGCGGTTCGGTACACTCCGGCAGGGCGGTGGTGAGTGCCGGCCAGTAGTTCATTTGGAGATTGATGTTGTTGTGATAGTCCACTCTCCACGGCCCATCGACGTTGTTGTGCCAAATGCCTTGCAGATTGGCCGGCAGGTTGCCGGGGCGCGAGGATGCGATCAGCAGATAGCGTCCGAATTGAAAATAGAGTTCTTCAAGCCCTCTGTCAATCGCGCCTTTTCGATAGGCTTCCAGTCGTCGGTCTGTCGGCAAGGCATTGGGCTGTGCGGCCAGATCAAGACGGACGCGGCGATAGAGGGCGTGATAGTCTTTGAGGTGTGCGGCAAAGAGCTTGTCGTAGCTTTTGTGGGCGGCACGCTTCATCCATTGTTCGGTCGTGGCGTCGGGATTGGTGCCGACATAGGCCTTGTCGTCGGTGAAGTCGGGATTGTAGTTGATGCGATAATCCGTGTCGGCGGTGAGGAGAAAGAGCACTTCATCGGCTCCCGAAACGGTCAATCGGCCGTTGGCGTTGGAGAGGTGTCCCCCTTTCGCGATAGCCCGCAGGCGCACCACAAAGGCCATGCCGTTGTTGTCGAGTTTGGCGCGATACACCAGGCCGTTGTCGCCCTCGGCACTGATCATACCCTCGGCGCAGGGATTGGGCGAATAAGACAAAGACAGGTTTTGCCGACCGGGTCGTGAGGCCGAGAAACGGATGGCGATGACATTGTCGGGATAGGAAGCAAAAGACCGCCGCTCGTAGCGAGTGCCGTCGGCCGCGGTGAAATTGACCGTCGCAAAAGCCGAGTCTACCGAAAGCGCGCGTACATATCGGCTCACGCCGCTCTCTTCGATGCCGGTGCCGATGAGCAATTCGCCCATCGTGGTGAACGAACCGAAGCGGAAGCTCTCTTCTCCGCGGGCATTATAGGCCGCTTTTCCGTTGAAGTTGTCTTGTGTGAGCCGTGCGGCCTTGTCCCAATCTCCGTCGGTGAAGGCACGGCGTATTTCTTTCAACACGTGTGCGCTCTGCTTGTTGGTGTCCCAATAGTGGGCAGCACCTCCTTTCACGCCCGGCCCGCCGCGCCAGAGTGTTTTTTCGTTGAGTGTGATGCGCTCTGTCGTCACCGACCCCAGCACGTTGGCTCCCAAGCTGCCGTTGCCGATCGGCATCGATCGCCGTTCCCATTCTTGGTCGGGATTGCGTGCTCCGTCGCCGGCCGAAACGGGCTTGTTTTGCGCATTGAACTTTTCGGGCTGTCCGCCGAACCATACGGATGCTCCTTTGAGCGAAGAGGGGGTGTCGAGCCAAATGGTGTGTCCGGCCGGCACTTGGGCAAAAGCCGCCATTGCGGCGACGGAGAGAAAAGAGGTGAGAAGTTGTTTTCGCATAAAGTCGATAGGCTTATTGTGCGTTGAAATGAGTGTAAATCGCCTCGGCGAGAGCTTTCATCTCTTCGGCGGCGAGTTGAAGTTTGGGTTTTCGGAAATCCATGTCGCTCTCCTCGCGAATGGGAATGAGGTGAATGTGTGCGTGAGGCACTTCGAGCCCGATCACGGCCATTCCCACCTTGCGGCAGGGCACGACGGTTTCGAGCGATTTGGCCACGCGTTTGGCGAAAATGTGCATTTCGGCGAGTGTGGCGTCGTCGAGGTCGAAGATATAGTCGGTTTCCTGACGGGGAATGACGAGAACGTGTCCTTTGGCCACGGGATTGATGTCGAGAAAAGCATAAAAGCGTTCGCTTTCCGCACATTTGTAGGAGGGGATTTCTCCTGCGGCGATTTTGCTGAAAATAGACATAAGCGCGTTTTTGGGGGTTATATGACGCGAATATAAGCAAAAGAAAGAGGATAAAGAAACCTTACGGCTCGAATTTGTTGTCATTTTTCACGCATTCGACTCTCTTCGATGAAAAAACGGAAAGTCCGCTGCGATGCCCCGAGAATAATTTGTAGTTTTGCATCCAAGATGGAATATGAAAAACTCGCCTATCAGCTCCGCCTGATCACCCTTTTGGCACAAGGCCGCTTTCTCACCGTTTCCGAAATGGCCGACCGCACCGGCCTGCATCCTCGCACGGTCTATCGCAACCTCGTCCGCTTCCCCGATGTCGGGCTTCCTCTCGAAAAGCGCGGTCGTCGCTATCGGCTTTCGCCCGAAGCACCGTTTTTGGAAGCAGTCAGTGCACGTTTGCATTTCTCTCCCGATGAGGTGGTGACCCTTGCGCAAATCCTCACCTCCGTTAAGACCCGTTCGGCACAAGTGACCCGATTGCGCGAAAAGTTGGCTCGCATCCACGACGGAGGTGTCCTCATTCCCCACGATGTCGATGAAACCGCCGGTGCCAACATTCGTGCCGTCTTTGAAGCCATTCGTCAGCAGCGTGTTGTTTTGCTGCGCGGATATGCCTCGCCCCACAGCCGCCGAAAGCGCGACCGCATCGTCGAACCCTATTCTTTCCTGCCGGGCAACAGAGAGGTGAGGTGCTACGAGGTGTCGTCGGAAATGAACAAAACCTTCAATCTCTCGCGAGCGGACGAGGTGGTTTTGCTCGATTTGCGCTGGGATCACGCCGACCGCCACAAACCGCTCTACGTCGATCTGTTTCATTTCAGCGGCGAGGAGCGCACGCGCATACGGCTTCGGCTGGGTTTGCTGGCCAAGTCGGTGTTGTTGGAGGAGTATCCGCAGGCCGACGCCTTTCTTTCGCCGACAGACAGTGAACATTGGTTGCTCAATGCCGAGTTTTGCTCGATGAAGGGAGTGGGGCGGTTTGTGCTCGGTCTCATGGAAGACATCGAAGTCGTCGATTCGCCCGATTTCGAGCACTATCTGCGCACAACCATGCAGGCACGGCTGCAACGGCCGCTGTCGGTGGAAGTGCACTAAGCCGAGCGGATGAAAAAAGGTAACGAATAGAATTTTCTACCTTTGAGATAATTTTTTCTACCTCAAAGGTAAATCTTTCTATCCCCAAGGTTGTACAATCTGCTCCCCGTTGGCATGCCGAAACGCCTCCTCTCGCGCGCACGCGCGTACACTTGTGTTTGAATTTTGCCTCCGCTGCCTTCGCAAAACGGGTCAAAGTGCTGACTGCCAGTTTGTTTTCAGTGAAGGCAAGTGAAGGCAAAATGAAAATCTCTTTTTCAAACTTTTGAAAATCAGTTTGTTGTTGCTCTTTTTTGCTTTCACCGCCTTGGAAAATGGCATTTCTGCGCACCACGACCGTGAAAGCAAGTGAAGGCAAAACCCTCATTTTGCCTTCACCGTATATGTGTTGATTTTCAAGGAATTAAGAAAGTGCCGGGAGCTTTGCCTTCACTTGCCTTCGCACGAAACTTGCTCTTGGTCAGCAGGATAGATGTTTTAGCGGAGGCAAAACGGCAAAAAAACAAAATTATGGGGAATAAATCGCCCGAAAAGGGCAACCCTCATCGGTCGGCGTCGGTTTTATTGTCCGACGCTTTTTCGACTTCCGCCCTTTGGGAGGTTCTCGTCGTGGCTCAATGAGGCTTTCACGATGTTCTCCACCGTTCGGCCGCGGAGGGTGCGCTGTGTGGGAGTTCTGTGGTCTTCGTTCGATGAAACCGTCGTTTTTTCGATGTCTTCCTCGAATTTTGCTTTGTTCGATGAATGGGCTTCTTTGGCAAGCATCGATATGGCGCACTCCAAAATGGTGTCGATGCCCCTACTGAAATCTGCCGATGAAATGGATATTTTTTGATCCGGCTCAATGCCAAATTCGGTGTGTTGCATGTGGCGGTCGTAAATCGGGCTTGCCGAGAAACGAATGCTCCAACCGCCCGGCAGCTCCGAACTGAACGGCATGCCCGAACCGCCTCCCGTCCGATCGCCCACAAAGGTTACATTGGGCAATGCTTTCATAAACATGACAAAGGCGTTGGCCGCACTGTATGTGCGCCGATTGGCCAAAACCACCACGGGCTTTTGCCAACGCAATCCTTTTGCCGGTTTCAGCGTGATGGCCTTGGGCGAAGAGAAATCGGCATGCCCGGTGCCGGTTTTGTGGCTGATGTAGCCCACAACGAGCGGGGCATTGCAAAAAGAGGAGGCCAAATCCATGGCGGCCGACAACCGTCCGCCTCCGTTGTGGCGCACGTCGATGATCAGGCCGTCGCAAGCCGAAAGATAGAGCATGACCTCATGGAGATTGCCCTCGCCGATGTCGTTCATGAAACTGGCACAGCGCACATAGCCCACGTTGTTGCGCAGCACCCTGTATTTCAAATTTCCGGCAATTTGGTGTTGCAAGGCCGTGCCGAGATATTTTCGTTCGAGCGAGTCGCTGTAATTTGAAGGATAGGATTCGTACCATTCGGCGTAGCGTCCCACATCAAACGGAGTACGAAGATTGACGTGCCCATCACGCAGTTCGCGCGTCATTTTGGCAAGGATTTGAAAGAGGGCACGTTCGGAAAGAGAATTGTGCACTCGGTGCGAATAGCGATTGTGCACTTCCTGCCAGTCCAAACCGTATTCTTCGCGTTTGAAGTCGAAGAAGCAATATCGCTCGTCGATGATTTTCCACAAGGCTTCGAAATCGCCACGCGGAGAAACCTCGAATTCATCGGAGGTGATGCACGATGAAATCGCAAAAAGCAAGCTGAAAAATGCAAGGGAAATCCGTTTCATCAGTCGAAAAACTTAAAGGTGCGAGTGTAGCCCAAAACAAACATGGAGTTCCAAGCGTGTCGTTTCAAATGATTGAGATGACTTTGGCGGTAGTTGAGATGAATGCCGACCGACAACCTGTTTCGCCCGAAAGGAAGGGAAAGCGTAGACAGCGCACGCATCGAGGGAGCGTTGCCGAAGTAGGTGAGGCAGACGTTGTGGTTGGTGTGTCCGAGTTCAAAGATCTCATAATAGGTTTGGCCGTATTGTGGCGAAAACATCACTCCCGCCAAAGGCAGATCGAGCTGTGTGCGCCACAGCCATCGCTGTTGCCAAAGTCGGAAACCATATTCTGCAATCGAAGAAAAGGAGAGATCGGCGGCAAGACGGCCTTGTGCCGGGTTGTTGCCGTTGCGCGAACTGTATGTTCCGCCCAAATGCAAACCGGCCAAACCTCCTAAAGCCACACGCAGACGCCCGTTTTGATTGCCACCGCCCGATGAATTCGACCATGTCCGGTTGAAATGACAGCCGAAAGCGGCTTCAAGCTCCATGTCGATGAATTCGCCGTTTTTCTTGGGGTTTTTTGCCGAGGTGAGGTTCAGCCCTACCAACTTCAAAATCGAAATTCGTGCGGTTTCATCGTGAGTCGGGCTTTCGGCGAGAAAAACGTAGCCTGCGGTGAAACCGGTATAATCGAGCGGCGAAAGATAATTGTCGTAAAGGTGGTTTCGGCCGATTCCACCGAGGTGTGTGTGGCGATGAACCCGATGAGGCCGCTCGCTTCGCATCACCTCGCCGAATACATTGAAGAAAGGCAGGCAGGTCGTGTCTGCCGATTGTCGAGAAGGCTCGATGAAAAGGCTATCTGCGTTTTCTGCGAGTCGGTTGGCCGAAAGCGGAAGGATACTCCACCCAACGAGAAAGAGAAGAAACAGCTTTTTTTTCATGCGAAGAAGATATTTTCGATTCGTTGCCATAGGCGTCCATGGCCACCACGACGTAGTTGTCGTGGAGATGTCGTGGGAGTGCGGGCGTATAGTCGTGTGTTGTGCCGCGGAGGCGCGCCGCCACCAATTCCGCACCTTCGGGCGACGAGCGATAGATGTTGTAGGAAACGGGAGTGGCATCGGCCACCGCCGCCCAACGAAAGCGGAGCGTGCGACCCTCGATCGAAACGTTGAAGTCGGGAGCCGAGGGCGGAACGCTGTCTGCCCACGTCATGGCGGGCGTCAGTGCCGGTCGGGCATAGAAATCGCGTGTGATGTCGAGAATGCCTTTGTGGTTTTCCAACAGGAAGCGACTGCGAAAGAAGGCATGCCCCGACAAACCGTGGCTGCGCAGAAAATTCATCTGTCGAAGAATGCGCACGACGTCCCAATCTTTTTGTGAGGGCGAAAGAAAATAGATGCCCAAGCCGGGCACCACGGGGCGTCCGTGGGATTCTTGCAACCAGTTCATGGCGAAGGGGTAGAAATGCTCGTTGTCGAAATACATCATAGGGAAGAGTGCGTCCATCCACCCCTCTCGCAACCACAGTTGTGCGTCTTGCGAAACGGTATTGCGGGCGTTCCAGCCGCGCGAGGTCTGACGTGGAAGATCGGCGTATTTTCCCAATGGCGAGCACGTCAGGCGCACCCAAGGGCGAATGCTGCGAATGGTTTCGTGAACGAGGCGCACGGTGCGCGTCACATTGTCGCGCCGCCATTGTTCTTTGGACGTTCCTTTCCCATATCGGGCATAGGTTCGGGCATCGTTGAAGGGGATTTCTTTTTCCGGATAGCGGATGTAGTCCAAATGAATGCCGTCCACCTCATAGCGTTCCAAAATTTCCCGACAGAGGCCGGCGATATATTCTGCCGTTTCGGGCACTCCGGGATCCATCATCCAGCGGTCGCCGCACTTGACGCATAAGTCGGGGCGACGCACCGGAAGGGCTTGGCGACCCAACTGCCGGGCTTGTGCCACGGAACAAATGGGATAGACCACGAGGTAGGCGTGAAGCTCCATGCCGCGAAGATGAGCTTCTTCTATGGCAAATTGCAACACGTCATAAGGAGGGGCTACGCCCGGCGTGCCGGAAAATGCACCGTCCCAAGGCTCATATTGCGAGGGGTAGGCCGTGGTGGAACGAATGCGCGCCTGAAACAAAATGGTGTTGATGCCGGCGGCCTTCAAACGGTCGAAGGCGGCTCGAAGGGCTGCGCGCTGAATTTCGGCTTTATATTCCGTTTGGGCATACAGGTTGCCCGGCCAATCCATGCCGCCGAGCGTACAAAACCAGACGGCGCGATATTCGCGGTCGGTTGAGTGCAGCGGCCACTTGTCGGGGAAGAGGGAAGAAGCTTGTGTTTGAAACCAAGCCAAGCAGAACATCGAAAACAAAAGAAGAGCCTTGTGCATCTTTGGGAACGGAAAAGGTTGAAGAGATGAATGAAGATGAGGGAGCGAAGAGAGGAAGGGATGATCAAAATTTCTCGAAAAGCGATTTCAGTTCGGCGTAGGGCGTGCCGAGTTGTTGTGCTTTTTCGAGATCTTTGCGTGCGGCGTGTTTCAATCCGAGGCGGAGGAGGACGGCGGCACGTTCGACGTAGGCTTCGGCATGTTGGGGAGCGATCTCGATGACCTGATCATAGTCGTCGCGTGCGGCGTCCCATCGTTCGGCGTCTTTCTCGCAGGAGGCACGAGCCATAAGGGCTTCAACGGAGCGCGGACAGCGTTGGAGGAGAAGATTAAGCCGTGCCACGGCCTCTTCTTGTCTTTCGAGTTTCCTCAAAGCCAAGGCCGAGAGCACTTCCGCCGATTCTTCAAAGGGCGACATGTCGACTATCTCGGAAAGGGCTTGCAATTCCTGTGTGTGTTGCGAGAGGTGGGAGTGGGCGGCACTTTTCAAATAGAGCGCACGTTTGCGGTGCGCGGTGTCGGCCGGTGTGATTTGGGAGAGCAGGGCGGTGCAGTCGTCGAGCAGGGCGGAAAATTGGCGAGCTTCGTAGTAGACCGTTGCACGATCGAAGCGCAAGGCGATGTCTTCGGGATGTTCGTCTAAAATCTCCGAAAAACAGCGAATGGCATCTTTGTGTTGTCTTCTCGCCCAAAAAATCTTTCCCAAAATGTGGCGCAAAATGTGGTTGCCGGGGGCATCGGGGCGCAGTTTCAAGGCGCGTTCAACATGTTGCTGGGCAACAGAAAGGGAGTCGAGCAGAAGAAGGTCGAACGCTCGCCCGATACACTCGCCGTATTCCAACGAATCTCGTAGGGCAAGGGCGCGGTCGCGGGCTTGGATGCGTGTTTTGTGGAGAGGGGACACGTCAAGTTTCGAGGCATGCACTTTGCCCGTTTTCAAGTCAATGGCGGTCTGAGAAAAGGCACTCGTCATCGAGATGAGGAGAAAGAGAAGGGTGAGGAGAGGTTTCATAAAAAGAGAGCGAGAAAGTTATTCGTCGGACAACTGTTCGACAGCTTCAAAAACGAGATGAGGCTCAAAACCTCTCGATGCGGCGAAGCGAAGCAGCTTTTGCGACGCGGCATAGGCTTCGCGTTTGTCGTCGGGATTGAAGCGGAGCGTTTGTTGCTTGGAGCGGAGCAGGCGGCGCAAGGTTTCGGCGTATTGCTCTTCGTCGATGGTTTCGGCCAGTGCAGACTCAATGTCTTTTCGGTCGATGCCTTTCAGACGGAGTGCCTGTGCGATTTTCAGCCGTCCCCAGCGGTCGTATTCAAACTTGTCGTGTACAAAGGCGCGTGCAAAGCGGGCTTGATCGATGAAGCCCTCGCTTTCCAAACGTTCCACCACAGCTTCCGCAACCGAGGCCGGCAGCTCCGTGTCGCGGAGTTTCGTCTCGATGTCTTTGCGGCAGGTTTCACGGCGTGCACAGCGTGAGGATGCCCACTGAAAGGCGGTGTTGAAATCGGTGATCTTCATGAGAGAATGGGGAGTGTCGGAGAGCGACGAGAAGTGTCGGCGGTTTCCGCAAGACGGGTTGCGCACACAAGATGAACAAACTATTTTTTCAGCAATGCCCTCACCACAAACCAAGCGTGTTGCAAGAGGGTGGGGAGAAAACCATAGTGTTTGCACATGATGTGGAAACGTTCTCGAAGCGAATCTTTGTGGTGGCGTGTGGTCATGCCTTCCGATAGGTAGTCGGCTATGACGAGGTGGGTGTTGAGGAGCGGTAGGCGATGCCCGTGAGCTGTTCGCAAAATGCGGATGCACCAATCGAAATCGGCCGAAAAACGATAGGAAAGGTCATAAGTGTTCATCCGGGCAAGATCGGTGCGTGCGAAAAATGCCTGATGACACACCAGCATGCCGTGGCGGAAAGACCGCCAGTTGAGGCGTTCGGGCGGCGACAGACGGCGACGGCGCAAAAAGCGGCCTTCGTCATCGACGAGGTGGGTGTCGCCATAAATCACGGCAGGGAGATGGGCTGAATCATAATGCCCTTCGGACAATAATTGTGCGATTTGCGAAAGGGTGGAAGGGCAGTGAAATTTATCGCCGGCATTCAGAAACAAGATGTATTCGCCCGTGGCCAGTCGCAAGGCTTTGTTCATCGCGTCGTAGAGCCCTTGGTCGGGTTCGGAAAGGCAGACAATCTCGTGAGGAGAGGGCAGATGGGAGTTGCGCTCCTGATAGTGGTGTATTTGAGCCAGTGTTTCGTCTTTGGAGCGACCGTCAATGATGAGGTGCTCGATTTTGGCGTAGTCTTGTTCCTCGACACTCAGAATGGTGCGGCGCAAAAAGGCTGCAGCGTTGAAACAAACGGTGGCTATGGTGAATTTGATCATCTGTTTTCGCGATAGAGTTGAAGATGTTGTTGGGCAACGGCATGCGCGCTGTAATGATCCACGGCGTCGACTCTTGCGGCATCGGCCAGTTGCCGGGGATTTCGGTGGTCGAGCACAAAGACGATGCCTTCGGCCAAGGAGGTGGGCGATTCGGGCTGTGCCAAAAAACCATCTTCCCGGTGACGGATCATTTGCGGAATGCCTCCTACGCCGAAAGCCACTACGGGGAGTGCACAGGCTTTGGCTTCGGCAATGATGTTGGGGAGGTTCTCGCGACGCGAGGCCACGACCAAAACGTCGGCGGCATGAAACAAACGGCGCATTTCTTCGGGATCGTCCACATAGCCCCGGCAGGTGTGGGGGAAGGACAAGGAACGCGCAGCGGCTTCTCCTTCCGCCCCTACGATGAAGAGGTGGGCTTCGCGGTTGTCGGTGGAAAAATGGCGGTCGAGAGCCTCAATCAGCAGGTCGAAACCTTTAATGGGGTCGGTCACTTTGGCGGCGGCGAAAAGGATAATCGACGCAGAGGGAGGGATGCCCCATTGCGTGTCGAGCGCACTGCGCAAAGATACCTTCTCTTTTTCGGACGAAGGGGCATAGAAGTCTGTGTCTATGGCGTTGGCAATGGTGTGTACGCCATGTCCGAGCGTGAGAGGGGATTTACGAGCCATAGCGGCCAACCACTCGGAGCAGGCCACAAAGTCGATGTGTCCGGCGGCATAACAGTAGAGCTTTTTGAGATAGGTGCGATTCGACAAATCGGACGCCCCGCTTAAAAAAGGCACTTTTCCGCCGAGCTGTTGGCAGTGTCCGCAGCGGTCTGTCCAACGCAAGCACTCGTAGGCATGGTGGCAGCAGCCGGTGATCGGCCACATGTCGTGGAGTGTCCAAATCACCCGTTTTCCGGAAAGGAGTATGCGACGGATGTCTGAGAGCGACAGCAAACCTTGATTGATCCAATGGAGGTGAATCACATCGGCACGCTGAAATTCCGGCGTTTGCGTGATGTCAAACCCCGTGTTGGCAATCGAAACCTTGAAGAGCTTTCGACGAGAAAAACCGTTGCACAACCAAATGACGATGCGTTCCCACAGAAATCTGAGTGCGGCACGCCACTTCTTGTCCGCCGTGATGACATGAGGCGATTGCGTTGCACGATCGCGAACGAGCATAGTGGCCGAAACGCCCTCGGAGCGAAGGGCGTGTAGCAAACGAGATGCGGCAATGGCCGCACCTCCCTTTTGTTCGGCGGTGTTGATGATGAGAACTTCCACGGACGGAGGCTATATGAGCTACAAATATAAATAGTTTTGTCGAAATGACCAAGTGGGCTTCCGAAAAGGCGGCCGCGAGATAAACACCGGATTTGTCGGACGGAGGTGTTGGAATCGGATTTTATGGCCGGATGTTACAGCCGGATTTTATGTCGTCGGCTACACTTGTTCCTCTTCCGGGTTGCTGTCGGTTTCCTGTTGTCGGCGGGTGGGGGGAGTGATGGCGTATGATTGAGGATGGCGATGCTGTCCGAAACTGAGGTGAAAGCCGGCATCAAGCAGCTGTTGAGCCAAAGCCGGTCGGCCGCGAAAACCGTGTATTGTCCAAATCTGTGTGGGACGAAGGTGTTTTCGGGCGGCGAGAATGAGGTCGAAGGAGCGAACGATGTGTAGGGTCATCGGTCGGGAAAATGTTTCGGAAAGTTTGACTTGGGCTTCAAACACTTGTTGCTGCACCTCGATTCGTGCGCCTCGGCATCGGTCGAAACCGCATTCGCCGATTTGTACGATTTGCGGATGTGAGAGCAAGAGGTTGTGCAGTCGGGAGAGGTAGAGCGGGAGGGAGAAGTCGCTGTCGCTCGTCCACCACGGGTGAATGCCGGCAGCATATAAACCGTCGGGATGAGGCCGAAACTCTTCGGGATGCAGCAAGATTCGCCGTGGCAGACAGACGATGCCTTGGCCGGGAGGCGTTTTCGGATCGTGGGTGTGGAAGTCAAAAAAAGACATTGGGAGGAAAAGAAGGGGTCAAGGCACCGGGTCGTGTCCGTGTCCGCCCCACGGATGACAACGCAGCAGGCGGCGAATGGCGAGATAGAGCCCGCGAAAAGGGCCGTGTTTGCGCAATGCCTCGATTGCATATTGAGAGCAAGTGGGTTGAAAGCGACAAGAGGGCGGCAGAAGAGGAGAGAGGAAGAGCTGATAGAGGCGAATGGGGAAAATGAGCAGTCGCGACAGCCATTGCAGAAGAAAAGACATGGGGAGAATCAGCTGGTGGGAGGGGTGGAGGAGTTGGCGAAACGATCGGCCGTCCGTTGGAGCAAGAGCAACAGACGTTTGTGGATGAAAGTGCTGTTTTCGGGTTTGTCGGAGAGCCAGATGAATGCGATGTGGAGTGCCACGTCGGCAGGGAGGAGGGCGATGAAATCGTTTTTTTGTAAACGGTAGCCCTCACGGATTTGGCGTTTGACACGATTGCGGTCGACGGCATGTCGGAGTTTGCGCTTCGACACGCTCAGCAGTACTTTCACACGTGTTCCACTGCCGTCGTAAGGCATCGGGCGAACGACGATGCGAAGCGGAAAGGCCGAGTGTGAGTATCTTCCGGGAGAGAAAAGGGCTTCGATGTCGCGTTGAAGACACAGATGTTCTGCTTTGGGAAAAGTGTGGCGCATGGGCGGTGAATGGAAAAAAACGTAAAGAGATGACCGGGAGAAAAGGCATTAGCCATCAACCTTCGTTGCCGCAGGTGGCGGTGGCGGGGTTGATGGCTAATGTCTTTCGGAGATGTTGTTATTTTTTGTTGGCTTCGGCGATATAATTGCCCAATCCTTCGGCGATGGAACCGGTGACTTTGAGGTCTACCCGCAATCCTGCATCTTCGATGGCCTTGGCTGTGGCGTCTCCGAAGCAGCCCAAACGGAGGTCGCCCTGTCGGAAGTCGGGGAAATTGTTGATCAAGCTCTGCACGCCGACGGGAGTGAAAAGGAGTATCATGTCGTAATCCTTGTAGTAGTCCGGCTCGAAGGTGGTCTGTACGGTGCGAAACATGACGCACTCGGTGTGTTTGAGCTTTTTGGCATCGAGCAGAGGAGCCGTGTCAAATGCCGCGCCTTCGGAGAGGGGAATCAGATAATTCTCGTTTTTGTGCTTGGCCATGACGGTGAGCAGTTCCGGCCAGCGGCCGCTGCTGCCGAAGAAAACTTTGCGCTTCCGATACTGAACAAACTTTTGAATATAGAGAATGACTTTCTCGGAGATTCCGAAGTATTTCATATCTTCCGGAAGCGTGACACGCAACTCTTTGCACAAATTGAAGAAATGTTCAATGGCGTGGAGAGAGTTGAAGACGATGGCACTATGGTCGAGAATATTGATCTTCTGACTGCGAAATTCGCGAGCTTCCAACCCTTCTACTTTCACAAATGGATTGAAAGTGAATTGTACCTTGAACTTTTGAGCGAGATCTTGGTAAGGGGATTTGTCGGAGGTCGGTTGGGGTTGCGAAACGAGAATTTTCTTGATCATCTTCTATAAAAGGTATTGTACAGAGGGATTAGGCGAGAACAACCAAACTGCGGCTGACTCCTACCAAGAAACCCCACAAAAAAATGAGGGGCACTATTTCAAGAGCGCAAAAATACAAAATTATGTGTAGGTTGCCTAACAACGTGTTGAAAAATATGCGATAACACTGATAGAATAACAGGCTTTTGACAATCGCCATGAGCAAAATGTAAGTTGTTTGCGTTTCGCGAAAAGGCAGATCGAAAAATACGACCAATAAGCTCAATGGTAATAATAAACAACCGGTTGAGAGAATCGATACGAATAAATGGTTGTCCCATTGTTTGCTACGTTCTGACGAAAAGAATACGCTGTTTACTGCACGATAGAGAAAAATTTTGACTGAATAGTAAACGGCAATGATGACCGTGGAGGATAATAGAAGCGTGTAGGGCGACAGTTGGTAGAAGACATCGGGCATTTGCTCTTGCGTGTAGTCGAAATAAATGACGGCTTGCAAGAAGCAGGTTTGCATGATGAGAAAAAATTTGCCTCTCAGAGCACCCACGCGATCGGTGAAAAGATTGGTGTGAGGGCGATGAGCGAAAAAATCGCGCAACATCGTGCGCAAAAAATGCCACGAAGACGCTAACACCCAAACCATTAGAAAAAAACTGAGCATCAGGGCTGCCGTGACATAGTCGTCGGTACGAAACTTATAGGGTGCCGGATCGCCGGCAATTCCTTGCGGACGATAGGGAACGGATTCGTGTGTCCATGTGATGTCGCGTGAATGGGAGTTCCACAAGGTGCGAAATCCTGCGAGGAAAGTGCTGTCGTGCGGTAGCGGAAATTCGGGAGCGTCGGCCGTCGGCAGCTGTGTTTCAAATTTCCGTAAGACGGAAGGTTCTCCTCCGAAATGCGATTGCATGACGGAGTCGGCCGCTTCGTAGACAACAAAATCGACCGACCTTTTTCGCTGCATACCGTCGTCGGGAGCAAGCGTGTCGGCTTGCGTCGGAAGGGCGGTTGGAGATACGATGGTGAGAGAGTCGGTCACGGCGAGAGGTTTTATGCGTTAAAGTGCGGCATATTTACGCACGGCACTGTTCCAAAGAGGTGTTTCTTCGCAAAGGCGGAGGGCCTCGCCGGGCGTGGCGGCCACTTGCCAAATGTCGCGATGTTGCGGCCGCATGAAGCGTTGTCGAACACAGCGGTCAAACAAGTCGAGGAGCGGGTCGTAGAATCCGTCGATGTTGAGCACGACGATCGGTTTGAAGTAAAGCCCGAGCTGTTTCCATGTGATCACTTCGAGCAATTCTTCGAGTGTCCCCACCCCTCCGGGACAAGCGATGCAGGCGTCGCTGCGTGAAGCCATCGTTTCTTTGCGGGTGTGCATGTCGGGCGTGACGATGAGTTCGCTCATTCCCTTGTGTTGCCACTCCTGTTCGATCATAAACTGCGGAATTACCCCGATGCTCGTGCCGCCTGCCGACATGCAGGCATCTATGGCGGCGCCCATCAGTCCGGTGCATCCTGCGCCATTGATCAGCGTATGCCCCCGCCGGGCAAGGAGAGTTCCGAGCTCGGTGGCGGCATCGTGATATATTTCGGGTATCTGCCCCGATGAGGCAGCATAAACGGTGATGTTCATAAACGAGGATCAAAGGCCGAAAGCGGCGCGAATGTCATCGACGCGATCGAGTTTTTCCCATGTGAAGAGTTCCACTTCCATTGCTTTGGGGGCTTGTCCGCGTTGATGAAAAGTTTTCTTTACGATGCGGTTGCGACGGCCGAGGTGTCCGTAGCGAGCGGTTTCTTCGTAGATCGGTTGGCGCAGGTTGAGGGAGCGTTCGATCGCTGCCGGTCGCAAATCGAAGAGTTCTTGTATTTTGTGGGCGATTTCGCCGTCGGACATGGAAACTTTGCTGCGGCCGTACGTATCGACAAATACGCTTACGGGGTCGGCCACGCCGATGGCATAGGCCAGTTGCACGAGCATTTCGTCGGCCACGCCGGCGGCCACCATGTTTTTGGCAATATGGCGTGCGGCATAGGCTGCCGAACGATCGACTTTCGAGGGGTCTTTTCCCGAAAACGCACCGCCTCCGTGAGCCCCTTTGCCGCCATAAGTGTCGACGATGATTTTTCTGCCCGTCAGTCCGGTGTCGCCGTGAGGGCCGCCGATCACAAACTTGCCCGTGGGATTAACGTGATATTTTATCTCGCCTTTTTCAAACAAGGCCTTCACTTGGGGCGTATTGACCCGATCGCGCAACACGCGGGGAATGAGGATGTTGACCACGTCGTGGTGAATACGTGCCAACATCTGCTCGTCGGCCGCCGCTTGCGAACCGGCTTCTGCGGCCGAGATGAAATCGTCGTGCTGTGTGCTTACGACGATGGTGTCGATGCGCGAGGCCTGTCCGTTCTCGTCGTATTCCACGGTTACTTGGCTCTTGGAATCGGGGCGCAGATAGGTCATTTCTTTACCTTCGCGACGAATGTCTGCCAATACGATGAGGATGTCGTGTGCCAATGATAAGGGGAGGGGCATGTAGCGGTCGGTTTCGTTGTTGGCATATCCGAACATCATGCCTTGATCGCCGGCTCCTTGGTTTTCGGGATTTTCGCGTTCCACGCCGCGGTTGATGTCTTCGCTTTGTTCGTGTATGGCGGAGAAAATACCGCAACTGTCGGCATCGAATTTATATTCGGCTTTCGTGTAGCCGATGCGTCGAATGGTGCGACGCACCACATCTTGCAGATCGACATAAGCCTCTGTCTTCACCTCGCCGGCCACTACGACCTGTCCGGTGGTGACGAGGGTTTCGCAAGCAACTTTCGAGTGAGGGTCGAACGCCAACATTTCGTCGAGAATGGCGTCGGAGATTTGGTCGGCCACTTTGTCGGGATGTCCTTCCGAAACGGATTCCGATGTGAAAAGGTATGCCATGATGTTGAGTGAGTTGGGGGTTGATGAAAAAGTGTCGTTTGCACTCGGCGAGAAAAGAAACGGAAGTGCCCGACGAATAAAAAAAATCCTGCTCCTCGCCGAAGCGAAAGCAGAACGGGACAAGTGAATGGGAAAATGCCTCTGTGGAATGTCGCCGTGTCTTTCGACATAATCAAAATTCTCTCGGTTAAAGGCGACTATCGTTTTAGCATTTTTTTCTGAGGTTGCAAGCAGTCAAATCTGTCCTCGTTCGTTTGTGAGTGCAAAAGTACGTGCTTTTGCGGTGTTGTCCAAATATTTTGTGTGTTTTTTATCGGATTTTCGTTGTTTGTAACCTATTTGTCTATACAAGTTCTGCAATGCACCTCGAAAACGGCATCTTCGCGAGGCAACTTCTTCTCCTTGGACGCTTGCTGTGGTGCATCTGTTTTTGATGTCGGTGCTTCTCCGTTGAAACCTGCCTTTGTTTCTTTTAGCGGAGGCTTGTGGAAATAAATACAATTATAAAGTGTGTGTGCGAGAGAGGGGCCGTTTTTCACTCCGATGGGAGCCGGAGGTTATTACCTTGGAGGAAGAATGTTCTACCTCAGAGGTAGTTTTTACCGGCTCAGAGGTAGTTTTTAGGGAATCAGAGGTAGTTGCGACCGTCTATCTTTCCGGCGATGATCATCGGTCAACGGTCATCGTTTTTATTACGAGTATTCCTCTCTCGGAAACTTGTGGGATCATGCCGCAAAAAAAACGTGTCGCCCCCTCATTCTTCTGTCTCGGCTTCGGCAAGTGTGCGAATGTTGCGCGTCAATCCTTCATATTTGGCACGTTTCACGGCCGATCCCTTAAACAATTTTCGATATTCCTCAATGGTGAGTTTTTTCCAATCCTCGAAAGTCATGTTCAGCAGTGCTTGTGAGGGTTGAAAGTCGGTTTCGGCCGTGGGGCGTGCCCATTTGTTCCACGGACAGCAGTCCGAACATCTGTCACATCCGTAGAAGGTGTTGCCCATTTTCCGCCCCGTTCCTTCGGGAAGGTTCTCTCCCCGATATTCTATGGTCAGATAAGACAGACAGCGACGTGCGTCAAGTCCGTTTTCTTCCGACAGGGCTTGTGTCGGGCAGGAGGTCAGGCATCGGCGGCAAGTGCCGCAGCGATTTTTTATGGGGCTGTCGTAGTTGTCGGCCGGAAGAGTGAGCAGGAGTTCGCCGAGAAAGAAATAGCTGCCCGCACCGGGAATGATGAGTTGGGTGTTTTTCCCGATCCAACCCAGTCCCGAACGCCATGCCCAATACCGCTCGTCGATGGGAGCCGTGTCTACAAATGCTCGCGAACCTGCCAGCGACGGCTCTCCGTATTTCTCTGCGAGTATATGGAGCAGGGCATGCAACCGTTGTTTCATCACGTCGTGATAGTCCCTGCCTCGGGCATAGCGCGCTATGGGAATGTGGCGTTCGCCGCCGTGTTCGGTGTCGGGTACGAAGGTGTAGTAGTTTAACGCCACCGAAACGACGGTTTGTGCTCCTTCCACAAGCAAACGGGGATCGCGCCGTTTGTCTTCGTTGCGTTCCAGATAGCTCATTTCGGCATGGCAACCCTCTGCCACCCAGCGTTCGCGCCGTTGCGCTCTTTGTTTGTCGATGGGAGCTGCCGCCGAGAGACCGCAAGCAAAAAAGCCGAGGCGGAGAGCTTCGGCTTTTATGAAATCGGAAGAGAGCGTGGTCGGCATGGGAAAGAGATCAGAAAACCTTGAAAGCATAACCCTCGTTCTTCAACCATTCGAGCGACAACGGCAGGGCATAGCGTATCTTCTCGTAGCTTTTCAGCGAATCGTGAAAGGTGATGATGCTGCCGGGTCGGGCGTAGCGTTTGACGTTGGCCAACACTTCTTCGCCATTGAGGCGTGTGCTGTAATCGCGTGTCACGAGATCCCACATCACCACGCGGTATCGGCGGCGGATGGCGTGATATTGTTTCCATTTCATCCATCCGTGTGGCGGCCGAAAGAGATCGGTGTGCAGATATTCGTTGGCTTTCTCCACATTGCGCAGATAGGAACTGATGCCGTGGAGGTGTCCGGAGAGGTGGTTGTAGGTGTGGTTGCCCAACCGATGACCGGCGGCTTTGACACGTTCGAAGATGTCGGGATGTTTGCGAATGTTGTCGCCCACCATGAAGAAGGTGGCTTTTGCGTCATATTGCGCCAAAACATCCAACACCCATGGGGTGACTTCGGGAATGGGACCGTCGTCGAACGTGAGGTAGACCGCCCGTTCTCGCGGATTCATCCGCCACAGGGCGTGCGGATAAAGCCAACGGAGAAAGAAGGCCGGCTGCTCGATAATCATGGTTAGAGGTCTTCGTCGGTGAAGAGTTGTTTCTGAGGGGCATCGTTGGCCTGCATTTGTCGCTGCATCATGCTGCGAGCAAGGCGTTGGCCGGCCTTGGTGCTCTCGAAACGGTGCAAATACAGGTCGAGCGCATCGGCCTGTTTGGAACCGCAGGTTTTCAAACTGCGATGTGCTGCGGCCAAATAGAGGTAATGCAGTTCGATGTTGCCGATGTAGCTTTCCATGCGGCTGTCGGAAAGGCTGTTGAACCACTCCAAGTATTCTTGTGAAGTCTTGACGATGCTTGCCAAAATGCGTTCCGCCTCTTGGGGGCGTCCCACGGCGTGCCAGTATTCGGGCAGGCGAATGGCCATTTCGCGCGGATCAAATCCTGCCATGTAAGGCTCGTAGGGGATGTTGTAGCCCGGCAATACCTCTTCGCTCTTTTCGAGGGCTTTGAGGGCTTTGTCCTTCTTGCCCTCTTTGAGCAGTGCGCCGATGAGTTGTACAAACTTTTGGCGATGTGTCTGACACATGCGCATAATGGTTTGGTCGATGTAGATGCCGCGTTTGGCCATGTTGCCGTAGCGGAATCTGTTCATCATGTTGTCGTACATCCGCTCCGTATCTATGGCCTTTCCGCCTTGATTGAAGGGCGTGATGCGGTTGGCGAGGCCTTCGAGCGTGAGATAGTTGTCGAGATGTGCATGATTTTCTCCTCCGAGTGTGGCGCTCATGTAGAGGGGGCGCGTCCAATTGTGGTTGGCCAACATTTCGTAGACCATCATTTCGCTCTTGGTCAGATGTCGTTTCCCTTTTAGCGAAATGTGCATCTTTTCGGGGATGCTGTCTTTGCCGTTGGGGAGCATCATTCCGCTTTTGAGAACGGCCTCCTTGTCGATGCTGACCACCACCGAGTCGGTCGGGATGAAACCAAATTCGGGATTGCGCACGAATTTGTCGATGATGTATTTCAATTCGAACGGATCTTCGTTGCTGCCTTCTTGGCGAAGTTGGTCTTTGAGTTGGAAGAGAATGTCGTTGTGCGGACGGATGACGACGCGATCCTTACCCATATTGTCCACATATTCCCAGCGTTTCCAAGTGATGGGCAGTGCGGGGCTGTCCCATGCCGGACGCACCATTTGGTCGATGTACCAGTCGGTGTGGAGATACGACAGGTTGCACACACGGGCGTCGGTGCGTTCGCCCTCCACGTCTTGGCCGTACCAAAGGGGGAAGGTGTCGTTGTCGCCGTTGGTGAAGATCACGGGATTTCCCTTTTTGTCAAGACTGTTGAGGTAGTTGAGACCGAAGTCGCGTGCCGCATATCGGTCGGAACGATCGTGGTCGTCCCAAGTCTGGCTGACCATTTGGAGCGGAACGGCCACGCCGAAAACAACGGCAATCGCCGCAGCGGCAAGATGAGAAACCTTGGCATAGCGTCGGAGCAAATCGGCCACGGCAGCCACGCCCAATCCGATCCAAATGGCAAAGGCATAGAAAGAACCGGCATAGGCATAGTCGCGCTCGCGAGGTTCGCTCGGCGTTTGGTTGATATAAAGCACAATGGCCAATCCCGTCATGAAAAACAAGAAGAACACCACCCAAAATTGCTGAATGCCTTTCTTGCCGCGATAGGCCTGCCAGAAAAGACCGAGCAATCCGAGCAAAAGAGGCAACATGAAGAAGACGTTGTGCCCTTTGTTTTCGCGCAAAACGGTCGGGAGTTTCGACTGATCGCCATAGAGGGCATTGTCGATGAAGGGGATACCCGTGATCCAGTTGCCGTGTTCCAACTCGCCGAAGCTCTGCACGTCGTTTTGGCGACCGGAGAAGTTCCACATGAAATAACGCCAATACATGAAGTTCACCTGATAGGACAGGAAAAAGCGCAGGTTGTCCCACTGTGAGGGCATTTCGCCTTCAAGGTTGTTGTACACCTCTCCGTCGCGTTCAAAAGAGAAAATCACGGGATGCGTTTTCACACCTCCCAACCAGTCCTTGTAGTGTCGTTCATGGCGGTGGGAGTGCATGCGCGGGAAGAGCATTTTCAGTTCGGAGGGATATTTGAGTTGCGCCTCGACCTCGACCACGTCGTAGCGGTCGGGCTCGTCGGGGGTGAGCTTTTCGTGGCGTTGCACGCGGTCTTCTTTCATCACCTCAATCGGTTCGGAGGTGAAGGCTTCTCCGTAAAACAAAGGCTTCGTGCCGTATTGCTCGCGGTTGAGATAGGCGCCGAGCGAGAAGATGTCTTCGGGCGAATTTTGATCCATCGGAGTGTTTTGCGTCGAGCGAATGACGATCACCGCATAGCTCGAATAGCCGATCATGAGCATCAGCATGCAAAGCAGCGAGGTGTTCAGAAAACGCTTGCGCACCACATATTGGTTTTCTTTTTTCCAAAGCAGCAGGGCGGTGAGTGCGGACAGCAAAACAATGCCAAGGCTGATCGGAAGAAGATAGCCCTTGCCGTAGAAGGGAATGCCGAGCATGGCTACGCTGGCCACATACAACCCCACGATGAGGCGGCGATTGTGTCGGGTGGTAGACCAAATGGCGGCACACACCACGCCGATGAGCAGGAGAATGTAGATGACCATGCCCGAATTGAACGGCAGGCCGAGGCCATTGACGAAAAGCAATTCGAACCAACCGCCCACTTTCACGATGCCGGGCACGACGCCGTAGAGCACCGCGGCCACCAACACCAAGCTCACTCCCAATGCAAAGAGGCTGCCTTTAAGATTGGCATCGGGAGTTTTCTTGTAATAATACACCAATCCGATGGCCGGCAAACAGAGCAAATTGAGCAGGTGAACACCAATGGAGAGGCCGGTGAGATAGAAAATCAACACCAACCAGCGGTCGGAGTGTGGAGCATCGGCATTGTCTTCCCATTTCAAAATGAGCCAAAACACCAACGCCGTGAACATGGAAGAATAGGCATAGACCTCAGCCTCTACGGCCGAAAACCAAAAGGTGTCGCTCCATGTGTAGGCCAAAGCTCCCGCCAGACCGCAGCCGAGGATGACGAGGGTTTGCGCCGTGGTCTGCACCACGCCGTCGGTGCAAATGAGTTTGCGTGCCAAATGGGTGATGCTCCAAAAGAGAAACAGAATGCAGAATGCCGACAACAGTGCGCTCATGATGTTGAGCCAATAGCCGGCTTGTTCCGGCGACGAAGCAAATTGCGAAAACAAATTGCCCGTCAGCATAAAGAACGGCGCACCGGGCGGGTGACCCACTTCGAGTTTCACGGCTGTGGTGATAAATTCCGGGCAGTCCCAAAAGGAGGGGGAGGGTTCCACCGTGAGGCAGTAGGTCACGGCGGCTACCAAAAACACCGCCCAACCCGAGAGATTGTTGATCAGTTTAAAGTTTTTCATGAAAGTAAAACCGGTGTATGTTGCGAGGACGTTTGTTCGGATAAGAACACTTCATCGTGCAAAAATACAAGTTTTTTTTGAATGCGGTTGTTTTAAGGAGATTTATCTTCGTCTTTCCACATAATTCGCACATGAGAATTTCGCGCATACGGTCAAAGGATTGCCGAATGTTCCGAATATACACACGAGCCTTTTTTGATATGAACTAATTTCTCAATCTTTGTGGTGAAATTCGAAAACAGACTAAGAACAATGAAGCTTACACACTTTTATAGGACAGTATCCATCGAAATTGTCTGTCGGCACATTACCCTCTATTCTTGAAGGCCAAGACACCACGCATGAGAAAAGTCCTTTCAGACAAAGGTCGAAAGGGGCAGAATGACCGAGAAGAAAAGCAAACAGGAAGTTGGCGAATTTAGGTCTTTGATAGATTTTTCTACTCGTTACTCCGTTTATTCTACTCCTTAGGTAAGTTGCGTTCCGACGCCTTAAAGTCTATCCGGACAAGCCGAAGAGCAGAGGAGATTATTCTTCATTAAAAAAAGCGACTTTCAGCCTTTACCAAGAGTTTTTATTCTTTTTGTCTACATTCTCTACACAACCCAATTAAACCACAGATATACAAATAGTTGCAAATGTAGACAGCATGGTAAATCAACTACACTCGTTTCTACATCCTACACATGGCATCGGGAAAGCATGCAAAGGCTCGAAATCGCAATAATGTATAAAATGTATAATGAGTAGGTTTTTGGAAAATCCGTCTACATTCTTTTTTGCCTGTGTATCATTGACTTCACCTTTTTCAGTGTATATTCGCAAACCGAAACCTACATTCGCATTCCATTGAATTTCAGCAACGTATAAGGGGAAATGTATGTTTTCCGACGATTTTACAAAAAGATCATTGGGGAAGCCCGCATAATGGGCTGTCGCCCTCCCCTAAAAACCACCCTTGATGCGCAACCAAGGGGGCATTCGGCCACATCAGGAAAAAACGGGAATGGTTTTCATAGGTTTCGCGGTGTAGAGCGTGGGGGAGCCGCGACCTCATTTTGAATGTACGGCGATGCAGTCTTTTTTGAGAAGAAAATCTTTTTCGGCTTGGTAATCTGTATATAATATACTAATTTAGTCGTCTCTTAAATAGCCGCCCCTTAAATAGCCTTGACAAGCGAGAAATTATCCATCCATGACCTCTCGCTTGTCAAGGCTATTTAAGGGGCGACTAAGATTGAGAACTTTGGAGCTTACACATTTTTTCGGACATTACCGCTTCAAGAGTTTCAATGTCATAGCCGCTACCTTATACGAACTTTTGTGAAAAGTGTCGCCTCGTCCTTTCGGAGCGAAGCGACACTTTCTGCAATGGTCGGTGGCAAAAAGCCTATTCGATGATCAGGCCGAATTCGGCACCGGAGGCGAAATCTTGTCCGTTGTGGCTGTTGAGTGCATTGAAACGGATGTAGCGCGCTTTGACGGGTTTGTCGAAGAGTACGCGTTGCGCTTTGGCCGTGTTTTCAAAGCGGCTCTTCACCACGGGGGCACCCCAGTTTTGGCCGTCGTTGCTGACGTAGACCTCATAGTCTTTGATGCGACCGTTTTGGCCGTTGGCGCGGCCGGTGTAGACAATGCCTTTGAGGGGCTTGGCTTCGAAGGTGTCGAAGTCGATCCAGTGGGGGTATTGCGCCACGGTTACGGAATACATGGTGTGCCAAATGGTATTGGGGTCGCCGTCGATGAAGTTTTCAACGCTGCCTTCGCCGTATTCCTGACTCGAACAGAGCACGACGGCGAGCGGTACGCGGTCGAACTTCTCGAACTTATGGGTGGTGACGAAGTTTTTGTTGTCCTTATACCATGCTCTCACGACACCGCCTTTTTCGAGATTGACGGGGGAGGTGTAGGGTTGCGCCTTTCCGCCGTCGATGCTGTACATGAGTTGGCGTGTGTTGTCGGGAGTGGAGAGGATGAGGCGTGCGCCCGAATTGCGCGAGATGCCGATGGGCTTGACACCGGCGGCACTCACCTTGACGGCCGACGGCCGGTCGGCGGAGTACGGCCGGATGATGAAACCGAAATTGTAGGTGTCGGCCTTTGTGCAGTCGTGGCTCAGAGGGCCGCCCTGTCCGCAGCTGTTGCCGCCGAGGCCGGTGACTTTGGCGTCGAGGTGGAGATGCGTGGCCGTGGGCACGGGAAGTTGGTGGGGATGTGCGGCCTCCATGAGTTCGAGTTGGCTCCAAGGCAGGGCGGAGGTGCTCATCGTGCCGTCGGCAATGAAGGCGGCTCCGCGACCGCTTTCGTCGGTCAGGGCGCACCAACGCACGTCTTCGCGGTTGCCCATGGATTGGGGTTTGGGCAGCATGATGTCTTGTTCGCCCACGATGCCGTTGTGGAGTTCGATGAACTGCCCGGTTTTGCGGTCGTTGTAGTTGTTCACGGGACCTCGACCGTAGTAGGAGAAGCGATTGAAGGCCGTCGGCAGGCGGAGGGCATAGCCGAGTCGGGGCAGATCGACGGAGGGACGGTTGGAGCTGATGGAGCTTTGCAACTCTATGCTGCCGTCGGGATAGAGGGTGTAGATCTGGTTGCCGATGAACTTAAAGTCGGATTCGCCGAAGGGACGCGTGGTGTCGTCCACGATTTTGTAGGTTTCGTCGATGTCGCGATCGAGGTTGGCGTAAGTGTCGGTGCCGCCATAGGGGGCTTGGCTCTCGACAACGGCGTTGATGATGAGCGTGCCGTCTTTGCCGGATTGCGTGGTCAACGAAACGGCTTTTTGCCGGAGGTTGTGAAGACCGAGTTGCGGCCAGCAGTAGTCAAACCAGTTGTCGTTGTCGGTGCGGGCGCGGAAAGCGTCGATTTTGGGGCCGTTGCCCGCTTCGATGATGGTTTGCGTGCCGTAGCGGAGGCTGTGTATGGCACCGCTGCGGGTGTCGAACACGACGGTGTAGTCCTTGCCGGAGATCGTCATCTTGCCCTCCTTGTCGGTGGTGGGAGCCGGCACGGAACCTTGCTGAACAGAGGCCACGGAGGGGGCTTTGGCGGCTGCTTGAACGGGGAGTTGCTCTTCCATTTGGACGTAGCCTTGTTTTGCCCAAGGACGGTCGGCAGATTGGAGGAACTGCACTTTTACGAAATATTCCTTGGAGGGGTCGAAGGCGTGCCCGGCATAGTCGAGGCGAACGGCCTTGCGCTCGCGAGCGGCGATGCGGCCTGCGTTCAAGGGGCGGCCTGCGAGGGCGGCCACGGGGCGGCCGTCTTCGTGGAGTGTCCAGCGGATGTCATAGTCGGAGAGATCGGTGAAGTAGTTTTTGTTGAAAATCTCGATCTTGCCGCTTTTCGCGTCAAGGGCTTTCACGCCGACGTTTTGATACACTTTCTTCACTTCAAAATACTGCGCCTTGGGGGTGAGGTCGGGACGCATCACGCCGTTCATGCAGAACATGCCGTCGTTGGGCTTGTCGCCGAAGTCGCCGCCGTAAGCCCAATAGGGTTTTCCGTCGGGCGTGTAGTTGATGATGGATTGGTCTACCCAGTCCCAAATGGCACCGCCGATGAAGAAGTTGGTGCTCTCGATGGCTTCCCAGTAGTCGATGAGGTTGCCGCAGGCGTTGCCCATGGAGTGGGCATACTCGGAGATGTGGAAGGGATATTTCACTCCGGGCGTCTTCCCCTTGACGCGGTTGCGCACCTTGGCGATCGAGGGATATTGGTCGGAACCCATGTCGACAATGGAGTTGTTGCGCTCATATTGCACGGGGCGGCTCGTGTCTACGGCCTTTATGGCTTTGTAGGCCTTGACGAAAGTTTCGCCGGGGCCGGCTTCGTTGCCCAAGCTCCAAATGCAAACGGAGGGGTGGTTGATGGTGGCGTGTACCATTTCGAGGTTGCGGCCGACGTGTTGATCCTCAAATTCGGGAACGTGGCTGAGCGATTCTTTGCCGTAGTAGTATTGGTGGCTCTCGATGTTGGCTTCGTCTTCGAGATAGAGGCCGTATTTGTCGGCGAGGTAGTAGAAGTAGGGCGCGGTGGGGTAGTGGCTGTTGCGCACGTGGTTGATGTTGCCGCGCTTCATGAGCATCACTTCGCGCTCCATTTGCTCGCGCGTGATGGCGTGACCGCGAGAGGGATTGTTCTCGTGGCGATTCACGCCTTTCATCTTGATGGGCTTTCCGTTGAGGAAGTAATAGCGTCCTTCGAGGCCGAATTCGTCTGCCGAGGCCGGAGTGTCTTTGATTTCGATCTTGCGGAATCCGACGATGGTCGAGAAGGTTTCGAGCACATTGCCCTTTTTGTCTTTGAGCTGCCCGACGAGCACATAGCGGTGAGGAGCTTCGGCACTCCACTTCTTGACGTTGCCGGCTTGGAGCTCGACTTGGGCATCGACCTCTCCTCCTTTTTTCACGACGGCCACGGACACGACGGCCGAAATGCCTTCGACGGCGCGGGTGGCTTCGCCATAAAGTTCTTTTTCAAAGAGTTTGTAGCTGACGTTGAGCTGTTTGACGTCTTTGGAAGAAAGGTTGGCCACGGAGGTTTTGATGCGGAGTGAGGCCTTTTGGAAATCGGCGTCGAAATCGGGAATGGCAACCACGTCGCGAACCTGCACTTTGGGCTTGGCGGTGATCGAAACGCTGCGGAAAATGCCGGGCAGACGGAACATGTCCTGACTTTCGAGGAAAGACCCGTCGCTGTTGCGATAGACCTCGACGGCCACGGTGTTGTCGCCCTTCACGAGATAGGGCGTGATGTTGAAGGCGGCGAGGTTGCGCGAGTTTTTCGAGAAACCGATGTATTTGCCGTTCACATAAAGATAGAAGAAGGAGTCTACGCCGTCGAAGTTGATATACACTTCACGACCGTTCCACTCGGCCGGCACGGTGAAGTTGCGACGATAGCTGCCCACCTCGTTGCGGTGGAGGTAGGTGAGCCAGTCTTTGCGCGGTTCGCGCATGACGCCCTTTTTCCAGTCGCCCACGGCCAGTTCGTGGTGGAAGATGACGCGTTGGTTGCTGTAAATGGGTTTGCCGTATTTCAGCGTGCCGTCTTTTTGAATGCCGGCCACGTTCCAGTTCATCGGCACTTGCACCTTGTCCCAGCCCGACACGTCGTAGTCGGTTTTGTAGAAGTCTTTGGGGCGTTGGTCGGGCGTGGATACCCAGTTGAAACGCCATTCTCCGTCGAGACTTCTCCAATAGGCGGAGGCTTCGGGGAGCACGTTTTGCGCCGAACGCTCGTCGGCAAAAGAGAAGAACCAAGCGCGTGGACGCTCTTTGTTGAGGGCTACCTTGACGGGGTTGTCCCACTCGTCGCCTTTGGGGGTGGTGACGGTGCGGTCGTACACAAAACCTCCGAGAGGCGTGTTGTCGGCAAAGGCATGAGCCGAAGCCAGCATCGCAGTCAGAATAAAGGCAAATGTTGTTTTCCGATTCATGGTTTAGAAAGATAAAGATGATTTTGGCTGCAAATATCGGCAAAAAAGTCAGATAATCATGTGTTTATAAGAAACTTTCGAACTTCCGGAAGCCGTCGGAGCGGTCGCCTGCCATTGTTCGCGGTTTCTTGGGAAGAAAGCGGACGCCGACAGTGGCTCGGGCAGACTTATCGCACGGCAATACATTCGATTTCGACGCGTGCCTCCTTGGGGAGAGTTTTGACAGCCATGGCCGAGCGCGAAGGATAGGGAGCGCGGAAGAAAGAGGCGTAGACTTCGTTCATTTCGGAGAAGTCGGTCATGTCGGCAAGAAAGACAGTGGTTTTCACGACGTTTTCGAGTGTCAGTCCGGCTTGGGTGAGGATGTTTTGCACGTTGGTCAGCGACCGGGCGGTGAGTTCTTTGATTCCGCCTTCGACAAATTCGCCCGTGGAGGGATCGACGGGGAGCTGTCCGCTCACGAAAATCATGCCGTTTACTTCCACTGCCTGCGAATAGGGGCCGATGGCAGCAGGAGCCTGTGTGGTGGAAATGGGAGTTTTCATAAGAATAAAAAATGATGAGGGTGATGAATTAACCGAAGAAAAGATAGCAAACGCCAATGGCGGCTACGATGCCGGCGAGGTCGGCCAGCAAACCGGCGGCCACGGCGTGGCGTGTGTGGCGAATGCCGACGCTGCCGAAATAAACGGCGAGAATATAAAACGTGGTGTCGGTGCTGCCTTGGAAAATGCACGAAAGGCGTCCGACGAAAGAATCGGCACCATGGGTGGCCATGGTATCGACCATAAGACCGCGTGCGCCCGAACCGGAAAGGGGTTTCATCAATGCGGTGGGCAGTGCTCCCACCCATTCGCTGTCGAAACCGAGACCGGACACAATCCACTTCATGCCATCGACCAAAAAGTCCATTGCGCCTGCCGTGCGAAATACGCCTATGGCCACGAGAATGGCTACCAAATAGGGAATGATGCGCACCGCTGTTTCAAAACCGCTTTTAGCTCCCTCGATGAAAGCGTCGTAGACATTGACGCGCTTCCGCATGCCGGCCACGATGAAGACGGCGATGAAGGTGAAGAGCAACACGTTGGCCGAAGTCGTGCCGATGCGGTTCATCATCACGCTGTCGAGCGTGGAAAAACCGTAAATCACGGCCGCGACGCCCAAACTGACGCTGCCGACGGCCAAAAGGAGGGTGCGGTTGAAGAGGTTGATGCGTTGGAAGATCGACGTGACAATGATGCCGGTGAGTGTTGAAACGAATGTGGCGAGAAGAATGGGAATGAAAATGTCTGTGGGATTGGCTGCGCCCTGCTGTGCGCGATAGACCATGATTGACACGGGGATGAGGGTCAGGCCGCTGGTGTTGAGCACGAGAAACATAATCATCGCATTCGAAGCGGTTTCTTTTTTCGGATTGAGCTCTTGCAAACGCTCCATGGCCTTCAAACCGAGCGGCGTGGCGGCGTTGTCGAGGCCGAGCATGTTGGCGGAGATGTTCATGAAGATGTTGCCCACCACGGGGTGCCCCTCCGGAATTTCGGGGAAGAGCCGCTTGAAAACAGGCCCTAATGCTTGTGCCAAAGCATTGACGACACCTCCTTTTTCGCCGATTTTCATGATGCCCATCCAGAGGGAAAGCACGCCCGTGAGACCGAGCGATATTTCAAAAGCGGTTTTGGAGGTATCGAAAGTGGAACTCATAATGGCCGGAAAAACGTCGTAGTCGCCCAACACGACGAGGCGAAACAGGGCTATCGCAAAGGCGATGAGAAAGAAAGCGATCCAAATGTAGTTGAGTACCATGGTGAGCGTTGAGAAGAGGGGGAGAGGGCGGATGTAACGAGGCGGTGCAGGGTTGGAGATCAGGACGATTGCAGGCAGAAGCCGCCGTCGATCAGCACGATGCGACCGCTTTCCGCCCAACGTTGCAAAATGTCGGCCACTTGATCCGTGTCAAATCGGCCGTCCGTAAATTCGGCTGCCGGATGAGGCCGCCTGTCCGAAAGGATGTTTGAGAGTTCTTTTTCGATAGAGGTCGAGGACTGATTGGAGGCGTCGTCCGGTCGGCACACATCGCAGTGTCCGCAGGGCACACCCTTGTCGTCGAAGTAGCGTAGCAGGCGAATGCTGCGGCAGGTGATGCCGTCGGCACAATAGTCGAGCATGCCCTTGATGCGCCGTTCGTATTGTTCGCGCCGTTTTTCGTAAACTTCCGGTGTGAGGGCGATGCGTTCTTTGTCTTCGCGAGGCGAGAGAAAGGTGATGGAACTCACCGATTTTCGGGGTATGTAGTGGGCGATGCGTGCACGGCCGAGGCCGACCAACAGGTGGTAGACGTTGTCCTCCGACAAGTCGCATTGCTCGGCCAATAGCTTTTCGTCAATGAAAACATAGTCGGAGAAAAGCCCCGTGTATTGGCGCAGGAGTGCCGTGAGCACGCGGTCGGATTCGGGGTTTTGCGCGCGGTGATTGTAGAGTTCTTCGCGCCGAACGATGATCATGATTCTCGACGTGCGATGCTCTTCGTCTTGCCAGGCCATATAGCCGGCACGCTCTAAAATGGCGAGGGCATTGACCACGGTGAGCGGAAAATAGCGGAAGCGGCGGCAAAACTCTTCGAGGTTGAAGTCGAAACGTGCTCCCTCGCCGTCGCCCACGGCCATTTGGTAGTAGCAGCCAATGTCTTCGTAGACGTTGCGCACGACCTCTTTTTTCGGAAATGTCTGTCGTATGCGTTGCTGCATAAGCTTGTGGTCGCGCCCATTGACCAAGAGCACGGCCGTGCCCATTCGGCCGTCGCGACCTGCGCGTCCGGCTTCTTGAAAATAGGCTTCGATCGAATCGGGCGGATCGAGATGTACAACCAGCCGAACGTCGGACTTGTCAATACCCATACCGAAAGCGTTGGTCGCCACCATAACGCGCACCTTGCCGGCCTGCCATGCTTCTTGTCGCATCTCCTTGTCGGTGGACGGAAGTCCGGCATGATAGTAGAAAGCCGAGATGCCCTGTTGTTGCAAAAAGAGGGCAGTGTCGCGCGTGCCGCCGCGCGAACGGGTGTAGACGATCGCCGTGCCGGGATGGTCGTGGAGCAAACGTATGAGTGTGCCGTTTTTGTCGTCGGTCGTTTTCACGCGATAGGCAATGTTGTCGCGGGCGAAACTCATGCGGAACACGCGTCCGTCTCGAAAGTGCAGTTGTTGGCAGATGTCTTCGAGTACTTGTGCCGTGGCCGTGGCCGTGAGGGCGAGGACCGGCGTCTGCGGCAATCGGCTTCGCAGGTCTTTGATTTTGAGGTAAGACGGCCGAAAATCGTAGCCCCATTGCGAAATGCAGTGTGCTTCATCAACGGCGATGAAACTGATCTGCATATAGTTGAGCTTGAAGAGGAAAACCTCGGTGTGGAGACGTTCGGGCGAAAGATAGAGAAACTTATAACTGCCCAAAACGACGTTGTCCAACTCTCGGACGATGTCTTCTCTCGAAAGTCCCGAATGAACGGCGGTGGCTCGTATGCCTCGTGCGCGGAGGTGCTCTACTTGGTCTTTCATCAAGGCGATGAGCGGTGTGATGACCAGGCAAGTGCCTTCGAGCATGAGTGCCGGCACCTGAAAGGCGATACTTTTTCCGCCCCCTGTGGGCATGAGTCCCACGGTGTCGTGTCCGTCGAGAATGCTATCGACAATTTGCCGCTGAATGCCTCTGAAATCATTGTGTCCCCAATATCGCCGCAACACGCTGCGAGGGTCGTCGTCCGGCGAAGGGTCGTCTTCTTCTCCGCCCGATACACCGGGGGAGGGTGTCGGCTCGTCAGTGTCGATGGGCAACTCTGAGGGAGTACCCAGCAGTTGTTGGAGTTCCCGATCTTGAAGAGAGAGAGAGTTTTCGATGATAGAGGGAGTGTGGAGTGTTTTCGTAAAGAGGCGGGCGTTCGGGCGAAAGACGGTTCGCAGGCCTATTCGCAGGGGCGGATATCTTCTATTTGCAACTGCACTTCGCCTCGCTTGTGGGTATTCTCCTCCACGTTGTAGCAGATGTCGAAAGCGCGTCGCGTTTTGATGTATCGGGCTTGCGAACTCTGTCCGAAAGCGATGCCGTTCATGATGTTGTTCGACTTGTTGTCCACCAATTCCAATTTGATGTGTTCCTGCCCTCTGCCGACCACTTTCGACGTGCCGTAGTCGTAGACGCGGTGGGTGCAGAAGGTGGGACGCTCGTTGCCCGGCCCGAAGGGAGCGAAGCGTTTGAGCTGTTGGTAAAACGCGAAGTTCACGTCTTTGAAATCCAACACGGCCGTGATATCGAGAGCTGCCCGGGTCTGTTCGTCGAGGATGTGTTCGGCCACATAGGCCTCGAAGCGGCGTGTAAATTCGGGCACGTGTTCAACCTTCAACGTCAGTCCGGCCGCATAAGTGTGTCCTCCGAAGTTTTCCAACAAGTCGGCGCAGCTCTGAATGGCTTTGTAGACGTCGAAACCCGTGACCGAACGTGCCGATCCGGTGGCCATGTCTTCCGATCGAGTGAGTACGACGGCCGGCCGATAGTATTGCTCTGTAACACGTGATGCGACGATACCGATCACGCCTTTGTGCCACTCCTCGTTGTAGATGACGATGCCGCGCCGTTCCTCCAACCCCTTCATGTTGCGTACTTGCTCGGTGGCTTCTTCCGTCATTTGCTTGTCGAGGTCTTTGCGTGCCTCGTTGTAGAGATTGATGTGAGAGGCCAGTTCGAGTGCGGCGGAGTAGTCGCGTTCGACAAGGAGCTTTACTGCCTCTTTTCCGCATTGCATGCGTCCCGAAGCATTGATGCGCGGCCCTATTTTGAAGATGATGTCATTCATCGAGAGTTCGCGGTCGGTGAGTCCGCATACTTCCATGATAGCCTGCAAACCGATGGAAGGGTTACTGTTTAGGCGGCGCAGGCCGTGGTAGGCCAAAATGCGATTTTCTCCCATGATGGGAACGATGTCCGAGGCGATCGACACCGCACAGAGATCGAGTAATTCGTGCAGACGATTGAACTCGATGCCATTGCTGGCAGCAAAGGCTTGCATGAATTTGAAACCCACTCCGCACCCTGAAAGATGAGTGTAGGGATAGTGGTTGTCGCGCCGTTTGGGATTGAGAATGGCCACTGCCGGTGGCAACACGTCGTCGGGCACGTGATGGTCGCAGATGATGAAATCAATGCCGACTTCTTTGGCGTAGGCTATTTCTTCCACGGCCTTAATGCCACAGTCGAGCACGATGATGAGTCGCACTCCTGTTTCGGCCGCAAAGTCGATGCCGCGTTTCGACACGCCATAACCCTCGACATATCGGTCGGGGATGTAGTAGTCGATGTTTCCGTAGTAGTGACTGATAAACTTATAGACCAACGCCACCGAAGTCACACCATCCACGTCGTAGTCGCCGTAGACCATGATCCGTTCCTTGCGCATCATAGCACAATTGAGACGGTCTACGGCAGCCTGCATGTCGTTCATGAGAAAAGGGTCGTGGAGTTCAGTGAGCTGAGGGCGAAAAAAATGCCGAGCATCGGCCGCCGTGAAGATACACCGTTGGCGCAGCATCAGTCCGAACACGGGGTGTACCCCGATCTCTGCGGCTAAACGGGCGGCCTCTGCTGCTTCTTCGGGCGGTAGAGTCTCGTAATTCCACAGGTAGTTCATATATATATATGTTTTGTTTTCGGATTGGAAGGTCGGAGGGCATATTTGCAAAGTTTTGAAAAATGCGCTTTGAAGGAGGATGACCTTCGAGAAAAGTAGGGAAGACGGTGTTTTTGATGCAATAAACCGCTTTCATACAATTCAGCACGCTAATTTACGTATTTAATTCTGTTCCTCGTCTTTTTTTACGCTTTTTTGCGTAGGCGATAAGTGTGTTAGTATGTCGAATAGGGTATAACCTTCCCTTCTTATCTGAAACGACATTCATGTTAATATCCGATTATGCTGTGCTGTGGCAGACTATAAGTTATAATAAAAGAAAAGGTATGGTGTGCCAAGTTGCAAATTCAGAGTTTGAAATTAGAATCATATTGCTTGTGTTGAGAATTGCCCAATTCAGCAAAAAACTGAATTGGGCAATTTTATGAAGAACTTTTAGAGGGATTGCTTTGTCTTGTTTTTTTAAGTTTCAAGTACGTTCTTGCAATTCTTTATTGTAGTGACATGATTATAGTCTATTTAATTCTTCAATATTTTTCTCTACCTTATTAGATTTCTGTTTTCCAAATCTATAACTGAAACGTAAAATGATTTTACGGCTTTCCCCATATCCCCAAGATGATAGTTTCAAAGCATCTTTTGTTCCATAGTTATCCCATCGCTCAGAGTGTAAGGCATCTGTCATCAGTAGAGCTAATCGCATGTCTCCTTTATGCCAGCTCTTATTGAAACCAAAATCTATTCCTCCTGTTGATTTATTAATTTCATAACTTCCTCCTTGTCGTTTTGAATAATATCGTCCTGATAATTCAAAATTTATACCGCAAGGTAGATGTATGTTATTGCTTGCAGACAAGATACAAGATGGACGTTTGTATTCTTGTCTATATATTTCATAATTCAACTTATTCACAAAGTAATAAAGTCCCATATTTGTACTAAAATCCCACCATGAAGTAAGATGTTTAGAAAAAGTTGTTTCTAATCCGACTTGATGCTGTGTTCCAATATTCTTTGTGGTCATAATCGTCTTGTTTTTCTCAAATACATCTGTAAGCGAAGTGAAATAATCATCAAGTTTGTTATAGAGTAAATTTAAAGATAAAGTTTCCCATGTATAGCTTAAAATTATTTTATTGCTGATTTGAGGTTTTAGAAAAGGATTTCCTTTCCAATAAGATTGCTCATCAAGCAAATATTCAAAAGGGTTAAGCTCTTCATATCTTGGTTTGTCTTGTCGTCTGCTATATAATAGTGCTATTCTATTCTTTTCGTTGATTGTGTATAATATAGTCAAATTGGGGAATAAACGTAAATGGTTTCTATGATTATCTTCTATTTCTTGATGAGTGTGAGCATTTAACTTGTTGTATATATACGTATACTCCAAGCGTAATCCACAGCTTAATTCGAATTTTCCCCAATTATGTGTGTATTGCGTATAACCTTCAATATTTTTTTCATTGTAATAGAATATATTTGAACGTTGAGGGTCAAGGGTTCCATTCTTCTTGAAAAGAAAAGTGTTATCGCTTTTTATAAGGGATGCTTTACTCCCGACAAGTAGCTTATTTCGCTCATTAGGATTGTATTGGTAGTCTGCTAATAATGCGTAAATGTTGATGTCCTTATTGGGCTGAGAATAATACAGATCGGACCGAAGCTGCGTATTGATTGCTGAAAAATAATCATTGGGCTGTTCACAACGAGCCATGCCGTCAAAATGTGTCCAATCTGCAGAAAGAGAAAAAGACTGTTCTTTTGATGGTTGGTATAAATAATTCGCACTATTGTTGTATCGGATGTTTTTCTGTTCTATATAATTATTGCGTGCTTTCAGAATACCATCCAATACGGATGTCCCTTTGTAGATGTACGTTGTTGTTTGGGTTTCGCCAGGTCCGGTCAGTAAACTCACGGAGCTGTTAAAGAAAATCTTACTCTCGTCGTTGGGTTGCCAAGAAAAATCAATACCGGAAGAATATGTATTTCGTTTATCCGTATCTGCTGTTTCTGAGAAACTTTTGTTTCCATTCTGCCTTTTTTCATAACCATAATTCATCGCATAATGGCCTATGCTATGGTTATAGTTAAAACCTAATTGCCATTTGTTTGTGCCATAAGAAAAAGCAATATCAGAGTTCTGTTTTAAGTTTTCCCAATAGGAAACACCATGCGATGTCCTTAGAGAAAAAGAGGATAATTCAGATGGTTTCAAGATGATATTGATAATACCTCCTGCTCCATCGGCTTCAAAACTGGCATCAGGGGTCGGAGAGGTTTCTATTCGAGAGATTTTCGATGAGGGCAAGGAACGAAGATAAGACGATAGCCCATCTCCTTGTAACATTAGCTTTCTTCCATTGATGTATATGGCAGTGCCTCCAAGTGTTGCCAAAGAAACATCGCCTTTACTATTTACGGAGATGCCGGGAGAATGTTTTAAAACATCTAAGGCGTTTCCTATATCTGCCAAAAAAGATTGCGAGACATGAATTTGTATTTTTCCATTATATGAACTTGTCATTGGATGAGATTTGCGAGCTGTGATTACTACGTCTTTTAAGTCGATTTCATCCGGCTCCAATTGAATGTCGGGGATATTCTTGACTTCTGCGATTGTAATGTTTCGTTTAATTTCTTTGTAACCCAACATTCTTACATATAAAAGAAATTTCCCTTTTCGTAATGGGAAAGAAAACAGGCCATTACTATCCGTAAGCGTGGCTTCTATAAGGATGTTTTCAGGTAAGGAAACTAACATGACGACAGCAGCATCAACTCCTTGATTCTGCTCGTCTATAATCTTTCCATTGATATTATTTTGGGCACTGACAAATACACCATAGCCTATCCCTATGCAAGAAAGTAAAATCTTTACAAGAAAATTATTCATCGTTGTTGTTTTTATGGTTTAAGTATATGTCCCCGAGATAGAAGTCTTTCATTAGGCGGTATTGGCTTTTTGTCGGGAAGAGTTTATTTGGCAAAAGCCTCGTATCCTATGGCTGTTTCAAAATCTTATGATTTATTTTTCTGTGGTTGTCGCTAATTAGAATTCAATCGCCATGCTTTTAGTAAAAAGAGGATCATAAGAATCCCCCTCCTTTGTCGTTTTTTGAATCCATACGCTTTCTGAATTATGCGTACATACACTATTCGTTACAAAGGTAATCAAAATATAGATTGAGCAGGAAAAATATAAGAAAATGATTATCATTCTTATTTCTCTTACTCTCCTTATGAATACAATATGTTTCTGCCACTGCGTGAGATCTGCCCTTGCTTCTTGCTGCTCGTTGCTTGGGTTCTCCTACTCGTTATGTAGAAAATCTTACTCGTTATGTAGAAATTTCTACTCGTTACCTATTTTCTTCTGCGCACTGTATGTTTTTCTCTGCATCGCTCGCGGTCGTTTCTCCGCAAGTTTCAAAGAAAGATATGAGCATGGGATAATTCAAGGGCAATATGCGTCGTTGCACGCTCTAAGCCCGTTGTCGTGTTTTCAAAATTCGCGGTTTTATTTTTAACACGCGTAGTTGCGGTTTGTCTGTTTCCGTCAAAATGTGTCGCTACCTTTGCACCGTCAAATCTTCTTGTTTTGCACGTCGGGGGAGAAGTCGTTTTTTATAAGATGAGCCTATTGAACACTCCCCGGCGTCTGTTTAATTAAAAATCAATGCCATGAACACCACTTTTGTTTCCGCCTCTTCCGCAGCCTCTCGTCGCGCTGCTGCTTTTCATTCCGAACATCGCGCAGCCTTTCATATCGTCGATATTCTCGTTCGCCGTCCGTGGGTGAAGCGCATGGCCGTGTTCTACTCCGGCCTGTTGGGAGAAGACATCAGTCCTCGTCTTGCCCTTTGCTTGCTGAATACGCAACTGTCGTTTTCGGTGGCTTTGTTGCCGTTTTCTTTTCCCGTTTGGTGGCATGTTCTGACGGTCGCCTGGTGTGTGTGGAGCGGTGGAGCGACGTGGCGTTTGTATCGCAAAGTAGCCCGTTTCTGATTCTTTTGCTTTTTTGAACATTCCGTCCGAATATGAAAAATCGGTCTGTCTTTTCACCGAAAAGACAGACCGATTTCTTGTATCTCCGCATCGAGACGTGGGCGCAAGGGTAGGCGTGGCGAAAAGTGGCGGCCTACTTCCATTTTCCGTAAGGGGTTTGAGTGAGCGATGCGTTGTAGTAGCGTCGGTCGCCCGTTACTTCTTCTCCCAGCCAATCGGGGTGTTCAAAGTGTTCGTCGGGAGTGGACAGTTCGATTTCTGCCATAATGAGGCCTTCGTTGTCACCTCGAAATTCATCGACTTCAAACGTGTGTTCGCCGCAGGGCACGAGCCACCTCGTCTTGTCGATTGCTCCGGGCAGGCAGAGTTTGAGAAGGGCGAGTGCCTCGTCGGTGGTGATTTCTTTCTCAAACTCATAGCGCGAGAGTCCGCCGTCGAACGACGGGCCTTTGATCGTGATGAAGCCGACTTCGCCGTTGAGGCGCACGCGAACGGTTCGTCCGCCGTCGGCACAAAGGTAGCCTTGCACGATGCGTGAGTGCGAGCGGGCATGAGGGCGAAAATCGCCTTTCACGAGAAATTTGCGTTCGATTTCCAACGACATATTGTCGGTTTTTAAGACACGAGAAAGAAAATCATGCCCAATATCGTGAACAAGATCAAAACGGCGATGATCGCTCCGAGAACGAGTCGGCCTTGTCGGGCTTCGCGGTCGGCCTTGCGTAGTTTCCGCCGCGTGGTTTCGAGGTGTTTTTTCATGGTGATGAGGTTTTAGGTATGTTGTCGGCGAGGTGCCGATGTCATGTCGTGTTCCCGAAGGGCGGGATTATTCGCCGTCGTCGGCAAACTCCATGAGGTAGGCTTTGATGAAGCCGTCGATTTTTCCGTCCATCACGCCGCCTACGTCCGATGTTTGAAATCCGGTGCGGTGGTCTTTGACGCGACGGTCGTCGAACACATAGGAGCGTATCTGCGACCCCCACTCGATTTTTTTCTTTCCGGCCTCGATTTTGGCTTGTGCGGCTTTTCGTTTTTGGAGTTCGCGGTCGTAGAGCTGCGAGCGGAGCAATCGCATGGCGTTCTCTCTGTTTTCGAGCTGTTTGCGGCTCTCGGTGTTTTCGATGAGGATTTCTTCTTCCTCTCCGGTGTCGGGATCTTTGTATTGATAGCGCAGGCGCACGCCGGTTTCCACCTTGTTCACGTTTTGTCCGCCTGCACCTCCCGACCGGAAGAGATCCCAAGTGATGCGCGAGGGGTCTACGTAGACCTCAATCGTGTCGTCCACAAGCGGAGTGACGAACACGGAGGCAAACGATGTCATGCGTTTTCCCTGTGCGTTATAGGGGCTGACGCGCACCAAACGGTGCACTCCGTTTTCGCTTTTGAGAAATCCGTAGGCCATTTCTCCTTCTATCTCCATCGTCACTGTCTTGATGCCGGCTTCGTCGCCGTCTTGCAGGTTGCAGATGGTGTTTTTGTAGCCGTTGGCTTCGGCATAGCGCAGATACATGCGCATGAGCATTGATGCCCAGTCTTGTGCCTCCGTGCCTCCTGCACCCGAATTGATCTTCAACACACAACCCATGGCATCTTCTTCGCGACGCAGCATGTTTTTGAGTTCGAGGGCTTCGAGGGCTTCGACTGCGCGGGCATAGGCTGCATCGACTTCTTCCTCGGTGACCATCTCGTCTTTGTGAAACTCAAAAGCCAGTTGCAGTTCTTCGGCCATGGAACGCACCTCCTTGTAGCCCAAAATCCATTTCTCCAAACCCTTGACAAGTTTCATTTGCTCTTCGGCGCGTTCGCGATCGTCCCAAAAAGAAGGGTCTTGCGTGCGGATTTGCTCCTCTTCGTGTTGCAGGGTTTTGGCTTCGATGTCAAGGTATCGGTAGAGTTGCTCTACGCGGTCGTGTATGGCTTTGAGTTGTTCGGCTGTGATCATGAGCGGATTTTATGTTTTGTCTGCAAAATTACGGCAAAAGGCATAGATGTCAAAATTTTATCGTCAAAAAGGAGAGCTTTCGGGCGGTTGTCCGATGTCGGAAAACGACTTTTTTCATGTTGGGAAATCGAGGGGCGAATGTCTCACTCCCCGACTGCCATCGGTGGTGATTGCGGTCGGGGAGTGGGATAGGGGCAGGGTGGGAAAAACCGCTATTTTTGTTCGGCTTCGGCTTGCAGATAGATCTGTTCGATTTCGTCGGCATAGTTTTTGTAGACCACTTGCCGTCTGACTTTTAGCGTGTTGGTCAGTTCGCCGTTTTCCATGGTCAGCGGCTCCGACAGTAAGACAAAACGTTTGATTTTTTCGTAAGCCGCCAAATCTTGTTGAAGGGTTTCGATATGGTTGGCCAAATAGCGTATCACCCGATTGTCTTTGCACAACTCTTCACGCGAACCATAGGAGATGCCCTGCACCTGTGCGAAAGATTCGAGTACGGGGAATGAGGGCACGATCAGTGCCGATACGAATTTACGTTTATCGGCCACGACGACCACCTGCTCGAAATGCCGATCAATGGTGAGACGCCCTTCTATGGCTTGCGGAGCGATGTATTTTCCGTTGCTGGTTTTGAAGAGGTCTTTGATGCGTTCGGTGATATAAAGTTCTCCGTCTTTCACATAGCCTGCATCACCCGTGTGCAGCCAACCGTCGGGAGTGAAAGCCTCTTTTGTTTCGTTTTCTTTTTTGTAGTATCCGGGTGTTACCGTGTTGCCACGCACAAGGATCTCATTGTTCTCTCCGATTTTTACTTCCACGCCCGGCAGCGGTCGTCCGATCGAACCGAGGCTGACGGGGCGGTCGGGGTGATCGAAGCTCACGGTGGCACAGGTTTCGGTCAGCCCGTAGCCTGCGAGCATTTTGAAGCCGGCGGCGTGCACGAAGCGTTCCACTTCGTTGGAAATACTCGCTCCGGCCACGGGAAAAAAGTTGGCGCGATCCAAGCCGAGCGTGTTGCGCAGGAGGCGGATGATGGTTTTGTCGTAGGCCGAATATTTCAATCGCAATCCGAGAGGCACTTTCTGCTGTTTGGATACATATCGTTCCCAAACCTCGGCTCCCGTTTTGAGGGCATCTTTGATGAGTGCGCGCTGCACGGTGCCGGCCGTTTCCGCTTTGTCGAGCACTCCCTGATATACCTTCTCCCAAAACCGCGGCACGGCACACATCAAGGTGGGGCGCACTTCTCTCATGCTCTTCTGAATGTCGAGCGGTCGGAGGTTGATGGCCAGTTGCACGCCGCAGGCTATGCAGAGCTTCGTCCATGCTCCCTCGAAAACGTGGCAGAACGGCAGGAAGTTCATCGTGATGTCGTTTTCTCCCATCGGGAGCAACTCCACATGCCCTTTGAGGGCTGCCTGATATTGCGAGTGGAGCATCATCACGCCTTTGGGCTGTCCGGTTGTTCCGCTGGTGTAGAGAATGCCGGCCAAGTCTTCGTCGGCAGCATTCTCGGTGCGTTCTCTCACCATTTCCTCGGCGTCGGGCTTTTCGTCGCCAAGACGGAGAAACTCGTCGAAATAGATCGACAACGTGTCGTTGTCACTTTTTTTGACCGAGCGGTCGAAGATGATGATGTGTTCGAGCGAATGGCAAAGGCTGATCACGCTCCATGCTGCATCGTATTGTTGCTGTTCGCCCACGAAAAGAATGCGGACGGAGGCATCGTTGATCATGTATTGCACTTGTGCGCCGCTGCTTGTCGCATAAAACGGCACGATCGCTCCGCGCATGCCGAAGGCACCAAATTCCACAAAAAGGTATTCGGGCTTGTTTTGCGAAAAGATGGCAATGTTTTCTTGTACTCCCACGTTCAGGGCGGCAAGCGACCTCGACACTTGTCCCACCCTGCGGGCAAATTTATTCCAAGAAACGGGTATCCACCGATCGAGAGCATAATTGCGATACTGAATGGCGGTGCGGTCGCCGTAGCGCGCGGCGGATTTTTGCACCAACTGAGAGAGATGGCAGAGAATGGGCATGACAATGTGAATGGTTTGATTTGCAAGGCAAAAGTAGCATTTTATTTTTTCTTGACCACATTCTGTTGCACATTTCTTTGATTTTTGAGCATAAAAAGTTCTTTTTCTCCGTAAACCGCATCTTGTTTTCCGCTTGTTTTCGTGTCTTTAAGAAAAGTGCTGCCTGCTTTCGGTCGTCGAAGTCCGAACCGAAAAGTCGGCGATAGGCCGCCGCTCCCACTCTTGCGTGCCTGCTTCTGTCTGTCTGTCGTTTGCGGCCGTTGCGTTGTTGGCTTACGCTAAATCGGCCAACGTCAAAACGGGGAAAGGCACATTCGTTTTCGGTCTTCAAAAGAGCTTTGGGTTGAAAAATCAACCGCCTGCCGAGGGCGTCGTTTAGTGTTCAATCCCCACTTGTGAACGGTCGTCTGTTTTCGGCCGCCCGCTGCTTTCGTTGCGTTTTCGATGAAACCGCCCTTTTTGAGTGTTTTCTACCCCTATTTTTTTATTTTTGCCGTTTTGCCTTCGCTTGAAGGCGTATGACTTTGATAGTTAGTGAGTTCCGTGCGAAGGCAAGTGAAGGCAAAAAATAAAAGTCGGTCTTAACTATTTGATATACAGTACTGCTTTGGTGAAGGCAAATCTTCGTTTTGCCTTCACCTCCTTCCGCACTCGCGGTGTGTAACAACGGCTTTCTTTGAGGCAGTGAAGGCAAAAAAGCGTTTTACGGAGTTGATTTACAGCGTTGTGTGGGCTTCGTCTTATTTTTGCCTTCACTTGCCTTCGCTTAAAACAGCTTGATAGTCAGGGGGTTTGAACTGTTTTGCGAAGGCAGTGAAAGCAAAAAACAAACACAAGGGAACGCGCGTGCGCGCGAGAGCGGACGATTTTTCGCTCCGGAAAGAGATAGATTTCCTTACCTTTGAGATAGAAAATTCTACTCCAAAGGTAGAATTTTCCGACACTGAGGTAGTTGTGCTTTTCCTTCCGATTATTCGACGGCCTACGGCGTATGATAAAATCAGGAAATATCTTTATACAAACAGCCACTACCCTCAAATCTTATTGACTCATCGGATAGTGGCTGTTTGGGAAAATTATTTGCTGAATATTAGTGATTCGCGAATTGTTTAAGGGGTTACTTATTGTAATCCTAGGTCTTTCAAATTAACCCCATTTACTGATTTAATATCATTGGTTTTTATCGTTGCTGATTTAGCTGCGATTTTTGTTAATTTAGTAACGATTTTCCCTAATCTCTTGATTTGTTTACTGTTCATTTCTGATTTACTTCCATCCAATTTTTCTTGCATAGCTTGCGCTTCCGCTAATGCGTTCATAGCACTTTGAGAGTCCATATTACCGGATTTCATTTCAGTAAGGAACTTATCATATTCGTTTACAAGAGCTTCATAATCATCTAAAAGAGCATCCCAATCATTGTCAGAAGATGAAGAAGAATTGGCATTTATAGTAGATTCCTCATTAATGTTTGATTCAAGTATTAATTTGAATGTTTTAGCACCTGCATATTTATCAGGCCAATCTTTTAATCTTATAGACATTGTGCCAATTTCTCCAGACTTCAATTCCATAACGTCAAATGGGATTGGTGCCCATGAAGAAATATCTTCAAGAGATGGGTGCATCTCAGACACCAATACTTTCCCGTTTTTGTCATAAACTTCATAACCAACACCTATTTTACTGTAACTATGTCCTTCAAGCTCGTTCCGTTTTACTTTAAATTCAAATTCATTGGAATGTTCGGGGAATTTGTAATCTTCTTCAACAAGCTCATACAAAGCACCAAGTGTACCGTCAATTTCGGTAGTTACCGGACGAAGTGTCTCAGGTTGCTTTTCTTTGCAGCTAACCAGACTTAATGTAAGCAATGTACTTACAGATAAAATAATACCTAACTTTTTCATTGTTTTAAAAAAATCTTCACCAGCCCCCGAAAGAAGGTATTACCATTATTTAATAATGAAAGCGTGGGGGCTGCTAACTTATTTCAACCGATAGGCGTCTGGAATGCCGTGAACTAAAATAAGCAACAGTCCCTCACGCCATATTACATGACGCGAGAGATGCTAACTCATTCTCATTCACTTTTTTAGTTTTCCAGACTTTATCGGTGAGAATCAGTTAAACACTTTCGTGTAATCTATTCTACTATGTCTGCCATATTTCTATGACGTTGCAAAGATAGTTATTTATATCGATTTTCAAAAAAAAACTTCAAAAATCATATATTAGAGACCTCTGCAAAACTATTTTCTTTGTTTATTTTGTTAATTCTTTCTTTTTTGTATCTTTACCCTATGAAGATCTCCCCCTGCTCCCAACTTAGTTTTGCCGACCAAATCGTTTCCGCTCGCAAAGTAAAAGATGT
>NZ_RQYI01000002.1 GCF_003859795.1 Alloprevotella sp. OH1205_COT-284 | reverse complement strand
TACTTTAGAGAATGGGAAATACAGTAAAACGATAACCTAAAATCAACACCACAAAACTCCCCCAGGCTTGGGTTAACCCAAAGCCTGGGGAAGGAACGGAGGGAAATCTTACACACTTTTTCGGACATTACCTTTCCTTGCTGATAAATGCTTGCGCAGATGCAAGAGAGTATAGCGCTGTCCTTTGAGCAAGTGCTTCTCCTTATGTTCGGCTCTTCTTACCGTATCCAAGGCTTTGTTGACATCTTGGATAAGATGGAATTTGTCATAGACAATTTGGGCATTGGGAAGATATTGCAGGCATCCGGCCGTAAATCCGGCCGACATGTCCATAGCTACGAGCTCTATCTGTCGACTATTTCCCCCATGACTGTGTAACCAATTGGTAAAGAGAGAAAAAGTTTCCGCACTCTTGCCTTCACAAACAAAGATGGTACTGCGTTTTTCCAAGTCTACAAATTGTGTGATATACTTATAACCCTTGCGGCGAGAGGTTTCATCGACACCAATATAGCGTACCCCGGACAAGTTCAACTCTCCTTTCTTCTTCTCCACCCAATGGTTGAACACGCGCCAAAGTCGCGGAGCGGTTTCCTTGACTTGGCGCGCCACGGCATTCATCGGCATTTCCTCCTGCACCAATGCCATCGTATAGGCTTCAAAAAGGAGGGTAAAGCCGGAATTCTTTCTGGTCCAAGGAACACTGACCGTTTCGATCTCTCCGCCCGAGCTGCGAAGACGAGGAACGCGAGCATGCAGATAACAGGCATGTTGGAAAAAGTTGAGATGACGCCAGGTCTTCTCTACCGTATCGTAGGCAGTAAGTTCGGCACCGGTGGAAGAGAGAAAGCGATACCCCTTCTCAAAATCCAACCAGATGTGGAGCTCTTGCCCGACCGCTCCTTCCACCTGAGAAAATTCTACTTTTACCACTTGCCAGGGCTTACTCAGATTCAGACCAAGCGTAAAGAGTGTTTGCAAATTATTATCCATAAGGCAAAGGTACAAAAAGGAAAAGACAAAATATGATTACCCACTAAAAACGTTATAGAGCCGACGTTTTTACAAAAAGAACATTGGAGAACTCACATCATGAGCAACGCACTTCCTAAAAAAACACGTTTGACGCGTATCCAAATGTGCGTTTGACAACATCGCGAAGAAAATAGAGGAGAGGGAGGTGGTTGTAGGGGGCAGAGAGCTTATAAAAGGAATGTGTAAGTCTTGCTTCCTCTCAGTTGTGGCTTGTCACCAGATCAGTATCTTTGTTTTTTCGGAGTTTAGACTGTTGTTTTTCAAAAATACTCGGTATCCGATGAAGTCAATTTGAAATAAATGCCTTAACTTTGCGTATTGTCTTTCGTTTTGAAGGCTTTCGCTTTATTGCGAATGGCAATGCGATAACCGAATATTCGTTTCTTATCACCAAAATATTCAAGAAACCGACCTATGTATAAAGAAAAGAAAGAAGATTTGCACAGCGTAATGCAGGATCTTCGGTATCTGAATCTGTTGGCACGTGATTTTCCTAATATTCCGAAAGTGACGACAGAAATAATCAATTTGGAAGCCATTTTACACCTTCCAAAGCCCACCGAACATTTTTTGGCCGACTTGCACGGAGAAAACGAAGCCTTTTTGCACGTGTTGCGCAATGCGTCGGGTAATATAAAGAGAAAAGTGCAGGAGCTGTTTGGTGCAACGATGCGCGAACAGGAAAAGAAAGACCTCTGCACTTTGATCTATTATCCCGAACAAAAATTGGAGTTGGTCAAGCAGTCGGATGAGCATATCGAAGACTATTATCAGTCCACTCTGCATCATTTGATCAAGGTGTGTCGAAGCGTGAGCAGCAAATATACTCGCTCGAAAGTGCGCAAAAGTTTGCCGGCCGAGTTTGCTTATATCATTGAGGAGCTTTTGCATGAGAGTAATGACGACCGTAATAAACAAGCTTATTATCAAGTCATTGTTCAAACCATCATCGACACGAAGCGTGCAGAGCCGTTCATCATCGAACTGTGTCACCTCATACAGCGATTGTCGATCGATCAACTCCATATTTTGGGAGATATTTATGATCGCGGCCCCGGAGCACATCTTATTATGGACAAACTATGCACCTACCATAAGTTAGACATTCAATGGGGAAATCATGACATCGTTTGGATGGGGGCTGCCGCCGGAAACAGAGCCTGTTTGGCTGCCGTCTTGCGCATGGCTTTGCGCTATGGCAACATGCAGACGCTCGAAGAGGGGTATGCCATCAACCTTGTTCCATTGGCCACTTTCGCCATGGAAACTTATGCTGATGACCCTTGTGAGTTGTTTGAACCCAAATGCTTGGGTAAGCATCAGCCGGGCGATAAGCAACGCAGACTGATGGCGCAAATGCACAAAGCCATTTCGGTGATACAATTTAAGGTGGAGAGCCAGCTCTATCGCCGTCATCCCGAATGGAAAATGGAAGATAGGTGTCTTCTTCATCAATGTGATTTTGCAGCAGGCACGATCACGCTCGAAGGCAAAACTTATGAATTGCAGGATAATTTCTTTCCGACCATTGACCCCGAACATCCCGATCGTCTTAGTGACGAAGAACGCGAGCTTGTCGAGCGTTTGCGTCGCAGTTTCCGCATGAGCGAGCGTTTGCAGCGACATGTGAGATGTCTGCTCACGCGCGGTTCGATGTTCAATGTCGTCAATTCCAATCTGCTCTATCACGCCGCTGTACCTCTCGAAGCCGATGGCAGTCTTAAAAAAGTTTCGCTCTTCGAACAAGAATGTAGCGGAATGAGATTGATGCAGCGCATTGACCAAACTGTGCGCACGGCTTATGATGAAGCGGCGGAAGATGATGAGAAGAGCAATGCCCGCGATTTCTTTTGGTATTTATGGTGTGGCCCCGACAGCCCGCTGTTCAATAAATCGAAGATGGCTACATTCGAGAGATATTTTATAGCCGATCGTGCAACTTGGAAAGAACAAAAAGGTTGGTATTTCCAATTGCGCGACGATGTTAAAATCTGCGATAATATTCTCGATGACTTTGAAGTGACAGGGGTGCATCGTCACATCATAAACGGTCACGTTCCCGTGCATGTTTCCGATGGCGAAAATCCGATCAAAGCCGATGGGCGATTGATGGTGATCGACGGAGGTTTTGCCGAAGCTTACCACCATACCACCGGCATTGCCGGCTATACGCTCGTTTATCATTCGAGAGGTTTTCAGCTTGTACAACACGAGCATTTTACCTCAACGGCCGAGGCCATTAAAAATGGTACCGACATTGTTTCGAGTACCCAGCTTGTCGAAATGACCGGTCATCGGGAAATGGTTTCGGAAACCGATAAAGGGGAAGAAATCAGAGCGCAGATTGCCGAACTCAAAAAATTGCTGCTTGCTTACCGAAAGGGATTTATCAAAGAAATAACTTGATTTTTTATTCCATACCTGTTCGGCAGCCGTCTTATTGCTGTGTCTTATCTCTTGCTTACACATGAAAAGTTTAAAAGAAATTTTCCGTATCGGCTACGGCCCCAGTAGTTCTCACACGATGGGGCCTCGCACCGCTGCCGAAAAATATCTGTCTCGACATCCCGAAGCTCCAAATTTTAAGGTGACGCTCTACGGCAGTCTTGCTGCCACCGGAAAGGGGCACTTGACCGATGCTGCCGTCACCGAGGTTTTGGGCGCGGAACGTACGCAAATTCAGTGGTGTCCCGAGATCGTGTTGCCTTATCATCCCAATGGCATGAAGTTTGAGGTCGTCACAGCGTCCGGTGCCGTTAAAGATCCTTGGACGGTCTATTCCGTCGGAGGCGGAGCACTTGCCGAAGAGGGAGAAGGCGCTACCGGAACACCGGACATCTATGAACTCAACCGCCTGAATGACATCATGGAGTGGTGTCGGCAGAGAGGAATGGACTATTGGAATTATGTGGACTATTGCGAAGGGCCCGAAATATGGGAATATCTTCGAGAAGTGTGGCATGTGATGAAATCTGCCGTGGAGCGTGGCCTCGAAAACGAAGGCGTGTTGCCCGGAGGGTTGAACCTTCAAAGAAAGGCACCGCGCTATTTCATTAAGGCCATGGGATATGGCAAAAATCTTCAATCCCGTGGCCTTGTCTTCTCCTATGCCTTGGCTGTGAGCGAAGAGAATGCCGGTGGGGGACGCATTGTCACCGCCCCCACTTGTGGGTCGTGTGGTGTCGTTCCATCTGTGCTCTACCATATTTCCAAAAGTCGGCAGGTGAGCGAAATACGCACTCTCCACGCCCTTGCCACTGCGGGAATTGTTGGCAATGTGGCGAAAACATTAGCTTCGATTTCCGGCGCCGAAGCCGGTTGTCAGGCCGAGGTCGGTGTGGCTTGTGCGATGGCCGCCGCCGCCGCCAATTATAGTTTCGGCGGTAGTTTGGGAACTATCGAATATGCCGCGGAAATGGGGCTTGAACATCATCTCGGCATGACTTGCGACCCGATATGCGGACTTGTGCAAATCCCCTGTATCGAACGTAACGCCCACGCCGCCGCTCGTGCGCTTGATGCCAATATTTATGCCACATTTGCGGAAGGGGTACATCACATATCCTATGATAAAGCCGTCATCGTGATGGGAAAAACCGGAAGAGATCTTCCGTCGCTCTATCGGGAAACTTCCGAAGGAGGCCTTGCGGAGGAATATCACAAGTAGCCTAAATTCTTTTTACTTCATCGATAAGGACTTAAATAATGTTTACTTTCCTCTTCCGATTTTGAACATTCGTCTTGTTTTTTGTATATTTGCACATAATGGCGTTTTCGATATTCATGTGTCGGAAATCTTCAAAATAGAATAGGTGATACTCAAAAATGGCTGGATATTTAGTCGAAGATACGAGAAAAGTGACCACTCACCGGTTGCTTGAAATGAAACAACAAGGAAAGAAAATAGCGATGCTTACGGCTTATGATTATACAACGGCAAGCATCGTTGATGGGGCAGGAGTGGACTGCATTTTGGTGGGCGATAGTGCTTCCAATGTGATGGCCGGTAACGTGACAACCCTTCCCATTACCCTTGATCAGATGATCTATCACGCCCGTTCCGTCACTCGTGCCGTGAAACGTGCCTTGGTGGTTTGCGACATGCCTTTCGGAACTTATCAGGTGAACCCCACGGAAGGTGTGAAAAATGCAATTCGCATCATGCAGGAAACGGGAGCCGATGCCCTTAAACTCGAAGGCGGTGTCGAAATATTGGATACCATTCAAAAAATATTGGAAGCGGGCATTCCCGTCATGGGACACCTCGGACTTACTCCTCAAAGCATCAATAAATTCGGAACGTATGCCGTGCGTGCCAAAGAAGAGGCCGAAGCCCGAAAACTTCTATCCGATGCCCAAGCACTCGAAAATGTTGGTTGTTTTGCACTTGTCACAGAGAAAATACCAGCCATACTCAATGCACAGGTTTGCGAACTTTGTTCGATTCCCGTGATTGGCATCGGTGCCGGTGCTTCCGACGGTCAAGTGTTAGTGGTCGATGACATGCTCGGCAAAAACAAGGACTTTTCTCCGAAATTTTTGAGGAGATACGCCGATCTGCACCAAATTATGACCGATGCCATCGGACAATATGTTTCCGATGTGAAAACTGGCGACTTTCCCAACGAAAAAGAGCGATATTGAACGACCGCCTCCCTATACACCACACTCATGCCTTTTCTCCTCCGACTGATTTTGACCCTTTGTATCGTGATAGGTGCAACCTTGCCGATCAATGCCGGGTATAGAAAAGCGAAAAAGCATCGCAATCTTTCGCCGGTCGAACGTGCCGTGCAAAATCAACCGGATATGTTGCCGACCAAATTGATGGCAATGACGCGACCAAAGGATACAGTCATCGAATTGGAACAACGCTCCAAACTTAATACGCGCTACCGTGAGGGCATTGATGTGAGTCGTTATCAAGGGGTGATCAATTGGCAACAAGTGGCTTCCGAAGGTGAAATAAGCTATGCTTACATAAAAGCCACCGAAGGAGCCAATCTGGTGGATCGCAAATATGCCTATAATCTGGCAGAGGCTCGCAGGGCTGGATTGAGTGTCGGAAGCTATCATTTTTATCGCCCCAATATCAGCGTGGATGAACAAGTGGAAAACATGACGACCAATGTCAGAAAAAGCGAACAAGACCTCGTGCCTCTCATAGATATAGAGGTGAGGGGGAAGGTTGGCTATGAACGATTTATCACTGACCTCATCGACTTTGTCGATCGAGTCGAGGCACATTACGGTCGGAAACCTTTGCTCTATACCTATCAAAATTTTTACAATAAATATCTTGTCGGACAATTTAGGGATTATCCGTGGATGATAGCCAAATATCAGGGGGATGAGCCTGTTTTGCGTGACGAACTTGATTATATGATATGGCAATATACGCAAACAGGGCGTATGCCGGGTATTCGAGGCAATGTCGATCGCAGTTGTCTGATGGGAAATTTCTCTTTGGAACTTTTGCAAATGTGAAAAAAAGGAGAAAAATGAGTTCGTTTTGATTTTTCTCCTTATCTTTGCACTACAATTATCTCGGGGTCGATCGGATTTGACAGCGGAACGAGGTGATCTGTAAGCACGCAGTGCGGATGAAAGCGGGCACTTTAATCTTGGCTTTCAAACAATTTATCTGGCGAAAATAATTACGCTCTCGCTGCTTAATCGAAGTATAGTAGATTGGCTTTATTCCTTCTCAAGGAGTTGGAACGAGACATCACCCAAGAGCACTTGCTCCTTTGCGTCTTGAAATGGTGGTGCTGTAAATAGGAGATAGATGCGGAATGCCTCGATTTTGCATTGAAATATTAGAGGATAAGGCAACGGAGAGGTAGCTTCCACCCAACCTTTGCACGAAAATCAATAGGAAGATAAGCGTGTAGAAAGCATATCAGTTCTCCGTTTGGACGAGGGTTCAATTCCCTCCGGCTCCACCATTCAAGTTTGTATATTAGGATTAAAAGACTGACACACATTTAGGTTTAGACTGCAACGGGGTGTGTCAAAAACTTTACCCTCCCAAACAACTATGACTTGTAAAGAATAACTGCATTCAAAGAGCCGAAAACTCATGAATGCAGTTGTTTTGTTGATATTGAAGAGTAAATAGGGATCAGCGGAAGATCCGTGGGGGCTATCGAAAGGCATCGGCAAGACGTGTTTGAGAAATCAAATTGCCGAGGTATGAATTAACTGGTTAGGACACGATCTCCCAGAATTTTGGCAAATTCCATTTCCGCCTTATTGATTTCCATAAGACGGCTCATCAGATGATTCATCTCTTCTTGGTTGTTGCTTACGGCATATTCTCTGAGCGTTTGCATCAATATCTCTTTTTCCACCATGAGAATAGCGTGCTTATAGTCATTGATTACTCTGGGAACAATCTCAATTAGACGTTTCTCCGCAGGTACATACAACTGTTGTTGCATGGTGGAAAGCAGATACCGTTCGTCGGTAAGTTTTGCTGCCAATAAGCTGATTTCGGGATTATGGTGTAGTGGGAAATATTTACGCGCTTGAAAATCGGGAGTGCGACATAAACGAGCGGCTTCTTCCAAAATCTCTTGGTGAAGGGGAAGTTGTAGTTTAATGCCATCTGCTGTTAATTCATCGAAGATATAGGGGGCAACAAGAGGACTGTCGAACTTTTCTGTGGGTGAAGAGGGCGGTGCTTCTTTTCCTATTTTCCTTTCGACTTTCTCCGGGGCGGCTAATAAGGGATATTCCCCATAGCGTACGATTACCATTATCAGCTGACGTTCGCAGGCTTCAAATTTTCTTTTTGCAGGAGATATAACATTGAAAATATCATTGTCGGCCGGTTTTTCAGTTGTATTCTGGGGTTCTCCGTCTTTTCCTTCTCCTTGAATTTCCTTGTTGTCGGCAGATGTTGTTTGCAAACTTGCCGAGGAGAGGTCGGTAGAAGATATGTTTGAGATAATTGAAGCGTTTTCCGAATTGATTCCCGAAGCCGATTTCCTGTTTTCTTTCTGAGCTTTTCTGTTTTCTTCCGCAACTTCGCTTACGATAATCCGTTCTTCTATTCCCAAGCGCGAAGACAATTCGTGTATGTAGACTTGTCTGACAATATGGCTCGGAATGACGGCGATGCTTTTTACGATGTCGCGAATGACATCTGCCCGACGAGTAGGATCTCCGGCAGCACCTTTCATGAGCAGGTCGGTCTTGAAGCGTATGAAATCCGTTTGGTGCTCTTCTATGTATTGTCGAAACTCTTCGGCAGAATGGCTTTGTGCGAAACTGTCCGGATCTTCTCCGTCGGGTAAAAGCAACACCTTAATGTTCAATCCTTCTGAGAGAAGAATGTCTATGCCGCGCAGTGAGGCATGGATGCCGGCCGCATCGCCGTCGTAGAGAACGGTGACATTGTTTGTGAAACGATGTATCAGTCGCACTTGTTCGGGAGTCAATGCCGTTCCGCTGGATGCCACAACATTTTCTACGCCGTTTTGATGCATCGAAATAACGTCCAAATAGCCTTCAACGAGGTAGCAACGATCTTGTTTCACAATGGCCTGTTTGGCCAGATAGAGCCCGTAGAGTTCTTTTTTCTTGGAATATATTTCAGACTCCGGCGAATTGACGTATTTTCCAACCTTTTTATTCTCGGTGTTTAAGATACGCCCTCCGAAAGCCACAACCCGTCCGGAAACGGTATGTACGGGAAAGATGACTCGACCATGATAACGATCAAGAAGTTTGCCATCATCGGTACGATAGCATAATCCGGTTGCCTCAATGTATTTTTCCTCAAAACCTTTGCTCTTAGCCTTAATGGCAAAAGCATCGCGTTGCTCCGGAGAATATCCCAATTGAAATTTTCGGATAATATCATCTCTCAATCCTCTTCTGCGAAAATAACTCATGCCGATGGCTATTCCGTCTACATGATTGTGAAGTGTGTCCGAAAAGAAATCGCGTGCCCAATCATTTAAGACGAACATCGCCTCTCGCATTGCGGCGGCTGTTTTCTCTTCCTCGGTTTGCTCTTTCTCCCTTACTTCGATACCATATTTTCGTCCGAGCCATTTCAGTGCTTCCGTATAGCCCATTTGCTCGTGTTGCATCACGAAGTTGATGACATTGCCACCTCCTCCGCAACTAAAACATTTGCAGATCTGTTTGGACGGTGAAACCATGAACGACGGGGTCTTTTCGTTGTGAAACGGACATAATCCCTTGTAGTTGGCTCCGGAGCGTCTGAGTGTGACAAAGTCCCCCACCACATCGACGATGTCGGCGGCAGCCATAATTTTTTCTATGGTCAAACGGTCTATCATGTGGAGGTGTTTTGTGGGTGAAATGCACGCGCGGAGCGTAGCAATGTTGTTTTCGGAAGGTTCATTTCAACATGCGAATATACATCTTTTTCAACACACAATCCAACCAAAGTAAAAAAAAGATGTATCTTTGTTGTTGTTAAGTTTAAGAATATGGTGTGTCGTTTTTTTTCTCTCTTCGTTTTCTTTTGGAGCTGTCTTGTTTTATCGGCTCAGCAAGATGCATATCGTCAATATATTGACACCTACAAGACGATGGCGGTTGATCAAATGATGCGTTATCGGATTCCGGCCAGTATAAAACTTGCACAAGGGCTGCTTGAAAGCAATGCCGGGCGTTCCACTCTTGCAACAATGGCCAACAATCATTTCGGGATCAAGACGGGAGGCGGTTGGAACGGGCCTTATGTGCTTCGAGATGATGATGCCCCCAATGAGCGATTTCGGAAATATAAGAATCCTGCTGAAAGTTTCGAGGACCACTCCTTGTTTTTGAGCAAACGAGGACGTTATTCCAATTTGTTTCACCTTCACCCTCACGACTACAAAGGCTGGGCTTATGGCTTAAAGGCGGCCGGCTATGCCACCAATCCTCAGTATGCGGAAATTCTGATCGGAATTATAGAGCGATACGGGCTTCACGAGTTCGATCGTGTCAAATACAGCCGTTTGTCGCACGGACGACAAGCCGAAGCCATGGGACGCCGGCTTTACCTTTGCAATGATTTAGTGTATTTGATTGCTGAAAAAGGCGACTCTTTTTCTTCTCTCGCCAAAGATTTCAAAATACGAGAGAAACGTTTGCGCAAATACAACGAAGTCGATAAGTATTACGAACTTGCGGAAGGAGATGTGGTCTATTTGAAAAAGAAAAAACGCCATGTGGCCAAAGCTATTCGCAATACGCTCCATACCATTCAACCGGGCGAATCGATGTATGGCATTGCTCAACGATACGGCATTCGTCTGGCTTATCTCTACAAGTGGAACTTACTGCCCGAAGACTATACTGCTACGAGTGGAGACAGACTTTTACTCCGATGAAAACAAAGCGAAGGCTATGCCATGCTTCTCTTCGATATGGCTGTGTATGATCGCTCTTTTTTTCAAAGTGGGCAACTCGATGTAGAGTTGTCCGCTTTCTTTTTGTAATTTCATGTCTTCTAAAAAGCGAAGCCCTGCCGTGTCACACAATTTGTAGACAGCCTCTTTTGCACACCACATCAAGCAGGCTTGTTGCTCGTTGTTGGCCAACGGCAACTCATCGTTCGACAAAAAACGATGGCGAAGTTTATAGGCTCTTTCTCCAAAACATTCCACATCCAAACCAATCTCTCGCCCTTTTGGGGCAAGAGCCAGAGCTGCCCATTCGGAAGAATGCGAAACACTGATTTCAAAATCCGCATTGATGTCATGGCTTAATTGAGGCTTTCCGCTTGGAAGATATGTCAGCTCTGCCTCCGTTCCCAAAAGATGGTGTAGCAGACATCGTGTAGCCAACCATTCTTTTCGGCGACGAGCCGACCGAAAGCGAGCCGCCGTTTCGGCATACTTCTTGTCGGGGGGCAAAATAAGCAACATCTCGTCTTCGCGCTCATCTATGCGCCAAAACGAGATGCTTATGGGGGAAAATGTTATTGTTTTCAGAAATGGCATTTCAATAACTTAAAAAGGAACTTCTGTAGGGCGATCCGGAATGGGGTTGTTCGCATTTTTTTGAGGAGCGGAAGGGGGACTGTCCGTATCGATGCTCATTTCTCGTTGCGATTTCGGAGTCAGCATTTCCATATTATTGACCCAAACCTCTGTCACATATCGTGTCACGCCTTGATGATCCACGTAGTTTCTTGTTCTCAGTTCGCCCTCGGCATAGAGTTTGTCGCCTTTTCTGACGTATTTTTCCACGATTTCTGCAAGCCTTCTCCAAAAAAGGAGGTGATGCCATTCTGTCCTTTCCGGAATTTGGGTTCCGTTGGGCAGTGTGTATCCTTGGGTTTTGGTGGCAAGAGATAGTTTGGCCGTGCAAACTCCATTGTCGACATAGCGGATTTCCGGATCTTTGCCGACATTTCCAATGAGCATGACTTTATTCATGGCGACAGAAAGAAGAATTAACGAATGCGGTCGATAGAACGTATTTTGTTGTCATCGCGCTTGATTGCACGATATGCCAACACACACAAACACACAGCTCCCGGTGGTAGCAGAAGTGTCCAATTGGGACTTACAGAGGTTTGTGCAAACGCCTCCGTCAGCAGATAGGTTGTAATGCCGATCATGGTGAGTTGCGCAAGGATGAGTACTGTCGAGCAGAGCGCCCACCGCATTTGGCGGCGACGATTTTTAAAAGCAAACAGCGTGCGGAAAGGGGCATAAACGGAAAGTACGGTGAGGGCTGCCAAAACGCCTTGCGAGAGAGACATGCTATAAGGCTCTGCGGCTTTGGCTTCCACTCCCCAAAAGATGAGGGTGTAGAAGCCGGTTTCGCCGACTTTGACCCATAATATAGGAAAAAAACAAACAGCCAGCATCAGCAGGGAGGCCAGAAGGAGATAGAGGCTTTGAATACGCTGAATCATAATCGAAAGTTGAGAGGGTAAAAGCAAATAAGGTCTCCAAGGTCGCACAGACTTTTAGAGACCCTATCGGTGGGGAAAACGATCAGTCGTTGTTGAGTTGCTGATCGCGTTCTTTCTGAGGGTTGCGGAAGTAAACTTTTCCTCGCAAAAACTCATCGGCAGCAATGAGTGTGCTTTTCGGCAGTCGCTCATAATAGCGAGAGATTTCTATTTGCTCCCGATTTTCAAAGGTTTCTTCGAGGCTGTCGGAGTTGGAGGCAAATTCTTTCAACTTGCGACTGAGATCTTCCTTCATCTTCACCGACACTTGATTGGCACGTTTGCCCATGATCACGAGGCTTTCGTAAATATTACCGGTGGGTTCCGCAAAGTCCATCAAATTGTGAGTGACGGTGTTGGTCGGTGCTTTTGATTTCTTATAATCCATGAGATGTATAGTGTGATTGTTTGTTTTACAAAGTTGAAAGCTATCGCGTTGGCGCTGTTTTCAGATAGCTTTGTGCTTTTTCGAATAGGTTGGTCGCTTCTTTCATAAACTTCGATTGGGGAAATTCGTTCATGAAGCCATAATATTCGTCGACCGCGTTGCCATAGCGTTCTCTTTTTTTCTCCTCGATGCTTTGTTCGGCCAAGTCGAACTTTGACTTCAAGATGAGAATGGCAAACTCCTCTCTTCGAGAAGTATAAGGATAGTCGTTAATGGCATTTTGTGCCGTGACGATACACGCCTGATAGTTGCTTCCGCCATTCGTGCAGTTTCCGAAATAAGAGCCTAAGTCGTAGTACAGTTTTGCCGCGGCATATTCTTTTTCGATCAGCTTATCCTGTAATTCGAAAATGAGCTTCATGGCTTCATCTCGGTATTTGCTGTTCGGATAGTTCTCCGTGAACGCCTGAAACTCGGTAATGGCCGAGTAGGTGTCGCTCTGGTCTAAATTGGGTTCCGGTGTGTTTTGATAAAGAGAACGTCCGCAAAACAAGCGTGCTTCCTCTACATATATTCCATTCGGATAAGATTCGTAGTATTTTTTGAAATAACTTGAAGCCGCATCATAACTTTCGGCCTTATAGGACGCCATTCCCAAGAGAAACAGCGTTTCTTCTGCGCGTTCTGTTCCTTTTGCCCCTGCAATCAAGTCAATCAGCAATGTGGCCGATTGGTCATACTTCCCTTCGTAGTAGTATTGCTTGGCTGCTTCATAACGATAGTCGAGGTCTGTGCTTTTCAGTACCGCATTGTAGTCGGAGCAAGCATTCAAAACCAAAATTGTGATCAGCAGCGCAGTAAAGGTCTTCTTCATGTGATACATAATTGAAATGCAAAAATAAGAAATCCATCGTATAAAAACAAGTCTGTGGTCTTATTTAATCCTTATTTGCAAGGGTTATGTCGGTTATCTTGCTGTTCGATGTGACAAAATCGAGATGATAAAGCTCAAAAGAGTGAAAAACAATCTTCTAAGCTTGTGAGAACCGAAAAAAGAATGTATTTTTGCTCCGCTTCTACGAGATAGGAGCTTTTGATTATTTTTATTATAAACCGGGGACGTGTCCCCATAAATCACAATCCAACTTTAATGGCAACTCGTATTCGTTTGCAACGCCACGGCCGTAAAGGCTACGCTTTTTACAGCATCGTTATCGCCGACGTTCGTGCACCTCGCGATGGTAAGTTCACCGAGAAAATCGGTACTTACAACCCCAACACTCATCCTGCAACCATCGATCTTAATTTCGAACGCGCCCTCCACTGGGTAGAGTGCGGTGCACAACCCACCGACACCGTTCGCAATATTCTCTCCGATGAGGGCGTACTTCTTATGAAGCACCTTCGCGGAGGTATCAAGAAAGGTGCTTTTGACGAAGCTGCCGCCAAGGCTAAATTTGAGGCTTGGAAGCAAGAGAAAGACAACAAGACAGCAACTCTCACCGGAAAATTGGCAGAAGCCAAGAAGACCGCACTCGCAGCTCGTCTTGAAGCCGAACAAGCTACCAATGCCAAAATAGCCGAAAAAGTGGCCGAGAAAAAAGCCGCAATTGCCGCTGCCAAGGCAGAAGCCGAAGCCGCAGCTGCTCAGACCGAAGCAGAAACCGTGGAAGAAGCTCCCGAAGCTCCTGCACAAGAAGAGGCTCCTGCCGAAGCATAACCACCGACAGAATCCTGTTTTGGAAATCTGTTGTTTTCGGACAGCCGAAGTTTTCATAATTAATGAATTTCACCTCGACACCCCAATTGCGTCGAGGTGTTTTCTTTTAGAAAAGACTTGCCTTTCTTGCGATAAGTGAATTTGCAAGAAAACTTATGTCCTTCTTATTATACGTCGTGATCCGCCTATATACACACCAAAGCAGAGATTGTTGAAAAACATACACGAATCTCCGAAGTTGTTTGAAATTCAGAAAGTTGGGAGTGTATACGGAGATTTTCTTTTATGCCGAACGGGACGTCAAGTTGTTGATATACAGGCGAGAAAGAATGTATGCGGATTTTTCTAAAACCTACACATCATACATTGTTAAGGTGTGGAGAGTCTGTACGCCTTCTCGACACAAGATGTAGGATGTAAAGACGGATGTAGTTGATTGGCAGCTTTGTATACATCTTCAACGCACTGCATATCTGCGACTTATGTGGAGTAGTGTAGGATATGTAGGTGAAAAAAGAAAAAAGTATTGTTGGGGGATGACAGGTGGGCTTTAACGAAGAATGAAGTTTATTCTCTTCGATTGGTTTGAATGTTTTTCCGATTGGTTTGAACACATTTTGAGAGGTAGAAGAAGATTCTATAAAGGAGGTCGTGCGAACGGAGTAACGAGTAGAAAAAACTATCACAAAGGTAGTTTATGCCGTTTATCCGGCGGTTGCCGAATTATGGCTGTCCGCTAAAAACCGAACTCTTCTCGAAAAAAATACCGGACAGCCATATTGTCGAATAATCACAAGGTCGAGAGAGGTTGAAACACAAAAAAGCGAGGATTGCGTAATGATGCAACCCTCGCCGATTTATTGCAGAGATGTTTTATTTTTTCTTTTTGTTTTCTTTTGTGTCGCCCAATTCCACTGTGTAGGAACGATTGAGGCCGCTTTGGGTCTTTGCGCGAATCCACAACACACGGTCTTGGCTCATATTGGCTTCCTTGACAGCTTCTTCAAAGTCTGTCACAGAGTTCATGGTGCGATCATTGACTTGTGTGATGATGATGCCTTTCGAGATGCCGGCGTCCATGAGCTTTCCGCTGCGAATGCTGCTGACCAACAAACCATGGCGCAACCCCAATTCGCGTTTTTCCGTGTCGGTCAGCGAGCGGAGTGCGGCTCCCATAGATTCTGTGTCGATGCTTTCGATGTTGGTTGTCGTGCCTTGAATGTTGCGCAAGGTGAGCGTTGTGTTGTGTGACTTCTTGTTGCGGAAATAAGTGACTTTGACTTTATCGCCGGGACGATGAATGGCCAATACTTCTTGGAGTTGTCCGAACTTTTCGATAGGCTTTCCGTCTATGGCGGTAATCACATCGCCTTTTTGCAAACCACCGGCTTCGGCCGCTCCGTCGGAAGCTACTTCCGTGACATAGACGCCGGAAAGAGTGCCGAGATCAACTTCTTTTCCCTTTTCTTTCTCCATGTCAATGTGTGCAGAGAGATCTTGTCCGGTCACTCCGAGAAGGGCACGTTGAACAGTGCCGAATTGTTTGAGATCTTCAACAACTTTGGTCATAATGGTTGTCGGTATGGCGAAACCATAACCGCTGTAAGAACCGGTCTGGGAGATGAGCATGGCGTTGATGCCCACAAGTTCCCCTCGTGCATTGACAAGAGCACCACCGGAGTTGCCGGGATTGATGGCGGCATCGGTTTGAATGAAACTTTCAACCGGATTTGCACCCGACATGCGTGCTTTGGCACTGACGATGCCTGCGGTTACGGTAGAGGTAAGTCCGTAAGGGTTGCCGATGGCCAAAACCCATTCGCCCACTTTGAGATTGTCGCTCGAAGTGACGGGGATAGGGGTTAAGTCGTCGGCTTCTATTTTGATGACGGCCAAATCGGTGTTTTTGTCGAGCCCGATGATGCGTCCCTTAAATTCGCGATTATCGTTGAGCTTCACCAAAATCTCATCGGCGTCTTGGACGACGTGGTTGTTGGTGACAATATACCCGTCTTTCGAAAGAATTACTCCCGATCCGGCACCGCTGCGTTTGGGAGCTTGTTGCTGTTGCTGGCGGCGTTGTCTTTGGCCTCTGCCGAAGAAATCTTCAAAGAAGTCTTCGAAGGGATCGAAAAACTGCACGTTGGGTTGCTTGCTGCTGGCCGAAACTTTGATGTAGACCACGGAATTGGTGGCTTGTTCGGCTGCGTAGGTGAGATCGATCGGCTGGCCGGCGGAAGGAGCCGTGGGGGCAGTGGCTGTTTCCGGAGCGGTGGCCGAAGAGGTGGCTTTGACGGCTACTGCTGTTAATCCACTACTCAATAATGTAGAGAGTACGAGTATTGCTACGTTTTTCTTGTTCATAATAGTTTAGTGGTTATTGGGTTAATATAAATTATTGCGCTACGGAATTTTCTCAAAAATCAAATATGCCTTGGAGTGCTGAAAAAGAGTGAGACAATGGTACTGCGAAAGCATTGCAAAAATAAAAGTTTCCAACAAAAAAGAAATGGACGGCCGAGGGAAAAACCGTGTTTTTGAATTTATTTTACAAATCGTTCGTTTGGATATTCGTTCCTGATAACTTCAATGGACAAATGACACGACACATTAAACTGCGCGGTCGGAAGTTTGAGGGTTTTCCTTAGAGAATGCCCCGTGGCGAAGAGGGAGAAAGCTGCGGCGGAAGAAAAGGAGCGAGGAGATCATACGGCCATTAAGTCGGCCATGATGCCGTCTGAAAGGAAGATGCCCTTGGCAGTGAAACGCAGTTCTTGTTGAGGGGAGAGCGTGAGTTTTCCGGCTTTCAAGTGAGGCTTGGACATTCGCAGCAGATATGCCTGCCGTTGCGGATCGATGAGGGATAGCGGAAGTCCCTCGGCCGTTCGGAGGCGCGTCATGATAAGTTCGTTGTAGTGCTCATCGTCCGAGAGTATTTCCGTTTCGTGCGGAACATCGGCAAAAACTCCGTTTTCGTTGGCGGGGCAAATTGCCGAATTGTTGTAAGCGGTCAGTTTGGGCAGATTGTGGCGGCGTGTGCGGATTCCGTCAAAAGAATGAGCACCGGGGCCGAGACCGATGTAGGGTACTCCCGTCCAGTAACTTGTGTTGTGGCGTGAGCGAAATCCCGGACGAGCGTAATTGGAGATTTCGTAGTGTTCAAACCCTGCCGATTCGGCTTGCTTGGTGAGGAAGGCAAACATTTCGAGCGAAAGCTCCTCTTCACGCTCTTTGAGTTCTCCTTTGTTGAGCCGGCGATAGAGCACGGTGCCCGGTTCGTAGGACAGAGCATAGGCGGAAAGGTGAACAATGTTTTGTTCGAGAGCCGTTGCCACTTCTTGTTGCCAGTCGTCAATACTTTGTCCCGGCAATCCGTAGATGAGGTCTATGCTGATGTTGGAAATACCGGCTTGTTTCAGCATCTCTACGGCCTCCATGGCTTGCCGGGCATTGTGTCGGCGATTGAGAGATCGGAGCATGCGGTCGTCAAAGCTCTGTATGCCCAAACTGACCCTATTGATGCCCAAACGAACAAGTTGGCGCGCTTTTTCGAGGGTGATGTCGTCGGGATTGGCCTCAAACGTGATTTCGACATCATCGACAAATACGCAATTTTCACGAAGAGCTTTGAAGAGCATAGTCAGCTCGTCATCATCGAGTTGAGAGGGAGTTCCTCCGCCGAAATAAAGAGAGGATACAACTTCCTTGGGGCGACGAAAACGCAATTCCTCAATGAGGGCATGGGCAAAAGCGTCACGTTCCTTTTTGCCATGCGTCGTGCTGTAAAAACTGCAATAGGTGCAACGCTTTTCACAAAAAGGAACGTGGATGTAAATGCCCGTCATGACGGATTGGCAGATGAGTAGATAATACTGCCGGGAAGTTGGCGGCAGTTGTATCGGGAAGCCATAGTTTCACCATACGCTCCTGCGGATCGAAAGACGATGAGGTCACCGCGTCGGGTGGTGGGGAGTTTGTAGTCGGTGTGGAACACGTCGCTGCTTTCGCAAATGGGGCCGACAATGTCGTAGACTTCTTCTTCGGCAGAGGTGGAAGTGAGGTTGAGCGTATGGTGATAGCTCCCATACATGGCCGGACGCACGAGGTCGGTCATGCCGGCATCTACGATGACAAACTGTTTCTCGTGTCCTTGTTTAACATAAACGACTCGTGAAACAAGACTTCCGCATTGTGCTGTCACCGAGCGGCCTAATTCAAAATGCACTTCTTGATTCTTGCGAACTTGAAGCCGCTCTTTGAAAGTGGAAAAATAGGCTTCAAAATCCGGGATCGGATGAAGATCGGGGGTTTGATAGTCCACGCCCAATCCGCCACCGACGTTGATGCTCGGTGTCGCGATGCCTTCGGCTTCGAGGAGAAGTTGGAGTTGGTTGATGCGGTCGGCCAAGGCGGCAAAAGGCTGCATCTCGGTGATTTGGCTGCCGATGTGGAAATGAAGACCGATGTATTCGATGTGGCTCAATTCTTGTGCGCGACGAATGGCGGCGATCATGTCGTCCATTGCAAGCCCGAACTTGTTTTCGTTGAGGCCGGTTGTTATTTTGGCGTGTGTATGGGCATCGATGTTGGGGTTGATGCGAAAGGCAACTCGCGCCTTCTTGCCGGATTGGGCTGCAAGTGCATTGATGTTTTCCAGTTCGGGAAGACTTTCTACGTTGAAGCAGGCGATGTCGATGTCGAGTGCCGTTTGTATTTCCCGATCGGTTTTGCCCACTCCTGCGAAAACGATTTTTTCGGGAGAGAAACCATATTCTGCCGCAATTTCCACTTCTCCGCCGCTCACGCAGTCGGCTCCCAATCCGGCTTGGGCAATGGTGCGCAGGATCTCGGGATGTGCGCAGGCTTTCACGGCATAGTGGACGTGGAAGTGAGGGCTGTCGGCGGTAGCACTCTTGATGGCCGTGAGGGTACGTCGCAGTAGCGAGAGGTCGTAGTAATAGAATGGGGTTTCTTTTCCTTCGAATAGTTTAGGGTTCATTGCGTGTCGGTGTCTGTGTTTAGAGAGGGATGCCAATGTGCGACAGACTCGTACATCGGCATCCTTAAATGAACTTGAACCTCGGAGAGGTCAGGCAAAGAGTTTCTCTTGCAAAGCTTTTAGGGCTGCTTTTTTGTGTTCCATTTTGATGAGGAACGAAATGTTGTGGTCGGAGCCGCCGTAGCTGATCATTCGGACGGGAATGTCGCGGAGAGCGTTTGCGGCAAGACTTTCGAAACCTTCGTTGCTCCAACGGAGATCGCCCACCACGCAAATGATGCACATACCTTCGTCCACAACAACGGTGCCAACTTCTTTCAGTTCATCGACGATGGCGGCCAATCGGCTCGTGTTGTCAATGCTGAGCGAAACGCCGACCTCGCTGGTGGTAATCATGTCGATGCTGGTTTTGTATTTGTCGAACACGTTGAAAACCTTGCACATGAAACCGCTGGCCAAGAGCATGCGGGAGCTGACGATCTTAATGGCCGTGATGTTGTCTTTGGCCGCCACGGCTTTGATGACGCCTTCTTGCTGATCGTTGTTGATGAGCGTGCCGGGGGCTTTGGGGTCGAGCGTGTTTTTGAGCCGAACGGGCACACCGGCATAGCGAGCCGGCTGAACACAGGTGGGGTGGAGGATTTTGGCACCGAAGTAGGCCAATTCGGCTGCTTCTTCAAAATTGAGTTGGCGCACGGGAGAGGTGCCTTCCACGAAGCGAGGGTCGTTGTTGTGCATGCCGTCGATGTCTGTCCAAATCTGGATTTCGTCGGCACGTATGGAGGCTCCGATGAGCGATGCCGTGTAGTCGGAACCTCCACGTTGGAGATTGTCGACCTGTCCGTCGGCGTTCATACAAATAAACCCTTGTGTAATGTAGATGTCATAGTCGGGATTGGCTTTGAGTTGTTCGTCGAGCTTTTCGCGAATATAGGCCACGTCCGGTTCGCCGTTGCGGTCGAGCTTCATATATTCGAGGGCGGGGAGCAGGTAGGTTTTTACACCGATTTCTTTCAAATAGTTGGTCACCATGTTGGTGCTCATGATTTCGCCCTTGGAGAGAATAACTTTCTCGTCGGCATCGGAAAATTCTCTGCCTCGAAAATCATTGAGTTGAAGGAAAATCTCATCGAGCAGTTTGCGCGTTTTTTCCAATATGCGCTCATCGGAGTAGAGGGCGGGGAGATGCTCGTGATAAGTGCGTCGCAAGGCGTTGACCACGCTTCCGGCTCCTTCCGGGTTTCCTTTGCGGAAATAATCGGCAATTTCCACGAGACTGTTGGTGGTTCCGCTCATGGCAGAAAGTACGATGATCTTTTTTTCTCCGTCTTCGGTGATGAGCTGACAGACTTCCTTCATTCTCTCAGGCGTGCCTACGGAAGTGCCGCCAAACTTGTAAATTTTCATATCGGTGTTCTTTTTGTTTGTATCAATGTTTGAACGGGAGGGCTGTTAAGTGCCGATGCACTGTGTTTTTCGGGAGAGTATGGCTCATGCCTTGACAAAGGTTTGGTCTTTGACCTCATGAATTTCTCCGTTGGCACAATGATATACGATGCCGGGAAAACGAGAGAGATATTGGCGGTTGTGGGTGACCATGACAACGGCAGTGCCCGATTCGGTGAGTGAGCGCAACAGTCTGACGATGCGTTCGCCGGTTTCGTTGTCGAGGTTGCCGGTGGGCTCATCGGCCAAAATGATCTGTGGCTTGTTGAGCAAGGCTCTGGCAATGGCAATGCGTTGCTGCTCACCTCCCGACAGTTCATGAGGATAGTGGTGCTGATAGGCAGACATCTCGACTTGTTCCAACACTTCCTTGATGCGTTGTTCGCGTTCCGAGCGTTGTTTCCAACCGGTGGCTTTCAGCACGAAGTCGAGGTTTTGTGAAATCGTGCGGTGTTGGAGGAGCGTAAAATCTTGGAAAATGATGCCCAGTTGGCGACGCAGTTCGGGGATGTGTTTTGTGCGCAGTTTCGACAAATCGGTGTCGAGTACGCGCGCCTCTCCGCCTTCAAAATCAAGTTCGGCATATAGCGTTTTCAGAAGAGAGCTTTTTCCGCTGCCTACGCGACCGATGATGTAGATAAATTCATTTTTGTCTACTCGGAAATGAACATTTCCCAAAATCTTGCGGTCGTTGATGCAGATGTCGATACCTTTTATGTCGATGAGCATGATTGTCTTTTGAATGTTAGGGAGTTCGGACTTGACACATCGCGGTTTTTCGCGAAACAAAAGTGAGCAACTTATCATGATGGACAAGGAAGACTGCGACGTGTGTCAATGCTGCAAAATTACTGCTTTTCATGGAATTTCACAAGGAAAAGGTTTACAAATTCACTGCGAGGAAATCACGGAGGAAATGAGAGCGTTGCACCGGAGGCTTCTTGTGAAAATCGTGACCGGCGGGAGAAAATAGTGCAGAGGAAAGAAAGTGTACGTGGACACGAAGAAGAAAAACCTCAAAAGAGTCTGTGGAAAAAGGCGACAAAGAGAAAACGACAAGGCATATTAGAGAGAAAAGCTGAGGGCGAAAAAGAGTGGCATGACACGACCGGAAAACTACAAAGGAGCCGGGAAAAACTACTCGTTATCTAAAATTTTCCGGAAGGCTTGTAGAATTTTCTACTCGGCATGTAGATCGAGCGATGTTTTTTTCGTAGTTTTGCTCTATCAATCTAAAACATCATTGCCCTTCGGTGGGAGCGAGTGTACCGGCTCGACATCGCCCGGCAAAAAGACTGATTTATGGAAAAATTCGATCTTTATATTTTAGGATGCGGCAGCGCATTGCCAACGGGCAGACACTATCCCACTTCGCAAGTGTTGAACATTCGCGAAAAGCTCTTTATGATAGACTGTGCAGAGGGAACGCAACTGCAACTTAGGCGTCAGAAACTAAAATTTTCCCGACTTAATCATATCTTTATTTCACATTTGCACGGCGATCATTGCTTTGGACTGATCGGTATGTTGAGCACGTTTGATCTGCTGGGACGAACATCGAAACTTCACATTTACAGTCCGGGAGAAGATTTAGAGAAGTTGATGCGGCCGTGGATTTCTTACTTCTGTCGATCTATCGGTTATGACATCGTTTTTCATGCCATCAACTCCAAAGAAGAGGCAATCGTCTATGAAGACCGCAGCTTGACGGTGAGCACCATTCCGTTGAAACATCGAGTGCCTTGTTGCGGATTTCTATTTCGTGAAAAAAGTCCGTTGCCCCACATTCGCCGCGACATGATTGATTTTCTCGGTATTCCTTTTTACGCCATCAACGCGATCAAGCAGGGAGCCGGTTGGACAGATGCCGAAGGAAGGATTTGGAGGCATGAAGAGTTGGTGACGGCAGCAGATACGGGACGCAGTTACGCCTATTGCTCCGACACCGTTTATCGTCCGCAGTTGTCGGAAATCGTGAAGGGCGTGGATTTGTTGTTTCACGAATCCACCTTCGCCGACGACGCCTTGAAGCGCGCCAAAGAAACCTATCATTCCACGGCAAGACAAGCCGCCACCGTAGCGAAGAATGCAGAGGTAAAACGTTTGATCATCGGGCATTTTTCGGCCAGATACGAAGATGAACATCAGTTGCTCGAAGAGGCGAAATCCGTGTTTGCCGATACGATATTGGCCAAAGAGGGATTGAAAATATCGTTGTGATGCCGACAAAAGGATGATGGGGAAGAAAAAAGACGAACCACAATAGTGCTTTTTGCAGTAGAATTAACTATCTTTGCAATCGTAACTTAACAAAAACGAAGATTCGGCGTCAGACGAGAAACAAAAGTCTTTTCGTTGCCGTTTTTTCTTGGTAAAAACAGAAAGCCAAAACCCTTCAAGAAATGAAAGAAATAGACTGGTCGAACCTTGCTTTCGGCTACATTCCCACGGACTACAACGTGCGTTGCTACTACCGAAATGGAGCTTGGGGAGAAGTAGAAGTTTCCTCCTCTGAAACAATCGATATTCACATGGCCGCAACCTGCCTGCACTATGGCCAGGAGGCTTTCGAGGGGCAAAAGGCCTTTCGGTGTCCCGACGGAAAGATCCGTGCTTTTCGTTTGGAAGAGAATGCGGCACGTTTGCAAAGCACCTGTCGCGGCATCTTGATGCCCGAAGTGCCCACCGAACTTTTTATCGAAATGGTGCGACGTGTGGTGAAACTCAACGAACGTTTCGTTCCGCCGTATGAAAGCGGTGCCGCCCTTTACCTCCGTCCGCTCCTCATCGGAACGGGAGCACAAGTGGGAGTGAGGCCGGCCGAGGAGTATTTGTTTGTCATCTTCGTCACTCCCGTAGGCCCTTATTTCAAAGGAGGTTTTGCCACGACCAACTATGTCATCACCCGCGAATTTGACCGTGCCGCTCCTCATGGAACGGGAACCTATAAAGTGGGCGGAAACTATGCCGCCAGTTTGCGTGCCAACAAGTGGGCGCATGACAATGGCTATTCTTGTGAGTTCTATCTCGACGCCAAAGAAAAGAAATATATCGACGAGTGTGGAGCAGCCAATTTTTTCGGCATCAGAGATAATACTTATATCACGCCGAAATCGAGCTCTATTCTGCCCTCCATTACCAACAAAAGTTTACAGCAGATTGCTCTCGATTTGGGATATAAAGTTGAGGTGCGCCCCATTCCCGAAGAGGAGTTGGCCACGTTTGAAGAAGCGGGGGCTTGCGGAACGGCTGCCGTGATCAGTCCTATCGGGCGCATCGATGATCCGGAAAAAAATCTCAGTTATGAGTTTTCCAAAGACGGAAAACCGGGGCCTGTTTCCGAAAAACTCTACACAAAACTCCGCAATATCCAATATGGTATTGACCCCGACATTCATGGCTGGATCACTGTCATCGAATGAATTCAAACCCGATGACAAGGATGTTGCAATCATGGATATTTGTGCTTTTCACTCGTAACCTTACACTGACTTTATGAACAAAAAACTCTTTTTTGTGCTTCCCTTTTTGGGGACTTCCATGCTTTGGGCCGGTTGTCAAAACGAAAAAATGAAACAGCAGGAGAAGGAGTTGGAAGAACTGCGCCAACTTGCCGAAATGGATCGTCGAGAAATGGAAAATCAGTATGAGCAGTTTGCTTTGCAATATGATGAACTTAAAAAAGGCGTTAAAGACGACTCGCTACTGATTAAACTCACCCAAGAGCAAGAACGAACCAAGCAATTGCTCGAAGAGTTGCGCAGTGTGAAACGGAGTGATGCCGCCGAAATTCGACGTCTTAAAAAAGAATTGGAAGCCGTGCGCGCTGTTTTGCGAACATATATCATACAAGTGGATTCGCTTACTCGCGAAAACGGACGGCTTACGAGCGAACGAGATGAAGCACGAAATATGCTCGACAATGCCAACTCGGTCATCAATAATCTCGACATGGAGCGTGCGCAGTTGTCCGACAAAGTGGCCATTGCTTCCCAACTGAATGCTTCGGGCATAGCCATTTCTCCCATTAAGAAAAACTCCAAACCGGCCAAGAAAGTAAAAGATGTGGTGCGTTTCGGCATCAATTTTGTCATCAATCGAAATGTGACGGCCGCCACGGGAGAACGCATGGTGTATGTTCGCCTCATGAATCCGAATGGGACGGTGATCGGCGTGTCGGGCAGTTTCGGTTACGAAAACAAAACGCTCGAAAGTTCGGCCTCGAAATTGATAGAATACACCGGAGAGGAACAACGTGTAAGCCTCGTGGTGTCTGTTGCCAACGACTTCCTCTCACCCGGTCGCTACACGGCACATGTCTTCTGCGATGGACAGATGATCGGAACCGGAGCTGTCAATATGGATAAATAGCGACTTCTTTTTACAACTCATTCTATTCTTCTAAATCATATTATTTTATGAAAATCAAAAGCCTTTTTGTAGGTGCCCTTGCATCGCTGCTTTTTGCAGGAATGGCCGTGGCGCAATCGTCCTCGCAGTCGCATTATTCCGATTCGGCCAATTGGACTTGGAATAAAGGTACGATCGTAACCAAAACTCCCGAACGAGAACCCGGACAAACTCACGTTATCGGACTCACCGCTCCCAAGATGAAGACGGTTCGTGTGGGATTTGTCGGACTTGGTATGCGCGGCCCCTCTGCCGTTAATCGTTTTGCCCACATTCCCGGTGTGCAGATTGTCGCATTGTGCGACTACGAGGCTGCCCGTGCGGAAAAGTGTCAAACTTCTCTTCGCAAAAAAGGACTTGCTCCGGCAGATATTTATTCTGGCGCAGAGGGATACAAAGAATTGTGCGCTCGCCCCGACATCGATCTTGTTTACATTGCTACGGATTGGGATCACCACTTCGTTGTGGCCAAATATGCCATGGAAAAAGGAAAGCATGCCGCAATTGAAGTGCCTTCGGCCATGAACTTGGATGAGTGCTGGCAATTGGTGAACCTTTCCGAAAAGACCCGTAAACATTGCATGATCCTCGAAAACTGCTGTTATGACTACTACGAACTTCGTGCGCTCAACATGGCACAGTCCGGAGTATTTGGAGAGGTCATTCGTGCGGAAGGTGCTTATATTCATGCCCTCGATCCTTTTTGGAAGAGCTATTGGGTCAATCCTGACGGAAAAGACGCAGACAAATTGGGTTGGCGTCTGAAATTCAACAAAGAAAATCGTGGTGATGTTTATGCCACCCATGGCCTTGGCCCTGTGGCACAATGTCTTGATATCCACCGCGGAGATCGTTTCACCGTGCTCACGGCGATGGACACCAAATCTGTACACGGCAAGGCGTTGGTGGAGAAAATCACGGGAAAACCTTGCGACGACTTCCGCAACGGAGATCAAACCACTACGCTCATGAGAACTGCCGGAGGAAAGGTAGTGGAAATTCAACACAATGTGATGAATCCCCAGCCTTACAACCGACTCTTCAAATTGACCGGAACAAAAGGTTATGCCACCAAATATCCCACGCCGGAGTATGCCCTCGACAAAAAGCAACTCGTGGAAAGCGGTGTGACACCTGCCATTGATGATTTCAGCAGCCATGGTTTCCTCCCCAAATCGGAAGCTAAAAAGCTCGAAGAGAAATACGAACACCCGATTATTAAAAAGTACGGAGAAATCGGTCGTGAGATGGGACATGGCGGTATGGACTACATGATGGACGCTCGTTTGATTTATTGTCTTCAAAACGGCCTTCCTTTGGACATGGACGTGTATGACCTTGCGGAGTGGTGTGCGCTTGCCGAATTGGGGGCACTCTCTATGGATAACAACTGCGCATCTGTGGCTTTCCCCGATTTCACTCGCGGACATTGGAATGAACTGAAAGGCTATCGCCATGCTTACAATACCGTCGATGAAGCTGCTGTTGAAGCAACCGCCAAAGCATCTACCGAAGCGCAAATAGCCGCTACTGCCAAGTTTAAATTGTGGGATTTGTATGATGCGGCGAAAAAAGCAAAGACATCCAAAAATGCAGCAAAGGCCAAGAAGGCTTATGACGCAGCAAAGGCTAAATTTGTAAAAGCTATTGCCTCCAATAAAAAATAACAACCTCATTTTTCTTAATACAAGAGTCCGCGCCAAAATATAGGTTTGACGCGGATTTTTGTATTAACGAGAAAGATTGAAGGTTAAGCAGAGTCCTACTCGTTATATTGCTGTCCGATAAACCTCAAAACCACATAAACTGCTTTCCCGAAGCTTTGTATAATGGCGTTTCGGGCTTTCTTTTTCAAAAAAGCAAGCCTTCCTCGTCAAATAAAATTCCGATGTGCTCGAACACATCTTTGCATATACATCAAACGTGGTTTTAAGGGGGTAGGATTGCTCATGACGTAGGCTCTCCCTATGTTCTTTTCGTAAAATCTCGAAAACATACACTACGATTTACATGTCGCTGAATTTCAACGAAATGCAAGTGTATACAAGTGGTTCTTCAATATACACTGAAAGAGGATAAGTCGATGATAATCAGATGGGAAATGAATGTAGACAGATTTTCCCGAAACCTACACTGCATACATGAACGATTTTGGGCATCTGCACGATTTTCCGATAGAAAGTGTAGGTTATAACGACGAATGTAGTTTGTTTTCTGCGTTGTCTACATTCGCAACAGTCTAAATATCTGCTGTTTAATTCGGTCAGTGTAGACAATGTAGATAAAAAGAAGAAAAACTCCCTGTAGAGGCTGGAAGTTGCCTTTTTTCTTACGAAGAATTGTTTCACTCCCTCTTCGGTTCGTCCGAATATATCTTAATGCGTCGGAGCAAATTTTACCCAAGAAGTAGGGAACACGGAGTAACGAGTAGATTTTTCTATCACTGACCTAAATCTCACTACTTCCTGCTTGTTTCTCTTCTCGGTGATTTTTCCTTTCAATATTGTTTGAAAGATCTTTTCTCAGGTATGGGAGCTTTGCAATTTTAATGTGCCGACAGACAACTTCTAAATTCTCGGTGGTGAGTTTTGCTGCGATCTTACAGTGCGTCAAGGTAATCGTGAGCATAGACACGACTTACGAAAAGACTTTATTGGCAGCAAGATAAAAAATATAGGAAGAGAAACAATGAAACCGAAGGAAATGCAGAAATCTCCATTAGTTGTTGAAGGCTTTACAATCGGGACATTCTCCTTTTTCGCGTAATGCCGCACCACAATTGCCACACTTATAGGAGGCTATGTTGTGGCGGAAGTGTTGTCGAAAAGCAAATCCCCAGTAAAACAGCAGCAGAGGATAGCCGATGTATAGATGTACGCTCCAAGTGAAAAATAAATAGAGCAACATGCAAATGCTCAACAATGAACTCAGATAAGACACGGAAGCGACAAGAGGGAGTTGTTTTCGAAGATCGTCAAGCACGGCTATCCCCACAATCAAAATCAGCCAAATGCTCATCAGAAAAAGGCGCAACAAAAGGGGATTCGGCTCAAAAAGGTTGAGCGTAGGGTGATAGTAGAAATGCTCCCACATGCCGGGCAGGAATTGTTGAAATGCTCCGTAAAGAACGGCAGATCCGCTGACAATGACACAGAGCAGAGTGGGGTAGAAGCTCTTGACATCATTGAAATGAATGATGAAAGAGTGGTCTTTTCTCGACCTTTGTATGCCCCACAAAAGGAAGGCACTTCCGACGATGAAAAACAGCAACGATAAACGATGATTGGAAAAAGTGTGGATGAAACGAGATATGGGGTTGTCGGGAATGGCCGATTGACGCAGTTCGCTCTCTTTTACCCAGCCCAGAGTTTCTTCGTCTTTGGCGACCATTGCCCAAATGTCGTCTTCCGATTCGGAAGAGCCCTTGATGAGATTGAGAACGACAACGACATCTCCTTGGGTCAAAAGTGTGCTGTCCGAGTTTGATAAATAACCGAATGCGTCGGGCGAGGTGTTTTCGAGTTGCAAACTGTCGACAATGAGGAAATAAAAATTTTTCCAATAATGATGTGTTCGTTTGAATGCAACCGAATCCAAAGTTGTCGCCGACCACGGATCGACGATATGGGGACGCTCTTGACGACACGATGAGATCATCAACAAGGTCCCGAGAAAAAATAGCAGATATAATCTACAACGTTTCATGGTGCACATACATTTCGCATTTGGAACAATCAAAAGTCAAAGGGAATGTTCGGCCGTCGGGCAACCGCAAAGCCAGTGGCTCCTTCCAACGAGGCGGACGCTTCGTTTCTTTCGGACATTCTCCGTGAGCATAGCGCAAACAATGTCGGCAGGTCATCAAAATGGCTTTGGGAGGAGGGGCGATTTCGTAAGCCGGAGCTACATCGGTTGCACCATGTTCGCGCAGAAAATCTGCCGCCAAACGATTGGCGACATTTGCCGTGAAATCAAAATGCTGTCCGGACAAATCCAAATGCTTTGAAATCGGCCGACGATAATCGCGCTGATGAGCGTTGATGCAAGCCTGCGTTAATTCCCGTACAAGACGCCGCCGCCAATCGGACAAGACGGAGGAGGGTATAAAACGTTCATCCTCAAAATCAAACGACACCTCTGTTACTTTGAAAGGCGTTCCTCCCATTCGTGACAGTTGTTGGGCGATATGTTCTTGTTGAGGACTTCGAGCCGTGTCAATGGGCTGTTTGAAAAGAAGTGTCAGCGTGACGTTGCTTTCGGTGAGTGCCGTAAGCACGTAGCCTTCCGGAGCATTAGACTCCGTGAGCGATAGTTTGACGGATAATACACGTTCTCCGACCGGACGAGATAAAATTTGCTCAAAAGACTTGTCTTCATTTCGAAACAAAGGTGTGCCGGGCTGCAAAGAAGACGGCATTTGCAGGGGAAACAGTTCTTTCCCTTCAACACGGTTCACACGAAACCCTTGAAGTTTACCCGTGGAATCGAAATAACACAGTCCGTCGCCGTTGGAGAAAGCAACGGCACTTTGTACGGTGAAGGATTTCCGACCGATTTTGGTGACACGTCCCACGGCAGCACCGACCGATTTCGGGGTGTTCATCGCCCATGTGTCTTTACTTCGGCCGTGCAGGAAGTAGTCGGTAAATCCTCTGTTGAATGTTTTTTCCACATGAGGTGAAAAATCCGGAGAAGAGTTGCCGAATGAAGATCTCCGGTATTTGTCGGGATATTGCCGTATGATCTTGTCCAAACTTTTCCGATAGTGAGCCGTTACATTTTTGACATAGGCGAGATCTTTCAAACGGCCTTCGATCTTGAAACTTCTCACCCCGGCTTCCAGCATTTCATAAAGGCTGTTTGTGCGGTTCATGTCGCGAAGTGAGAGGTGGTGCTGAGTTGAGATCAATGTTCCGTTAGCGTCTATGAGATCAAAAGATAATCGGCAAAACTGCGCACACCGCCCGCGATTGGCCGAGCGTCCGAAACAGTGTTGGGAAACATAACACCGCCCGCTGTAACTCACACACAAAGCTCCGTGTATGAAAGCTTCGATCGGAAGAGTGGTGCTATTGACTACCTCTTTGATTTGATCAAGAGATAGTTCGCGTGCCACCACAATTTGTGAAAAACCGAAATCTTCGAGAAGGCGTACTTTTTCGGGGGTACAGTTGTCCATTTGCGTGGACGCATGGAGAGCTATGGGGGGAATGTCGAGTTTGAGAATGGCCAAATCTTGAATGATGATCGCGTCTACTTCTATATCGTAAAGCCGACGGATCAATGCTTCGACTTGTTCCAATTCGTCGTCATAAAGTATGGTGTTCAAGGTCACGTAGACGCGTGCGCCGAAAAGATGGGCATACGAACACAAACGAGCAATCTCCTCAATGCTGTTTCCTGCCGAAGCGCGGGCTCCGAAAGAGGGGCCACCGATATAAACCGCGTCGGCTCCGCAACGTATGGCTTCAATTCCGATTTCGGCATTTTTTGCCGGACATAGTAGTTCGATGGTCTTCATTCAATAAGTGTCAGAAATCCTAAAAGGAAGAGGTGGTACACGAGCATGAGGTTTAGCTCTTATTGAGGGAATCTCCAAAAACAATAATACGTTTGCTCCCTATCCGCATGGACGAATAGGGAGCATCGCGGTTTTGTGAGAGCAACCATTGGGTGTTTTCCCGTGATCGAGTCAATGACTTTACTTCGTCTTGACTTTATAGCGGCAAGAGAAACGACCGCTCAATAGAGTGGAGAGTTTTTTCTTGATCAGCTGCTTACGAAGGGGAGAGATATGATCGGTAAAAAGTTTACCTTCGAGATGATCGATCTCGTGTTGAAGCACTCTTGCCAAAAAACCGTCAAGCCATTCGTCGTGCTCTTCGAAATTTTTATCCATCCAACGAACACGAACGCGCTTCGGACGCCGTACAGACTCAGATATACCCGGAATGGACAAGCAACCCTCTTCCAATAATTCGGTTTCGGTTTCGTCACGTTCCACGATGTGGGCATTGATGTACACTTCTTTGAAATCTTTATATTCCGGGTAGTCTTCCGCAAGAGCATCCAAACCAACCACAAGTACGCGAATGGGAAGTCCGATTTGGGGAGCGGCAAGCCCGACACCATCGCTGTTTTCCATCGTTTCATACATGTTTTCTATGAGAACTTCCAAATTCGGATAGTCGGGAGCTATATCTTGTGCGACTTCTCGCAAAACGGGTTGTCCGTAGGTGTAAATAGGTAAAATCATAGTAGCAAATATTTGAATTGAGCAAATCAGAAAGATTTGCGACTTTCCATATAATTTTGAAGAATAATCGTCGCAGAAACCTCATCTACCAGAGCTTTGTTCCGCCGTTTCTGTTTCCCTATTCCGCTGTCAAGAATAGCCTTATGTGCAAGAACGGAAGTAAAACGCTCATCATAAAACTCTATGGGAATATGGGGCAGTGCAACAGTCAAACGACCGGCAAAACTTTTGACTCGTGCATAATTCTCGGAAGGTGCTCCATTCGGCTGTATGGGAAGCCCGATGATAAACTTCTCGACAGGTTCTTTTCTGACATAATCTTCTAAAAACGCGAGCAGAGTATGGGTTTCTATCGTAGTGAGGCCATTGGCAATAAGTTGAAGAGGATCGCTCACTGCAATTCCGGTTCTTTTTTTTCCATAGTCTATGGATAATAAGCGCATAGCGAAAAAGAAGATTTTTAGTTGTAAAGAGTGAAGCGGAAAAGCCGGCATGAGTTTTTTTTCATGCAGGCTTCCGATAAATATATCTCAGAAAAGAAAGGTCATGTTTAGCAGGATAATGAAAAACGAAATGTTTTCATTTCTCATTTCTTTTCTCCCGAAATATGCCCATAACCATAACGGTAACCGTAACGGTATCCATGACGATGATAACCATAACCTCGGTATGCGTCGTCTGTACCATTGAGAATGAGCGACATGTGAGGATAACGATCCGAACGATAGAAATCCTCGATTTCGGGAAGCATGGAGCGTTCCAAGAGGTGTGCTCTCACCACGAAAAGAGTTTGGTCGGCATGCGTACTGATAATCAAGTCGTCTGCCACAATTTCTACGGGAGGGCAATCTAAGAAAATATAGTCGTACTCTTTTCGCAATTCGGCAATGGCCAAGCCCAAACGTTCGTCGTGCAACAATTCTGTCGGATTGGGAGGGATTGTACCGACGGGTATCATATCGAGATCCGTATCTTGATATTGTTTGATTACTTCTGGCAATTCGCACTGTCCGTTCAAGTAGTTTGCTATACCCATTTTCGGACGTCCGATGAATTGCGAAGAAGCGGCCTTTCTCATATCCAAGTCGATTATAATCACCTTTTTCCCTTTGATGATCAAGCTCATAGCAAGATTCATGGTCAAGAAGGTTTTTCCGGATCCGGGGTTGGCCGAAACAATCATCGAAACAGTTCCTTTTCCAAATCGTTTCGAACAAAATTCGAAATTCGTACGCAAAACTCGAAACGCCTCATTGATGACATTGAAAGATTGAGGTTTCACCACAAGTTCAAAGTTATCTGTTCGAGTCGCTCCATTCTCCTTTTTCAATCTTGCCAGCAAACGTTTTAATAAGGGATCTCGACTTCCATTGATATGAGGAATTTCTCCGATATAAGGCAAACTAAGATCTTTTATATCCTTTCTTCCTCTAACACGGGTGTCAAGCATCTCTCTGAGGTAGAAATAAGCAAACGGAAGAGCCAATCCCAATACTATGGCGATCAAGAGAATATTTCTTTTGACGGGAGATACAGGCTTCTTTTTCCCCATAGGAGGGGAGATTACCCGTAAATTAGAAGCTGTATAGGCAATGGAAAGCTCATTCTCTTCTCTTTTTTGCAAAAGATAAATATACAAGGCTTCTTTCACGGCCTGTTCGCGCCCGATAGAAGTAAGATAAGAGGTTTGAGTGGGATTTTGCGCAATTTTTGAAGTCAGCATTTTTTCTTGTGCTTCAAGATTGCGAATTTGGGTTTTAATCGTAAGCAATAAGTTATCAATAGAAGCGATTATGGCCTGTCGTTGTTTGGATATTCTTGCTTCCAACTCTATGACCGTCGGACTTTTTTCCGAGCTGTTCATGATGAGGCGATTACGCTGTAATATATTTCCATTGTAGTCACCGATCAACGCCTCAACGGAAGAGGAATTGATGCCTGAGTTGGCCGGCAAAAGATCAAACTTATTCTTCTCATTTGTAAGCATTTGGCTTACATAACGCGTCATGTAGAGCTGATTGTTCAACTCCATCAGCTTATCGTCGTTGGCAGAAGTTTTCTGCATGTAGAGCTTAGAGGCCGACTCTACATCCGGTAATAAATTAGAGCTTTTATAAGAGGAAATATTCTTATCCACATTTCCCAAATCACTCTCAATGACACGCAAACGCTCATTGATAAACTTAGAGGTGTTTACTGCAACCTGATTTTTGTCTTCAACCCAATTTTGGTTGTATACATCTATCAAAGTTTTCAGTACATCCTCTGCGCGTTCCACTGAAACGTCATTGATGGAAATATCTACCATCGTCGATTCTTTTTCTTTTAATTCGACGTTGATACGTCCAAAATAATCCACGACATCAGACAAAGGATATTTTACAACCTGTATCGATTTTTTGAGCAACTCAAAGTTTTTAGTGGGAGTCACTAATATATCGCCGACAGGTGTTTTTACAACTTGTTTGAATCGTCCTTTTATACGAAGTTCTTTGTCTTTCTTTTTCGTATTCGCAGACTCGAAGCCGGTGAGTTCAAAGCTTCCGTCTTGTTGATAGTTGATGGACAAGCGTGCTCCTTGTTCTTCATTTAAAGACAAAAAGCGCACTTGAAAGGGAAGTGTCCGGCCATAGAGCGTTATGTCATGAAAAAATCCTTCGACACTGTAATCTATGTCTAAATGCAATCGCTTCACGACATCTTCCATCAACGCGGGAGATTGAAAAGAAAGAATCTCATTGCTGACACTGGTATTTTCAAAGAGTCCTAATTGGGACAATTGTTGTTCGACACTCCGCCCTCCTCCTTTGGTGTTCTCTTTGATCATAATCGTTGTATAACGATTATAAACAGGAGTGGTACGAAGAATAATCAAGACTCCGAGTGCCAAAGACAATATCAATGACAAAAGAAACCAATACCACTTGGAAAGACAAAGATACAGAATGTCTTGAATATCTACTCCGGTTGTCTGCTCATTTTGCGGAGCATTCACTTCATTTTCTACCATATATCAAGCTTAAACTCGTCTTATTTCTTTAATAAATTACTGATCAAAACGGCTACTGATACCATAACAGAGGTCATGGATAAGTAAATCGAAGGGTTTTGCCATGAGTTACTCCACGGAGTGCTCTGTCTTTGTTTCGTAATATTAGGTTGAACATATACCACATCGTTTTGTTTAAGCTGATACACGGGAGAGGAATACACACTTTGTGCATTCGATAAGTCTACACGATAGGCCTTTTGGGTATTTCCTTCGCGACGAAGTACCAATACATTTTGACGTTCTCCCAAAATCGTAAGATCTCCACATTGGCTCAATGCCTCCAATATGGTGATCTGATCCTTGTCTATGGTAACTCTTCCGGGACGATTAACCTCTCCAATAACATTTACGAACATGTTCATCACTTCCACCGTCACAACGGCATCGTTCAGCAACTTGTTATTGATCAGTGTTTTTTTGATCTGATCGGCCAACTCTTCGCGTGTGTATCCTGCCGCACGGATTTTTCCAACCCCCGGAAAGTCTATATTCCCCTTAGAGTCAATATAGTACGGCATACTGCTTTGAGCTCCATAATAAACCCCTGTTGCCCCTATGCGAGCGGCTTGAATCGGAAGATTATATTGTGCTGCTTGCTCCGGAGTAAGAGAACTGCTTACGGCAATATTTAGTTTGTCTCCGGCTTGCAAATGTAAATACTCGTTATTGATCGTCAGTTCTGCCAATTCCGAATTGGCATGAAGATCTTGAAAATAAGGAACTTTCTGATAGGATTTACAAGCACCGAACAAAATCATCGAAAATCCTAAAATGAACAGAGATCTTAATGTCATATATTATGTTTTTCTTATATCGTTTCCATATATTTGGAGGCAAAGATAAGTTGAATAAACGAAATGACAAAGGCAATAAAAATATTTTTATTTTTACTCTTTATATAACCCTTGTTTTATTTTCCGCAAATGACAATCTTAATCAACGCAATAGAAAATAGAAGCTTTTTGAGATTGACTTTCCGGTATGCGCTCTCCTATTGAGATATTTTATAAAATAAATACCTACATGATATTTGTGGTTGTGAGAATTGGATTTTACTTTTTAGGGGATAGCTGTCACGGTTTGTCGTGGTTACCCGTTAGTTCACGAGAAACTTCCTGCCACCTTTAATATAGAGGCCGGGGGGGAGATTTTGGGGTGAAACGACGCGGCCGTCAAGCGTGTAAATCGTCTGCTTGTTTTGCGCATCGGTATTCGTAAGGTGAGCTATATTTGATAAGTTCGGATCGATGTAGGCAAACGAGATCAATCCATCTTGTTCTTTAATTCCGAAGATGGGCCTTTCGGTCATTCCTGTGTACCACTTCATGGCGGGAACTGTCGTACTCGTAAAGTCCGTTTTTTGAGATAAGCCGGGAAAGAAGTCGCCTTTATACATATCCACTCCCGTGGCAGTCTTGTTGTTTTGCCACTCTCCGTCGGCCGGGATAACCGTGTAGCGCAAATGGTTGGGATCGTTGTTGGGCGTGTTGTTGTACCAGCGGTTGTTGTCGTAGTCCACGTGGTAGATCAACAGCCCATGGCCGAAATTAGAGCTGAACCAATTGCTTTCCTGGCGATTTTCCAAGATGAAATATTCCAATCTGTTTTCAGGGTTTCTGATGATGTAAGCCTTGGGATGAGGAGAAACGCCGGTTTCGTGCAGTTTTCCGAGAATCTTGTGTCCGGGTTTGTCTGTGAGTTCCTCAATGGCCAACCATCCGAGTACGCTGCGCTGATAGGCTGAATAACCAACGGGGCGATAACCGTTTCCGCGATATTGTCCATAATCCATGATGTCATGAAAGTCCGGTGTTTGCAAATATCCTTTTCCTGTATTGGTATTATAAGCATCGGGTAGTCCCAACGCATGCCCCAACTCGTGACACAACACTCCGATTCCATCCAAATGAGTACTTTCGACAATGGGATTGCCAAAACTGTCTTTTTCAAATGTGCCATTGTTCTTTTTATAAGTATTCATCAGCTCATTTCCGATGAAGTATCCGGCAAAACGAAGTTGATTGGCTTCAATCGAATATTCTCGAAAATGTGCCCATAAGTAATTCTCGCTACCGGTTTCGAATGAATTGTGCTCTCCTGCTCCGGCATAGAGCAATACGACCAATGGAACGTGGTTGTTTTCGACGAAAGGTTGAAAATCGACTCCTTTTGCAATTGCCGTCGTGATCATTTCCTTATACAGATCTATGGTATGTATTCCGCTGCTGCTGCCCGAGTTTTTTCCATAATACTCTCGTTTGTTTTTGGCTTTGAATTTGCCTACTATCTTAAAGTTAGGAACGAAATTGCCGTAGCTTTGTTGTATGAAATAATCTCGAACGCAGCCTCTTCCGGAGCGGTGGTGTTTAAATCCGGGGTGGTTGAAAAGGCTGTCTATTTTCAGTTCTGTATGTTCTTTCTTAAATTCCACGTCTTGAAATTCGACCATGATTACCGGGATGCTGTGTTCGCCGATGCTGTTGAGTATGCCCAGCGATCGTTGTCCGAACTTACCCAACCCATCTGCAGTGGAAGCAGAGAGTGCACGAGTCGAAGGAATATGTCGTTGTGAGCAACATCCGGCATCTTCTTTTCCGATCGGCGATTTGCGGAAGGGAGGTGCAACGGTCGTTTCGTCAAGCTGTTGTCGGTCGGTGGAGGGGGCGGCCGATGTGCCCAAAGCATGTTGCGTACAAAAGAGAACAGCGAAAAGAAAGTATAAACGAGAAAAGTTCATGGTTTTTTATTGAATGTAAAAATGATGCGAAGAAAAAGGGAAAAATAAGCCAACAGCAGAGCAGCTCCCATGGAAAAGAACACCTCAAAGAGAAAAATCCACCAAGGTTGAGGAGAAAAATCTCCGGCAAAAGCAGATTGTGCCGAAGCGATTTTTCCCAAGGTGAGGACAACTATGGGTAAAAAGGTCACCATACTTACCATTCCCGCTAAGATGAGGGAGAAAGTAATGACGGCCGTTTTTTTTGCGTTCGACCAAGTGCTTTTATTTTTTCCAAACATCGGTTCTGCGGCCGACAGTTCGGCCACAACCGACAGCGTTTTTCGGTGCGATCGGACGGCAGTGAAGATCAGAGCGGCAGTTCCGACGGCGAGCCATATTGCCGCTCCGATGTCGAAAGGAGTGGATTTGATGATTTCCAACCAAGAATTTTCGTCGTTTTTCGACAAGCAGACAGGAACAATCCATGCGACCAATAATTCAATAAATCCGGTCAGAAAAAGAGCTGTCGCAGCCGCCATGGCCGTATAATCTCGCCAAAGTTTTTTTATCCAATAAACATCTTGCCGAAGCAAAATTCCGAATGCGGTTTTCAACTCTTTCATTTATAAAAAAGCAAATGGTTCAACTGCAAAGTTAGGCAAAATATTGTACCTTTGCATTATGGATACTCAAAATATTATTAAATGGGGCTTCATTGGCTGCGGAGAAGCAACGGAAAAGAAGTTTTTGCCGGCTTTTTCGACGCTTGTCGATTCTAAGATCATGGCTGTCATGAGCCGCAAGGAGGAGCGTGCCAAACGCTTCGCGGGCAGGTATCGCATACCTCGGTGGTACACCGACGCACAAAATTTGGTGACCGATCCCGATGTCGATGCCGTTTACATTGCAACGCCGCCCTCCACACACGCCACTTATGCCCTGATGGCTTTGAATGCCGGAAAGGCCGTCTATGTGGAGAAGCCGTTGGCCACGCACTACGACGACTGTTTGCGCATCAATCGTGTTTCGGCCGCCGTTCGCAAGCCTTGTTTCGTGGCCTACTATCGTCGCTATCTGCCCTATTTCATGAAAGTGAAAGAGTTGGTCGATTCGGGTGCGATCGGCAAAATGCTGACGGCGCAAATACGTTTTGCCGTTCCTCCTCGCGATTTGGACTATAATTCCTCGGATTTGCCGTGGCGGCTGCAACCCGATATTGCCGGCGGCGGCTATTTCTATGATTTGGCTCCTCATCAGCTCGATTTTTTGCAACAGCTGTTCGGCCCCATTGTTGAGGCGCAGGGCTTCAAGGCCAATCGCGGCGGCCTTTATTCCACGGAAGACACCGTGAGTGCTTCGTTTCGTTTTGCCGACGGCATGCCGGCTTCCGGCGTATGGTGTTTTGTGGCACACGAGAGTGCGAAAGAAGACAGAATACTGCTGATCGGAGAGCGCGGACAGATTTCTTTTTCGGTCTTCACCTATGCCCCGATCCATTTGCAAAACGAAGAGGGCAGCCGACATATCGGGGGGGAAAATCCCGAACATGTGCAGTTTCCGCTCCTTCGCGAGATCGTAGACCACCTGCAAGGTAAGAGCATTTGCAGGTGCGACTCGGTGAGCGCGACGCCTACGAATTGGGCTATCGACCGCATTCTTGGCAAAATATAGTTTTCAGACAGGCAGCAAGAGCAAACAAAAGTGTTTGTTTTTCGTGCTTCTGTTCCCTGTATTACAGAGAAATGAGTAAATTTGCACGAGTTTTTACGAACGGAGAGCCAAGCTCGTTCTCCGCAAAGCATTGTTATCTCGATTATGGAATTAGCAACAAAATACGCCCCCGAAGAAGTGGAGGGCAAATGGTATGACTACTGGCTGAACCACAAACTTTTCAGTTCAAAACCCGATGGGCGTGAGCCTTATACGATTGTGATCCCCCCTCCCAATGTGACGGGAGTTTTGCACATGGGACACATGTTGAACAACACCATACAAGACATTCTTGTGCGTCGCGCCAGAATGGAGGGCAAGAATGCCTGCTGGGTGCCGGGCACCGACCACGCCTCCATTGCCACCGAGGCAAAAGTCGTGAATAAGCTCGCGCAGCAAGGCATCAAAAAGCACGACTTGACGCGTGAGGAGTTTTTGAAACATGCTTGGGAGTGGACGGAAGAACACGGAGGCATCATTCTCAAACAGCTTCGTCGCCTCGGTGCGTCGTGCGACTGGGATCGCACGGCCTTCACCATGGACGAAACCCGCTCGGAGAGCGTGTTGAAAGTCTTTGTTGATCTCTACAACAAAGGCTTGATTTATCGTGGCCTGCGCATGGTGAACTGGGATCCGAAGGCACAGACGGCACTTTCCAACGAGGAGGTGATTTATCGCGAGGAGAAGAGCAAACTTTACTATCTCAAATATTATGTTGCCGACGACAACGGACAGGCAACGGGTGAAGAGGGAGAGGTCATTCATCAAGACGCACGCGGACGTTATGCCGTTGTGGCCACCACGCGCCCCGAAACCATTATGGGCGACACGGCCATGTGCATCAATCCCAAGGATCCCAAAAACGGCTGGCTGAAAGGACAAAAAGTGATCGTTCCTCTTGTCGATCGCGCCATTCCCGTCATCGAAGACCGCTATGTGGACATCGAGTTTGGAACGGGATGTTTGAAAGTCACTCCCGCCCACGACCCCAACGACTATGTTTTGGGTAAAACCCACGGGCTCGACACCATCGACATCTTCAACGCCAACGGCACGCTCTCCGAAGCCGCCGGCCTCTATGTGGGCATGGATCGCATGGAGGTCCGCAAGCAGATTGCCGCCGATCTCGAAGCTGCGGGCTTGCTCGAAAAGGTGGAAGACTACGAAAACAAAGTGGGCTATTCCGAACGCAATGCCGACACCGCCGTAGAGCCTCGTCTGTGCATGCAGTGGTATCTGAGCATGCAGCACTTTGCCGATCTTGCCCTGCCGCCCGTTATGAACGACGAGTTGAAGTTTTATCCGTCGAAATACAAGAATATTTACAATAATTGGCTCTCCAACATTCAAGACTGGTGCATCAGCCGTCAGCTCTGGTGGGGACACCGTATTCCGGCCTATTACCTCACTGCCCCCGATGCCGAAGTCGAGGAATTTGTTGTGGCTGTCACTCCCGAAGAAGCCTTGCGCCTTGCACGAGAGAAAACAGGGCGTGCAGACTTGGAAATGTCCGATTTGCGCCAAGACGAAGCCGCTCTTGACACATGGTTTTCTTCGTGGCTTTGGCCGTTATCCCTGTTTGACGGCATCAACAACCCCGACAGCGAAGAACTGGCCTACTATTATCCCACAAGCGATTTGGTGACCGCTCCCGACATCATTTTCTTCTGGGTGGCACGCATGATCATGGCCGGCTACGAGTACACAGGCAAAATGCCTTTCAAAAATGTATATTTCACCGGCATTGTTCGCGACAAGCTCGGTCGGAAAATGTCAAAATCCCTCGGAAACTCTCCCGACCCTCTCGATTTAATCGACCAATACGGAGCCGACGGTGTGCGCATGGGCATGATGCTCGCTGCACCGGCCGGAAACGACATTTTGTTTGACGAAGCTCTCTGCGAACAAGGTCGCAATTTCTGCAACAAAATTTGGAATGCCTTCCGCCTCGTGCAGGGCTGGCAGGTGAGCGACGAGTTGAAGCAACCCGAAACGGCGCGCTTGGCCACACAGTGGTTTGGCGCACAACTGCGAAAGAGCGCGGCCGAAATGGCAGACCTCTATTCCAAATATCGTCTTTCGGAGGCCTTGATGGAAGTCTATCGCTTGTTTTGGGACGAATTCTCGTCGTGGTATCTCGAAATGGTGAAACCGGCCTATCAGCAGCCCGTCGATCGGGCTACCTATGAGGCCACTATCGGATTTTTCAACGATTTGCTGCATTTGCTGCATCCGTTCATGCCCTTCATTTCCGAAGAACTTTGGCAACACATCAAAGAGCGCAAAGATGGCGAAAGCATCATGGTGTCGTCGCAAAACATATCGAGTCCTTTGCCCGAAGACGCCGCACTCATTGCCGACATGGAAAGGGTGAAAGGTGTGGTGACGGGAGTGCGTGCCGCACGTGCACAAAAGAACATTTCGCCGCGCGAAGCCTTGCCGCTCACCATTGTCGGCACCAACGAAATCGCCGCCTACGACAGCCTTGTTCGCAAAATGGGTGCCGTCAGCGAAATGCTCACTGCCGCGGAAGTTGGCGGTGCGGGCTATTCCACTTTCCTTGTGGGCACGCAGCAATATGCCCTCTATTTGGGAGACGTGGTCGATGTGGAAGCCGAAAAAGAAGCGGCACGCGCCGAACTCGAACACTTGCGTAAGTTCTTGAAAAGCATTCAGGGCAAACTTTCCAACGAGCGTTTCCTTGCCGGAGCTCCCGAAGCCGTAGTGGCCATGGAGCGCAAGAAAGAGGCTGATACCTTGGCCAAAATCGCAGTGCTCGAAGCCAAACTCTGATTTGATTTTGTCGTCCGACAAGCATTTACCTCCTCTCTGATGCCGCCTCTTGTTCATGCAGAGCAAAGCAGGCGCGTTTTCCGTCGGACGGGGAAGAGGATATGTGCTTGTCGGATTTTTTTCTATCTCCTTGCAATATCGTTTCGGTTGTTTGGGGCTTCGTTTTGCGCCTCCCGATGTGACTTGCTTTTTTGACGGCCGCGTCCGAAAGGCTTGCGCAAAAAACTACAAGCCACTTAGAAAATTCCGGTTGGGCAAGTAGAATTTTCTACTCGTTACCTTTTTTCGCCTCCTTTTATCGAGTGCAGATAGCCGGCCATACCCCGCGATGCCAAGCCCTCTGTTTTGCCGCATGCGCAGGCTACCCGATTGGTGGAAAACAAGCGAAACGCACCCTCTACACTCGAAACCACCCGATCGTATTTTCGGAAAAAATAAAGAATAAACCTTTGCAGAACCATGATTTCCATACTCATACCTACCTACAACTTCAACTGCCTTCGATTGGTCACGGATTTGCAGCAACAATGCGAAGAGGTGCAGGCGCAGTTTGGAGCGGAAGTTTTTTCTTATGAAATCATTGTGGCCGATGATGCCGGAACGGACGAAAGCATCATCGAGAAAAACGAACTCATCGAGCTTTTGCCGGGGTGCAGATATGTGAGAGGCGAAGAAAACGTGGGGCGTGCACGCGTGTGCAATCGTTTGTTTGACCAAGCGGCTTATGATTTTTTGTTGCTCATCGACGCCGACGCCGAAGTTTGCACCGACGACTTTATCCAGACCTATTGGCAACGGCGCGAGCAGGCCGACGTGTTGGTCGGAAGCATACGCACGCCCGACAAAGCACCGACCGGACACGAACTGCGTTTGAAATATGAATGGGCGGCCGAAAAAATAAGAACGGTGGAATATAGAAACGAGCAACCGGCCGCCCACTTCTCGACGTTCAACGTCATGTTCGCCCGAAAGGTGATCGAATGTCATCGCTTCGACGAACGCTGCACCGAATACGGCTATGAGGATGCCTTGCTCGGACTGACGATAACCGAAAACGGATTTTCGATTTTGCACATCGAAAATCCGCTCTTGCACACGGGTATCAATAGTAATAAAAGTTTTCTTGGCAACTCCGAAACGGCACTCCGCACTCTTGCCAAACTGGGAGAGCCGATGACGCTTCATGCTCATGTGTCCGTGGCACACAGACGATTGCAAACTTATGGGTGGGCAGGGATTTTTGCGCTTTTCTTTTCGCTCTTTGCTCCTCTGCTCAAAAAAAATCTGCTTTCCCGACATCCTTCCCTCCTTTTGTTCAAACTCTACAAACTGGGGTATTACGATCGGGTGGTGCGTCAGCATTGAGCATTCAGCTCGATGCGAAACGTAGTGCCGATGTTGGGGGCGGAGTTTTTGACGTATATTTTTCCGTGGTGGTATTCCTCTACAATTCTTTTGGCCAACGACAACCCCAAACCCCACCCCCTTTTTTTGGTGGTGTAGCCGGGTTTGAAGATCGTTTGGTGGTCTTTGCGCGAAATGCCTTTGCCACTGTCTGCCACATCGACCATCATTTTTCCTCCCTCTCTAAAACATCGTATCTCGATCTTGCCTTCGCCCGACATGGCGTCGATGGCATTTTTGCACAACACCTCGACAACCCATTCAAACAAGGGCGGCGAGATGAGGGCTTCGTCGTGTCCGGTGTCGCAGGTGAGGTGTATTTTCACCTTGTCCGAAGTGCGCCGACCGATATAGGTCATGACGTTTTCCAGTATGCCCGACAATGCGACGGCTTGCAGTTCGGGCGCACTCCCGATTTTTGAAAACCGCTCGGCAATCATTTCCAAACGCAACACGTCGGTTTCCATTTCTTTGAGCAACTCGTCTTCGGGATAAGTTTCTTTCAACACTTCTACCCATGCCATGATCGACGAAATCGGCGTGCCCAGTTGGTGCGCCGTTTCTTTGGAAAGCCCCACCCACACTTTGTTTTGTTCTGCTCGTTTGGAAGAAAGGAGGGCAAACACGGCCACGGCGATGAAAAGCGACACAACGCCCAACTGAACGTAGGGATAGGTGCCCAAACGGCGTAGCATCAACGATTCGGTGTAGTAAATGTTGATGCAATCGCCTGCGCGTATGCCGGCCTCGTTGTCGGCCGTGAGCAGCATTTTCATGGTGTGCCCTCCCTCTTTCATGCGTTCCAGTGCCGTGGCGACGGCTGCCAAGGAGTCGGCCGTGGTCGGTGCTTCGATTTGCAGGTTGCGGGTGATAGTGACGTTGTCCTTGCCGTCGGTGACGATGACGGGAATGCTGTGGTTGCTGTTGATGACTTTCAACACGAGATTCAGATCCGTCGTTTCGTCTGCGCTCATCAATGAACGCATGGCTTCTGCCCAAACTTCCATTTTGGAGATTTCCTCGGCTTGCAAATCGCTGATGAGCTTGTGCGACACAATGAGGGAGAGGGTGGCGATGACGACGGCTGCTGCCACGAGTGCCACCTTCACTTTGCGGATGCTATTGATCCAATTCATGATTTATGGAGTCGATGTAAGACAGCACCTCCTCTCTCCCCTCGCCCTTTTCGCTGCTGGTCACAAAATGCGGAGGAAGCTCTTCCCATTGCCGTCTGAGGGTGTCGAGAAAGACGTCAATGTTCTTTTTCAGATCATTGCGTTTGTTCTTGTCGGCTTTTGTAAACACGATGGCAAAGGGTATGCCCTCTTCGCCCAACCATTCGATAAATTCGAGGTCGATCTGTTGCGGCGGAAGGCGCGAGTCGATAAGCACAAAGAGAGAGGTGAGCTGTTTTCTGTCGAGGACATAGTGTTCGATGAGATTGCGTAGTTTTTCCACATCCTTCTTGCCGCGTTTGGCATAGCCGTAGCCGGGAAGATCGACCAAGAACCATGCTTTGTTGATCAAGAAGTGGTTGATCAGCATGGTCTTTCCCGGAGTGGCCGAGGTCATGGCCAAAGCCTTGCGACCGGTGAGCATGTTGATCAGTGAGCTTTTGCCGACGTTGCTGCGTCCGATGAAGGCATATTCGGGACATTTCGGATCTTGCGGACATTGGTCGGCACGAGAAGAAGAGATGAAGAAATCTGCGGATTTAATGATCATGATTCATCGGATTGAGAAGGGATATGCAAACGGGGAAAGACAAAAATGCCTAAGATGATCGAAATCAGCACGCAATATTTGGGCGCGTCGGAATAAGCCGCGACAGAATAGAGCAGTGTGTTGAAAGGCAGAAGAAAAGCAAAGATTCCGATCTTTGCGGAAGTGAGAAAATGAACCGCTCTGCGTTGCGAGGAAGGCGGTTGGCACGACAGCCTGTTGCGAACGAACGGTATTTTTTCAAGACTCAGTGCCAAGTAGCAGCCGCCGAGCGTCAGGACAATGGAGGAAAGATTGATGCCGTAGAGCAGGGCGGGGGAGTTTCCGACGAGGTCATGTTCGCTGAAACAGAAATAGAGCAATCCGGAAACAACATAAGGCAGGCCATAAAACAATAACGTCCGCGAAGAAGAGGATAGGAACATGGCGAAAAAAGTTGGAAATTAGTTTTTCAAAATCACGCGATCAATAATGGAACGACCGAGGGTGACCTCGTCGGTGTACTCCAAATCGTCGCCCACACACACACCGCGAGCCAATACACTCATCGTGACGGGAGTTTCGGGCGAAGGAAGATGAGATAATTTCCGAGAAATATAAAAATTGGTGGTATCGCCCTCCATTGTGGGATTGAGGGCGAAAATCACTTCTTTGACAGTTCCGCCGGCTACTCTTTCCACGAGCGAAGAAATCTGTAAGTCGCCGGGGCCGACACCGTCCATGGGGCTGATGACTCCGCCCAAAACGTGATAAAGTCCTTTGAATTGCCCCGTACTCTCAACAGCCAATACGTTTTGAACATTTTCTACGACACAAATCACCGAATGATCCCGATGAGGGTGGCTGCAAATTTCGCAGATCTCGGTGTCGCTGATGTTGTGGCAGGATTTGCAAAACAACACCTCGTCGCGCAAACGAAGCAGGCTCTCGGCCAAAGCGTGGGTGCCCTTTGCATCTTTCCGCAACAAATGGAGCACGAGGCGTAAAGCAGTTTTGCGGCCGATGCCGGGGAGCTTCGACATTTCCGACACCGCCCGTTCCAAGAGTTTAGAGGGATATTGGTCTATTTTCATTGGGCAAAAATACAAAATCTTGCGAGAAATATATACTTTTGTACCCGATTTTTCGTTAAGACGATATGCAAGTATCCATAATCATCGTATCCTATAATGTCCGCCACTACCTGCGGCAGTGCCTCGACAGTGTTTTTCGATCGGCGGAAAGTGCCGGTGTCGAGTGCGAAATATTTGTGGTAGACAATCATTCTTTCGACGGTTCCGCGGAGTATATTGCAGCATCTTGTGCCGCTTATATGGACGGCCGGCATCCGTTGATACGATTATATATCATTGCCAATCGCCGCAATGTCGGTTTCGGACGTGCCAACAATCAAGCCGTTCGGCGGAGCACGGGGAAATATGTGTTGTTCCTCAATCCGGACACCATCATCACCGAACGTACACTTGCCGACTGCTTGCGCGAGGCAGAAAAAGAAGAACGTCTTGGTGCGATCGGGGTGAAGATGTTGCGCAGCGATGGGCGTTTCGCGTTTGAAAGTCGCCGCGGTCTTCCGACGCCTTGGACGGCATTTTGCAAAATGACCGGACTTTCCACACTGTTTCCGAAGAGCAAATGCTTCGGGAAGTATTATTTGAGATATTTGGACGATGAAAAAGTCACTCCGATAGAAATTGTCAGCGGGGCTTTTATGTTTTGCTCGCGAAAGGCTTTGGAAACTTGCGGAGATTTCGATGAAAGTTTCTTTATGTATGGAGAAGACATCGATCTTTCCTATCGTTTCTTGAAATCGGGCTTTCGCAATTTATATGTTCCCACGCCTATTTTGCACTACAAAGGGGAAAGCACGCACAAAAACAGTTTCCGCTATGTCCACGTGTTTTATCAGGCGATGCTCATCTTCTTCCGAAAGCATTTTCCGGCTTCTTCTTTGGCACTCTCCGTTCCGGTTCATGTGGCCATATACACACAGGCGTTTTTCACGTTGATCCGCCAGCAACTGCAAGCGTTTGCCCGTTATCTTTCGCCCGGACAATATCGCCGCCCGATCAGCGTGCTCTACATCGGGTCGGAGAAAAGCTATGCCGACATCGCAGGAAAGCAGGAAAGCTGGGGCATCAAGTTGTCTTATTCACCCACCATTCCCCGGCACTCCGATGCCAATATCGTGGCTTTCTCGGCCGAAACTCACAGCTACGAACAAATTTTGGATGTTATGAGAAACTCTGATCATCGTTCGCACATCGGAACTTATTTCGCCTCGACGGGGGTGCTCATTATGGGTAATGAAATCTACACATAAATCATCGGAAACGATCATGAAACTACGCGCTCTCGAACCCTCTGATCTCGACTTGCTCTATGCATTTGAAAACGATCCGTCCGAATGGCAGTTTTCGGCTACGACAGCTCCCTTCTCGCGGTGGGTTTTGAAGCAATTCATTCAACGCTCGTTGCGAGAAGACGTCTATGCGTTGAAGCAAATGCGGCTGTTGGCCGAAACGACGGTGGAAAATGAACGTAAAGCTGTCGCCTTTGTCGATCTTTCGGAGTTCTCGCCGCAACATCGCCGTGCCGAAGTCGGTATAGCCGTATTGCCGGTTTTCAGAAACCGAGGTTTGGGAAAACAAGCCTTGCTGCTTCTTTGCGAATACGCCAAACGCTCTCTATCGCTGCATCAGCTCTATGCTTATGTCGCCGAGGACAATACGGCTTCGCAACATCTCTTTCAGTCATCGGGATTTGAGCGGCAGGCTCTTCTGCAAGATTGGTTTTTGCACGACGGTTGCTTCAAAAACGCTGTGCTTTACCAAAAAAGGTTATGAAGTGTTTGCTTATTTCGAAACTACTTCCTATCTTTGCACCCGCAAACAGCAAAGGTGCGTTAGTTCAGTCGGTTTAGAATACATGCCTGTCACGCATGGGGTCACGGGTTCGAGCCCCGTACGCACCGCCAACAATCCTGCTCATCGAGGATTAAAAATAAAGATGAGACCGGGTGCGTTAGTTCAGTTGGTTAGAATACATGCCTGTCACGCATGGGGTCACGGGTTCGAGTCCCGTACGCACCGCAAAAAAAACTCAATAGAAAACCGCGTCAAAAGAACATCTTTTGACGCGGTTTTCTATTGAGGATTTTCTTATCAAAGACTAACGGGAAGTCCAGAAGCTTATGTATTTTTCTGCCACAGAGAGGTGATGATGATGTTTTTGTACATATTGTCTGCTTTCTTGCGAAAGGCGAGGTAGGTCAGCCTTATTGATCACCAACGTACGCAGCTTTTTATATACGTCTTCTTCGTCGGGCAATACGTTGATGATGGGGAAGATTTGTGTTTCGGCTATGATTTCATAGTTTTCCGGCTCACCGCCGCCGACTACGATCAAACCTTGCGCCATGGCTTGCAGGGCATTCATGGCGGGAGTGTAGGAATACAGTTGGTCAAGAAGGACATCGCATGACAGCATCAATGACTTGTATTGCTCAAAGGGAACATTTTCCACTCTGACTATTTCGACTTCTTCGGGCATTTCTTTTTGCAGCCGTAACAGTGCTCGCATCATGATGTCCGTTCCCTTATAGCTGCTTCTCGATTTTTGAACTCCGACAAAGAAGCGCACTTTTCTTTCGGAAGGAAAGGATGTTTTACCAAAATCGGAAATCAATCGTGCTTGATCGACGTCGATAGGGAAGGGGATGAAGCGCAGTTTCTCGGCATACTCCTCGACGTAACTGGCGTAATATTCAAAGAGGCCGGCTATGATGCCATCGCAATCTTTGGCCATGATGCGATTCAGATTTCCTTTGGCACCGTTCAACCAGTCTTTTTTCCAAATCTCAACGTCTTCACGCTCACGTAGCTTATTGCCGATGTTAAAATCGCTGTATCGAAAGGTTTGGCAATCAAGGCCTGTTTTCACCCAATAGTGATCCATGCCGAAAGCACCCAGAAAGACGCGCTTGTTGTGCCGTCTTAAATAACGATAGAATGGTAAAAGTTTTTCGGCGCGTAAGGGTAAAAAAACCGGGTTGATCAGTTGGACAATGTCGTAGTTGCGAAAACTGCGAAATAACTTCCACAGCCGAAACAGATATTTTATGGAGTTCCACTTTCCTAAATCCTCTCTTTTCAAATCAATATCCCGCACATAGTTCTTCCAACCATCGCCATCGGAAGCAACGACGACTTCATGCCCCAGTTCTCGTAAACCTTTCCCCAAGGTGGCATGAACATTGGAATAATCTCCTAATAATAATATTTTCATGAAGCATTCTTTTTATCTCTTTTAATCGCGAAGAGGAAATGTGGGCGGTTGTTCGAGAGGCTGAGATAACAATCGCTTTTCTATCCTCATTCGAAGTGTGATGCCATTGCCTGTGTCTTGGAAGTTATTGAGAGGAAATATTCATTTGATGAAGTTCCGGATCTTCGGGATGCAGAATACGAACTCCCGATGAATATTTGTTTTTGCGAATGGCACGAATGTTTTTTTGAGGCAACACTTGTCCGTTCGACTGAGGCGTTTCGGTAGCAAAAGAGGGGTGATAAGCGATGTTTCCTCCATATCCACGCCAACGTTCTAAAACGGACGCTACATAATCGGCGGTTTCGCTTCCGATCATATAGCCTCGTTTCACAATGGGATCTCTATAATATTGAGGATTTTGGAGTCCCAATACAAATTGGACAACGTCATCCCAAAGGTGAGCATTTTTCCCGTATTTGCGCGCTAAGGCCATGGCATCCCTAATGTGGAGAGCACCGCCATTATAGGCTGCCAATATAAACTTGATGCGCTCCCCATTGTCTCTGATGTCGGCAAAACTACCATTCAATTTTTTTATATATCGTGCCGCTGCAAATACATTTTTATCGGGATGGTTGATTTCCGCAGGAGTCAATCCCAACTCTTGTGCCGTGCCGGGCATCAGTTGCATCAAACCTTCTGCGCCCGCCCATGAGGTAGCATTGGGGTCGAAAGCACTTTCTTGATAGCATTGGGCTGCAAGGAGTTTCCAGTCCCATCCGGTGATGGAAGAGGCTTGTTTGAAAAGATCGTCGTAGATAGAGATAATGCCGCGCGAACGTGAAAGATAAACGGCTCTCGGTTTGTTGCGAATCCTCCTGCTTTTCTTGGATCTCTCTGCGATTCGTTTTCTGATTTCGATTTCTTTGTCTTTTTTGTACCAGGCTTTAATGGCTTTGGCCAACTCTTTTGAAGAATTCTTGATAGCCCATGTTTTCTGTCTTTTTTCATTAGAAGTCACCGCTGTTAAACCCTCTTCTTGAACAGCTTGTCGGGTAAGAGGAAATGCCGCGATGTCAGCTTCTCCCGTTTTGAGTAAATTTAGGAGCGAAATGGTATCCGAAGCGATCTCTATTCTTACCTTCAAGCCTTCGCTTTCTGCGAAGTTTTCTATTAACGCATAGTGAAAACCTAAACTTACACCATGGTGTTCGTAGTAAGTCTCAGGGCCGGAAATGGTTGCGACAACCAATTCTCCGCTTTTTCTAATATCCTCTAAGTCGTAATCGCTTTTTGAGGAAGTAGGCATTTTGTCGAAAGCGTAACTCATGGGTGTGCGTTGCTCTGCCTTTTTCCCGCACGCAGTCAAAAGGCATAGAAACAAAGCCATCGTGATGGTTTTCATCATGTGTTCGCTCATTTATTTAAAAAGGGAATAAAGACTTGCTTGTGAAGAGGGAGAGGGAAAAAGAGAAGCAATCTGATCAGACAATGATGAGGTCGTCAAGAATATGGTCATGGCTTTCGATCGGAACATTTTCCACGATTTGGAAATCGAAGCAAAGACCCACTTTTTTGAGCCGGCCAAGTTGCGGATGAGAAAAGAAAGTATCATAATAGCCCTTGCCACGTCCGCAACGATGGAATTGTTTGTCGAAAGCAATACCCGGAACAAGAGCAATATCAATCTTTTCAAGAGAGGTGAAATTATTTCCGACGGGTTCGAAAATACCGAATTTTCCGACTTGTAAAGAAAAGGAAACATCCAGTTCTCTTACAAACATCTGCTTTTCCGATATGGTCGGGAGAAGCAGACGTTTGTCTTGCCACTCTTCCCAAAGGTGCTGTGTGGGCACTTCGTCGGGCAAGGCGGCATAGAGCAAAATCGTTTCGGCTTGCAAAAAATCGTCTCGTTTTCGCAGTATTTTCAGTAAACGATCGGCTGCCGTTTTCTTCCGTGTTTCGGAAAGATATGATTGTTTGCGTTGCCCAATAAGCTGTCGGAGTTCTTCTTTTGTTTCCATTCTCACTTTGCAACACGCCTCTTCTTCTTGTCTGTTGAAGGACGGGAAGTAGGCTTTGCGGGAAAAGACTTTCCGCCCTCAAAGATTTCTCTTGATTTGATGATGAAAGGATCGGTCGTATTGGTATACTCGACGGAAGCCTGCACATTTAAGAGATCATTTAAGATTAGCCCGATCAGATTTCGTTCCAAGAGTTGATGAGAAGTCTTGATTTGTAGATTTCTGCGTTTATTGCCGTGCCGATCGGCATAAGCGGCAAACTTCTCTACGATGTTTTTCTTTTTGAGATATTGGACAATGGCGGTTATTGACTTCTTTTTTTGCAGTTCGCCCCTGTTTTGATCAACATACCAATAGGCAAAGCGATACATCGTACCGTCTAAGAAGACATCTTTATAATAAGTCGTTAAACCAAGTGTATCTCGTGCCACGAAATAATCGGGCACGATGCCTCCTCCTCCATACACGATGCGTCCGAGCCTTGTCTTATATTGCTCGCCGGAGGTCTTAATGCTGTCCGGGTTAAAGTATTCTCCACTCACGGCACGCTCCAACAAATCTGCTTCATAGGCTTCCTCTTCGCCGGGAGTGAAAGGTTTTTGAAGACATCTGCCTGAGGGAGTGTAATAACGAGCGGTCGTGAGACGAAGCATGCTGCCATCTCTAAACTCAATGGGTACTTGCACCAAACCTTTTCCGAAGGTGCGACGTCCGATGATGGTGGCACGATCGTTGTCTTGCATGGCACCGGCAAAGATCTCACTGGCAGATGCACTGGTTTCATCGACCAAAACAACCAACGGGAGCGATTGATAAGCTCCACGGCCGTCGCATTTGTAATTTTCACGAGGAAATCTTCTTCCTTCGTGATATACGATGAGCCGATTGTGAGGCAGAAACTCGTTGGCTACTTGAACGGCTGCTTGCAGGTAGCCTCCGAGATTACCGCGTAAATCAATGATGAGTTGGCTCATACCATTGGAGTTGAGCGATGCCAAACCTGCCAAAAATTCGGGGTAGGTGTTGTCACCCCAAGTATTGATGCGTATATACCCCGTTTGGTTATCTATCATGTAGGCCGTGTCAATACTTTTTACCGGAACATCTCCTCGCATGATCTTGATGTTGATCAAGGCCTTTTCTTCGTTGCGCTTAATGCCTAATGTCACGGTACTGTTGGCAGCACCTTTGAGCCGTTTCATGGTTTCGTCGTTCGTCACCTCCTTGCCCACGTAATGTTTGCCGTCTATTTTAACGATACGGTCGCCGGCTCGGAGGCCGACCCCCTCAGAGGGACCGCCTTCAATGACGCGCACAACCCTCACCGTGTCTTCGTAAATGGTGAATTGTATGCCGACACCGGAAAAGCTGCCCTTCAAATCTTGCATAGAGGCTTCCACGTCTTTTGCGCTGACATACGTCGAATGAGGATCCAACTCTTGCAAGATTTTAGGCAGTGCCTTTTCCACAAGATCTCCCATATTGACCGTATCTACATATCTCTCGTTGATGATATGCAATAAGTCACTGAGTTTATTGCTGGACGTGTTGATAAAACTCACACGGCTTCCGGAGAAATGTCGGCCATAGAAACTGCCGACAAGAACTCCCAAAACAACTGCGATAGAAATATAAAAAGGAAGTAGGCGCGAGTTGAAGTGTTTCATATATACATTAGGGTTCGGGAAGAAAAACAATTTCTATTCCGGCACGTTTCAAGAGGTCTAAGCCATTGTGCAGGCGGTATTCGCGCGAATAAACAACTCTTTTTATTCCGGCTTGAATAATCAATTTGGAACATTCGATGCAAGGTTCGTCCGTGACATAGAGTGTTGCGCCATCGGAGTTGTTGCCGGATCGGGCGATTTTGGTAATGGCGTTGGCTTCGGCGTGCAAAACGTAGGGATGCGTCAAGCCCTCACGGTCTTCGCAGACGTTCTCGAATCCGGAGGGAGTGCCGTTATATCCGTCGGAGATGATCATTTTGTTTTTCACGATGAGTGCTCCGACTTGTCTGCGAATGCAATATGAGTTTTCCGCCCAGATTTTTGCCATTTTCAAATAGCGTAAATCCAATGCCTCTTGTTTGTCCATAGATTTAATTGGGTGTTGTTGCGTTGATCAGACCGTCGCGTTTGAGCAAGGCAGTGATCGTGGCTGCTCGTCCTCGAAAATCCGTATATAATTGCTGCGGATGTATGGTGCCCCCTTTCGAGAGTATTTTCTGTCTGAATTTTTCGGCTGTTTCCATGGAGAAGCAACCGTTTTCGGCAAATGCTTCGAAAGCGTCGGCATCTAGAACTTCCGCCCATTTGTAGCTATAATAGCCTGCGGCATATCCTCCGCTCATGATGTGCCCGAATTGCACGGACATGCAGGCTTCGCCCACCATCGGGAGAAGTTGCACTTCTTTCCATACGGATTGTTCGAAGGCTTTAATGTCGGAGAGCAAAGGTTCCGTCCTATTGTAGTAAGCCATATCCAAAAGGCCGAAGCTGACCTGTCTGATGCAGGCAAAAGCGACGTTGTAATTCTTTGCTTTGCGCAATCTTTCGACCAATTCGTCCGAAATCACCTCTCCCGTTTGGTAGTGATAAGCGAAGGTACGTAAAAAATCCGGCTGATAAGCAAAGTTTTCCATGATTTGTGACGGCAGTTCCACGAAATCCCAATATACGTTTGTGCCACTCAAACTTTTGAAGCGTGTTTGCGAAAAAATGCCGTGCAAAGCGTGTCCGAACTCATGGAGGAAAGTTTCGACTTCGTCAAAGGTCAGCAACGCCGGCTTGGTGGCTGTCGGTTTGGTGAAGTTCATGGTGATGCTCACGTGAGGGCGGTGGTCTTTGCCGCATTTATCCGTAAACTGTTCCCGATAGGACGTCATCCAAGCTCCATTTTGTTTGGAACTTCGGGGAAAGAAGTCGGTGTAGAGCACAGCCAAGAAACTGCCGTCTTTGTCTAACACGTCATACGCCTTTACTTCGTCGTGATAGACGGGGATTAGGTCGTTCTCGCGGAATGAAATGCCATAGAGCCGAGAAGCTAAACCGAAAATACCGTCGACCACTTTTGACAATTCAAAATAGGGGCGCAACATTTCTGCGTCAATGTTGTAGTCCCTCAGTTTGAGCAGATGGGCATAGTGAGCAAAATCCCATGCTTGCAACTCAAAGTCCTTGCCCTCTTTCTCTTGTGCAAATTCTTGTACGATGCGAAGCTCTTTTTGTGCCAACGGGAGATAATTCGCTTTGAGTTCTTCCAAAAGTTGCAGCACTTGACCGGCATCTTTGGCCATTCTGTTTTGAAGAATGTATTCCGCATAGTTTTTGTAGCCCAAGAGTTGTGCCAACTCCATCCGTAAATTGACCAGTTTGCGGCAAACTTCGAAATTGTTGTACGTGTTGTCGTGTGTACATTTGCTCATGTAAGCCTTATAGAGCTTCTCACGCAGTGCTCTGTTTTCGGCATATTGCAAGAAAGGCACGTAAGAGGGGGCGTGAAGTGTGATGACCCAGCCCTCCATATCGCGCTCTTTGGCGGCCGATTTGGCCTGTTCGATTTGTCCTTCCGGCAATCCCGCGAGTTCCTGCTCCTCTGTGATGTGCAGGATAAAGTCGTTGGTTTCCTTGATGTTGTTTTGCGAGAATTGCAAAGCAAGTTGTGACAGTTCTACTTTGATAGCCGAAAAACGCTCTTTCTTTTCGGCCGGCAACGTTGCACCGGATCTTTCAAAACCGTCGTATGTCTTTTTCAGAAGCATGGCTTCCTCTCCTTCGAGAGTGGGATGTTTTTGCTCTTGCTCGTAGACGCTTTTAACGCGTTTGAACAACACCTCGTTCATCATGATTTCTGAGGAGTGTATGCTGAGCAGGGGAGCCATCTCTTGTGCCAACTCCTCTAACTCATCGCTTGTTATGGCCGACAGCCAGTTGTACATCAAAGTCGTGGCGTCATCAAGAAGAGAGCCGGTTTGAGTCAGGGCTACGATTGTGTTCTCAAACGTCGGCGGCTCGCTACATTGTGCAATGTATTCCACCTCTTTTTTCTCCAATTCCATGCCGTGCAAAATCGCCTCTTTGACATGGGAAATGGTGATTTGAGGAAAAGGAAAAGTTTGGTGAGGAGTCGTAAAGTTTGATTGTAAGAGAGGATTCATAATAAGATTACTTCTGAGTATATTTCAAGATTTCTTCGAATTCTTTGCCCAAGTTTAGCTTCCAGTAGATTTCATAGAGAATGGGGCTCCATACATGTTGATCTTCCGGATAGTTCTTGCGGTAAAACTCGATATAGGGACGCGCTTTGCGATAGAGGTGCTGTTTTTTCTCGTAAGCCGCTTTGTAGCCGGTGGCATTGATCGATTGAGGAATTTCCACCTTTTGAGCCAAATTGAAATAAGACTTGCCGATGTAGTAATCGGCGTAGGTTCGAGTCGTGTCGTATTGCTGCATTTTTTTAGCCGACAAGATGCACAACGAGTCGCGACCTTCCAACAGATGAACTTTGGCTTGATATTCGTAGAGCTTGGCATTTTGAGCATCGGCGTTCAGAAGCGTGTCGATGACGCGAAGTAGCCGATCGGTTTGCTTTTGAGCGATTAAAAGATCGGCAAGACGTGTGAAGAAGAACATGTTTCGAGGATATTCCGATATTCCTTTTTGGAGATAGGCGGCATATTCTGTTTGTTTGTTCAATTCCTGATAAGTCTGTGCCATCGCCTCATAAATCGTTTCTCGCTGGTTACTGTCTTTCAAGGCTGTTTCGGCGTATCTGTCTACCTCGCTATATTTTTTGAGTGCGAAATTTGAAAACATGTATCGCTCGGCATATTGAGGGAGGAGATGGGCGGGGAGATTGGCCGTTTGCTCCGAAAACATGGGCGATCGTCCGGCTTCAATCGCCATGCGGGAAAATTTTGCCGCCTCCTCCCAACGCCTTTTTCTCATGAAAAACTGGGTGGCGGCGTTTAGGTTGGGATAAAGAATATTGAGCTGTTGCACCAATTTCTTTCTGAGTCGCTTATGTTTTCTTTCGGAATAGTCGGGAAGAGCGGTGATGCTGTCAGCGAGCAGAGCATAGTCGAAAACATTGTATAGTGTGAAAAAAAAAGCCGTGGTGTCGGTCTTTTGTTTCAAGTAAAATCTTTCATTCTCCACGTCGTTCAGTTTCACGGCCGCTTCAAATCCGTAGATCAACAGTTGTGCCTTGTCATGAAAAAGCGTGTCTTTCCGGTATTGCTCCACCAATTTGAAGGCCTCCGTGGCTTTATTGGCTTTCAGGGCAGCTTTTATCTGTTTCAAAGGGGCTTGGCCACGGGCAGAATTGCACATGGCACACAGTATGACTAAAATCAAAATTAAACGTGAAATCACAGGCATAAACGTTGAAAGCGGCAACAGATTTTGTTTGGTCATTCTGCTTGGTTCGATATGGGCAGGTTTAGTGGTTTGAGGGCGGGTAGCGACGACTCTTTCTCATCAGTGAAGCGGAGTCTCTTGAAGTCATGCGGCTACCTTTTTCGTTTAGTTGTGGGTGTTGTCTTTTTGCAAAACATTCATTCGCCGGCAAAAGACGGGAAGGCGTCTGTGCACAAGCGAAGAAAGAGGGAGGAGGGACTTGATGTTTCAAGCGTTCTTTTAGGTCTGATGTAGTGAAATCTACCTAAGAGGTAGAAAATTTCAGCTCAGAGGAAGAAAGTTTTACCTCAGAGGTAGAATATCTTATCCATGAGGTGTAATAATTTTATCAAAGAGATAGAATATCCCACCGGGAAAATAGAAAGTTCTCATTCGGAGATAGGAGAAATACCTTCCGTTGTAGATTTCCCGCTGTGTGTTTCGAGCAATCATACAACAGATGCCGACGCTTCACGGCTCGACTTCTCTTTATCCGAAAGGGCGGTTGCATTCGGCACAAAAGGGGGATGAAAGCAAGGGAGATTAAAGAAATACGGAGAAAGGGCAAGAGGCATGCTTAGAACAAACCTGAGTTTTTTAAGCATGCCTCTGCATTTTCCTATTGGAGCGAAAGAGGACTACGATTGGCGAGCATTGGCACTCATGATCTCATCCATTTGGTTGGCTTCCTGCTTGCGGTTCAGATTGAAATAGATCTGCTGCAAAGCCGGAGCCCAAATTTTGGAGCGATCGGGAGCGAGAGAGCGAACTTTTTCCATGAGCGGAAGTGCTTTCTCATAGTAGCTTCTGATTTCTTTAATTTCTCTGTTGTATTGATCCACGGCTTTTTGGCCGGTCACTTTTGAGGTGCTTCCGCCTGCATATTTGTACTCGCCTTTTTGACGTTTGTTCACCACCTCGTTCATGTAGGCATAGGCAAGATTGGCATTGGCTTCAATGAAGTCGGGATCGTATTTAAGAGCTTCTTCGAAAGCAGTTCGGGCGGCCGGATAGTCTTTTTTGAGGTTCAAGTCTACGCAGCCTTTCATGTACCAACCGTTTTTGCTGTTCGGTCTTTTTTCAATGAGTTCGGCTGCGGTTTTCTCGGCAGCAGCTACATCGTTATTTTGGTAGTAGACACTGATGAGGGTTTCCATGAAAGAAATATTGTCGTCAATGTCGTGAATGGCCTCTTTCAAGCAGTTCACATAGGCAAGCGTATCTTTGGTGCTTTCCATGATCGCTTGCAGTTTCATCACATAAAGATCTCGCTTTTGTTTCTCTATTGCAAATCCGCGATCTGCGTTTTTAAGGACGTTTTCCCAATTCTTTTGTTCATAGGAAAGGATCGTCATGTAATAAGCCGTTGTGGCATAGCTCTCGGCTTTGGCTTGAAGGAGCGAGTCTTTTTTCTCGGCAAGAGCGGGATTGTTGGGCAGATCCATGTGTTTGCCAAAATATTTATATGCTCCGGCCTTGTCGTTATTGCTGTTGAGAAACACACCGGCATAGAAAAAGTAGTCGTTGCAACCCAAAATCATTTTGATGTTGTCCGCATCAAACTTGGCTCTGGGCATCTTGCCTTTGGCATTGGGAGTATGTTCGGCTTGGTAGCTCTTGGTGTAGTATTCCACCATTTCGTCCAAATAGTTAACGAACTTCGTGGTGTCGAGAGGAAGGTTTTGGGCGGCTTTCATCAATTCGGGATTGAAGAGCTGGGCTGCACACAATCCGGCCTTATTGTAGATCTCGCCAAACTTAGTGGTTTTAGGGTTGTCGAACGAAGATTTCAAAACCTCCAAAGCTTCGGAAGGCTTGTTGTTTTCGAGCAAAGTCTGAGCTTTGTAAATCACGCTGTTTTGTGCCCATCCCGCGATGGAACAAGTCACCAAAAAGGTTAAAGCAAGAAATTTCTTCATAGTGGTATGGAATATTGAATGGATTGATTACTCGTTGGTTTCGATGTTTACGTCTTCCGAGGTGAAAGCGGCGGCATTCTCTTCTTCCTGATGAAGGTTGCCCGTTTCTTCGCCTTGGAGTTGTTCGTCGTATTCTTCCTCTTCTTCCGTGGGAACTTGACAAACACTGCTGATGGCATCGTTGCGTTTTTTGAGGTCGATGAGTTTCACGCCCTGAGTGGCACGTCCGCACAGTCGAACGTCGGCTACTTTCAGACGAAGCGTTATGCCGCTTCTGTTGATGATCATCAGATCCTCTTCTTCGGTCACACTCTTGATTGCGACGACGTTGCCGGTCTTTTCGGTGATGTTCAAAGTGCGAACTCCCTTACCTCCGCGGTTGGTGATGCGGTAGTCGTTCACGTCGCTGCGTTTGCCATAGCCTTGCTCGCTGACCACAAGAATAGACTCTCTTTCCGGATCGTTGATGCACACCATACCCACGATTTCGTCGTCGGCACCGTCGAGTTGCATGCCGCGAACTCCGGTGGCGTTTCGTCCCATGGTGCGGATCACATCTTCCTTGAAGTGAATGGCGCGTCCATTTCGATTGGCCATGATGATCTCGTCGCTTCCGTTGGTCAGTACTACGCTGACAACACGGTCGTCTTCATTGATGTTAATGGCATTTACGCCGTTGGTGCGGGGGCGAGAATATTCGGTGAGGCAGGTTTTCTTGACAACGCCTTGTTTGGTGGCAAAGACAACAAAGTGATTCTTACAGAAATCTTCGTCTTTCAGTTTACGAATGTGGAGGCAGGCGTTGATGCGGTCGTCGGGATCGATGTTGAGCATGTTTTGAATGGCTCTGCCTTTCGACAAGCGTGTTCCTTCTTCGATCTCAAAGACTCTCAGCCAATAGCAACGTCCCTTGGCCGTGAAGAACAGCATGGTGTTGTGCATGGTCGCCTGATAGATGTATTCGATAAAGTCTTGGTCGCGAGTCGTGCCGCCTTTCGATCCGACTCCTCCGCGCCCTTGCGCCCTAAATTCGGCCAACGGGGTGCGCTTGATGTAGCCCAAATGGCTCACGGTGATCACCACCTCGTCGTCCGGATAGAAATCTTCGGCATTGAAGTTGGTCATATCCGGAAGAATTTCCGTTTTACGCACATCTCCGTAGGCTTCCTTGACTTCTATGAGTTCGTCTTTGATCACTTTCTTGCACAATTCCTTATCGGAGAGAATTTGGTTCAGATATTCGATGCGGCGTTGCAGTTCGTCAAATTCTTCGTGAAGTTTCTCTTGCTGTAAGCCTGTGAGTTGACGCAAGCGCATTTCGACAATGGCATTGGCTTGGATTTCGTCCAATTCGAAACGTTTGATCAAGCTCTCAATGGCGTCTTGCGTTGTTTTGCTGGCTTTGATGATGCGCACAACCTCGTCTATATTGTCGGATGCAATGATCAGACCTTTCAATATGTGTTGGCGTTCTTGGGCTTTTCGTAAGTCGAATTTGGTGCGACGAATGACAACGTCATGACGATGTTCCACAAAATGGCGGATACATTCTTTCAGCGTAAGCAGCTGAGGACGCATCTTGGCAGGATGAGTGCCGGGAATGGGAATAAGGGCGATACAATTGACCGCAAAACTGGTTTGCAGGCCGGTCATCTTGTAGAGCTTATTGAGAACGACGTTGGCGTTTTGTCCGCGTTTCACGTCGACCACAATGCGCATTCCTTCACGGTCGGATTCGTCATTGACATTGGTGATGCCTTCGATCTTCTTTTCGTTCGAAAGGGCAGCTATCGACTTGCAAAGGTCGGCTGTGTTGGTGCCATAGGGCACGGCACTGATGACAATCTTATCGTGAAGATTGCCGGCTTCGATTTCGGCTTTTGCACGCAGTATAACACGTCCGCGTCCGGTTTCGTAGGCACTTTTGATGCCTTGATTGCCCATGATGTAGGCACCCGTGGGGAAGTCGGGCCCTTTGATGTGCTTCATCAAGCCTTCGGTGTCGATGTCGGGATTATCAATGTAGGCGACACAGCCGTCAATGACTTCTCCGAGATTGTGGGTCGGAACGTTGGTGGCCATTCCGACGGCAATTCCCGTGGCACCATTGACCAAGAAAGACGGAATCCGCGTGGGCAGGACAGACGGCTCATTGCGCGAGTTGTCGTAGTTGCGGTTCATATCGACCGTTTCTTTGTCGATGTCTTGCATCATGGCTTCGCCGACAAGGCTCATCTTGGCCTCCGTATAACGCATGGCCGCAGCACCGTCGCCGTCCATCGATCCGAAGTTTCCTTGACCGATGACAAGAGGGTATCGCATTGCCCAAGGTTGAGCCATGCGCACCAAGGCGCCATACACGGAACTGTCGCCGTGGGGATGGTATTTACCCAACACCTCACCGACTATGGCCGCCGATTTCTTCGTGGCTTTGTCATGGGTGATGCCCATGTCCATCATACCATAGAGAATGCGGCGATGAACGGGCTTGAAACCATCTCGAACATCGGGAAGAGCACGACTGACGATAACCGACATGGAATAGTCGATATAGGAGGTTTTCATTTCCTCCTCTATGTTTACTTGTTTAATTCTGTCTGTTTCTTGAATCATTGTTGCGCAGGGTTTGCCGAAGAAATCATACGAGAGTTGCTTCTCCCACTTGATTTCCGGCTATATTATTAGTGCAAAAATAGCTATTTTTCAGTAGATCACACACTTTTTTTTTATCTTTTTCCGATACGCTCTTCTTTTAAGAGCGTTTTTAGCCCCTCTGTTCTCTTTTTCATGCCCGATGAGGTGGTGTAGGGCGGCTTTCCATTGCGGCGCACGGCCTTTATTCTACTTGCAGAACGAGCCCTTTGAGATATTCGCCCTCCGGATGATAAATGCTGACAGGGTGGTCGGCCGGTTGATGCATTTGATGAAGAATGCGCACATGGCGTCCGCTTTGCACTGCGGCTGTAAATACGGCGAGGCGAAACTGATCTTTATTTACCGCTTGGGAGCATGAAAAAGTGAAAACAATGCCGCCGGGACGAATTTTTTTGAAAGCCGTGGCATTCAGACGAGTGTAGCCTTTTATGGCATTGCGGAGGGCACTCTGATGTTTGGCAAAAGCCGGAGGGTCGAGAACGATGAGGTCGTAGTTTCCGCCGGCGCATTCGAGAAACTTGAAAGCATCTTCCGTAAAGGCTTCATGGCGTGTGTCGTCGGGGAAGTTGAGGCGGACGTTCTTACGTGTGAGTTCTATGGCTTTGGAGGAGGCGTCGACACTGTGTACCAAAGAGGCTCCGCCCCTCAGTGCATAAACGGAAAAACCTCCTGTGTAGCAGAACATGTTGAGGACGGAACGCCCATGGCTGTATTGTTCAAGCAAACGACGATTTTCCCGTTGATCGACAAAGAAACCGGTTTTCTGACCATGCAGCCAATCAATATGAAAAGCAAGTCCGTATTCGCGAGCTACATTTATATCCGTGTAACCGCGCAAGAAACCATTCTCTTGTTTCAAATTGGCTTTGTAGGGCAGGGTGGTTTCGCTCTTGTAATAGATGTTCTTGATTTTTCCTTCGGAAACAGACAACAGGGCTTCTGCGATGTCTTCGCGATTATGGTGCATGCCGACAGAGTGAGCTTGTACGACGGCAGTTTCGCCAAAAACATCCACGATGAGTCCGGGGAGAAGATCGCCCTCTCCATGGACAAGACGGTAAATTTCGTGAACATCGGGAGAGGTGGTCAAACCAATCGAGGTGCGTACGGAAAAGGCTTGCCGCAAACGCCGCTCCCAAAATTGACGATCAACGGGCTCGTCTTCAAAAGAGAGAACGCGAACGGCAATGGAACCGATTTGGTAATGTCCTATTGCCATAAAGTTTCCTTCCGAATCAATGAGGCGCACGATCTCACCTTCTTCTATGGGAGGTGTGGTTTGAAGAGCACCGGAAAAGACCCACGGGTGAAAACGTTTGAGGCTTTCGGATTTTCCACGGCGGAGTTGTAGGGTATGCATTTGAGGAATAGACGGTTTTATGTGTTTTTGTTATGGGAAGACAAACGTTTGGTGCCCTGAGAGGGAGTTCTTTTCACACTCTTCTTGGTTGCTTTAACGGATGATTCGGGCTTTTTTCGATTTGCCGACGGGGGAGATAAAGGTTTAACCTGTTCGCCGGCCGTGTCCAGTAGCTGATATTCGCCGGATTGCATGAGTTGAGTCATCGTGTGATACAGTTTAATGCAGGCTTCGGCGTCTGTTGCGGCATAGATCTTTTGCTTCTCGTCGAGAACATCGGCCTCCCAATTTGACAGTTGTGCGCTTTTGGAAATGCGCAAACGAAAGAAGTTTGCAAAGAGCTTGGCCAAACTGAGGTCTTGAATGCCCATTTGGGTGGCGAGCTGTTGTAAATCTACAAATCCCGCGGGAGCGAATGACGGGCAACGTTGCTGTAATTGGGCAATGTCGTCTTTGAGAGAAAGGCCGATTTTCAGAATAGACGGATTTTCCAATAGCTTCACAACGCATTCGGGAATCCCCATGAAGTTCAATCGGAAGAGAAAGCAAATGTTTGCCGATGCAATTTGCAAAAGGGCGATTTTATGGTGAGAACCGCGACGAAAGGAAGGGCGTGTTTCGGTGTCTACACCGAGAATGGCGGATTTGCTGAGAAATCTTACGGCACTTTGAGCTTCGCTTTCACTTTGTAGCACAATAATGCGTCCGCCAAAAGTGTATCGGGGTAGGGTGGGGATGATCTTTTTATCGGTTTTTATAAATAGCTGCTGCATGGAAATCTGCAATTTTATAGTTCATCTGCTTGTCCGGAAGCAACAAGTTCATGAATTGCCCGTAAGGCACCCAGCAGCTGTTGGCCCCAGCGAAGTTTGAAATCCTCCAAACATTCATATAGCGCGATTTCCATGGCTTCGTCGATTTCCGAACGGAAAGCTTCTACCATGTTGCGGAGTGCCTGATAGACGTCTGCCAAGCTCTCGCTGATGGTGCAAACCACGGGAGCGTCGGAGTAACGAAAGTTTTCGCAAAAAACGTCCAAATAGTCGTTGGCGTCGCGAAGGACGGCCGCGATGTTGCTGCGAATGTATTCGTAGTCGGCTTCGGTGACGACCGGATCAACAAATCCAAAGCCTTCTTCAACCTCTTCAACAAGGCAGGCTTTAAGATAAACCATGGGGAGAAGACGCTGCATGAATGTCGCAAATTCCGCACGTTCGCTTCCGGCGCATTGTTCGAGTTGTTTACAAAATTCGGTGGCAATCGTGACGAATTCCAATACGTCATGACGATAGATATTATTCATAGCGAAGAAGAAAAATATGGCAACATGAAAAACGAAAAGAGCATGTGTGGCTTCTCGATTTTTCGGTTTGTCAAGATATTGTTAATATGTGGGAGAATAAGATCCGTAAAAATAGTAGTACCAATAGGTGTGCCCATAGGTGTTTCGCAGCATATTTCGCTGTGCCTCCGCAGAAAAAGGAACGGAGGGTGGGTGTGACAATCTCACTTTTCGCTGAAACGCCAAGAAATCACTGTAATTGGCAGCGGTGGCCGGATCGTAGTGGTCGATGAAAGTCTGAGGAGTAATGCGTGTGTAAAGATAAATGGCTTCACGATAGGCCTTGGGAAGCTCTTCCGGGCGGGTAGTGTTGATGTAGGCGGATGTGAGGCTTTGAATGAATTTGGGAATTTGCCGATCGATCAAATACTTCATCAGCTCCACATTGCGCTTTTCGGAAAAAACTTGACCGTGAGAGGTTTGTTGTTCCTTTTCAAAATACGGCCAAAAAGGTGATATTGTTTTTGAGGTGGAGTCGATCTGTAAAAAATGCGATTGTAAGTTGTTGGGAAGAGGGTAGTCAAAAAAGTGTTCTGCAAGAAACCAAGCACCTTTATCGGTCAAACGTGACAAGGCCAAAGTGCGGAGAGCCACGACATTTGAGGACGGATGCTCAAAGCGTTCTCCCACTCTTAACGCTTCTTCGTATTTTCTTTCGGCGCATAATCGTGCCATGCGATATTCCAAAGTTCGGACTTCGTTGCCGTTGGTGATGATGCCAATGACGAAAAACAGGGAGAACAAAGAAAAGAAACAGACCGAAAGAGATTGATTTTGAAACAATCGTGTGAAACGACCGGACAACCACCAAAGCAAAGGAGTTGCGAGGAGGAGAATAGCAAAACCTATTGCAAAGGGAGAAAGACAATAATCGAAGGGGCTGATTGTAAGCCAGATGGCCGACAGAAAATCTCCTTTCAAAACGGAACAATAACCAAAAACAAATGCTCCGAAGAGCACGAATGTCAGAAAACGTACTCTTCGGAGATGGTGATAAGGCTTTATGGAAATCATTTGGTCAATGTGTTCTTTTAGCGACGGTCGATAACAATTCTTGCTATTCGTCTACTGCTACCGGGCTGGCCGCAAAAACTACCTCAGAGATAGTTTTTTCTACTCGTTACTCCGTTTGCTCTACCTCCATGCTAAAATGTGCTCGACACATTAAAGTGGATTTCAACAAACCGAAGAGGAAAATGGGCAAATCTTCGAGAGAAAGCACCATACTACCTCCTACATTACTTTTTTGTTTTTTACCTACATTACCTACACTCCCCCTTTCAAGGCGCAGACATACAGATTGTTGCGTGTGTATGCAAAGTGGAATTTCAACTACATTCGTTGTCACAACCTACACATCGGTATCGGTAATGCGGGCAGATGCCCGAAATCGCCTATGTAGGATAAGTAGGTTTTCGGAAAAGCCGTCTACATTCCTTTTGGTCTGTGCATCATAGACTTAACTTCTTTCAGTGTATATGGGCAAGTGCCTGTCTACACTTTCATCGTGTTGAAATTCAGATGTATGCGAAGCATAGTGTAGGTTTTTCGACATTTTCTATATTAGGGGGTGTGCTTATGGCATTTATTGGGGGAATGACTGTTGGTTTTCGGACGAAAATACCCGTTGCCGATTGCGAGATCAGGCTAACTTTATTTTGTCCGAGGCGATTGAGAACGTGCCGCTATCGGTTCTTGGCAAGGACAACGGCAGATCGTGCGGGAATGTATAATTGCAGCCACCCTTTTTCCTCTTTGTCGAGAAAAGAGTCGTAGTTGGTGAAATGTGTTATGGTGTCATCCGTCAAGCCATTTCCTCCGAACTTTGGGTCGTCGGTGTTTAATACGACGCGATAGGCTCCTTTCTTTACCATAAATCCGTAGTCGGTATAGGAGTTTGTCGGAGAAAAATTGAAGACAAAAAGCAAATCGCCACGTTGAAATGCCAATATCTGGTCGCCGTCGTTGTGCCAAATTTCAACAACGGGTAGTGCTTGAATGTCTTTAATGGATTTTAGAGTTTGAAGCATCGCTCTGTCGAAATCTCCGAGATAATGGTAACAGAGCTCTTGGTTGTCTACAAGATTCCACTGACGACGTGCATACTTATGACTCCACCCGTTTCCTTCGCGGGGAAAATCGATCCACTCCGGATGCCCGAACTCATTTCCCATAAAATTCAGATAACCGCCGTTGAGCGTAGAGGCCGTGGCGAGGCGGATCATTTTATGGAGGGCTATTCCTCGGTTTACGCGGTCGTTTTCATCTCCTTTGCGGAAATGCCAATACATGTCGGAATCAATAAGACGGAAGATCAGCGTTTTATCTCCTACAAGGGCTTGGTCGTGACTTTCGGCATAGGTGATATTGCGTTCGTCCGCTCTTCTGTTGGTCAATTCCCAAAAGATACCGGACGGTTTCCAGTCTTCGTCTTTTAATTCTTTGATGATTTTAATCCAATAGTCGGGAATGTTCATGGCAAGACGGTAGTCGAAACCATAGCCGCCGTCTTTGAATGGGGCTGCAAGGCCGGGCATACCGCTCACCTCTTCTGCAATGGTAATTGCATTCGGGTTGATTTGGTGGATCAGCTCATTGGCAATCGTCAAATAACAGATGGCATTGTCGTCTTGATGACCGTTGAAATAATCGGCATAACCATTGAAACTTTCTCCGAGTCCATGGCTGTAATATAGCATGGAAGTAACACCGTCGAAACGGAAACCGTCAAATTTATATTCTTCCAACCAAAACTTACAGTTGGAAAGGAGAAAATGCAACACCTCATTTTTTCCGTAGTCAAAGCAGAGGGAATCCCATGCGGGGTGTTCGCGTCGTTGTCCGGAATAAAAATATTGCGACGGATCGCCTGCGAAGTTCCCCAAACCCTCCAATTCGTTTTTCACGGCATGGCTGTGTACGAGATCCATAATGACGGCCAAACCTTGGCGGTGTGCTTCATCGATCAGCAATTTAAGTTCTTCGGGAGTGCCGAAGCGACTGGAAGCCGCAAAGAAGCTGGAAACGTGATAGCCGAAAGATCCGTAGTAGGGATGTTCTTGAATGGCCATGATTTGCAGGCAGTTGTATCCGTCTGCGACAATTCGGGGAAGAACCTTTTCTCGGAATTCGTTATAAGAACCTATCTTCTCCTCGTCTTGTCCCATTCCTATGTGACACTCATAAATAAGCAGCGGATTGCGGGAGGGAACAAAGTTTTTTATGATAAATTCATAAGGGGTTGGCGGTTCCCATACTTGTGCGGAGAAGATTTTGGTAACGTCGTCTTGAACCACACGTTTGGCATAGGAAGGTATTCGTTCTCCGCTTCCCCCCTTCCAGTAAATTCGCAGCTTAAAGAGATCTCCGTGTTTCAGGGTTTCTGCCGAAAGGGCAATTTCCCATACTCCGGATTTGTCGATACAACGCAGTTCGTAGTCAGAGCTTTCTTTCCATGCGTTGAAATCTCCGACCAAAAAGATTTTAACGGCATTGGGTGCCCATTCTCTAAACAACCATTGATTGCCGACGCGATGCAGGCCGAAATACAAATGTCCCGAAGCAAATTCCGATAAAGTCTTTCGGCCTTCCGTAAGCTCCTCTATTTTGCGTTCGGCATGATAATGACGCCCTTGTATTGCATCGTTGTAGGGTTCGAGCCAGCTGTCGTTCTTGACAATATTCAAAAGAGATACTTTTTTTGCTTGTATCGCATTTTGCGGCTCTTCTTTGTTTGAGGAGACTTTCATCATAATACTCAGGTTGTAAATCGAGTTGTTTTTGAGATTAAAAGGCTGTTTTAAGAATGGGCGTCGCCTTTAAGAGGCTTGCACACGTCGTCCGTTTTCGTAAGTTCCCGTGGCGATTTTATTGCCGTTCTTGTCGTATTCCGTAAAAGCACCATTGCGTTCTCCGTCATGATAACTGCCTTCAAAACGTGTGCCATCGGGCATGATTTCCACACACTTTCCGTGTTTAAGGCCATTTCTGAAAGAACCTTTATAGCGTTCTCCTTCGGCCGTACGTAAAACGCCCTCGCCGTCCATCTTTCCGTTTTTCCACGATCCGTTGTAGTCGTCGCCTTTCTTTGTTTTATAAACTCCCTGCCCGTTGGGCTTGTCGGCTGCCCAATGGCCGGTATAAGTTGCTTTTCCTTTCCATGTAAATGTGCCCACACCGCTTTGTTCGCCATTTTTGTAACTGCCTACATATTTGTTGCCGTTGGCAAAATTGCAAACACCTTCTCCCGTGCGTTCGCCGTGTACATACTGCCCCTCATAGACATCTCCGTTTTGAAATTTATAAATGCCCCGGCCGTGCTGATTGTCGTCTTTCCAATCACCTACGTACAGATCTCCGTCGGCATAATAGTAGGTGCCAAAGCCATTTCGGAGGTTGTTGTGCCAAGAACCTTCATACCTTGTTCCGTCGTTCCAGTCAAAAATTCCTTTTCCTTGTTTTTTGTCATTGACCCAATGCCCTTTGTAATTGGCGCCGCTCACGAAAGTGTAAACCCCTTCTCCGTTGCGTTTGTCATCTTTCCAATTACCGATGTACACATCTCCGTTGTAGTAATACATGGTGCCTTTCCCCTCGCGAAGGTCTCGATACCATAATCCTTCGTAGCGATTATTGTTGATGTAGTAAAACGTTCCTTTGCCATGTTGGTGGTCATTGTACCATTCACCCTCGTATTTCTCTCCGTCGGAAAAGGTGAAAACACCATGCCCGTGACGTTTCCCTTTGGTATATTCGCCCTCATAGACGTCGCCATTCGGAAATTGAGTACGTCCTTTTCCATTGGGTTTGTTGCTTATGAGTTCTCCGGTGTAAACGGAGCCGTCCTTAAAAGTATATGAGCCGACCGTGAGTTTTTGAGCCCATGCCGAAGAGACCGAATAGAAAAGAAACAGAAGTGAAATGAAGCAGAGTTTTTTGAACATATTCGATAGGAAAAGACAAGTCGTGGTAATATCTGTTTTAAGTTGTCAGAGAGAGAGGCTATTGGCAAAGATAGTTTAACTTTGGCAATACTCAAAGTGATAGGGTCGTATTTAAGACAAAATGTCGATAAAAGCCTCTGCTTTGACAAGATCTTCCGGCGTATCAATACCAATCGTTTCAATATCTGTTACCCCCACACGGATTGAATAGCCGGCCTCCAACCAACGGAGTTGTTCCAAACTTTCACTTTTTTCCAACGTACCGACAGGAAGGTGGGTTATTGTACGCAGCGTTTCTTTACGATAGGCGTAGAGCCCTATATGTTTATAATATTGATGAGATGAAAGCCATTTTTCTTCATCAACACCTCTTAAATAAGGAATGACCGATCTGGAAAAATAGAGGGCAAAGCGATTTTTGTCGATGACGACCTTGGGGCTGTTGGGATTTTTCAATGCTTCTATTCCCATGTCTTCGGTGAAGGGCTTCACAAGGGTTGCGATTTCAGTGTCGGGATCTTCGAAGCACGCTTGCAGACTTTTTATTTGTGAGGCAGCTATGAAAGGTTCGTCTCCCTGCACGTTGATGACAATGTCGTATTCTTCGCCGATCAAACTCAACGCCTCGTTACAGCGATCCGTTCCGCTTTTATGGTCAGGAGATGTCATGATGACTTTTCCGCCAAACTTCAACACGGCCTCCTCAATCCTATGATCATCGGTTGCCACATAAGTGTCGGGAATAATGTTTGAAACTCGCTCGTAGACATGTTGGATAATCGGTTGCCCTTTCAGCCGTACAAGCGGTTTTCCGGGAAAACGCGTAGAACCATAGCGAGCAGGTATAATTGCTACATATTTCATAAGTGGAGCGTAATAGGGTTGGGTAAGCTAATCGAAAATAGAAACATCCGGTGTGATCGAAACAGGATCTTTGGACGAGGAGTCTCCCGACAAATCTTCCGGCATTTCGCTGTCGGCGATTGATGACAATTTTGTCGGAACATTGAAATCTTCCTCTTGTTTGTATCCCAAGAGGGTGTTTCTAAATATCTTATTCATGTAATAAGCCCAAATGGGGAGAGCTGTCGATGCTCCTTGTCCCATGGCGGTGGAGTTGAAATGGATGTCCCGATCCTCTCCTCCGACCCAACAGGCCGTAACCAAACGGGGCGTATAGCCTACAAACCAACCGTCGGAGTTGTTGTTGGTCGTTCCCGTTTTTCCGCCAATGGGAGCCGTGATGTTAAATTTATAGCGAAGTCTTCGTCCGGTACCTTGATCGATCACGGCACGCATCATTTCTATCATATTATAGCTGCTCTTCTCGGAGATCACCTCGTTCATGCGAGGCGTAAATTCGGCAACAATGTTTCCTTCGTTGTCTTCAATGCGAGTGACGAGCAACGGGGCCGAACGAATACCTTTATTGACAAAAGCCGTATAGGCCGAGGCCATTTCTGCCACAGTGATGTCGCACGGTCCCAAACAAAGGGACATTGAAGGGTGGATGTCCGGATTGGTGATGCCGAAATTGAGCAAAAGAGCATTGAGCCGAGTGCCGGAAGGGTCTATTTGGCTCATCAGATTGGCCGTTGCCCAATTGCTGGATTGTGAAAGTGCCCATTTCAGGGAAACCATTTCTCCGGCTCGTGCATGATTGGTGTTTCGCGGTGTCCACGGTCTGCCTGCCACATAATAGGTTTGTTGGGCATTCAATACCGTTTCTTCGGGGGTGAAGTTGTCTTCCATGGCCATTGCAAAGACAAAGGGCTTCATCGTAGAACCGATTTGCCGACGTCCCACCATGGCCATGTCGTATTGGAAATGAGAATAATTCAATCCGCCGACGTAGGCTTTGACATGGCCGTTCATCGGGTCGATAGAAACCAAACCGGCACGTAGGAAGGATTTATAATAACGAATGGAGTCGATAGGCGACATCAAAGTGTCTACCTCGCCGTGGTGGGTATAGACCGTCATCGGCGTCGGCGTTCGGAAAGAAAGGTTGATTTCCTCCTCGCCGGCACCATCGTTTTTCATCGTGCGAAATCGCTCACTTTGCCTGATGGATCTTTGAAGAATATCGTTGATTTTTTGCGATGAAAGGTTATTGGAATAAGGGAAATTGGGCGAAGTCTTTTTTTTAAGATTGAATTGAGGTTGAAGCGTGAGTGCCACATGGCCGAACACAGCTTCTTCCGCATATTTCTGCATTCTCGAATCGATGGTGGTATGCACCTTCAAGCCGTCTGTGTAAATGTCGTAGTGAGTGCCGTCTTTCTTTTTGTTTTTCTTGCACCAACCGTATAGAGGGTCGTTTTCCCAAGCTATGGAGTCGGAGAAAAACATTTGCATTTGCCACGGTTTGTACTTCTCTTTTTGGGGTTTGTCCGCCATAAGAATTTTCCGAAGATATTCCCTCAAATAGGCTCCGGAACCTTCTTTATGATCAATTCGATGAAAGTTCAGACTTAGCGGAGTATCCTGCAACATGGAGTAACTGTCTTCTGACAGGTATCCTGCTTTGACCATTTGGCGCAAAACCACATTGCGTCGCAATCTGCATCTTTCCGGTTCTCTGATGGGGTTGAAATAAGACGGATTTTTGCACATGCCGATCAATGTGGCAGCCTCGTTGAGTGTAAGCTCATGAGGAGTTTTTCCAAAATAAACATTGGCCGCGGTTTTGATTCCCACGGCATTGTGCAGAAAATCGAAATAATTGAGATACAGCGTCATTATTTCCTCTTTCGTGAAATATCGCTCGATCTCAACTGCAATGACCCATTCAATGGGCTTTTGCAACACTCGTTGCAATGTGCTCGAAGCCGTTTTCGAATACAGTTGTTTGGCTAATTGTTGGGTGATAGTGGAGCCGCCTCCTGCGTTTTTCTGTCCGAATACTCCTCTTTTGAGAATGGCGCGTGCCAAAGCTTTTCCGTCGATGCCGGAGTGGTTGAAAAAGCGAACATCCTCTGTGGCAATGAGTGCTTCGAAAACATGGTTGGAGATACTGTCTTTCGATACGAATACTCTGTTTTCGCTTCTCGACCACGTTCCGAGTTGTTTGCCGTCGGAGGTGATGATTTGAGAAGCAAATTTGCTGATCGGAGTTTGTATGTCTTCCAAATCCGGCTTATAGCCTATCCAACCTCGTTCTATTGCAAGAAAGGCGAGAGAGGTGGAAAGTATAAGACAAATAAAAAGCCCCCACAAAAAGAAGATGAATTTTCTACGCATTAGGCAAAATCGAAAGAGAAAGAAGATTGAGTAGAAGTGATAAGTGATCATACGGTAGATTCTTCTTCCGTATGATCACTATTCTATTATAGAGTTTCAAACAGCGTAATTAAAGAAGATATTGACTGCTGATACTTTCATTGTTGAGGACTCTGCGAATGGTTTCTGCAAAAAGTTCTCCGACGCTGAGTTGCTTGACTTTTTCGCACGAACCTTTATAGGGTATGGAGTCTGTGAATACAATTTCTTCAAGAGCACTTTGTGCCACTCGTTCGTCTGCCGGCCCCGACATGATGCAGTGGGTGGCCATTGCCCTCACGGAGCGTGCCCCTTTCGATTTAATAAGGTCTGCAGCTTTGGTGATGGTTCCTGCCGTGTCCACCATATCGTCAATGAGCACGACGTCCATTCCTTCCACATCGCCGATGACTTCCATCGAAGCCACCTCATTGGCACGTTGGCGTGTCTTGTTGCAAATCACCATTGGGCAGTCTAAATATTTTGCGTATGTACTTGCGCGTTTGGAGCCGCCCACATCGGGAGTTGCGATACAGAGGTTTTGAAGGTTAAGCTTCTTAATGTAGGGCAACAGAATGGTAGAAGCAAAAAGGTGATCGACCGGCACTTCAAAGAAGCCTTGCTCTTGATCGGCGTGCAGATCCATCGTCATAATACGATCAACGCCGGCAACGCTCAACATGTTGGCCACAAGTTTGGCGCCGATAGACACGCGCGGTTTGCTCTTGCGGTCTTGACGCGCCCAGCCATAGTATGGCACAACGGCATTGACCGTACGGGCAGAAGCTCGTTTGGCCGCATCTACCATGAGGAGCAATTCCATGAGGTTGTCGGTGGAGGGGAATGTGCTTTGAACCAAGAATACATCACAACCGCGAATGGATTCCTCGTAGCAAACCTCAAACTCACCGTCGGCAAAGTAGGTAATCGTGAGATCTCCGAGAGGACAACCCAGATTTTCGCAAATTTTCTCGGCCAAGTAGCGAGTTTTCGTACCGGAGAAGATCTTGATATTACTATTCATAATCAATGAAAGGAAGTTATGGATGAAGAAAGTTTAATCTAATATAAATGTATCAAGAGCGTGATTTTTCACCCCATGAGTTTTCGGAGTTTCCGAAAATGATTGATCAAGTTTTTGTAATCACTATTCGTATGGATGTTGAAGTGATTCCAAATATCTCCCAGCACAACCACTCCTCCAAATCCGAACTCTTTGATCAAGGGAATGTTTTTCAGACCAATTCCTCCCATGGCCATGACCTTTTTGTTGATCAGTTTCTGTTTGTGCATTTGTTGTAGCATTGTTGGAGAAAACCGATCGCTATAATCATCCAAAGCAATGGAATTGAAAATAGGAGATAAAAACATATAGTCGCTGAACAGCGCACAATTTTGAAGCTCCTCTTTGCTGTGGCAAGAGCAAGAAATGTGTCCTTTGTAGTTGTTCGGAAGCTCCGGATTTCGTTGATTCAGGTGGATGCCTTTCAGTCCATATTCTTGTTTGAGGTAAAAGTGGTCGTGAACAACGATGTTCTTACGATAGGTGTCGGGGATAAGACTGAGCAGCCGTTCTGAAAAAACGGGTTCCGTGTTGGGTTTGCGGAGGTGAAGCGTGCCAAGGCCTTCGTCGAAAAGCGCCGTCAAGATTTGGTGCTCTTCGACAAAGAATTCCGGACGAGTCATTAAAATGAGTTTCATTACCGCTTTGAGGATTGTTTGTTGTCGCAAAGGTAGCGAAAATCATTGAAGTATATCTCATTCATGCGAGAAAAAAGCAGCTTTTCTCTTTTGTGAACTATTGTTGTGACAAGACGAATAGCAAAACAAAGGAGAAAGCAAAGACTTAAACCTGAACTTCTGTCCATTGTGCGCCAGATCTCCCTTTATTCAAATAAGAGTGTTGTGTTATGCGTATTGTTACTAAGCATAACACAACACTCCATAATAAGGTGGGAACGGGGCAGCGGAAGATCCGTGGAAACCGCTATGTGCGCAAAGAACAAAAGGAAAGTATTTTGTTGTTCTTGCAACAGATGTTTCAGCGTCCTCTTTGGAAAGTGATTTCGTAAAAACAAGGGTAAATCCTGCGATAGGCATCTTTTTGTCCTTCGGTGCTGGGGACGATGAGGCGCACCTTGGCTATTTCTTCATGGTCGTTGGTTTGGCGTCCGACTTTTATGAAAGGCATGGGAATGAGCCAGCCCGAAGGAACGGAAGAGCCGTGAATGCTGTTCATCAAACCGGACAGGAAAGAGGCCGTATAGGTGCCAAAGTTGTTTGTGACGTTCATGATGTCCGGCCACTGTTCATAAGCCAAGATGCGGTTGGTTTTGGAAATGCTGTCGGTGGCGATGTTGTATTCCGTAAAACGACAAATGACCATGGCGTTTTCTCCATGTTCAATCGGCTTGCCCGTACCTTTACGAAGGATTTGCATATAGACTCCCGAACCGGGGAACAGGACGTATTCGTTTTTAGACACATCGGTCGTGGAATCATTGGCATAAAACTGCTCTTCGGAGATGACTTTTATATTACCGTCCACTTTCAATAAGTCGAACGCATTGTCGGCATCTCGAACCGTGCAACCTTTAATCAGAAAGTTTTCTATTTGCCTAACCTCTTTTTCACGCAGTTCGGCATAAGTCATGTCGTTGTCGGAACATGAAGTGATGGTTGCGATAGCGGCAAGAAAGAGGGCGAAACCCACGGAGAAAGTTTTGAACATAAGATGATGTTTAAGTTTGAAGCAAAAGTACGAAAAAATCCTTTAACGGAGGGTTATGTAGATTGATTTTAATAAGAATAAGCCTTTCTTCAACAATGAACCGCATAAAATTCGATCGGAAAGAGTGTCGAAGTGAGAGTTTTTGGGTTTGCTCTTCGTGTTTTTCAAAAAAAGGTCTACCTTTGTTTCCGTTTAGTCGGCATTTTGTGTCGCGTCTTTATTTTTTCTATTCATTGTCAAACATGATACATGCCCGTCTTAGCGACAGTTTGCGCTACGAAACTCTGCATCCGCTTTTCCCGCGTTTGTTTGAGTATGTGCGTACGCACGATTTCACCCATGCCCCCGCCGAGCGCATCACTCTCGACGGCGAACGCCTTTTTATCAATGTTGCCGATGTCGAGATGAAAACTCGCGAAGATCAGAAGCTCGAAGTCCATCGGCGTTATATAGATGTGCATATCCCTCTTTCGGGAGTGGAGGAATGTGGTTGGTCGCCAATTTCGAGCTTGCAAGCCGACAGCGATTTGCCTTTTGACGAAGACAACGACTACGCGCTTTATACGGAGGCGGCTCAAAGTTATTTTGTCGCTTTTCCGGGGGATTTCTACATCATGTTCCCCGAAGATGCCCATGCACCGATCATTGGCGACGGCCGCATCCGCAAACTCATTGCCAAAGTGCTGACAGATGAGCAACGGTGAAGCCTTTATGGCAAAACTGCCGATGTTTCTCTGCCGCATACCGCATATTTTCATTTACCTCTCATTCAACATTAAATATGATCAAAACAGAAGATAAGGCCTTGCTTGAAAACAAGGGTATTTCCGAAGAAAAAGTAAATCTCCAACTGGCGGCCTTTGCTGCCGGTTTTCCCTTTTTGGAATTGGAGGCGGCCGCTTGCATCGATAATGGGGGCATCTTTGCCCCCGACGAAGAGTTGCGCCGAGGCTTTCTCGAAATTTGGGAGGCTTATGCCGCCAATCCCGAAAACAAAGTCGTGAAGTTTGTGCCTGCTTCCGGAGCGGCCAGCCGTATGTTCAAGGATTTATATTCGTTTCTCGATGCTCCTTACGACATGCCGACAACTGATTTTGAAAAAACATTTTTCGAGCACCTTCCCGATGCGCCTTTTTTGAAGGATTTGGACGAAACGCTCACATGCCTGCATGGAAAAACATCGGCACAGCTCATGACCGAAGGAAAGGGGAAAGCGATTGTCGCTGCACTGCTGGGCGGAGAAGGCATGAACTACGGAAAACTCCCCAAAGGGCTGTTGAAGTTTCATCGTTATGAAACCGAGGCTCGCACTCCTTTTGAAGAACATTTGGCCGAAGGGGCGCACTATGCAAAAGACGGTGAAGGGCGAGTTTCGGTGCATTTCACCGTTTCTCCCGAACATCGCAACCTCTTCGAGACATTGGCCGAAGCGAAAGCCGAGGCTTTCGGCAAGGAACTCGGCGCAAAATTTGACATTTCATTTTCCGAACAGAAGTCCTCGACCGATACCATTGCCGTCAATGCCGACAATACTCCTTTTCGTCAGGCCGACGGAAGTTTGTTTTTTCGTCCGGGAGGCCATGGGGCACTCATCGAAAACCTGAACGACATCGATGCCGACGTGGTGTTTATTAAAAACATCGACAACGTCGTTCCCGATCGCTTGAAAGACGACACCGTGACCTACAAGAAGTTGATTGCCGGCGTCTTGGTCAGTCTGCAAGCACGTGCCTTTGCTTATCTCGAAGAGTTGGACGGCGGCAATGTGAGCGAAGAACGTTTGCAGGAAATGCTGACTTTCTTGGAAACCGATCTCCATTGCAAAAGCATGGCGGCAAGAGCTTGGAAGGGTTTGGAACTGATGGACTACCTTTATTGCAAACTCAATCGCCCGATGCGCGTATGCGGCATGGTGCGCAATGTCGGCGAGCCCGGCGGCGGCCCTTTCCTTGCTTATAATCCCGACGGAACGGTGTCGTTGCAAATTCTTGAAAGCAATCAGATCGACATGGCCGATGCGGCAAAAAAGACCATGTTTGAACAAGGTACGCATTTTAATCCCGTCGATTTGGTCTGCGGCTTGAAAAACTTCGAGGGCGAGCGTTTTGACTTGCCCGAATATGTCGATCCTGCCACGGGCTTCATCTCCAATAAATCGAAAGACGGAAAAGAGTTGAAGGCACTCGAACTTCCGGGGTTGTGGAATGGTGCAATGAGCGATTGGAACACAATTTTCGTGGAAGTGCCGCTTTCCACTTTCAATCCCGTAAAAACCGTAAACGACCTCTTCCGCGAACAGCATCGATGAGCACAAACAGCACCCATAAAAAACGACTTTCGCCCGTCGTCACTTTTCGCATCATTGTCGGCCTGCTGCTCATCATGGCAGTCGTTTCCTCTTTCATGCCGATTTTCAAAAGTGTGTATTGGGGACTTCTTCCGCCAATGGTCGTCATGATCGTGCGATCTGTGTTGCTGCAAATTGCCGGTGGACGGATTCATCGCGAGTTGCTGTTGCACGCTCTCTTGCTTTCGATTTGGTGCATCTTTCTGTGGCGTTATTGCGATTTCTCCTCCTTGTGGCATCATGGTTTGCAACTGTTGTTGTTTCTTGCTTCGGCATGGGGTATTTTCGTCTATCGTTTCACCGGATTGTTCATGTTCGTTTCCTGCGGCATAGTCGGTGCATTTCTCTTTTGAACAAGAGCGGCCTTTGTGTCGCTCTTTTCGTTTTTAAGCATTTGCCGTCCGGCCAATTTCAAAACCGCATAAAATCTTTCCCGAAGCCCTGTGTCATGAGATTTCGAGCTTGCTTTTCAAAAGCAATTCTCCTCGTCAAACAAATTTCCGTAAGGAAGGAGCGAACGCACCTCCGGCTACACGTCAGAGGTGGTTTTTAGGGGGGATTATGTGCGCTTCTCCCATGAACTTTTCGTAAAATCGTCGAAAAACCTACACTCTTCTTTTCATGTGTTTGAATTTCAGCAATATGCGAGTGTAGGCAGGGAGATTTCCAATATACACTGAAAAAGATTAAGTCCATGATACACAGACCCAAAAGAATGTAGACAATTTTTCCGAAAACCTACACTGCCTACATGGGCGATTTCGGGCATCTGCATGCCTTCCCGGTGACATGTGTAGGATGTAACGGCGAATGTAGTTATTTTCGCGTGTTGTCTACATTCGCAACAGTCTGTTTATCCGTTGTTTAAGGGGGGAGAGTGTAGACAATGTAGACAAAAAGAAGAAAAAATCCCGGTAGAGGACTGAAAGTTGCTTCTTTCACGAAGGCTTGTCCCGATTTCTCTTCGGTGTGTCCGAATAGCCTTTAAGCTGTCGGAATGCATCTTGCGCAAGAAGCAATGCAAACGGAGTAACGAGTAGAATTTTCTATTCCTTAGTTAGATTTTTCTGCGAGCCATGTAGTTTCAAATGCCGTTTTCGCCGTTTGCTTTTCATGGAGGGCAGGCCGTGGGCAAGGTGAGAGCTACACGATTTCTTTTTGATCCGTTTTTGTGAATATGTCCGATGAACATTTTGTCAGAAGCATGATTTCCAAAAGACAAAAAGGGAAATCATTCGGAAAAAGATGATAAATATTGTTGGTCGTAAAAGTATTAAAATGTACCTTTGCCTTGTCTTTGAGAATGCACTGCGGCCTTTCCCTCCAAAGAGAAGTACGACAAGGCTTTGCCCGACAACAAGTTTTGCGGAGTCGTTTCTTGGAGGTCGTTTTGACGTCGATTTGACGACAGATTGCCTCAAACGCGGTATAGAGTACAATAGGCATTCTCATGGTTCTCATTCATCAAGCATCAAAGAATTCGGATAATCATTTCGTTCGTATGAAAAAAATAGCTTACCTCGCACTTGGATTGTTTCTTGCAGCTTGCTCCGGCAACAAGCAAAATATGCCTGCCGGCGACAATAAATTTGCCGTCATCACCATAGCCCGTTCCGAGGCCAATCTCAGCACCTCCTATCCCGCCACGATAAAGGGTGTGCAAGATGTTGAAATTCGTCCGAAAGTAGCCGGAAACATCGTCAAACAGCTTGTCGATGAGGGAGCCTACGTTGAGGCCGGACAAGTGTTGTTTGTCATCGATCCCACGCAGTATCGCGCGGCAGTGGAGCAGGCACAGGCGGCGGTCAATGTGGCCAAGGCCGGCATTGCCACGCAGCAACTGGCCGTTCAAAACAAGAAGATGCTGCGAGAGAAAGAAATTGTGTCGCAGTTTGACCTCGATGTTGCGGTCAATCAGCTCGAAGTGCTGCGCGCACAACTGGCACAGGCGCAGGCCGCTTTGGTCAATGCCAAGGACAAACTCTCGTTTTGCACGATCCGTGCCACAAGTTCCGGAGTTGTCGGCAGCATTCCCTATCGGGTGGGGGCTTTGGTGAGCAGCTCCTCTCCCGAACCGCTGACGACCGTGTCCAATTTGTCGAAGATGTATGCTTATTTCTCCATGACCGAGAAGCAGTTGCTCGAAATGACACGCAGTGCCGGCGGAACCCGTGAGGCTTTGAAAAAACTGCCTGCCGTCAATTTAGTGTTGGCCGATGGCTCTACCTACGAAGAAACCGGACGGGTGAACAGCATGTCGGGCATCATCGATGCCTCCACGGGTTCGGTACGGATGCGTGCCACGTTCGACAATCCTCACAGCATCCTCCGATCGGGAGCCACGGGAGTGGTGAAATTTCCCATTCGCGAAACTTCCGCCATTCTTGTGCCCCAAAGTGCCACTTATGAAATTCAAGACAAGAAGTTCGTTTATGTAGTCGATGGGCAAAGCATCGTACACTCCACCGAGATCAAAGTGTTGCCGCAAAACGACGGCAAAAACTATGTCGTGACCGAAGGGTTGAAAGTGGGCGACCGGATTGTGGTCGAAGGCGTGAGCAAACTCAAAAACGAGATGACCATCACTCCTATTACTCCCGAAGAAAGTGCCCGACAGCTTAAAAAGTCCGAACAGCACATGGCCGACAAAAAAATGCCCGGACAGGAATAAGAGAGTGAACGAATACCCATAAAATCTCAGAAAAACAATGAAATTAGACGGCTTTATCAACAGACCGGTGCTTTCCACGGTGATTTCAATCTTCATCGTGTTGCTCGGTTGCTTGGGTTTGGTTGCTCTTCCCATTACCCAATATCCCGACATTGCGCCTCCCACGATACAGGTACAGACCTTCTATCAAGGAGCAAATGCCCAGACGGTGCTCAATTCCGTCGTAGCTCCGCTCGAAGAGCAGATCAACGGAGTGGAGGGTATGGACTACATGTCGTCGACGGCCACAAATACGGGAGCGGCCATGATCACGGTAACTTTCAAAATGGGAACCGATCCCGATATGGCTGCCATCAACGTGCAAAACCGCGTGGCCAAAGCCACGGGCTTGTTGCCGGCCGAGGTGACTCGTGTAGGGGTCGTCACCCAAAAACGACAAGGATCGATGTTGATGGTTTTTTCGATTGTGGACACGGAAGAGCGATACACACCCGAATTTATTCAAAACTATGCACACATCAATTTAGTGCCGCAGGTGCAGCGTGTGAACGGAGTGGGAGAAGCCAAGGTCTTTGCCGGATCCTATGCCATGCGCATTTGGCTCGATCCCGAAAAAATGGCTGCCTATGGACTCGTCCCCTCGGATGTTTCCAGACTTCTTGCCGAACAAAACATTGAGGCTGCTCCCGGAACGATCGGGGAGCGAGAAGGCAACACTTTCCAATACACTCTGCGCTATCGCGGACGTTTGCAGGAGGTGAGCGAATTTGAGAACATGGTCATCAAGTCTTCCCCATCGGGCAACGTCATTCGTTTAGTCGATGTTGCGCGCATAGAGTTGGGCAGTGAAACCTATGCTTTCGACAGCCGTGTGGATGGTCACAAGGCCGTAGCCTGCATGGTTTCCCAAATTGCAGGATCCAACGCCACGCAGATCATCAAAGACATCGAAAAAGTGCTTGAAAATGCCCAAAAAGAACTTCCCGACGGTTTGGAGATCAGAGTGGCACAAAATGTCAATGACTTTCTTTTTGCCTCGATCCACGAAGTGGTCAAAACATTGATTGAAGCATTCGTTTTGGTGTTCCTCGTGGTCTTCCTCTTCTTGCAGGATATGCGCTCCACATTGATACCGACCATTGCCATACCGGTGGCATTGATCGGCACGTTCTTCGTACTCTACCTCATTGGATTTTCCATCAACCTTCTTACCCTTTCTGCTCTTGTGTTGGCCATCGCCATTGTCGTGGACGATGCCATCGTTGTGGTCGAAGGTGTTCACGCAAAGCTCGATATGGGCTATACCTCAGCCCGAAAAGCTTCGCTTGATGCCATGAGCGAATTGGGAGGTGCCATCGTTTCAATCACGCTTGTGATGATGGCGGTGTTCGTTCCCGTGTCGTTCATGGGCGGCACGAGCGGTGCATTCTATCGTCAGTTTGGTATAACCATGGCTGTTGCCATAGGCTTCTCTGCACTTAATGCTTTGACGCTTTCTCCCGCATTGTGTGCCATTTTTCTCAAACCCCATGGTGAGAAAAAAACATTGACGGAGCGCATGAAAGTGGCACAAGAGGAGGCTGTAAGCCTAATGAAACAGAAGTATTCCGTCAAGGGAAAAGGTTTATCCCTTCCGCTCGCCCCTTGGCTCACGACGACCTTGCTCGTGCTCACCGTCGTCATGATGGTGACCGGACTTTTCGCTTCCGAAAATATCATACTGGCCGCTTTGGCATGGCTCATGGCAGCGGTGGCCGTACTCGGTTTGTTTTCCGATCGCTTCATTGCGGCTTTCAACCGTATGTATGAAGATATTCTTGAACGTTACAAAAAAGGCGTGAATCGTTTCATCGTTCGCCCTTATTTGTCCATGGGTTTGGTGGTGGTTTCCATAGCTTTATTGTTGCTTTTCATGAAGATCACGCCGACGACTTTGGTGCCGACCGAGGACACCGGAACGCTTATGGGAATGGTGACACTGCCTCCCGGAACATCGCAGGATCGCACGGAAGAAGTGTTGCAGAAAGTGGAAAAAATGGTGTTGGCATCGCCCTTGGTTGAAAGTTCAACCGTGATTTCCGGATTTTCCTTTATGGGCGGTCAAGGATCGTCTTACGGCTCGCTCATCATTAAATTGAAAAATTGGAGCGAACGCAATCCCATTACCGAAAGTGCCACGATGGTCTTCGTCAATCTCTTCTTGGAATCTCAAAAATCTTTCAAAGACGCACAGGTCATCTTCTTCGCGCCTCCGATGATTATGGGCTATGGCGTGTCAAACGGATTCTCACTCAATCTTCAAGACCGCACGGGAGGAAGTTTGGAGCAGTTTCAAAAGGTGGCCGAAAACTTTATTCAAGAATTGGAAAAAAGGCCGGAAATTCAAACTGCCAAGACAAATTTCAATACCAAGTTCCCCCAATACATGATAGATATAGACCCGGCACAATGCAAGAGAGCCGGCGTTGCTCCTACCGATGTGCTCAATACATTGCAAGGCTACTATGGGGGAATGTACAGCTCCAACTTCAACCGTTTCGGTAAGATCTATCGTGTAATGGTGCAGGGAGAGCAAAAGGAGCGTGCCAACTACGAGTCGTTGTATAAAGTCAAAATTCGCAACAATAAGGGAGAAATGGCACCCATTACCCAGTTTATGAAACTGACGCCTATCATGGGCCCCGACAACATCACGCGCTTCAATCTCTTTACGTCGATCGCCATCAACGGCAACCCTGCCACCGGCTATACTTCGGGAGAAGCCATTCATGCGGTGGAAGAAGTGGCGAAAGCGAGTCTGCCGGTGGGATATTCTTATGAGTATTCGGGGCTTACACGCGAGGAACAACAATCTTCGGGAAGCACCACCGGCATGGTCTTCCTGTTGTGTTTCGTGTTTATCTATCTCCTGCTGTCGGCGCAATATGAAAGTTATCTCTTGCCGTTTGCCGTTTTGCTTTCCGTACCGTTCGGTTTGCTCGGGTCGTTTCTTTTTATCCAAGCATTCGGAAGTTTGGGTTTGATACCCGGCATGGCGGGTAAAATATTGGGAGCTGTTTTCGGTCAGGCTCAAAACAATATCTATGTGCAGATAGCCTTGATTATGCTCATCGGTCTGTTGGCGAAAAATGCCATTCTGATTGTGGAATTTGCACTTGCCCGTCGCAAAATGGGAATGAACATCACCGCTGCGGCACTGCACGGAGCTTCTGCGCGTTTGCGTCCGATTTTGATGACCTCTCTGACGATGATTATCGGACTGTTGCCGCTGATGTTTGCTTTCGGCGTGGGTGCCAACGGCAACCGCTCGCTCGGCATGACTGCCATAGGCGGCATGTTGATCGGCATGATTTGCCAAATCTTTGTCGTACCTGCGCTTTTCCGCATCTTTCAGGCTTTGCAAGAGCGTGTCAAACCGATTGATTTTAGCGACATCAACAATGCCGAAGCCCAATCCGATTTGGAGCAATACACCTAAGTTCACTTTCATTTCTCCAATATTTGGAAGCCGAAAGTTTCCGCTTTCTACTTCTGTTCTCTCAAAATGAAACGACAATGAAATCTTTTTTATATCTTTTTGTGGTAGGAATGCTTTTCTCCGGTTGTGGCCTTTTCGGGCATTATCGTCGCGATACGAGCCGCATGGAGCAAATGTCACAAAAGCTCTACCGAGATCTTGGCGATGAGAGAGAGGTGTTGCTTGCCGACACTTCTTCGTTTGGCAATATGCCGTGGCAGGAAGTGTTCACCGATGAAAAACTCCAAGCTCTTATCGGCAAAGCCTTACGGCAGAATGTCGATTTGCAACAAGCCGCATTGACGATCCGGCAAGCCGAAATCGGTCTGCGCATCAATAAGTTGTCTTATCTTCCTCAGTTCTCTTTTAATCCGAAAGGAACGATAACCAAAACTTTCATTGACGGATTTGATGCACATTCCACTTACGACTTTCCCGTGGCGGCATCTTGGCAGATCGACGCTTTCGGTAAGCTGTATAATGCCAAGAAGCAGGGTGAACTCGGAGTGTTGCAAACCAAAGCGGCACGACAGGCTGCCCATACCGCAATCATAACGGGAGTGGCAAACCTTTATTACAGTCTTCAAATGCTTGATGAGCAACTCGGTACCACTCGCTCGACGTTGGAGTTGTGGCATAAAAACATCGAGGCCATGGAGGCGATGAAAGATGCGGGCTACACCAATTCTGCTTCCATTGCGAGTGCGAAAGCCCAAGTGTTGAAATTGGGAACAACCATTCCGCAAATCGAGAATAATATTCGAGAGGTGGAAAACTCCCTTTGCCTGCTTTTGCACGAAACGCCGCACGCTATCGAACGCTCCGTCTTTACCGCAGAGGGCTTTCCTGCCCGATTTTCTCTCGGCATGCCTCTTTCTCTCTTGGCCAATCGTCCCGACCTCGCCATTGCAGAGGCCAAATTGGCCGGCACTTTCTATGGCGTTCAAACTGCCAGAGGGGCATTCTTTCCGAACATCACGATTAGCGCACAAGGAGCTTTTACCAATTCCTTGGGTGGTATGGTCATGAATCCCGGCAAGTTTTTGGCAGCAGGTGTGGCTTCACTCACGCAACCGCTTTTTGCACAAGGAAAAATCAAAGGAAATTTTGAAATGGCCAAGTTGCGCCAAGAGGCTGCGCAACTCGATTTCGAGCGTCTTCTGTTGAGAGCAGGAAAAGAAGTGAGCGATGCTCTTTCAAAATACCACACGGCTTGTCAGACCACACAACTGGTAGAGCTGCAACTTGAACAGTTGAAAAAAGCCAATGACGACACGCAGTTTCTCTTTCGCAACGGCAACACGACAACTTATCTCGAAACGCTCACCGCACAGATGAATCTTCTCAATGGTCGATTGGCTTTGATCAATCAACGTTATGCGAAGGTGCAAGCCGTCATCGCGCTTTACAAATCGCTCGGAGGCGGACGTCAATAGCTTTTGCGTTTCGACACCTCTTTGTAGGAAAGAAGTATTTTTGAGCAACGTCTGCTTTCCTCTTTTGAAATGAGCACCGGCTCTCTGTCTCATATTTTTTGTCTTTTCAAATCTCACTTTATCAATGATCAGTCCTCTCGCTCATGTCGATCCCGCAGCCCGAATCGGTGCGAATGTCGATATTCGTCCCTTTGCCTATATCGAGGGAGACGTCACCATCGGTGATAATTGTGTCATCATGCCACATGCCTGCGTTCTTAATGGAACCACTATGGGCGCCGGAAACGTGATTCACCAAAACACTGTAATTTGTGCAGAACCGCAATCGTTTCGTTATGAGAAATCGCAACGTCCGCGTGTGGTGATCGGCAACAACAATGTGATCCGGGAAAACGTAGTCATTGCCGGCAGCAACCGCACGGAAGACGCAACAAGCATAGGCGACAACAATCATTTGATGAACAAGGTGCACATCTGCCACGATGTGCATATCTCCAACCATTGTGTGTTGGGCATTTCTGTCAGTGTGGCCGGTGCTTGCGAAATTCAAGACTACGCCATTCTGTCTTCGGCGGCGATGGTGCAGCGTCGGGTTCGCGTTGGTAAAATGGCTTTGTTGCAAAGCGGTTGTCGAGTGCAAAAAGACGTTTTACCTTACGCCATTTTCGGTGGAAATCCGGCCCTTTACCATGGGGTAAACACAAAAGTGATTCTTCAAGCCCTTCCTCATGCCGACGACCGTTTACTTCGTCACTTGGTCAATACTTTTCGGCTCATCACCGCAGGAAACTTCTCTTTGGAAGATGCTGTGATTAAAATCCACGAACAGATTTCTCCCTCTCCAGAAATTACAAATATCACCGACTTTATTTCTACGACCGAGAACGGCATTATCCGCGCCGCCGAAGCAGAGTATTGACCACAAGGGCCGGCTCTGTTGTCCGCATCGTTTCCTTCCGTTTCGGGACAACCGACAAACATAAGAGCATTATGCACTTTGTGTTTGTCGGTTCGGTTTAGACAGACGTTTTAGCTTAGCCACGGGCATTTCGATGTGCTCTAAACAGACGAGCAAGCATATATATATACGTCCTTCAAACATCTTAAAAAAATGACACTTCAAGCAGCACAAACTGCCGTTGATCAATGGATCAAAGCATACGGCGTACGTTATTTTTCCGAACTCACCAACATGGCGATCCTCACCGAAGAAGTGGGAGAATTGGCACGCGTCATGGCTCGTCGTTATGGTGATCAATCTTTCAAAGCCAATGAAAGCGACAATCCGGCCGACGAAATGGCCGATGTCTTATGGGTGTTGCTTTGTTTGGCCAATCAGACCGGTGTCGATTTGACCGCCGCTTTTGAAGCCAACTTGCAGAAGAAAACGCTTCGCGACAACAAACGTCACCTCGATAACCCAAAGTTAAGATAATTTTTGGGGCTTTCTTCCCCGCATCAGTCGTTTTTTTGACGACAGCTTCGAGAGTAGGGGAGTCTGTCTTTCTTTTTCTTAAAGTATTTTTGCTCATGAATATCATCATAGTAGGTGCCTCCTCCGGCTTGGGGCTCGAAACCGCCCGGCTTTTGGTTGCGCAAGGTCATCGTGTCGGAGTGGCGGCACGCCGTCAAGAACTATTACTCGATTTTCAAGCCACCGCTCCCGAACAGATTTTTGTATCCACCATTGATGTAACTTCTCCCGATGCGCCGTCGAGGCTTATCGAACTCATCGACCGAATGGGAGGAATGGATCTCTATCTGCATAGTTCGGGCATCGGTTTCACCAATTTGGAGTTGGAAGCCGACAAAGAGCTGCTTACGGTTCAGACCAACGGCTACGGTTTCACGCAAATGATTTGTGCGGCTTTCCATTATTTTACCGAAACCAACCGCAAAGGGCACATTGCGGTCATTAGTTCGATTGCCGGCATAAAGGGACTTGGTGCATCCCCTTCGTATAGTGCCACGAAACGCTATCAGTACACCTATTTTCAATCTCTCGCCCAGTTGGCTCACATCAAAGGCTACGACATCTGTTTTACCGACATCCGTCCGGGATTTGTAAACACTGCTTTTATTGAAAAAGAAGACTATCCGTCCGTGATGTCGGTGGAACGTGTTGCTGCTGCCATTGTCAAAGCCCTCCATCGTCGCCGTAGGGTGGTTGTCATCGATTGGCGATACCGCATATTGGTCGCCATTTGGAGTTTGGTGCCCAATTGGCTTTGGGAGCGTTTGAAAATCACTCCTTGATCTTTTCCTGAGTGATCTTTTTAACGGAAACTTTCGGCAGACCGTTTTTCAAAACGTTTTTTCGCTTCTGCCCCACATGCTGCATCGGCTTTCAGTGCTTCAACTCTCGTTGCCGATTTCCCCGAAAGCCACTTTTCTTTGTCGAAAAAGAATATGTTCTCCAATAAACCCAACGTCAATCTTCTGACGGCTCTGCTCGTTGCCCACGACATTCAAGAAGTCGTGGTTTGTCCCGGTTCGCGCAATGCCCCATTGGTACACAATCTGTATGTTTCTCGGAAGTTTTGTCTTCATCCGATCACCGATGAACGCAGTGCGGCATTTGTCGGTATCGGTCTTTGGTTGAAAACACGTCGTCCCGTCGTCGTGACCGTCACCTCCGGGAGTGCGCTCCTCAACACGCTTCCCGGTGTGGCCGAGGCTTCGTTTCGTCATATTCCCCTCATCATTGTTTCGGCCGATCGGCCGGAGCAATGGATTGGCCAGCTCGACGGACAAACCCTGCCTCAGCCCGGAGCACTTGCTCCTTTTGCCCCGTCGTGGCAGTTGATAGAGCCTCATGACGTCCATGGAGTGCAACATTGCGAACGTTTGATCAACGAAGCCTTGAACTCCACAGCAAACAACGGAGGCCAACCCATACACATCAACCTGCCGATTTCGGAACCCTTGTTTCTTTTCAACGAGAAAGTGTTGCCCGCCGTGCGTAAGATCAACGTCGTCAGACCCATGGTCGAACAGCCTCTTCCCGACGCCGTCATCGAACGGATTTCCGCCTCGCGACTGCCGCTGCTCCTCATCGGACAATATGAAGAAGACTGTTCTCGAATTGTGGCTCGATTGCGAGATGAACACAAAATGCTGGTTTATGCCGAAATCCTGAGCGGTCATGGCGACATGAGCATGGCCGCTCTGCTCGACTCCGAAGTTCCGAAGCCCGATCTCGTTGTTCATGTGGGCGGTGCTATGGTCAATAAGGATTTCAAACTCCATCTTCGCAGCATGGGGCAGTGTTCTGTCATTCGCATTGCACCCGACGACGAGCTGCCGGACACCTTCCTTCACCTCGACACCAAGATCTGTGCTTCTCCCAAGGCCGCTTTGCGGCAACTGGCCGAACGTTTACCTTCCAAGGCTGCTGTCGGCGATTTTTTTTCGCATCTTCCTTCACGCTCTCTCTCTCCTGTTTTCGAGCAAATCGAAGCCCTTTTCTTGGGTAATAGCACCGCCGTGCGGTGGGCAAACCGCCATTTTTCCCACATCGACATTCCGGTTTACGGCAATCGGGGCACGAACGGCATCGAGGGATCTTTGTCTGTCGCGGCAGGATATGCGCTTCTTTCCTCCCGACTTACCCTCTGCATCTTGGGCGATCTTTCGTTTTTCTATGACGTCAATGCCCTTTGGAACGAGCATTTGGGCGGACAGCTTCGTGTGCTGCTCATCAACAATGCTCGCGGAGAGATTTTTCATCATCTCCCCGGTCTTTCGGAAAGTCCGGCTCTTCCCCATTTTGTGGCAGCGGCTCATTCTGCCACGGCTCGCGGCATAGCCGAGAGTTATCGTTGCGCCTATCTTTCGGAGAGTGTCGATTCCTTTGACTCCGAAGCCGACCGCCTCATACACCGACTGACGGAGATCGAGGCTGATCGTCCTGTCATCTTAGAAGTATTCATCACCCCCAAATAGAAAAAACATGCGAAACTGGCAAACCATTAAAAACTACCAAGAGATTCTTTTCGACTTTTTTGAAGGCATCGCCCGCATCACGATCAATCGTCCGCGCTATCGCAATGCGTTCACGCCGACCACCGTTTCCGAAATTTCCGAAGCCCTCCGCCATTGCCGTGAGGCACAAGATATTTCTGTCGTTGTGCTCACGGGCGCACACTCGCCGCTCAAAGAAGGACAGACGGAAGAAGAGCGCATCTGCACGGAAGCCTTTTGTGCAGGTGGCGATATGAATGTCAAAGGGCGCGGAGGTTATGTCGGCGGCGACGGCGTGCCTCGTCTTAATGTGCTCGAAGTTCAGAAGCAAATCCGTTCTCTTCCCAAACCCGTCATTGCCATGGTCAATGGCTTCGCTGTGGGCGGTGGTCATGTCCTGCATTTGATGTGCGACTTGACGATTGCCGCCGAAAATGCACAATTCGGTCAAACCGGCCCCAAAGTCGGTTCGTTTGATGCCGGTTTTGGTGCGAGCTACATGGCACGTATCGTCGGACAAAAGAAAGCGCGCGAAATTTGGTTTCTTTGCCGATTGTATTCCGCCCAAGAGGCCGAACGAATGGGCATGGTCAATAAAGTTGTGCCCTTTGAGCGTTTGGAAGACGAAACCGTGGAGTGGGCACAGCGCATGATGGAGCATTCGCCTCTCGCCTTGCGCATGATCAAAGCCGGATTGAATGCCGAGCTCGACGGACAGGCCGGCATACAGGAGTTGGCCGGAGATGCCACGATGCTCTACTACCTGCTCGATGAAGCTCATGAAGGCGGACGGGCTTTTCTTGAAAAGAGAAAACCCGACTGGTCAAAATTTCCCAAACTTCCGTAAGACGAAATGCCATCGGAGGCGGTTTTCCGTATTGGTGAGAAAGAAAATTCTACCTCCAATCTAAAAAAAACTACCTCAGAGGCAGAAATTTCTACCTCTGAGGTAGTTTTTGCTGTGTTTCGTTGCTCTTTTTTTTCATCCATTTTCTTTTCCAACATTTCTTGTGGAGCGGCTCATATCTCATTTTCAAATCAACATCCGTCCCGAAACCTTGCGTTTCAAACAGCCGGCAGGCACCTCTCGCGGCATCTATCGCGAGCGTAAACTTTGGTATGTAGAACTTCGTGGAAACGACGGCAATCGCCCTCTGTGTGGGATCGGAGAATGTGCACCGCTGATGCAACTGAGTTGCGACGACATGTCGCGATATGACGACGTGTTGAAAAAAGCCTGCGAAGCATTGACCGCGACAGGGGAGATTCCCCGGCAAATGCTCACGAACTTTCCCTCTATCTTGATGGGATTGGAAACTGCACTTCTGTCCTATGAAGCATGCAAGGCCACGGGAGATCCGTTTCGCCTTTTCGACACGCCTTTTTCGAGGGGGGAGGACAGCCTCGTCATCAATGGGCTTGTGTGGATGGGAAATTTCAAAGAAATGCTGCAAAGGATGGAAGAGAAACTTGCGGCCGGATTTCGCTGTGTGAAACTCAAAATCGGTGCCATCGACTTCGAGCAAGAACTCGACTTGCTCCGAAAACTTCGACAAAATCACAGCAACCGACATCTCGAAATCAGAGTCGATGCCAATGGAGCGTTTGCAGTTCGGGAGGCCATGGAGCGGCTTCAACGACTGGCCGAGTTCGATCTTCACAGCATCGAGCAACCCATCAGGCAGGGGCAATGGGAAAGCATGGCGGAGTTGTGTCGAACCTCTCCCATTCCGATAGCCCTCGACGAAGAACTGATCGGCGTGAACACCACCCAAGAGCGAGTGGATTTGCTGGACACGATACGCCCTCAATACATCATTCTCAAACCCACACTCCATGGCGGTTTCTCCGGAGCCGACGAGTGGATCTCTTTGGCAGAAGAACGTCGCATCGGACACTGGGCAACATCGGCTTTGGAGAGCAACGTTGGGTTGAACGCCATAGCGCAATGGTGCAGCCGACGCTATGCATCACTGCCTTCACTGCCGCAAGGTTTGGGAACCGGACAACTCTTTGAAACCAATCACCGCTCCGTTTCTCTTCATCCGGAAGGCGATTGTCTTTGGGCAGGCGATAGAGAACGGCGGGATTTTGAGGGAAAAGTGAAGGCTTTTATCTCCGATTGGCACAGTGAGGCTTCCACCATGAAGGTGAAAACGAGCGGTAGCACCGGAACGCCTAAAACGATCGTCGTGGAGAAAAAAAACATGGCGGCCGGCGCAGAAAAAACGTTGAAATATCTTCGTTTGAAAGAAGGCGACACTGCACTGCTTTGTTTACCAATCGATTATATTGCAGGAAAGATGATGGTGGTGCGTGCGCTGTTGGGTAAACTTCGTTTGCTTCTTGCCACTCCCGACACGCATCCGCTTCGAGGGCTGATCTGCCCTCCCATGTTTCTGGCCGTGACCCCCATGCAGGCTTTGGTGTCGCTCCGAACCGACGGAGAGCGAGAACTCTTTCACGCCACGCCGCGCATCATCATCGGAGGGGGAAGCGTGAGCCGCGAATTGATCGAGGCGGTGGGAGCGTGTCGCGGCGAGGTGTACAGCACTTATGGCATGACGGAAACCCTTTCGCACATCGCCTTGCGCAGACTCAATGGGGCATCTCCCGAAGAATACTACACGCCTTTGACAGGAGTTCGGGTTGCTCTCGATTCAAACGGCTGTCTGACGGTGGAGGCTCCCGATGTCTGTCCGAAACGATTAGTGACCAATGATTTGGCCGAACTCCTGCCCGACGGTCGTTTTCGCATTCTCGGACGCAAAGACAATGTGATTTGTTCGGGAGGACTCAAATTTCAAGTGGAAGAACTCGAAGCCAAACTTTCGTCCCTGCCTTGTCGCTTTCTGCTCACGGCAGTTCCCGATACCGTTTTGGGAGATGCTCTGACGATGCTTCATGAACCGACAGCGGCCGATTTGCCCTCGATTTGTCGCTCCTTGCTGGGACGCTACGAGGTGCCACGCAAATATTTTTCCGTCGATCGCCTCCCATTCACCGAAACCGGAAAACCGGCACGGCTTCAAGCACGGCAACTTGCCATGAGGCTTGCCGAAATGGATCATGAGCAACCGAATGAAATGTCAAAAGACACGACCGCCGGCGATTTGTAGAGAGATTTGACGGCATTGTCAATGAGCGAGGCTGCCATTCTGCTTTCCGCTGCGGAGTTGCAGCGTGTGATAAGAAAATGTATCCCGAATTTGTGTAAAAAAGACAAAAATATTTCCGCCTTCATGGCGCAAAATACAGTTTTTTTTTTCGAGAGAGTTTTTTCTCTATATTTTTTCTATATTTGCAGACCAAAATCAACAAAGCATTGGTTTCTATCCTGTGTTTGCGGTCGAATTTCTTTTTCTCGTCTTCACAGAGCTTGAACCTTAATCTTAAAATTTACAATACTAATGAACAACAATTCGATTAAAGAACGTCTGATTGCGATGAACTTTTTGGAGTTCGCCGTTTGGGGGGCTTATCTGATTTCGATGGGTGGCTATTTGGCCAAAATGGGCATCGGAGCCAACATCGGTTGGTTTTACTCAGTGCAAGGCATCGTATCAATTTTTATGCCGGCCGTTGTCGGCATTATCGCCGATCGCTGGATCGAAGCACAACGTATGTTGTCGATTTGTCATTTCGTGGCCGCATTGACCATGATCGTCGTCGGCTATATCGGGCTGACGGGAAATGTTACGTTTGAATCCATCTTCCCTTGGTACACGCTCAGCGTTGCGGCCTATATGCCGACGTTGGCACTCACCAACTCCGTTTCTTACAACGCTCTTGAACGTGCCGGATTGGATACGATCAAGGATTTTCCGCCCATTCGCATCTTCGGCACGATAGGTTTCATTGCCTCCATGTGGTTGGTCGATCTTTTGGGATGGCAACACAGCGAGAAGCAGTTTTTCCTTTCTGCGGCTTGGAGCTTGGGGCTTTCGGCCTATGCCCTCACGCTGCCGGCTTGTCCTTTGACCAAAGGCAATGAAAAGAAAGGTTTGCTTGAAGCCATGGGACTGAATGCGTTTAAGCTCTTTGCACATCGCAGAATGGCACTCTTCTTTATCTTCTCGATGCTCTTGGGAGTAAGTCTTCAAATAACCAATGCTTATGCCAACTCTTTCATCAGCAGCTTTTCTGCCAATGAAGTTTTCAAAGGGTCTTACTTCGTGGAGCATGCCAATATCCTGATCTCTTTGTCTCAAATATCAGAAACGCTTTGTATCTTGCTCATTCCTTTCTTCTTGAAACGATACGGCATCAAGACAGTCATGCTCATTGCCATGTCGGCATGGGTGCTTCGTTTCGGCTTCTTTGCTCTCGGCAATCCGGCTTTTCCGGGTGTGGTCTTCTTCATCCTCTCAATGCTGGTTTATGGTGTAGCCTTCGACTTCTTTAATGTTTCGGGATCTCTTTTTGTGGACAAAGAAACAGATTCGAGTATTCGTTCGAGCGCACAAGGTTTGTTTATGCTGATGACCAATGGTATCGGTGCTTCTGTCGGCACTCTTGGCGCACAGTTCATCGTCAATCTGTTTGTACACAATGAAAACGGACACATGTTGGGAGATTGGCAGACGGTGTGGTGCATTTTTGCTGCTTATGCGTTCGCCGTGGCAGTGAGCTTCTTCTTGATTTTCCGCGAAAAGAAAGCCCGATAAACTCCGAATACATCTTCCGGCATCGCAGTATAACGGCGGAGGTCGGGAAAAGAGATTTTTGAGAGCACAGTTTGCTCGTTTTGAAAAGGAAACGATGCAAATACCGCGTTTCAGGGCATGAAAAAAGATAGTTTGTGTCAAAACCATTTGGTGAACTCTCCGAAAATCACTAAATTTGCTCCGCTTTTCCGCTCAACCGCTGTCCGGCGTATCTCCTAAAAGACCCAAATATTGGAATGAGATACAGTAGAATCCGGAGAATGTTGGGCTGGGGCGATTAACAATTTAATACATCCGTCACAATGGCAGATTTAATCAAAATTGCTGAAGAAGCATTTGCTACCGGTAAACAACACCCCTCTTTCAAGGCCGGTGATACCATTACCGTAGCTTACAAAATCGTCGAAGGTAACAAAGAACGCACACAGCTTTATCGCGGCGTTGTTATCAAAATTGCAGGACACGGTGAAAAGAAGCGTTTCACTGTTCGCAAAATGTCCGGTACGATTGGAGTTGAACGTATTTTCCCGCTCGAATCTCCTGCTATCGAGAGCATCGAAGTGAACAAAGTGGGTAAAGTTCGTCGTGCCAAGCTCTACTACCTCCGTAGTCTTACAGGTAAGAAAGCTCGCATTAAAGAAAAGCGCACTGCAAGCAAAGCATAAGCCAAAGAAAATTGGCTTATATTTGAAACAAGAAGCCGTTTCAAGACCTGATGGTTTTGAAACGGTTTTTGTTATCTCACAAACTTGTCGTATCCCTCCCTTTCAAATACTCTCTCATGAAACCTATCTGTTTCAAAGTCTGCAATCAAGATTAAATCTGCCGACAAATCAGACTTTTTGTTTTGTGAGAAATAAAATCTTAGCAAAAGCCTCTTGTAAAATTGCACAATTTCCCAAAAGAACGGAATGGGCAATTTTATAAGAGGCTTTTGCTGAGGAATTAAAAGGGGAAATAATGGTAGTTTTGCAGAGGGGGCAAAGGTGGCGAAGAGTTATTCAAAACCCAGTTCTTTCCACCAATCGGCGTTGTCTTGCAAGTGTTTTGCAAACCAAGCCATGATGGCCTCTTGCCATTGAGAACGCTTGAAATAGTCCATGATCACATGATTTTCGGCAGGAACTTCGATATAGCTGACTTCTCTGCCCAAGATGCGTAATGCCGTGAATAGTTGTTGGCTTTCGTTGGTGGGTACGTTGGTGTCTTGCGTGCCATGAATGAGCAAAAGGGGAGTTTTTATTTTGTCGGCTTGAAACAAGGCGGACTGTTTGATGTAGAGGTCGGGATTATTCCACGGATAAGAACCGTACATGGCCGTTTCTCCGTAAGTGTAGCCCCAATATCCCCCTCCCCAATAGGAGGCAATGTTGGAGATGCCGGCATGGCTTACTCCCGTTGCAAAAATATCGGTTTGGGTTTGCAGGTATTGCGTCATAAAACCGCCATAGCTCGCTCCCATACAGCCGATTTTTTGAGTATTAACATAGGCATGACTTTTACAAAAGGCTTTTGTGCCTTCTATGATGTCGTCGGCCGACATTTTTCCCCATGTATTGACATGACGTGCGGCAAACTCTTGTCCGAAGCCGATGGCACCGGAAGGCTCGACGACAAGAACGACGTAGCCCATGTTGGCCAAAACGGAAAGAGGGTAGTGAAATTCGAGAACGCGAGAAGTGGGCATGCAACCGCCATAGTAGTAGACGATCATCGGGTATTTCTTCTCGGCATCGAAATCGGCAGGCAAATAGTAGAAACCTTCGATTTGATCACCGCGCGAAGAGGTGAAGCTCCAAGGAGTGCAGGAGGCCACGCGAGTGTCATGATAGAGTTTTTCAAAAGAAATTTCGCCGAAAGGTGTACACTTGGGACGAGGGGACGAGAGATGTGTGAAATATGCGTTACGGGAGGAAGTTCCGGTTTGTCCGAAAAAAGCCATGGCCGGATTGGGGGTGTTGGCTATGCTGTATCTTTCGACATAGCTCACCGGGAGATCGAAACGATGTCGTTTGCCGGTTTTCGGATCGAGTTTCCATATCGTTTCGTCGTAGCCATCCACACACTTCATATAGATATTGTTGTCGGCCGTGTGCCATGCGGCTTCTGCCACAGAGGGTTTGAAGTTCTGCAAAAGAGGAGAAGCTTTTTGGGTTTTAATGTCGTATAGAAAGAGGCGTTTGTCGAAACTTTGAGGATGTTGGTCGGCTTTCACTTCACTGCCGATTCCCTCGAAAGCAGCGGGAGATGCGGTGAAAAGAATTTGCCGTGAGTCGGGACTGTATTGTGCCTTTTCTATCCAAGGCTGTTCGAAGAGGAGTGTGTCCACTTGCCCCGTTGCCAAAGTCATTTCGTAGACATCGGTGAGGCTGAACGGCGAGCGTTCGGGCTTCATGGTGTGGCGCATGAATAAGATGCGGCTGCCATCGTCGGTGATATCTTCGAGGTGAATATTTTCTTTGCCAAACGTGAGTCGTTGCAATGTGCCGCTCGATATGTCGAAATAGAAAAGAGAGGAGCGGTGCCGCCATTCCGGCTGCCGATCGTCGGGATGTAGAAGTTGTTTAAGTGCTCCTTTGCTTTGGGGTTGCTCGTCGGGAAGATTGAAAATGAGGAATTTCTCGTTGGGGGAAATTCTGAAACTTCCTTCCGGCATTCCGGTGGCTACGGTTTCTTCTTTCATCGTAGCAGGATCCAAGGCAATGAGCGACGTGCCGTGTTCCGTTGCTTTGGTAGCATAGAGCACGTCGCGTTTCGGCATCCATGTGAAATCGGCATAGCTGTTTGTACGAAGAAGCGTTTTGTTTTTGGCCGGTTCGGAGAGCACGCTGCGGTAATTGGTGCTTCCGTTGCGATTGGTTTCGTAGTAGTGGGTGAGGAGATAGCGTCCGGAGGGAGAAATGCTGACATTATAGAAACGTTCGCCGTGTTTCATGTCGTCTAACAAAAACTTCCGCTTTTCGCCATTGTTGAGTTTTATGTCTTTCAAGTCTTTGCCGACGAGCGATACGTGAAAAGTGTCGGTTGCATTTCGGTCGGAATAGACCAAAAGAGCCACTTCACTGCGTCCGGGGCGCAGCGGAAGTTCGGGCACATGAATGGAGGAACCATTTAGGAACATGTCGAAACGTTTTGTCTTGGCAACGTTCAATTTGACCTTCTTCCATTTTTCTGTGTCGATAGTGAAGCGCACAACATGGAGCGACTCCTTGTTCAACGCCGTGCCCTGTTGCAGAATTTCTGCCTTCTGATTGGAGCGACGCATGGCCAAAACGGCGTTGTGTTTGAGTGTTTCGACAGGGTCGAACTGTTCTCCTTTCAAGTTTACGCTGTCGGTACGGAAAGGTGCGAACAAGGGGAAAGAGGCGTCCAAATAGGCTTGTCGGACAAAAAGAGTGTCCTCAGACAAAGGAGACGCCAAAGCCGAGGAGGAAGAGAGAGAGCAAAAGAGAGTAAAAAAGAGAAGGGGAAAAGAGAGGTTGATTTTCTTCATGATAAAGAGGGAAAAAGCAGGACAAAGATGCCGCGATATTGAGGCGTTGTCTGTTGCGATGAAAAAACAAAGAAAAGTAATACGCGAAAAAACAAGGCTACTGTTGTTCGCGCTGTTCGGAGATAAGCTGAAAGTCCTTTTTTCGGAGCTTGAATGAATTGGTGAGATAGCGATCTCTGACAATTTGGTTTTCAGAGAGTTCTTCCGGTGTTCCGTGAAAAAGGATTTTGCCCTCAAAGAGCAAATAAGCTCTGTCGGTGATACAGAGGGTTTCTTCCACGTTGTGGTCGGTAATAAGAATGCCGATGTTTCGGTCTTTCAGTTTCCACACGATGTATTGAATATCTTCCACGGCGATGGGGTCTACACCGGCAAAAGGTTCGTCGAGCATGATAAACTTGGGGTCTATCGCCAAGCAACGTGCTATTTCCGTACGCCTCCGCTCGCCTCCCGAAAGTTGGTCGCCAAGGTTTTTACGGACTTTTTGCAGACGAAATTCACTGATCAGCGATTCCAGCATTTCTTGCTGTTCTTCTCGCGTTTTATCGGTCATTTCAAGTACGCTCGAAATATTATCCTCCACGCTCATCTTCCGAAACACGGAGGCTTCTTGTGCCAGATAGCCAATGCCGGATTTCGCCCTTTTATAGACGGGATACTTGGTGATTTCCCGTTCGCCGAGATAAATATGCCCGTCGTTGGGCACGACCAATCCGGTAGTCATATAAAACGACGTCGTCTTACCGGCACCATTGGGGCCGAGTAATCCGACGATTTCTCCTTGTCTTACATCGAATGAAACGTCATTGACGACTGTTCGTTTTCCGTAGCGTTTCACCAATCCCTCAGTGCGAAGCACCAAGGGTTGGGCAGCGTCTTTTTCTTGTTGTTCGTAGGGCTCTTGCAAAAGAGGGGAACATTGTTCTGTCGGAGTGGCAGACTGCGTTTTGTCCGAAAGAGGAGCGTTTTCTTTCATGCTGTTTGTTACTAAAAAAGGAGCAACTCAAAAATGAGGCGCTCCTTAGAAAAAGAGGTACCAAGCAGATTCGAACTGCTGTAGCAGGTTTTGCAGACCTGTGCCTAACCGCTCGGCCATGGTACCGTTTTTGTTTTACGAGTGCAAAAGTACTACTTTTTTTTGAACTTGCAAGTATTTCTCTTGGTTTTTTATCGAGAGTGGGGCAGAGATGAAGAAAAACAGTGTAAAATGTGAGCTTTTTTCTACTCTGTGGAGTTTTTTTCAAACCTGTTCTCAGACTTTTTCGGTGCGTCATCCAAATTCCATTTCCTCTTTGTCGAGTTCAATTTTAGGGTTTAGCGGCTTGATATTTCGGAAACGGCCGGCGTATCTTTATATTTTTGCAGAAATCTCTGCAAAACAATTTCTTCAAAAAAACGAAACCTCAGCAAAATGGCTCCTATTTCTCCGTAATTGGTTCCAACGTGCCTTTGGCTACAACTCAAACGTGGTTTTTAGGAGGAAGGATAGCACATTGTGTGGCTTATCCTATGTTCTTTTGAGAAATCGTCGAAAAACCTACACTATACCTTTCATATCGCTGAATTTTAGCAAGATACAAGTGTATGTGGCGGCATTTCAATATACATTGAAAGATTCTAAATCCATGATACACAAATAGAAAGAGATGTAGACCGATTTTCCCAAAACCTACACTGCCTACATCGGGGCTTTCGGGGCATCTGCACGCTTTGCCGATGCAATGTGTAGGTTGTAATGACGAATGTAGTTGATTTGCCACGTTGTATACATTCGCAACGGTTTATAAATCTGCGATTTAAGAGGGATAGTGTAGACAATGTAGATAAAAAGAAGAAAAAGTCCCGGTAATAGGATGAATGTTGTTGTTTACGCAGAAATGGCCTCATCTCCTCTTCCGCTTTTCCGGATATATTTTAATGTTTCGGAACGCATTGATTATACATGCGCGTGTGCGAAAAGTAAAGAAGGTGTTTCATTTTGTCGGGAGGTAGATTTCCTTATCTTTGAGGTAGAAAAAAATATCTCAAAGGTAGTTTTTCAAAACTCAGAGGTAAACGCTTTTCCGGCTTCGTCATGTTTTGAATGGGGCATATTTCTTGTTCCGCTTCAATGTCACGACAAAGTTCATCATGTAGGGTTTCTCTTTGTTGTCAATCTCCTTTTTATTGCTTACCTTTGCCAAGTGAAGAGGATTGCACGGATTTCGGAATAAGCCGCCGGGAGCAGATACTTCTTCGCGTATAAGAAGAATAATCATCAATAAAACTCGCAAACAATGGCAGAATGGTTTGAATGTAAGATAAAATACGAACGCACGCTCGAAAACGGTATGGTGAAAAAGGTAAACGAGCCTTATTTGGTCGATGCCCTCAACTTTACGGAAGCCGAACGACGCATCATAGAGGAAGTTGCACCTTTTATGACCGGAGAGTTTCAGGTGAGCGACATTAAAAGGGCGCGGTTTGCTGAAATTTTTGAAACAACGGATGCAGAGGCCGATCGATGGTTTAAGGGAAAACTTGTGTTTGTCACCCTTGATGAAAAAAGCGGTAAAGAGAAGAAGTCTTCTCACAATATCTTGATTCAAGCGTCCGATTTGCGCGATGCCGTAAAGCGTTTGGATTTGGGCATGAAAGGCTCGATGATGGACTATGTCATTGCTTCTGTTGCGGAAACTCCGATCATGGATGTTTATCACTACAAGGCCGATATTCCTGAAAAGACCGAATAACTCTTTTAAGCCAGTATCGTGACAGAACTACAAAATCGCCTCATCCAAATTCGCCGTGAACTTCCGCCCGAAGTTCATCTTGTGGCTGTGTCTAAGTTTCAGCCTGTTTCGGCTTTGCAAGAGGCCTATGATGCAGGGCAGCGTATTTTCGGGGAAAGCAGGGTGCAGGAATTGCAACAAAAGCATGAAATCCTCCCCACTGACATCGAGTGGCATTTTATCGGGCATTTGCAGGCTAATAAAGTGAAATACATAGCCCCTTATATTTCGCTCATTCACGCCGTGGACAGTGTGAAGCTGCTTACGGAAATAGATAGACAGGCGCAAAAAAACAATCGTGTCATTTCGTGCTTGTTTCAAATACACATCGCACAAGAAGAAACCAAATATGGTTTTTCCATAGAGGAATTTCGAGATTTCTTGGAGAAAGGAGCATGGAGAGGCATGTCGAATGTGCGTTTTTGCGGCATAATGTGCATGGCCACTTTCACAGACGACAGAGAGCAGATACGTAAAGAATTTCGGACGGCTCGCGATTTGTTTGAAGAAACTCGTGAGCGGTATTTTAAGGAGAGCAAAGACTTCTCTCAGTGTTCTTGGGGAATGACAGACGATTATCCCATTGCGATAGAAGAAGGCAGCAACTTGGTGCGCATCGGTACAAAGATTTTCGGCAGTCGATAAACACGGCTGTGTTCGTTTGAAAAACATCATCTTTTGCCCTCGAAACGCTCCCGAAATCCTTTTGAATGTGCGTTTTGACAAGATTTAACGACCTTTCAATAGGAGAAAAAGGATTGGAAAACTCCCATATTGTAGAAGAAAATCGTATTTTTGCGAAAAATGAAATCGAAAGACGAAATCATAGTCCTGATCCGTAACGGACATTTGCTCGAAGCCGAACATAGACTCAAAAACGAACAACCGGAAGGGTTGAGCGACAGCGATCGATATTATCTCATGGGCTTGATCTTTTCGAAGCGTTCGGATTGGAAAAATGCGAAAGGCTGTTTTCTGCGTGCCGTAGAATGCGACAACGACAGTCCTGCCGCCGAGGCATTGAGTATGCTCACGGACATTTATGATTTCTATTATAAAGACAATTTAAATCCTTAAAAGCAAAGACAATATGGCTAAGATCAGAGGTGCCGTGGTGATCGATCAAGACAGATGTAAAGGGTGTCGGCTCTGTGTCGTGGCTTGTCCGACGCAAACCTTGGCTCTTTCCACTACGTCGGTCAATCATCGTGGTTATGCTTTTAGTGAAGACGTAAATCCCGATGCCTGCATCGGGTGTTCGTCTTGTGCGCAGGTTTGCCCCGATGGTTGCATCACTGTTTATAAAATCAGAGAAGAGTAAAAAAGCAGACATCTCTCTTACTCTTTTCTCTTATTTTTCCTGTCTTTTTTTTGACGCTCAATAAATGGAACAAGAAATACTGTTGTTAAAAGGAAATGAAGCAGTGGCACATGCAGCCATACGCTGTGGGTGTGATGCTTATTTCGGTTATCCGATCACTCCGCAGAGCGAAGTGTTGGAAACTTTTGCCGAGCTCGAACCTTGGAAAACCACCGGCATGGTCGTGTTGCAGGCCGAAAGTGAAGTGGCCAGTGTCAATATGCTCTATGGAGCAGGCGGTTGTGGCAAGAAAGTCATGACGTCTTCGGCAAGCGTCGGCATTGCACTGATGCAGGAAGGCATCAGCTATATGGCCGGAGCCGAAGTGCCGGCTTTGATCATCAACGTGCAAAGAGGGGGGCCCGGACTGGGAACCATACAACCTTCTCAAAGCGACTACAATCAAGCCACGAGAGGCGGAGGAAACGGTGATTATGAAGTGATCGTTTTGGCACCCAACAGCGTTCAGGAAATGGCCGACTTTGTGGAGCTCGGCTTTGAATTGGCATTCAAATATCGCACTCCGGTCATCATGCTTTCCGACGGAGTGATTGGGCAAATGATGGAAAAGGTGACGCTCAAAGAGCAACGCCCTCGTTTGACGAATGAGGAGATTGCCCGAAAATATCCGTGGGCTTCCATAGGACGCACGCCCGATCGCAAACCCAATGTCATTACTTCGCTGGAATTGCAACCGGAGATCATGGAGAAGCACAATTTGCATTTGCAAGCAAAATATCGTGAGATCTCACAAAACGAGGTGCGCTACGAAATGAGCGGATCGGAAACGCCGGAGCTGGCCATTGTCGCTTTCGGATCGGCTGCCAGAATTTCTCAGAAAGTGGTGGATTTGGCCAAAGCAGAAGGCATAGAGGTGGCATTGCTTCGTCCGATCACGCTGTGGCCTTTTCCCACGGAATCCATACGCGAATTGGCCACCAAGGTGAAAGGTATTCTTACTGTTGAAATCAACGCAGGACAAATGGTCTTTGACGTGAGATATGCCGTTGAAGGCCGCATACCGGTCGAGCATTACGGACGATTGGGCGGAATTGTACCCAGTCCCGATGAAATTTTGTGTGCATTAAAGAAAATGTTGAAACCATGAAACGCTTTGATAGCGAAAAAGAACTTCGTGCCGAGCAGCGAAAAAGACGTTTCCTCGTCATACGGAATTGGCTGAACGGTATTTTCATTGTTTTGTCGATCGTTTCCATTATCGGTGTTTTGGTGTTTGACAAAAATGATGTGAAACTACAAATCAGTTATGCCATTGCCATCGTTGCCATACTTGTGAAAATGGTAGAATCATTCTTTCGTATGCCCGGAATTTTCAATAAGTTATAACAATGACAAAAGAAGAAATCATTCAAAAAGGCAGTTTGGCTTACGAAAAGCCCTCTCTGTTGAATAATAATACCATGCACTATTGTCCGGGGTGCTCTCATGGCGTGATACATAAACTCATTGCCGAGGTCATTGAGGAAATGGGAATGGCAGACAAAGCCATCGGTGTTAGTCCGGTGGGATGCGGTGTGTTTATTTATAAATATTTGGACATCGACTTTCAAGAAGCTGCTCACGGCCGTGCTCCGGCATTGGCCACCGGTATTAAGCGAGTGCTTCCCGATCGCTTGGTCTTTACTTATCAGGGAGATGGCGATGCCGCCGGAATTGGCGGTAATGAAACGCTTCATGCGCTGAACAGAGGAGAAGGGATCACGATTATTTTTATCAATAATGCGATTTACGGCATGACCGGCGGACAAATGTCCCCGATGACCCTCATGGGGCAAGTCACGGCGACAAGCCCTTACGGACGAGAAGCCGCCATTCACGGATACCCCTTGAAGTTGGCGGAAATTGCAGCGCAGTTGGAAGGTACGGCCTATGTTACTCGACAAAGCGTGGAAAGCGTGGCTGCTATTCGCAAAGCGAAATTGGCTTTGAAAAAGGCCTTTCAAATTTCCATGGAAGAAAAAGGTTCTTGTTTGGTAGAGTTCGTAGGAACTTGTTCGTCGGGGTGGAAAATGACTCCCGTCGATGCCAACAAATGGATGAGCGAACAAATGTTTTTGTATTATCCGAAGGGTGACTTGAAAGATATTACCAAAAAAGAAAAGTCATGACACAAGAAATCATCATATCCGGATTTGGAGGACAAGGTGTGCTTTCGATGGGAAAAATTTTGGCGTATTCCGCTCTGATGGAAGGCAAAGAAGTGAGCTGGATGCCGGCTTATGGGCCTGAACAACGAGGAGGAACGGCCAATGTCACCGTCATTGTGAGCGATGAGCGAATTTCCTCTCCAATTCTTTCAACCTATGACACGGCAATTTTGCTGAATCAACCTTCGCTTGAAAAGTTTGAAAAGAGAGTGAAGCCCGGAGGAGCGCTTATTTATGACGGCTTCGGGATTATTGCCCCTCCCTCTCGAACCGACATCAAAAGCTATTGTATGGAGGCGATGAATGCGGCCACCGAGATGAAACTCGTGAAATGTTTCAATATGTTTATCTTGGGCGGATACTTAAAGGTGCATCCCATTGTGAAAATAGAGAGTGTGATGAGAGCACTGCGGAAAACGCTGCCGGAACGTCATTATCATTTGCTGCCAGCGAATGAACAAGCGATTTTGAGAGGCATGGAGTTGGTGAGCCTTTGAATTTGAGAGGCGGCATATTGAAATAAAATAGTAATACAGTAAAAAGCGATTATCATTATGGCAAGTAGAAGATTGCTGAAAAAATCGATCAAAAATATTTCTTCCGAACTGTTTAACGATTGTGTTTTGCTTCATTGTACGCATCCCGAAAAAACAAGTCGTTCGGAGGAGTTGATGCAGGAGATCTTGTTGTTGAATGTGGAATATGTGAAACGTATCAATCATACGGGAAAAGGCAGCGAACGGCAGTTTTATCGAAAGCTGCGTAAAGAGTTTGTGGAAAAAGCCATAGCTTTGAGTAAAACCATATCAGAGGCTTAATACTTATTGCGAACGATACTTGGCCGTAGTCTTTGAACAGACTGTGATGGAGCAAGTATCGTCGCTTCGCTTTTGTGTTTTAAGTAAAATGTTACAATCTGTCTGTAAGTTCATCTTGTTTCGCCGGTTAGGTTGGAAACTGAATATCACAGTTCCTCAGCGTGATAAATGTATTCTTTGTGTAGCTCCTCACACCAGTAATTGGGATTTTATCATCGGGGAATTGTTTTATACGGCTTTGGGAAGAAAAGCCGGTTTTTTGATGAAAAAAGAATGGTTCTTTTGGCCGTTGGGAGCACTCCTCCGAAAAATGGGAGGTATACCGGTTTATCGTTCCAAAAAGGTTTCACTCACCGATCAACTGGCTTTGGCTGCCCGTGAGAGTAAATATTTCAATTTGGCGGTTACTCCGGAAGGCACTCGTTCTCGTTCGGAAGAGTGGAAAAGAGGTTTTTATTTCATTGCCTTGAAAGCCGGTATTCCGATTCAACTTTTTGGTATCGATGCCAAAAACAAGACTATTGTATGTACTCGTGAAATCACTCCTACGGGAGATGTAGACGCAGACATGAGGAGCATTATGGAGTATTACAAACAATTTGAAGGATTGGCTTTTTATCCGGAGAAATTTGCCGTAGAAAGGATTTGAGTATTTATGAGTGGTATTCGCAGCTTAGTGATTCTTCTTTTTTATGCCCTTGCATTGCTTACGATGCAGGGGCAAACTCCGACAAATTCTTCTTGGAACAATTGGAAGGAGGCCGGGGTGGAGTATGTCGGCGAACCATGGGTTACCAACTTGTCGCGACCTTATACACTTAACTCTGCTTTGTCTCGACGTCATCTTTTTATTGCTCCCAGCCATGGACGATATTATAATGGCGAAATATGGAAATGGCAACGTCCTCAGATGTTTGGCAGTGTGGAAGACTTATTGACGCAAAGTTTTGTTTTTCCTTATCTCATACCGATGTTGGAAAATGCGGGAGCAATCGTTTACACTCCTCGTGAACGTGATCCGCAAATTCATGAAGTCGTGGTCGATAACGACCAGCCCGGTCGGGACGGAACTTATGAGGAATGGAACACGAAGAGCGACACTTGGGAAGATAAATACGGAATTTGGCAAACTGCCGGAGGAGTGGGATTCTCAATGCCTTTGACGACGTTGCAAGCTTCGATTATGCCCTTTCGGTTGGGAACAACGCGTTTTATTGCCAGTGTGCAAGAGGAAGAAAAACAAAGTAAAACCATTTGGACACCCAAGATCCCTCAAAAAGGAAGATATGCGGTGTATGTCAGTTATGCCACTCTTCCCAATGCCGTTCCGGACGCATTATATACCGTATGTCATGCCGGCGGTAAAACGTCTTTTAAGGTAAATCAAAGAATGGGAGGAGCGACATGGCTCTACTTGGGAACGTTTTTGTTTGAACAGGGACAAAACGAGAGAGGCCGTGTGGAATTGTCCAATTTCAGCAAAACCAAAGGATTGGTTTCCGCAGACGCTGTTCGTTTCGGAGGTGGAATGGGAATTGTAGAACGCTCGCTGCCACAGACAGTCATTTCTCCCGACAGTGTGATGCATTATGTTTATGATCGTGGAACGACAAGCGGTTTGCCCCGTCAATTGGAAGGAGCACGTTATTATGCTCAATGGGCAGGGCTTACCGATACGCTTTATAATGCAGACCCTATGCAGGGAGATTATGACGATGATATTCGTTCGCGTTCACATTTATTGAATTTGCTGGGAGGAGGATCGGTCTTTATGCCCGACACGTTGGGGAGAGGCGTTCCTTTTGAACTGGCTTTCGCCTTACATACGGATGCCGGTTTCAGTAAGAATGGAAGTGTTTACGGCACTTTGGGGATTGCTACGACCAATGATGAAAGAGGTCAAAGGGTTTATCGTTCGGGAGTGAGCCGGACGACTTCTTTGGAATATGCAAAGATGATGTTGAATACGGTAACTTCCGATTTGAGTCGTCTTTACAAAGTAAACTGGCCTTATCGTGAGTTGCGCGATAGAAACTATGGAGAAACAAGAAGTCCGGCTGTGCCTTCCATGATATTGGAACTGCTTGCGCATCAGAATTATCGAGATATGACTTTTGCACACGACCCGAATTTCAAATTTCATGCTTCGCGTGCCATTTATAAAAGTATTCTCCGATATATTGCTTCGATGAGGCAAGAGGCAGCCCCGAATGTGCAACCTCTTCCGGTGAAAGGTTTTTCTGCCCGCCTTTCCAAAGGAGGGGAAGAAGTGGAACTTTCTTGGACACCGGTGGAAGACCCGCTCGAACCTTCTGCTACTCCCACCGAATATGTTGTTTATTCCGGCACCTTCAACGAGGGCTTTGATAATGGTCGTTTGACGGATGGGCGCACGAGTATAAAACTGTCCGTAAAACGAGGAGTGCATCATGTGTTTCGTGTTTCCGCTTTGAATCGGGGAGGAGAGAGCTTTCCCTCGGAACCGCTGAGTGTTTATGTGCCGAATGCGGCAGGGAAACCATTGCGTGAAGTGCTTGTAGTAAATGCTTTCGACCGACTGAGCGGCCCTGCACGTATCGAAACAGCCGACAGTCTTGGTTTTGATTTGGAGACCGACTTGGGAGTGCCGTGTGGTTATACGACGGCTTTTTGCGGACGGCAAGTGAATTTCTCTCGGGAAGCTATGGGACGAGAAGGGCCGAACGGACATGGATACAGCACGTCGGAACTTGTCGGAGCGAACATTGCGGGCAATCGATTTGAAGGAGTGGGCATTCACACAGACGCGATAGTCAAAGGACAGTCCGAACACGGAGTTGCTGTGTCTTCGGTCAGCGCAGAGGCTTTCGCCGCGATGGCACCTTCCGAATTGAAACGCTTTGCCGTGATAGACTATGTCTGTGGTTTGCAGCGAGATGTGCCCTACAACTTGAAGTATTACAAAACTTTTCCAATGTCTTCGAGAAAGCTGTTGGAGCACTTTCAAAAAGAAGGAGGAAATATCATGGTGAGTGGCAGTTTCATCGGTAGTGATATGCAAGCCAAGGAAGAACGTGATTTCCTTCGGAGAGTTTTGCATCTTGAACACGAGGGCACCTTGCGCCATGACACCTTGGGAACTTTCAGAGGTCTGAAACTCGACTTGCCGATCTACAATCATCATAATCGGGAGCACTTTGCCTGCCGGCAGAGTGACATTCTAAGTCCTGCAGAAGGGGCTTTTTCTGCATTCTCTTATGGTGTAGACGGTTATAGCGCAGGGGTGGCATTTCCCGGAAGAAAACATAAAACAATCACCATGGGTTTCCCCTTTGAATGTTTGGCCGACGAAAGCATTCGCGTGCAGGCCATGAAAGCAATGTTGAATTTCTTACTCGATTTCAAAAAATAAAATCAATAAATATGGCAACGGTAGACGATAAAAAGATTATCTTCTCAATGGTTGGTCTGTCCAAAACGATCAAACAAACCAACAAAACAATTCTTAAAGACATTTATCTCAGTTTCTTCTATGGAGCAAAGATCGGTATCATCGGTTTGAATGGTTCCGGTAAATCCACATTGATGAAAATCATTGCCGGGTTAGACACCGATTATCAAGGAGATGTTGTTTTTTCTCCCGGTTATTCTGTGGGCTATTTGCCGCAAGAGCCTCATTTGGACGACAACAAAACGGTACGCGAGGTGGTGCAAGAGGGAGTGCAACACATTGTGGATGCTCTCGCCGAATACGAAGAGATAAACAATAAGTTCGGACTTCCGGAGTATTATGAAGATGCCGATAAGATGAATGAACTCTTCGCTCGACAAGGCGAATTGCAAGACCTCATCGACGCCACTGATGCGTGGAATTTGGATAGCCGTCTTGATAGAGCCATGGCAGCACTTCACTGTCCCCCGGCAGAACAGAAGTGCGAACATCTCTCCGGAGGAGAACGGCGTCGAGTTGCTCTTTGTCGTTTGTTGCTTCAAAAGCCTGATGTACTTTTGCTCGACGAACCCACCAACCACCTTGATGCCGAAAGCATCGATTGGCTCGAACAACATTTGAACCAATATGAAGGCACGGTGATCGCCGTAACCCACGATCGCTACTTCCTCGACGATGTGGCCGGCTGGATCTTGGAGCTCGACAGAGGAGAGGGCATTCCTTGGAAGGGCAATTACACCTCTTGGTTGGAGCAGAAGTCTAAACGAATGGAGCAGGAAGAAAAAGTGGCTTCAAAGCGTCGCAAAACGTTGGAACGTGAATTGGAATGGGTGCGCATGGCTCCCAAAGCCCGACAAGCCAAGGGAAAAGCCCGTCTGAATTCTTACGACAGATTGCTCAATGAAGACCAAAAGGAAAAAGAGCAACATCTCGAAATCTTCATTCCCAATGGCCCTCGTTTGGGCAACAAAGTCATAGAAGCCCAACATGTGAAGAAAGCTTTTGGCGAGAAAACGCTTTTCTCCGATCTTAACTTTATGCTGCCTCCCAATGGCATTATTGGAGTCATCGGCCCCAACGGTGCAGGAAAAACCACGCTTTTCCGCCTCATCATGGAATTGGAGAAAGCAGATGCCGGCACCTTTGAAGTCGGTGAAACGGTGAAAATCAGTTACGTCGATCAGCAACACAAAGATATAGACCCGCAAAAGAGTGTTTATGAGGTTGTTTCGCAGGGCAATGAACTGATGCGCATGGGTGGAAAAGACATCAATGCACGTGCTTATCTTTCTCGTTTCAACTTTTCGGGAGCCGATCAAGAAAAAAAGTGTGGTGTGCTTTCCGGTGGCGAGCGCAATCGTTTGCACCTCGCTCTTGCACTCAAACAAGAAGGAAACGTGCTATTGCTGGACGAACCCACCAATGATATTGACGTCAATACTTTAAGAGCCTTGGAAGAAGGACTTGAAGCTTTTGCGGGATGTGCCGTTGTTATTAGTCACGACCGTTGGTTCCTTGATAGAATTTGTACCCACATCCTTGCTTTTGAGGGCGACGGAAATGTCTTCTATTTCGAGGGCAGCTATTCCGATTATGAAATCAATAAAGCTAAGAGATTGGGAACGGAAGAGCCCAAGCGTATTCGTTATCGAAAGTTGGAAGATTAAAAATGTTGGTGTCCGGTAAGTTTTATCGGATACCAATTATTTATCGCTGTCCGGTAAACTTCCCCATCGCATAAAAACTTTCCCGAAGCCCTGTATAATGGAACTTCGAGTTTCCTTTTTCAAAAAGCCTCTCGTCAAATAAGGAGAAGGCTCGTTATGTACCTTTCTCCAATGATGATCTCGTAAAATCGTCGAAAAACATACACTATGCCTTTCATCTCCTTGAAATTCAGTGGTATGCGAATGTATGTGGCGATTTGCCGATATACATGGGAGAAGGTTAAGTCAATGATACACAGACAAAAATGAATGTAGACGGATTTTCCCAAAAACTACACTGCCTACATGATTGTGAGTTCGGACATTGGTATTCCTTCCCGATGTTCTGTGTAGGTTGTGCCAACGAATGTAGTTTTTTTTTCGTGTTGTCTACATTCGCAACAGATTATATATCTGATGTTTAAGTAGGGTAGTGTAGACAATGTAGATAAAAACGAGAAAAACTCTTGGTAGGGGCGGAATGTGGCTTTTTTATAAAAGAATGGCGGCATCTCCTCTTCGGATTGTCCGAATATTCTTTCAATGTGTCGGGGCGCATTTATCAAAGGAGTAGTGCAAACGGAGTAACGAGTAGAAAAATCTGCCACAGACCTAAATTTCACAACTTCCTACTTGCTTCCCGTTTGGGTGATTGGGATGTTCGACCTTTGTTTGAAAGGCCTTTTTTAATTTATAGGAGGTCTTTGCCATTTTCATGTGCCGACAAGCAAATTCGATGTTCTCGGCAGTGAGTTTCGCAGCGGTTTTGTGTCGGATTGTGGCAGAATTGCGGATTTTTCAATGAGAAGTCATTACTTCAAAAAGATGCTGCTTTGCGCGGAAAGGGCGACTTACTTTGAATGATATTGACCTGTTTCATGCAAATATGCCATGTGCAAAGCGCACAAAGACAAAATAAACTCTGTTTTTAGAGAAAAACACATGACAAACATTTGCGTTGTAATAATAAAGAAGTAAATTTGCATGCCGAATATTATCCAAAGACCTCTTGTTTGAGGCGAAACATTTGCGTGTTAATAGCTATTTTTCTTTGGCCTAAAATAGTGGTTAGTGAATCGCAGATGAAGATAATCTATTTTTTCGGGGAAATCCCCTTAGTAACTACAAATTTTTAAAACTTAGAATGGACACTTTAAGCTACAAGACCATTTCTGCCAACAAAGCAACCGTTCAGAAAGAATGGGTAGTGGTAGATGCAACCGATCAAGTTCTCGGTCGCCTTGCCTCAAAAGTTGCCAAGCTCCTTCGTGGTAAGTATAAGCCAAACTTCACCCCTCACGTAGACTGCGGCGACAATGTAATTATCATCAATGCCGACAAATTTATTTTGACCGGTAAAAAGATGACCGATCGCGTGTACTACACTTATACCGGATACCCCGGCGGACAGAGAGAACACACACCTGCTTCGATTCTTTCCAAACCCAACGGTGCCGATAAACTCCTCCGTCGTGTCGTTAAGGGCATGCTTCCCAAAAATCGCCTCGGTGCTCAAATGCTTCGCAATCTCTACGTCTATACCGACGCCACTCACAAGCACGAAGCTCAAAGCCCCAAAGTTATTGATATTAACACCATTAAGTAAACCCACTGACACATGGAAATGATCAACGCATTGGGCCGTCGTAAGAGCGCCGTTGCCCGCATCTTTGTGACCGAGGGCACCGGTAAGATCACCATCAACAAGCGTGACCTCACCGAATATTTTCCCTCTACCATTCTTCAATTCGTGGTGAAACAACCCCTTACCCTTTTGGACGCCACTGAGAAATACGATATCAAGGTAAATCTCTATGGGGGTGGTTTTACGGGACAAAGCCAAGCATTGCGTCTTGCCATTGCTCGTGCACTCGTGAAAATCAATGCCGATGACAAAAAAGCTCTTCGCGCAGAAGGTTTCATGACACGCGATCCTCGTCAAGTCGAACGCAAAAAGCCCGGTCAGCCCAAAGCTCGCCGCCGCTTCCAATTCAGCAAACGTTAATCTGTATTATCGGCAAGTTTGCTGAATTAGGAAAAACGTTTAACTTCCAAATTTGCAGGACTGTATAGACAAAACTCCTTGCACTACCTGCGGATTGGTTGACATCTTTTCGGCTCGAAACAAAGCAGAAAAGAAATATAAAACAATGGGCACGTGTCTCCTCAAATCATAGGATTCTGATACGTTTGAAGCATCTTGCGTTAGAATGCCCTACAACTTATAGGAAAGATAAACATAAATACACTTCAAAATGTCCAGAACAAATTTTGAAACTCTTCTCGAGGCCGGCTGTCACTTCGGCCACCTCAAACGTAAGTGGAATCCCGCCATGGCTCCTTATATCTTTATGGAACGTAATGGCATCCACATCATAGACCTTCATAAGACTGTTGCAAAAATCGACGAAGCTGCCGAAGCTCTCAAACAAATTGCAAAGTCCGGTCGTCGCATTCTTTTTGTAGCTACTAAGAAACAGGCCAAACTGACAGTTGCCGAAAAAGCTGCTGCCGTAAATATGCCTTATGTGACTGAGCGTTGGCCCGGTGGTATGCTCACCAACTTCCCCACCATTCGAAAGGCTGTTAAGAAAATGGCCAACATCGACAAGCTCACCGCAGATGGCACTTTCTCCAATCTTTCTAAGCGTGAAATTCTGCAAATCAGTCGCCAACGTGCCAAGTTGGAAAAGAACCTCGGTTCTATTGCCGACCTGACCCGCCTTCCCGCAGCTCTGTTTGTGGTAGACGTTTGCAAAGAACACATCGCTGTGAAGGAAGCCATTCGCTTGGGTATTCCTGTATTCGGCATCGTTGATACCAATGCCGATCCCAATCTTGTGGACTATGTCATCCCTGCAAATGATGATGCAACCAAAAGTGTAGAGGTGATTCTCGACGCTTGCTGTGCAGCCATTGCAGAAGGTATTGAAGAACGCAAGATGGAAAAAGTTGATACCGAAGCTGCCGGTGAGGGCGAAGCCAAACCTCGTCGCAATCAGCGTGCCCGTGTAGAAAAAGCAGAGGAAGCTCCTGCAGAGGCTGCTGAAACGGCTGAATAATATTGATCACGAGGTTGCAAGGTGAGTCGGTAGAGAAGAATGATAGTATTCCGGCCGATTGACCTTGTGACCTTTCTTATCACTACAAAACTCGCAAAACACTATATCCAAATGGCAGTAGGAATTGAAGATATTAAAAAACTGCGTGCATTGACCGGCGCAGGATTGAGTGACTGTAAAAATGCCCTTGCCGAAGCCGAGGGTAATCTTGATGCAGCCGTAGAACTCATTCGCAAACGCGGACAAGCCATTGCCGCAAAACGTTCTGATCGTGAAGCGGCGGAAGGCTGTGTGCTTGTAAAAGTAGATGGCAAATTCGGTGCTATTCTCGCTCTCAAATGTGAAACCGACTTTGTTGCCAAAAATGCCGATTTCGTAGCCCTCACCCATGAAATCCTTGATGCGGCCATTGCTGCCCGTTGCAAAGATATTGAAGAGGTTAAGGCACTCAACATTGGCGGCCGCACTGTGTCGGAACGTATCACCGATCAATCCGGAATCACGGGCGAAAAAATGGAGCTTGACGGTTATCAGGTTGTGGAAGGTGAATGCCTCGCCGCTTATAATCACCAAAACAACAACATGCTTTGTGCCCTCGTGGCTCTCAATGCCTGCCCCGGAGATGAAACCGTGGGTCGCAACGTGGCCATGCAAATTGCTTCTGCAAGCCCCGTGGCTATTGACGAAAGCAGTGTTCCACAAGAAGTGAAAGACACCGAATTTAAGGTGGCTGTGGAAAAAACAAAGGTTGAACAAGTACAGAAAGCTGTTGAAGCTGCCATTAAGAAGGCCGGTTTCAACTCTTACATTGCCGAAAGTGAAGAGCATATTGAGGAAGGCGTTCGTAAAGGAAACATCACAGAAGCGCAAGCTGATGAAATTCGCCAACTCAAAGCTACCACTGCCGCCGAGAAAGAAGCCAACCTCAATGAGGCAATGATTCAAAACATTGCCAAAGGACGTTTGGGCAAATACTTCAAGGAGGTTTGCCTTCTCGAACAAGAATTTATTTGGGATAAATCCCTTTCTGTGGCTCAATATCTGGATGGTGTGCAGAAAGGCTTGACCGTAACTGCCTTTAAGCGTTTCACGCTCCGCGCCGAATAATCTGACGTCCGATTAGATTTCAAAAGAGCGAGGTGGTCGTCTTGACCATCTCGCTTTTATTTTTTTGATTTGCATTTATGAAAACTCTTTCTACTTCCGAGTTTGCGGAAATATTGTCCACCCCTATTTTTAAGTTGTTGTCTGAAACGATAGATGAGTTGGGAGTGGAGGGCTACATCGTCGGTGGATATGTGCGCGATCTTCTGCTACAACGTCCTTCAAAAGATATAGATGTGGTCGTTGTCGGGTCGGGCATAGAAGTGGCACAGGCTTTTGCCAAGAAATTAGGGAAAAATGCACGTTGCACCGTCTTCAAAAACTTTGGTACGGCTCAGGTAAAGTGGAAGCATACCGTGGAAAAAGAGGGCGAAAGAGTTCGGATAGAGGAGGAAGTGGAGTTTGTCGGTGCACGAAAGGAAAGTTATACCCATGATTCTCGTAAACCTATTGTGGAAAATGGAACGCTTGACGATGATCAGCGTCGTCGCGATTTCACCATCAATGCTTTGGCCGTTTGTCTGAATGCTGCTCGTTTTGGTGAGTTGGTAGATCCTTTTGGCGGACTCGACGATTTGCAAGCGGGAATAATAACCACACCGCTTGATCCCGACATCACGTTTAGCGATGATCCGCTTCGCATGATGCGATGTATTCGTTTTGCCACTCAGCTCAATTTCCGTATAGAAGAGTCTACTTTTGAGGCGTTGAAGCGTAATCGTGAACGTATCAAAATTATTTCCCAAGAACGCATTATTGACGAGCTCAACAAAATAATGCTGGCCGCTCATCCCTCCAAAGGTTGGGTGGAACTGCATCGTTGCGGTCTGTTGGAACTCATCTTACCGGAATTTTCTGCGCTCGACATTGTGGAAGAGCGAAATGGGCGGAAACATAAAAATAACTTTTATCATACGCTCGAAGTGCTTGAAAACTTGGTGCGTAAACAGAAAGAGGCCGAAGCCGAACATTCGGAAAAAACACAAACCCAAGAGCCTCTCTTTTCCAAAGACCGTTTGCTTTTTTTGCGTTGGGCAACGTTGTTTCACGACATCGGGAAACCCCGCTCTAAGCGTTGGGACAACAAACTCGGATGGACGTTCCACAATCATAACTATATCGGCATGAAGATGATCAAGCCGATTTTTCGTCGTTTGAAGCTGCCATTGGACGAGCGCATGAAATATGTAGAGAAACTTGTCGAATTACATATGCGTCCTATCAATATTGCAGATGAAGAGGTTACGGATTCTGCCGTTCGACGATTGCTTTTTGATGCCGGCGATGATATAGATGATTTGATGATGTTATGTGAAGCGGACATCACCTCGAAAAACGAGCAACGCAAAAGGGGCTTTCATGAAAATTATCGCTTGGTGCGTCGCAAATTGGTTCTGCTCGAAGAAAAAGACCGGATTCGTAATTTTCAACCACCTGTCGATGGATCGGAAATTATGCGTATTTTCGGACTGCCGCCTTGTGCCGAGATCGGAGCATTGAAATCTTCTTTGAAAGATGCCATTCTTGACGGGCATGTGCCCAATGATCATGAGGCCGGTTTGGCGTATGTCATCGAGCGTGCCCGAAAAATGGGTTTGACTCCCATTGCAGAAGAGAAGTAAAGTTTATTTGTAACGCATCAAAGAACCGAAGACACTTCTGAGCACGATTTTTGGCATGTGTTCGATAAGCCGTCTGATCGCGGTTATTCATCCGTTTCCCCTTCACTGTGTTTGAACAAACATGGTGAAGGGGAAATTTATGGCAGCCTACAACCTTGTTGAGTACCTCTTTTGGCAAACTCTTTTTCCACCAATGCAGTAAACTCATAGTTTTTCAGTCCCCAATCGGGAGCAAGGAGCAATGAGCGAGGGGAAGACGAAGTGAAACGCTCAACTGCTATGTTCGGACGAAGATGTTCGAGAAAGTCTACCACAAGTGTGGCATATTCTTCTGCCGAATAGAGGTGAAAGTCCGTTTGAAAATCAGCGTTTTGAACAGCCTTTTGTTGTTGCATTTCAAATTCTCGTGCCATGGCCGTTCCTTTCACAATTTGCAATTGATGCAGTTTGAGTGTGGATATGGGGAGTTTATTGATTGTTTCGGCTTGTCCGATAGTGAAATCTCGAGATTCTCCCGGCAATCCCAAAATGAGGTGTGCACCCACGGGAATGCCGAGAGCGGCCGTACGCCGAATGGCTTCGACCGAACAGGCATAATCATGACCTCGATTGATGCGTTGCAAAGAGATGTCGCTTGTACTTTCCACTCCATATTCGATGAGTACGAATTTGCGTTTGTGTAGTTGTGCAAAATATTGCAGCAACTCATCGGGCATGCAATCGGGACGTGTCCCAACGACCAGCCCTACCACGTCTTCTACCGAAAGGGCTTCTTCGTAAAGGTCTTTCAAGCGATCAAGCTCGCCATAGGTGTTTGTATAGGCTTGAAAATAAGCCAAGAATTTCATCTTCTTTTCTGTTTCCGAAAGTGATTTCCCACGGCGTTGGGCGCGTTTGAATTGTGCGCGTCTGAAAAAAGTTTTTCCTCGTTCCAGTTGTTGCCGTACGCTCTCTTCCGTCGCACAATATTCGGGGTTGAAAGTTTGATTATTGCAATAGGTACAGCCTCCTCTTCCTTTTGTGCCGTCTCGGTTGGGGCAAGTGAATTCGGCATTGATGGATAGCTTTTGCACTTTGTATTCAAAATAACGGGTAATAAAAGCAGACAGACCGGTATAGGGAGATGTATGAAATAAAGAAGGGTGCATGGATCGAAATTGTGAGTGAAATACATCGTTGGAAGTCCAATCACGCCATATTCGGCGCAAAGGCGCGAGCATTGGCGTAGACGAACAAAGATACTCCTTTTTCTGTAAAACAACAAACAATCCTCCCTCCTGTTTCTTGTCGAACTCAGAAATTTACATTATGCGAAAACGCGCTGTATGATCGAAAAAACAAAACATTTTTTGGCCGTTCGCCTCTAAACTGCTAACTTTGCCGTAATATTTAGATGCTTATGGCATCTTTGATAAAGACAAACAACAAAACTTCATACTCACGATGATAAAAATCACTTTTCCCGATGGCAGCATCCGCGAATACGAAAGCGGAGTGACGGGTATGCAGATAGCAGAAAGCATTTCGAGTCGTTTGGCTCAGGATGTCTTATCTTGCGGAGTGAATGGAAAGACGATAGAACTCAATCGCCCCATTACCGAAGATGCAGAATTTACGCTATATAAATGGGAGGATGCCGAAGGTAAACACACGTTTTGGCATACTTCCGCCCACCTTATGGCGGAAGCGATGCAGGAACTCTGGCCGGGAACACAGTTTGGTATCGGCCCAGCCATAGAAAACGGCTTCTACTACGATGTGATGCCTCCGGAAGGAGTGACCATTAGAGAAGAAGACTTCGTGAAAATCGAAAAGAAAATGGTCGAACTCCAACAAGGTAAGGAAACTCTTGTCCGTACCGCAATATCGAAGGGAGATGCCATTAAGTTTTTCGGAGAGCTCGGGCAAAACTATAAAAATGAGCTGATTGCCGATTTGGAAGATGGCACCATCACGACTTATACGCAAGGGAAGTTTACCGACCTTTGTCGAGGGCCTCATCTTGTCAGCACGGCACCGATCAAGGCTGTAAAAGTGTTGGCCGTGAGTGCTGCTTATTGGCGTGGCGATGAGAAACGTCCGATGATGACACGTGTCTATGGAATCACGTTCCCCAAGAAAAAATTATTGGATGAATATCTCTTGCTCCTTGAAGAAGCAAAACGTAGGGATCATCGCAAGATAGGAAAAGAGATGGAACTCTTTATGTTTTCCGATCTCGTAGGAAAAGGTTTGCCCATGTGGTTGCCTAAGGGAACGGCTTTGCGCCTGCGCCTCGAAGATATTTTGAAGAAAATACAAAAACGCTTCGGATATGAGCAGGTTATGACTCCTCATATTGGTTCGAAGAATCTGTATGTCACCTCCGGTCATTATGCCAAATACGGCAAAGATTCTTATCAGCCGATCACAACACCGGAGGAGGGAGAGGAGTATTTCCTCAAACCCATGAACTGTCCTCACCACTGCGCCATATATGCATGGAAACCACGTTCCTACAAGGAGCTGCCGTTGCGTCTTGCAGAGTTCGGTACTGTTTATAGATATGAACAAAGCGGAGAGCTTCACGGACTTACGCGTGTTCGTGGCTTTACGCAAGATGATGCACACATCTTCTGCACCCCGGATCAAGTGAAACAGGAGTTCCTCAATGTGATGGATATCATATTGATTATTTTCCGAGCTCTTAAATTCGACAACTTTGAGGCACAAATTTCTCTCCGTCATCAAACTGAACGTGAGAAATATATCGGTAACGAAGAAAATTGGGAACGAGCGGAACAAGCCATAATAGAAGCTTGTCAAGAAAAAGGGCTTCCCGCCCGTATCGAATACGGAGAAGCCGCTTTCTATGGCCCGAAACTTGACTTTATGGTGAAGGATGCGCTTGGTCGCCGTTGGCAATTAGGTACTATTCAAGTCGATTATAATCTACCCGAACGTTTCGGACTTGAATACACCGGAGAGGACAACAAAAAGCATCGTCCCGTGATGATTCACCGTGCACCTTTCGGTTCAATGGAGCGTTTTGTTGCAGTATTGATCGAACACACCGCCGGCCGATTCCCTCTTTGGCTTATGCCTGATCAGGCCGTAGTGCTTCCCATTTCCGACAAGTACAATGATTATGCACAAAAAGTACGTGAAAGCCTTGAAGCTGCCAATGTGCGTACCCTTGTTGATGATCGCAGTGAAAAGATCGGTCGGAAAATTCGTGATAACGAAATGAAACACATTCCTTATCTTCTCATTGTGGGAGAAAAAGAGGCGGCCGACGGAACAGTTGCTGTTCGCTTGCAAGGACAGCAAGGAAATTCGCAGGAGATTATGGCTGTTTCCGAATTTGCCGAGCGTGTCAATCGTGAAGTTGCCGAACAAATGGGAGAGTATTGATAACAACTTTAATAAATGAATATTGGAGGAATGCTCACAAATAGTTGGAAGTATATCCCTAATAACTCATGTTTGTAAAGAAATAACCGCAATCAAAGAGCCAAAACTCAATGATTGCGGTTGTTTGTTGATTCCGAGTGGTGAAAACGATCAACACGAAAGGCCGTTTTTCAGTTTACACTATCTCCATTGTAAAAATATTCCGATACAACTGTGTGTATTGAGAGAAGTCGCCGAGGAATTAAAATCGTGATGTTTTATTGTCGAGGGATGAGCGGATAAAATTATTCAACTCTTTGTCTAATTTTTGGGCTTCTCCGGCTTTATTCAATATGCGATCGGCCTCTTTCCAGAAATCGGCACTATGGTTCAGTTGATTGAGATGAGCAAGTTCGTGGCAAATGACATAGTCAATCAGATGAGAGGGAAGGAGGAGTAGCCAAACCGAAAAATTGAGATTTTTCAGAGAAGAGCACGATCCCCATTTCGAACGAATATCTTTGTAGACGATTCTGTTGAAATGCAGATCTCCGCGTTCTGCGTATGCTGTAATGCGTGGCGTGAGAAGGTGTCGGCATTGCCAGCGGAGTATGTCGGCAATAACTTTTCGAAGCCAAGTTTGTCGATAGGAAGAAGAAAAATCAAAGTTTGCCGGCAGGCGTAGCGTGGTGTGTCCGGGAGTCGCACGTATTTGTGCTTGGAGCAACCCATCTTGTGCTTCGATTTTCATCTGCAAAAGATCGGTTGAAATGCGGAATTCGGGACAGATAGAAATAAGCATGGGAAAAGTAAAGGAAAAGAAGAGCAAAAGTAAGTTTTTCTTTTTAATATATAAAGAAAAACATGTATATTCGCATTTGATTGAAGGAAGAAAAACGCTTGTCGTTTCTTGCCTCTTATGCAAATAGGCTTTGAGGCAGAGGAACTCTCTTTCGGTTAGTAAAGTGTTGTATGCTATTGCACAAAGAAATGTCACAACTAAAAATTTTGACGACAAAAGGGACTATCATTGTCCGTTTATATGATAAAACCCCTCTTCATCGTGCCAATTTTATCAAATTAGTGACGGAGGGATTCTACAATGGAACGCTCTTTCATCGAGTGATTCGCGACTTCATGATACAAGGTGGAGATCCGGATAGTCGAGGGGCTTCTTCCGAAACGCTTTTGGGAATGGGCGATCCGGGCTATACGCTCGAAGCAGAAATACATCCTGAATTGTTTCATAAACGAGGAGCTTTGGCGGCTGCCCGCCAAGGTGACGAACTAAACCCGGAACGACGTTCGAGCGGAAGTCAGTTTTATATTGTTTGGGGAAAGGTCTATAATGAGGGGCAGTTATCTCAGATCGAACAACAGATGAGATTACAGGCCGAACAAATGGAGTTTCAACGGCTGAACGGAGAGTATCGCGAAATGATTTTACAAATGCGTCGTGATCGCAATCGTGAATCGCTGTTGGAGCTTCAAGAGAAATTGAGAGACCAAGCAAAAGCATTTGCCAAACAAAAAAAGTTTTTTGAAAAAACTGCACGAGAGGCTTATACCACGATAGGAGGAACTCCCTTCTTAGATGGCCAATATACCGTGTTTGGGGAAGTTGTTGAAGGGCTTGATGTCGTGGAACACATCCAAAATGTCGAAACGGGAAATGCCGATCGTCCTTTGACAGATGTGATGCTTGAAATCTCTGTCTTGAACGCTTGATATAATGTCCTTTTAAGAGTGAATTTACGATTATGAAAATATTGATTACCGGTGCAGCCGGCTTTGTCGGATGTAGACTGACACGATTTTTGGGACTTTCTCATGAAGTGATTGCCATGAGTAGTAAAGACTTGGATGTCACAGATGGAGAGCAGGTTATGTCTGTGTTTATGGAACATATGCCAAAGGCTGTTGTGCATTTGGCCGCCCTTGCGAATACGAAATATTGCGAAGAGCATCCCGAGGATAGTGCTGTTGTTAATGTTGCGGGGGCTGTCAATGTTGCTCGTGCAGCTGCCGCTATTGGAGCCAAATTGGTATATGCAAGTTCGGAGCAGGTATACAATGGTGTTGATGCCGAGGTGCCTAATGTGGAAGAGCAAGAGCTTGCACCCCGTAGCGTTTACGGACATCACAAGTTGCAGGCAGAACTCGATGTGCAGGATTTATTGCCGTCGGCCGTCGGATTGCGACTCACATGGATGTATGATATCCCCGGCTCTCCGCTACCGCAGAAGAGCGGTCTTTTGATAGGATTGATTTCTACGGCAAGAGAGAGTGGAGTAGTGCGTGCTTCCACCGCAGAAAGACGCGGTGTGACAAATGTTTGGGAAGTTGTACGTCGAATTGAAGCTGCTTTTGCGCTTCCCGGTGGAGTCTATAATTTTGGATCTACCACAGACCTTTCTTCTTTCGACCTTCAATTGGCTGCCGCGCAATCCTTATTCGATAAAGGTTGGTTAGATGTGCAACCCTCTGATTTGGTCTTGCCGGACGAATCTTGGACGCGTAATTTATCTTTGGATCTTTCTCGCTTGCAGAAGTTTGGCATTACTTTTCCCTCCTCTTTGACGGGATTGCATAATGCCGTTGTACATCTTCGTAAATATTCGGAATAGATCCCTTTTTCTCCGAAAAACCTTCTATATTGGTGAAAAGGGATTTATATCTTGAAATAAAAACGAGACTGAATATAATATATGATTACGACAGTTCTTTTTGATCTCGACGGAACACTTCTTGATACCTTGACAGATTTGTCTGTTGCCGTCAATCATGCACTGCAAATGTATGGTTTGCCACAACGTAGCAAAAACGAGGTGCGGGCATTTTTAGGCAATGGCATTCGTAATCTGATCACTCAATGTGTACCAAACCATACAGACTCTATTCTTATAGAAAAGGTATTTGTTGCGTTTCGTACGTACTATCTCGAACATTGCCTTGATAATACCGTACCCTATCCCGGGATACCTCCACTTTTGGAAGAGCTTCACCGGCGAGGAGTTCGAATCGGACTCGTCAGCAATAAGGTCGATACTGCCGTGCAAGAACTTCACAAACGCTTCTTTGCTGACACCATTTCCGTCGCTTTAGGAGAAAGCTCCGAGATTCGGCGAAAGCCCCATCCGGCTGGAGTGCTCGAAGCCATGCGTCGTTTGAAGGCTCTTCCGGAAGAAACGCTGTATGTCGGTGATAGCGAAGTTGATTTTGAAACTTCTCGTGCGGCCGGCATAAATTGTGCACTTGTTTTTTGGGGATTTCGAGATGAAATCGTTCTTCGTGCTCTGGAAGCGGAATATTATTTCTTATCTCCCGAAGAATTACTTTCTCTTTGTTGAAAACTTCTATTATTAAAATTGATTACTTCCTATTCCTCATGAAAAGTTATAAAATTGCTGTGGCCGGAACCGGCTATGTGGGTATGAGTATAGCCGTTTTACTCGCTCAACATCATCGTGTAACGGCTGTTGATATTATTCCTGAAAAAATAAAAATGATCAACAGTCGTAAATCTCCTATTCAAGACGATTACATAGAAAAATATCTTATAGAAAAGCCTCTAAATCTTACTGCAACACTCAATGCAGAGGAGGCTTATCGCAACGCTGACTTTGTTGTTATTGCAGCCCCGACTAATTATGATTCGACGCGCAACTTTTTCGACACATCAGCCGTAGAAGCCGTCATCAAGCTCGTTATGCAAATCAATCCCGATGCCATTATGGTCATAAAAAGCACCATTCCGGTAGGATTCACAGAACAGATACGGGCAAAGACAGGAAGTGAAAATATTCTTTTCTCTCCGGAATTCCTTCGTGAAAGTAAGGCTCTTTACGACAATCTCTACCCTTCCCGCATCATCGTTGGGCGTCCCGAAGGAGATCAACGTTTGGATGATGCCGCTCACACTTTCGCTTCTCTCTTGCAGCAAGGAGCTTTGAAACCTGATGTCGAAACGCTCTTCATGGGACTGACTGAGGCCGAAGCTGTCAAACTTTTCGCCAACACCTATCTGGCACTTCGTGTCAGTTATTTCAATGAACTCGACACTTATGCCGAGCTAAAAGGTTTGGACACACAGCAAATCATCAACGGAGTATGCCTTGACCCTCGCATAGGAACGCACTATAACAACCCCTCATTCGGATATGGTGGTTATTGTCTTCCCAAAGACACCAAGCAACTCTTGGCCAACTATCAAGATGTACCGCAAAACCTCGTTCGTGCCATTGTCGATAGCAATGCTACACGCAAAGATTTTATTGCCGACCGTGTTCTGCAACAAGCAGGATACTATGATTATTTCAATCGAGGCGACTTTAATCCGAGTGCTGAACGCGAATGTATTATTGGTGTCTATCGCCTCACCATGAAATCCAACTCCGATAATTTCCGGCAAAGCTCTATCCAAGGGGTGATGAAACGCATCAAGGCCAAAGGAGCCACTGTCATCATCTACGAACCCACTCTGCAAGATGGAGAAACTTTTTTCGGAAGTCTTGTCGTCAACGATTTGGAAGTGTTCAAACGCAAATCCCAAGCCATTATTGCCAACCGTTATGACTCCTCACTTGACGATGTTCTTACCAAAGTCTACACTCGCGACCTTTTTTATCGCGACTAATCCCTCAAATATGGATAAAACCATCTTCTAATTTTGTCATATCGGCAAAAAAAACTACTTTTGCACTCGCAAAGCAATCTCATTGCACTTTGCTACAATAATAGTTTGGTTCCGTAGCTCAGTTGGATTAGAGCAACGCCCTTCTAAGGCGTGGGTCTTGGGTTCGAACCCCAACGGAATCACAAAAAAGAGGCTATCTAACAATACAGATGTTGGATAGCCTTTTTTATTTTATAAAGAATTCTTGTTGTTTGGTAAAGTTTTGATACAGTCCCCTAATGGGTATAAGCGTGTAATTTCTTCCATACACCAAAACTTGCACGGAATATAGGTTCACACAGGGCTTCTGCGGGATAATATTTGACATGGCGCATGCTATGAAGGGACATTCGAAGATAACGCCGCACTTTATCTTCGTTCTCTCTTGAGGACAGGCGTGTGTCGTACTGCCCAAAATTACCACCAATCATAACCTCTTCCAATAGGAATTTCCCTCTTATTTTATCCATCGGAGCAATTATCATTTTGTTTTCTGGCAATGCAAGAACTTCATGCAGCACATACATGACGGCACAAGCAAATTTGTATAAACCTAAATGTTTCATCTCATTCCGCAAAGTGATATGGTCGAGATGCATAGCATTTTGTAATACGTAATAGTAGTCTACCAGTTGGCGTAATCCTATTCCTTCCGAGAATACATGACGATAAAGATGACTTAACTGATATATCACATTAAATGCAGTTGTTGGAATCGTTATCTTACTGTTTCCGTCTGGCAACTCTACCTCGTTGAAACACTGTTCGTCCATATTTCTATTGAACCATCTTTGCAGTTTGCAATTAGCCCAAGGATTATACATGTACGAAGGAGTGAAATGCACTTCTACTGGCGTTTTCATTACAGAAAAATCCACATGATGGTATCGAACAATCTGTTTAGGACAGATCTTCTCGACATATTCTAACACCCTCTTTCTTCCACCACTAACATATATGTCAATATCTCCAGATGTACGTATATAGGGATCGGGATACATCATTGCATTCCCTTGTCCTTTCAGTATACAAGCTTGAAAACCAATAGCTCTAAAATGTTTCTGTAACTTCACGCAGTCAGTGTTCGTACGTATGTTCTGTCTCCTGATTTGTTCTGCTACTGCCACCCATTGCATCAATAATGGTGTCGGAGGTGCCAAATCCTTTGGCAATAACTTGATACCATGGAATAATACTCCCAGCAACGCCTGCTTTTGGGCAATATCAAATTGATCCTGCCAATCGGCCTCTTTCAACGATGCTGGTATCTCTTTTATTACGCCAATACTAAAGCGTAGCAGTTCAAAGAAGATCTCTTGTTGAGTCATAGATTATCCGAATATGCGTTCGATAAAGAACCTTATAGGAAATAATATTCCTGCTTTGATATAACGCACACGAGTGTGTGGCTCCTTCCACATACGATAGATAAACCGCAGGTTTGCCTTATCTACCCACATTGGATAGTAGTCTATTTCGTTTTGGGATGTTTGATGAATAAAGCCTCCACAAGTAAAGCCTATGCCTTTAAATCCAGCATCCTTAACCTTCAGCAGAAATTTTTCTTGGTTCAATGCGCCCATACCCACGATTAAATAATCGGGATTCACTTTACAGATGTATCGAGCCTCCTCATCCATATTACGATCATGGGTAAAAAAACCATTGCGGTAACCTATTATTTGTACTTTGGGAAATCTCTCGGTGAATATCTTTACAGCAGTTTCTACCTGCTCTTGCCGGGAGGCCACTATATATATAGTCTTGCCCTGTTCCCCAGCGTACTCAAATAGTTCTGGTGCAAGCGATGTCATGTCGAAACTACGACGTTCCACGACTTTTCCATAGAAGAACTTTATTGCTTTGACCAATAAATTTCCGTCTGCAAATATTCCATCAAATTGTGCAAAAACTTCTTTATTATATAAAGCATCAAGATAGGATACGGGATTAAGAAAAGTGTAAACGCCCTTCGTTTCTAGAATTCCTTTTATAGTAAGGGTGTTGGTATCAATAATCTTACCTACAAGAATCGAACCCATTATACTCTTTTATTTGTCAACTACAAAGTTTCTCAGCACGCGTGCCGGCACGCCTCCCACAAGGCAATTACTTGGTATATTTCGCGTAACAACGCTACCTGCTGCTATCACGACATTATCTCCTATTGTTACAGGAGTAGCGATAACGGAATTGGCTCCAATAAATACGTCGTTGCCAATTGTGAGTTTTCCAGTGTCGTATGTCAGATTTCCATCCTTATGCGGAGTCAAGTAATGGGTAAGCAGCACACAATTCATTGTGATTGTTACGTTAGCTCCGATATGCGCATTCTTGCCGATTTTTATGCCGATGAGCCTCAATAGCTGCGGACGTATGCGCTTACTGCTCAGCCAACGCGACTCATTGATAGTCGCAAAACAATAAACCTAGGGAATCTACCACAATAGTTGTTTTTTATCATTATACAGACATTTTTGAATTTAGACGAATTTGTTTATCATATTGCCAACACATGAAGAAAGTTGTCATCAGTAGAAATGAAACGTTTTGCAATGTTAAAGCGGAGAGTGAAAAGCTCTGTATAAGTGTTATTATGCATAGCTGTTTTAATGGTATGAAATCGGTTTTTAAGAAAATCTTCACAAGAGCAAAAGGATAGAGTAATGCGAGAACTACACCCCATGTTATTGCAAGACGAAGATATGTGCTATGGAACATAAAAGGGAAAATACCATTCAAAGCATGCATATCCTCGAATTTTTCTACTGTCCAGGCAAACTCTGGCATTACTTCCACTTGGAGTGGGATTCCAGGAGTAGCTCCTAACAACACATTGTCAACCGAAGTGTTCTGGAAATAATTAATAGCTTGTGTCCAATATACAAAACGGTCTAAGTTATGAGCACTTTCTCCTCTGAGTTCAGCACCCCACGAAGCAAGTACCATAACAATTGGTACAAGCGCAGCAAAATATAAAATATTTTTTCTAAACGCCTTATAAGCAATAATTAAAAAGAATGATATCCATCCTGTACGAGAAAATGTAAGCAATGTTGCAAGTATCATTACCCAATCCCACCATGTTTTTCTATTTGGTATTGCATCTCTAAAGCAGTACACAATCAGTATCATAAAACCGTCATAGTTTGCTTCCATTAAGACGCCGGCTCTTGATAAAGTACCCGTACCTATCATATATAATGCTTTAGCTATATAGATCAGACAAAAGAAAATACAATATTTATAAACATGAATAATCTTAGGCGAACCGACAATACTCAACCACAATATGGCAGTAATAAGATAAATCATCCATTTACCATCCATAAGACTTGCTTTTAAGGTTATGGAGTCATATATCCACCAAGGAATAAAGTATTTTAGAAAGATCAAACATGAAAAGAACAATAAAATCTTTGCCAATCTATTGGATGATTTTTTTTGCCTCAAAAAGGTAAAAAAAATCATTACTCCACAAAAAGGCACCCAAAAGTAATCATAATTGACAATGTCTTGTTTTTTACTGATCCATACAATAATCGAGATTATAGGAAACAAAACAAACATTGCCCAAAATGGGAATTCTTGTGTCCTCGGTCTAACGTAATCCATATTTTTTGATCAGCTTGGCTAATGTGGGGAATTTTATACTAAATGGTACCCATATGTAGAGGGCGATTTTCTTCCATAGAGGCACCCATGTACCGGCAAAGTGATGAATGGAATATGTATTGGAGGTTACTTGAAGTTTTTTGGTAACGTAGTTTTTTGGACTAAAATAATCGTATGGCAAAACATATACGCAAGAATCATCATCGTCGAAATCCTTAGGCGAAAGGATGTATTCAATTTTGAACATCTTTTCAACACATTCTTTCAATATGCGTGGCAGAACCTTCGTATTCTCATGACCATTGGCTTCGACGAAAGCCTTTCCTGTGTAGTAGTTTAAGCAGACTTTGAGCCATGGTGTTTCCGGCTCTGCACCCAATACTGCAGCTTCTAAGCCTTGTGGACTATTTTCTTTGCAAACAAAATACGGGAGATGGAGTAGGGTGTCGAATGACTTAATCACTTCTACGTCGCTGTCCAAATAAATTCCACCCTCTGTTACAAGGGCATAGAGACGGATATAGTCGGCAGCAAAAGCATACTTCCTACGCTCGAATGCTTGACGTACCCAGATATTTTTCTCCAATGGAAAACGCTTCAAATCCCATCTTATAATCTCGTAATCCGGTAAAAAACGACGCCAACTATCGATACAATGTTGAAGTTTAGGGGGCAATGGGTCATCACTGAGCCAACAGTAATGTATTTTTGGGGGGATCATACAAAAGTGTTTATTTTGGTTTCTTTAACTTTGTGCAGGGCGTTCGATATTCACTTTGCCATGAAAATGCGATAAAATAATATCAGTTACTTTCTTTTTCGTCGCTTCCTTACAGTATTTACTCAAGATGTCTTCGAGCAGAGTTAGAGTTCAATCTTGTTGATTCCTCGCAGTTTACGTTTCAAGGAGGGAAAAAGACCTAGCATTTTGATAATAGCTTGCTTAATGCAATGGATTGTTTTTCCTTTCAACATGAGCAGAGGACGATTGTTTTTCGCATTGGGATTGATGATACATGCCTCTTCATAGTATGCCTGTGCAACATTCTTGTTTGAGAAGCCCATAAGGTCATACTGTGCGACATCTACATCCTTGTACTCGAAGCGATACAGCTCATTCTTAAATATATGATAAACCATATTGAAATCTGCGGCCACAGGATACGCTAAGTCAAAGGGATATCTTCGCGCCAACATAGTTCTTAAGAACATACTCTGGTGGCAGATACCCTTAGAGAAATGTTTTTTCTTACTGAGATAGAAGGGTCTTGGTTTGACTGAATAGAGTATGTTGTCACGATATTCACGGCTGTTTCCAAACAACACACCACAGTCCGCAGATATTTTGTCGCTAAACATTTGGTAAAGAACGTCTATAGTGCAAAACGAGTCACCAGCATTCATGAAGTTGATCCAATCGCCAGTTGCCATCGCGATGCCTTTGTTCATGGCATCATAAGTTCCCTTATCTTGTTCACTGATTACAGCAGAAAGCCTGTCACGATATTTATTTATCACCTCCATGGTTCCATCCGTGGACCCCCCATCCACGATAATGTATTCCACATTCGGATACGTTTGGTTCAGTACGGATAGCATTGTTGTCTCTATCTCTTTCACTGCATTATAGCAGACTGTGACTATTGTTATCTTTATGAAAGCAATGTTTTTTTGCATAGCTCTTTGAAAAAGGTGGGTTGTACAGACATTCGTATTACTTCTGAGGCTTTAATTATTGACACTTTTTCCGATGAGTGTGCACTGTATCAAATACACAGTTCTCTGAATTATTGTTCATTTTAAGAGATTACTGCGAATTTCTCTAAAACAACAAAAATTACATGTATAACTACTGATCGTGAAAACAGAAAGGTTTTAAAAATTGGGGTTGTATTGGGATTTCATTAAAATAAATCAGAGCTCGTTATACAAATTAATATATTTCTTGGCTATACTATCAGGAGAGAATCTATTTATCATGTCTTGACGTATTGCTTTAGAATCAAATGTTTGAGCTATAGCAATTCTAATAGCGATTTCCAGATCTTGAGAAGTAAATCCGTTTGCAATAATACCATTGTTATCATTTATCAGTTCTTTTGTTCCGCTTACAGGAAAGACTATTGCAGGAATACCACAAGCCATTGCTTCTATTGGGGTCTGAGCGAATGCCTCCTGTTTTGATGGCATCACAAAATAATCTGCACAAGAATAAGCTTTTGAGATTGTTTCTGCATCATTTATTGCCCCGACAGAAAACACATGTGGTAATTGGACTTTTTCTAAGTTATTACCTACTGCCAAAATTACTGTATCGTCCATTTGCAATTGTTCTATAGCTTCTACAAGATGAATCAAGCCTTTACGTGGATCAGTTATCAGAGCGGCAACAAAAACGAAGACCCTTGCAGTTTCTGAAATACCGAACTTCTGTCTGGATTTTTTTTTATCGAAAGGCTTATATTTGTTACAGTCAACAGAATTATTGATGATAGAACTATGTCGTCCTTTGATCATTTCATGATGATGAAACTTACCATACATCATTTCTGAAAGGAAAACTATTTTTAAATTAGATACACTATGTATTATCTTTAATTTGATATCATAGTATTTTTTTTCTAAGTAGTTATCAAACAATGCCTGTTTTTCATAATGTGCAATTCCAAAAAATAAGTTTTCGTCATGCAGTGTCCAAACTATTGGATTTTGAATTTTACGAAAAAAAGAGGGATAGTCAATAAAATCTCCGACCCAATGCAGATGTATAATATCTGCGTCATTTACCAATTTACATGACGCAACATCAACTACAGACAGAGGAAGGGTATATACCCCACCGGTTCTTTTGCATAACCACTTTGCTTTATTGTAGTTTGTAACCCTTAGATGTAACAATCTCAACACTTTATTAAACAGTCTCCAAAAGAAGTATTTCTTTCTGCCATATTCAAAAACAAGAGGAACGTCATGGCGAGTTTTGTTAAGAAGCAAAACATTACTTCTTACACCTTGATTTAACAAGGCTTGATGAAGTCGCAGACAGCATAATCCTGCTCCTCCTTTATCATCAGAACATATATGTAGAACTTTCAAAAGACTATTATACTAATGAATTTGTTTAAGTTGATTAATGTAAACACTTCGATACTTATTTATAATACTATCCTCAATTTTTAAAGTGGGCATCTCGATAATATTTGTTCTTAGACATCCTGTATTATTAATAAGTGAGTAGTATCTATTCTCGACTTGCTCAGCAATATTGAATTGTTTTATAAGATTGATCGTTTTTCCTTTAATAGGATCTGTATAGTCAAGAATCATGTTTTTTCCATTTAATAATGTCTGAAGAAGAATGGCATGAAAACGCATACCGATACATCCTGTTGCATTGGCATATAATTCCATTGTTTGAGTCAATGATGTTGGTTTATTTTCAACATGTATTCTATCATTCGCAACTATTCTTTTTATTGCATTCAAAATATAGCGGTCATCACCACCAAATTCGAACGTATGCATAGGTACCAATATTACATCTTCTTTATTTTTATTTAGGATCTCTTCCATATAATCACAAAAGAATTGTCTATTGACATTGACACCATATTCAGAAGTAGGTTCTCTAAAATTGGCTGCAATATAATTTTTCGGTTTTGTTTCGTTTATAGCTTGAAAGTGCTTGACAGCAAAGATTGCAGGATCAATCGCTGCAACAGCATCATTTTCATCCCTTACATATGAATTATATATTGAAAGTGATTTCTCGTCTCTAAATATTTTAAAGTCAGATGCTCGTGCGATTTTTAATGCTGTTTTTATTTTTTTCTTTGTAATAAAGGGGCCCATTCCACATCCGGCCAATAAAGTGTATTTTCCTTTTTTCTTGGCTTTACTAAAAGCATATAAAGGTATGGCTAATTCTTCTAATTCCATAAGAGGTCCTCCTCCCATACAGACAATGTCAGCCCAATTTATGAATTGATCTAATTCTCTTTTGATACGAGAGTCAAATAATTCAACATTAAGTTTATACCCCTCAGAGCATTTCTTTAAGAATTCTATATCTTCATCTAACGTTCTTTCTGATAAAACTATACCTAAACAACCTAGGCGAATGTCTAAATCACCAAAAACTTCAGAAAACAAAGAGACTAATCCTGCAAAGATAGCCCGGTCTCCAATTGTTTCTGTACCATACCAACCTATTACTGTAATTCTCATGAAAATATATTATAACGCTGAATATGTTTAAACGTCTTAATTTTATAAATAAAAAACGTATATAAGCCCAATAAAGAAGGTACATTAGCATAGTGTATGCATGTATCACAATGCTTGCTTGTTGGTTCTACTAAAGAATTATACTCTTTATAAGTCGGTATCTTTTCCAATAGATTCCCAACTTTATCACTGGCCGTTGCACACAAAAATGTATCAAAAATCTCATTAATTGTGATGTCACTATAAAGATAATCACAGATAAACATTCTTTTACTTGTTTTACCTGCAAGATATAGATATATTAAAGTGTATCTGATTTTTTGGATTATCTTCTTTTCATGTATAGGCATACTATAGAAAAACTCCTTTGCCATTTGAGTCGCATGCTTCTCTGTCAAAACAGAGAAAGGGGCATTATTAAAATTATGAATGCGCTTATTGGGTACTGCTAAATGGAAATATATGGGAATTTTAAGATTTTGAAAATATTCTTTAGTTTGCACCATATAGTCTACATTATATTTTGAAATCGTATATCCCAAATCAAAGTTATCAACATATACTCCAGGATTTTTCTTTAATGTTTGAATTACCTTTAGAGAACGATCAAATGAGATTTTGACACCCCTAACTTTGTTGTGAATAGCGTGTACGCCATCAATTGAAATCTGCATGTGCAGTTTTACATTTTTTTGCTTACACAAAGGATAAATTTCTGCAAGTGTCTTAAGTGTCTTTTCTTGGCAGATACAATTGGAAATGACTGTGATATGCTTGATACGTTTTAAAGACAAAACAGCCTTGACTACTTCTACAAATTCCGGATGCAGAAAAGGCTCACCACCATTTAAACCTACGCTTTTGACTCTAGAAAAGAACGGATTTGATAGTACTGTTTTTAATGCTATTGGATCAATATCCGATTTCTCTTTGTATTTCCAAATATTACAAGTGACACACCTTGAATTACATTTTGACGTCACAGGCAGCTGTAATGTTCGTGGTTTCATTCGTATATGCAACCATGATTGAAAGTAATGCAACAAATATATTCTAATTATTCCAAGCATATATATTATTTTTGTGTTGTCGATTTTATCAAGTTTTTTGTCATCTCCATAAAGCCCAATTTATAAACAATACCTTGGTAAAACAAAATAGCCACAACGAACACCAATAAATGTTTAAAATCCATGGGCATTAAGTAGTCATTACTGAAATTGGACAAGAGAAGGAATAAGACGGTGTTAGAAATAAACGGTTTAGATATACTTCTGATTATATCTACTGGACTCTTATTGAAAAAATATAGGAGAAATAGCTGATATACGCCGAACGAGATTGTAAAGCTGATGACAAGGCACCAACAAAATATTATCATACTGCTATAATATAGACCGACTCCCAATGACGATAGAACTAGTAAGGTTATTATGATAGAAGCGAAGAATAATCCTTTAACTCTATTAATGGATTGTAATATTGCTCCTACTGGTGCTTGCATGCATTGTACCCCTATACTCAAAGACAATATTTGAAAGTAGGGAATTGCATCATGCCATTGAGATCCATAAATAATGTTAATGATAGCGCCTGAAGAGAAATATATAACAACGTTAGCAAAACATCCAATTTCTGATAAAAGACTCAATATCTTCAAATAAGATTTCCATAAGAAATCCTTATCACTCTGATAATTGCTTAATACTGGATGAAGGACAGGCCCCATTACATTGGAAATGTTATCAAGCGGCAACATCATTAATCTATAAGACTTCTCGTAATACCCCAATGTTTGTACAGAAAAAACTTTACCTATTAGTATTTTATCGACATTCCTATATATCATATACATTAGATTGAATAACATTTGATAGATAGAAAATGAGAATATTTTTCTTATATTTCTCCCTCCCCCTTTAAAACTCACTCCTATAGGATATGCTCTAAAATTAATTATCAATAGAATAATATTTCCCAAAACAGGATTAACCAATAAAGAATAAGCTCCGAACCCTTTATAAGCTAATATAATAGATATTCCCCCCATAGTAACTTGTACAAGGAATGTTCTTATAGCTATAAATTTAAAACGCTTCTCTTTCATCAACAATGCATTTGGAACGATTGTTGATATAGCTGTTAGAATACTTATAGATAAAATATATAGTAGATTTGACAGAAGACTGGAATTATCGTAAAACGACACGATTAATGGAATCAAACAAACAAAAGCTCCTGTTGATATAAACGAAAGTATAATAACAAGAGTATTTATACTGGTCAAATCTTCATATGACAATGTTTTATTTTGCACAATAGCTGGTGCAATGCCAGCAGAAGTCAAAGTCGAAAAGAAATTTATCACAATTGTTGCAATTGCGATAATCCCAAAATCAGATGGAGATAAAATACGAGCAAGTACAGCCGTTATTAGTAAGTTTATCACAATCCCACTATACTTAGCCAAAGCCGTATAGAACATGCCATTAAAGAGTTCTCCACCTAAGGAACCTTCTTTATATTTTGATTTAAACATAAATAATCACTGATGCGCTTATTGAGTAAAGTTAGAATATATGCGAAACATATATTTGAGCCTGTGCTGTGTTTACTGTTTTATATATCTTATTCTATGTAATAACCTGATGAGTGGTACTTGTTGAATGAAAGAGTGGCCGATATACACATCCCATTCCATGAGTTATATTAAATAAAAGAGTCACTTTTTCTCCATATATTGAGAGACACTTTTACTTCTTCGGAACGTTCTTTCCTTGATGGAAGCCTCGGTAAACAATTTTTATTTTAGTAATCAATGTCAAAAGCCGACAGTCACAAACTATTGCGAATAAAGTCTTCCACTATATCAAAGAATTTGCGATGTTAAGATGTAGAGGAAAAGTGTACAACATAATAATGGATATAGCTAAAATATCTTAGGTAAATATTATATTCATTAGAGGGGCGATTGTCCTTAGGTGAAGTTTTTTAGAGGGAGTCGAAGTATTACGATAGCTTGCCACGAAGTTAAGGCTATACCTTCTGAGTTGTCTTTAATTGAAAAATCTGACATATCGTTGCAAAGATAACAAATTATTGAGGAGTCCGCAAAACTTTATTCATTTTTTAGGACACTACCGGTTGAAAAATCCCCTGAACGCGTGCGAGGGATGCGAAGTTGGAAACTACAGTCATAGCCACGCCAACGGCGAGGATCAAAAACATTGCCTTGTTTACCGGAATGTTCGTCAAGAAAAAGAGAACGCTCTTGTTAGGAAAAACTATCCCCCAAAAACACGCATCAACTCATTAAAACCTGCCTCGCAAGAGGTCATTTTCGGAAATTATTTCCGAGCTTTGTTGCATCGTAAGCTCCAATGTTCTTAGTTTGATTTGTTATTGCACCACGAAGTTAAGAATTTGGGAGCTTACACACTTTTAGTGAACAGTATCCCTGCTCTGAAATAGAGAGCGTTTTAGCATTGTTTGATTTTTATCCTGTGAGTATTGGTTATCCACGCAGCACCACCCGGTAGCACATGGCGCGGGAAGTGCGAAAGGGTTTCAGGCCGAGACCGCGGAGGATGCGGCCGAAACTGTTGGGCGTCATGCCGCGGAGAGCGGAGGGAAAAGCACGTTGGAGGGTGCGGAATATCTCGGTGGCCGAAAGAAGAGGACATTCTTCTTCGGGATGGGGAAGGCGGAAAACTTCCCAAAAGATTTCCGCCGCGGGAGAAGTGATTTGGAATGCCCGGTTGTGAGCTTGGAGCTCCGCCTCCTCTTCACGCGTGAGATGCGTGGGAAGTCCGGCGGAG
>NZ_RQYI01000001.1 GCF_003859795.1 Alloprevotella sp. OH1205_COT-284 | reverse complement strand
TATATTCGTTTTTTGCTTTCACATCGGCTCAAAATGCAAGCTTTCCCCACATGGGAAGCGGAAGCAGGTGAAAGGAGCAGCCGATTTTGCTTTCACCGTAACAACTATGATTATCAGCCGTTTGAAAAACACAAAAAGCGTTTGCCTTCACTTGCCTTCGCACAAAACCAACTGAATTTCAACGTCGTAGCCTAAAAAGCGAAGGTAAAACGGCAAAACATAAATTTCGGGTATAAATGGCAGCCAAAAACGGCGGTTTCATCGAGGCAGACGATTTTCGCGGCTTCAACATCTTTTCATTGCATCCTCCTTTGGGTCGCGGCACGCGCGCGCTCGTCAAAACTCCCACCCGATCGACATTTCGGCAAAATCAGCCTTGGTTTTGTGTGCCTTCACTCCGACGCCGAGGCTCATACCCTTTGAGCGCGACAAACGATAGCGCAGTCCGACACGTTCATAGTAGGGCGTTTCGTCGATCGGCTGCAAATAGCCGGTTCTGCGAAAAAGATAATATCCCAAACTCATGTAGAACGACAGACGTTCATAAAACGCTTCGTGTTTCAAGGCCAACCCCACCGAAAAGGGGTGATGACGGGCGGCAGGATCGACGACGGCCGCGAGGGTTTTCAGCCGTTCCACATAGGGTATGTAGAAAAGGTCGAGCCCCATGCCCGAAGCTCGGCAACGATGGTAGCGACGCATGCAGTCGAGCTGCAAATTGTAAGTGGGGTAAAGGCGAAAATCGGCCTTCCGATAGTCCGGATCGTCGGGCGAAAGGCCATACTGCGTGCGCAACCATTCTTCGAGCAATGTTCTTCCGCCCACACTCCATGTGGCTTTGCCATACCAAAAAGGTCGAAAAGGCCGAAACGATCGCCCTTCGACAGAAGCCAAACGCCGCGCTTCATCGAGATCATACTGCAAGGTCAGTTCGGGGGCAAGGGCGTTGCTTCCCTTGTTGGGACGGTCGAGTGCCCCATTGCTGACATGTCGAAAGGCAAGGTCTGCCCGCAGGCTCAACCTCTCGTCAAGACGACAGGCGGCATAGAGCGTCGCTCCGAAATAGAAAAGCAGATGCGACCCCGTCAGTTCGTTGTCGATATTGCCGTTTCGGTCGTAAGGGCGCGTATTGTAAGCCAAACCGCTTTCCAACGAATACCCCAACTGCCGGCCTCCCTTTCGCAAGACCGGCCGCGAAAACGAGCCGTAGAGGGCAATGAGCGTTCCCATGTCGGAAACATAATCGACCGGAACGAGCTGCCCCCAATCGGGCGAAGGGCGTTTTTGCATCTTCACGCCGGAGTAGTCGCCGACGGAAAGCGTCAAGCCCCATTCCGGATAGCCGTATTCTGCTGCAAAAACGTCGGTTTCATCGCAGTTTGTGCGGTGGCGAAGCCCGAAGCGGACACTCCTCATCGGTGTTGCCTGCAACCATTGACGCTGATAGGCATCGACCGCAAGCACATGCCCCGTCGAAATGCCGACCTCCGCCACGGGACGGCGAAACCAATCGGCGACGCCGAACCTTTCCGGCTCGACATCGCACTCATCGAAATGGAGGGCACGGGCTTCCGCCCCAAGGGTTGCCATTGCGGCCAAAGCGACTCGCAGGCAACTCCTGCACATAAAACGAAACATACGCCTTGCTTTTGGATACAAATATAGTCAATTCATTCGGGCTTCTTTTCCATTCTGGTGAAAAATCGTATTTTTGTGGCAAAATGCGATTTATGCAACGCTACATACTACTCTTTCTCTTACTTTTCCCGATCGGCTCTCTTTCGGGACAACAGACAACCTCCACCGAACTTGCCATGGAGTGCCAAGGGCTGGTCGATGTGCAGGATGTGGCGCCCGATGTTTTTGTGAGCCTGATGTATGCCCGCCCCGATAATTTCGTGGGAAAAACCCTCTATCGCGACCTCCGAAAGGCCTATTTGCTTCCCGAAGCGGCACAAGCACTCAAAAAGGCGCAACAGGCACTCAAACGCGCTCATCCGCAATACAGCCTTATCATTTTCGACGCCACGCGCCCCATGTCGGTGCAGCAAACCATGTGGAACGCCGTGGCCGGCACTTCAAAGTCGATCTATGTGAGCAATCCGAAAAACGGCGGAGGACTGCACAACTACGGACTTGCCGTAGATGTGGCACTTTGTTGGGCACGCGATGTGTTCGACCGAAAAGGCAGAAAGATCCATGCCGCAGGCGACACCGCCGGGATCGCCATGGGCACACCCGTAGACCACCTCGGACGACTGGCACACGTCAAAGACGAAACCCGGCTATACCGAAAAAAACTCCTGACCGACCGACATATCCGCAATCGGCACATTCTGAGAGAAGCGATGAAATCGGGAGGTTTCAAAGTTTTACCCACCGAATGGTGGCACTTCAATTTCAAAACGCGGGCAGAGGCCAAAGCGCGTTACCGCCCGATAAGATAGCATGGACAAAACACAAAAAACTGCCGATTTCATCGACAAAAACAGACATCGGAATGTCAAAGAAGTGGCTTTGGAACTCTCCAAACGACATGACCTCGACGCCGCTTTTGCCCTCCGACAAATCGAGGGGTGGCAAAAGTTGCACGACAAAGTCCCCTCTTGGGCACAATGCGACCAACTGATCTATCCGCCCCGACTTGCGCTCGAACAATGCAGCGGAGAAGCAGCCGCACGCTACAAAGCCGAAGTCGTCAGACGACTGCAAGCCGAAGGACGGCTCGGCATCAATTCTATGACCGACCTGACAGGTGGCATGGGGGTGGATTTCTCCTTTTTGTCACCGCTGTTTCAACGTGCCGCCTACGTTGAGCAACGCCCCGAACTGGTGACCGCCGCACGCCACAACTTCCCCCTCCTGCATCTTTCCAATGCCACCGTCACCCAAGCCGACGGCATCGCCCTGCTTCACACGCTCGACCCCGCCGACCTCCTCTTCATCGATCCGGCACGCCGCGATGAATTCGGACGAAAAACGGTGAGGCTCGAAGATTGCGAACCTCATGTGACGCCGTTGCTGCCGTTGCTGTTTGAAAAATGTCGTGTTTTGATGCTCAAACTCTCGACCATGCTCGATTTGCACCACACCGTCGACACCTTGGGCTGTGTGGCCGAAGCTCACATCTTTGCTTCGGGCGGAGAATGCAAAGACCTGCTGCTCGTTTGCACGGCCGAACCGGTGAGTGAAACCAAATATTTTTGCGCCAACGACACACAATCGTTTGCTTTCACACGCCGCGAAGAGGCCGAAGCTCTCAGCCCCATGGCCGACACAATAGCAGGCTATCTTTATGAACCGAATCCGGCGGTGATGAAAGCCGGTGCCTACAAGACTGTCGCGCAACGCCACGCTCTGCAAAAACTCCACCCCAATACTCATCTTTATTGCAGTTCGGAACGGCACGCCGACTTCCCCGGACGAGTGTTCCGCATCGACCGCGTCATGGGATTTTCAAAAAAAGACTTGCGAGAAATCACCGCCCTCGGCAAGGCCAACCTGACCGTGCGCAACTTTCCCGCGACGGTAGCCGAATTGCGCAAAAAGCTCAAACTTGGCGAAGGGGGCGACACGTTTCTCTTTGCCGCCACACAGGCCGACGGGCGAAAAATTCTTATTGTCTGCCGCCGCCCCTGACGACAAAAAATCGTTCTTTTGAAAAAAACTTTCTTTTTCCCGTAACTTTTTCGCTTCTCATCCGTCTTAATTTACAGAGGCATGAAAGAAATTGATTTCCAACACGACCTGCTGCCGCTCAAAAACAAACTTTTCAGAGTGGCATTGCGCATCACCCTCGACAGACCGGAGGCCGAAGACGTGGTGGAAGACACATTGGTCAGAACGTGGGAACAACGTCGAAAACTGACCGAAATCGACAATCTCGAAGCCTACTGCATCACCGTTTGCCGAAATTTGGCCATAGACAGAGCCGAAAAAAAAGAAGCACAACACCTATCGCTCGATCATTCCCTCACAGAACAAGCCGACAATGCCCTCGGAGCAGATGAAAAAATGGAGCAAGACGAGCGTCTGCAATGGATAAAAGAACTCTTCGACCGGCTTCCCGAAAAACAGCGTACTGCGCTGCAACTGCGCGACATCGAAGGATTTAGCTATCGAGATGTGGCGGAAATGATGAGCATCAGCGAAGCCGACGTGAAAGTGACCATTCACCGCGCAAGGCAGACACTAAAACAAAAAGTGGAGGCGATGCAGAAAACCAAACACAGCCTCATCTGAAAACCTTCATCGGCACGAACGAAAACAACTTCGCCGAAGCGTCGCATTCTCCTGCAAAACACCGCACAAGGCAGACACGACACACCGCAAATGACGAACTTTATGGACTACAAATATATCGAACAACTCATCGCACGCTACTTCGAAGCCGAGACTTCGAATGCGGAAGAAGACATTCTCCGTTCTTTCTTCCGCCAAAGCAGCCTGCCCCGACATTTGGAGCAATATGCGCCGCTCTTCGCCTATCAGTCGGAAGCGAAAACGGCAACCCCGCTCGACGAGGAATTCGATCGTCGCCTTCGGGCACGCCTCGAAGCCGAGGGCCATATGCCCGCCATCCACGTGAAAGCCATAAAGATGACTTGGAACGAACGTCTGCGCCCCTTGTGGCGATCGGTGGCCGCAGTGGCCGTTGTGGTGCTCGTGATCGGATCGGCACGACAAACCGCCGTACAGACCACCCAAACCTCCATCGTATTCGGAACGGAAGCCCACCAAAACAAACCTTCCGAATCGTCACTCATACATCCCGAAGCTCCCTATCGGCAAGCACGGGAACACATGAAAATGGCCGTCACACAAGACACACTGACCACCAAAGACGGACAATAAAAAGACAAACAATAAAAGACCGACAACAAAAGCGACAAAATCGCTTCGGCAAACGGGCGAAAGCTCTATCATTTCCCAAAAGAAAGTATAACAACTTTGCTTCATATTAAAACACCCCCTCTCTGAACTTTTGGTTTCAGTTCTCTCTCAAACACACAAGTCCGACGGGACATGACGAAACACACCGGGAAGCGGCTCACGCCACTTTCCGGTGTTTCGTGTTTTGACCGATACTGCCCGAAACAAGCAAGCAATTCACGTTCGGTTTGCTTCTTGGCTGCGCTGATGTCCGAACTTACGTTATTGTAGGATCTTTCGGTGCAAGCGATTGAGCTTTCGCCTTGCCGATCTCATATATTTCGGCTATGTAATCCGCAAAGCCATAGCCGCTATTCGAAGCCCATTTCACACATTTCACGAGCCTTGTTTCGTATTTCGCCCATAAGTCGTTGGTGATAATAAAATTGATCGTTTGGTCGAAGTTGATTTCAACCGAATTGTAATATTGCTCCCACATATCGCCATAATCGTATGTGAACTTGGTAGCCCATTCCATATACGACACCATCAGTTCGGCAATCGCATCTGCCGACGGTTTTAGTTTTTTGAAGTCAGCCACAGCTTTTCTGCAAACGGAGAAGCGTGTCTGAGGCTCTCGCCGTCTTTGGGGATAAAACTCTTCACGAATAATATTCTTGTATTCTTCGAGTTTTCCTTGCTCGTCAGGCATTGCGTAAAATTCCAAATACTCCTTGGCTTCCTTGCGAGCGGAATACATTTCAAGCACCATGGCGATAATCTCCTCTTTCGGCATGGATTGAAGGAGTTTCTTTACTGTTGATTTTGACATAACTTTCCTTTTGATGTTTCTTCCGACCTATTCTTTTCAAGCGGATTTCCCTACTTTTCACAATTTTGTGCGATTCTCCATTTGCGGAAGATACAAATTTCAAAATCGGCGAAAGAGCTGCGAGGCGTTGTTGTCATATGGTTGCAACGTGAGCCTTGCATAAGAAAGTGGCTCAAATCTTCTCCTCTCTTATCAACACACAGACACCGGGTAAAATAAGGGGGAGGGGGTAAGATCAAGCTCTTATGTCAAGCTCACGTTGCATGTATTCTAATAAACTGCGAGGAAATCCCGTTTCACATCTATCGTTGAAACCGTCATTTCACGACGATTTCATCGACAAAGAGGAATCCACGCTTTCCTTTGGCTCCCTCGTGCCAATCGGGAATGAACTTCTCGGGTTCGGCCAACACTTTGAGGTAGCGCGCCTGCGTTCCCTGTGGCAACAAGTAGGTGTGAGGCGTCACGCCATTTGGGTCGCTCTCTTTCAAGGCCGGGTATTCTTTCGTCACGACAGACGTGAATGTTTCGCCATCGTCGGAAACGGCAATCACGACACGCCGGGCATCGTAAATCCAACAGCCTTTGTCTACGCAGGTGTTGAACGAAACGCTGCTCACGGACGTAGGCGTGCCCAAATCGATGACGGCCTCCATGTCTTCGTTGTTGAAGCCGATCCAAAGCCCGCTTTGGAAGTTGGTGTTGGAGGCTTGCAATCCGTCCGACAAGGCGGACGCACCGCCAAACGCATATTGTTTGTTGGTGCCTTGCAGCAGGCGAATGGGCTTGGCCGTTGAGAGCGAGAAATTGAAGTCTTCGCCATCGACATATCCGCGCCCGGCGGTTTCGGTGACATCTCCCGAAGCCTCATCCCATTCTTGACGGAAAGGAGCGAAACGCAGCCGTGTGTCGGAAGCGATGACAATCGGTTCTACATAGCGCGGACTGCTCAGGGTGGGCTGCTCGCCATTGAGGGTGTAGCGTATCTCAGCGTTGTCTATGGTTGAAAGAACGGCCACGATGCCGCGTTGCGCATCATGTTGGTAAGAGGCCTTGACATCATAGGCGTTTTTGGCGAAATTGTAGTCTTTCTCCCGATAAAGCTCGAAGAGTTTGAGCAAGCGATGAAGAAAGGCGTCGTAGTCTTTCGTTTCGGGCTGCCGCCATTGCACTTCGGACAAAGCCGCCAAACGAGGCAGTGCCATGTATTCGACCTGTCGATAGGTTTTCATATATTCCGTCCAGAGATTGGCCTGCACGCCGATAATGTGAGTTGCGATCTCCTTGGGTGTGGAAGCCGAAATGGGTTCGTAGCCGTAGACACGTTCGAGGGGGACGTATCCTCCGAAAGCAAGCGGATCGCGGTTGGAGTTTTTAGACTGATAGTAGTCGAAATAGAGGTAGGTGTTGGGGGTCATAATGGCATCGTGACCGAGTCGGGCAGCTTTCAACCCACCCTCTTCGCCGCGCCATGACATCACGGTGGCTCCCGCCGGCAAACCGCCTTCGAGAATTTCGTCCCAACCGATCATTTTGCGGCCATGACTCGCCAGGACGGCGGCGGCATGCCCGATGACGTGGCTTTGCAAACGCTCCTCGGCGGTGTGTCCGTCGGCAGCATGAAGCCCGTTTTTCTCAATCATGGCCTGACATTTCTCACAGGTTTTCCAGCGCGTTTTGGGACATTCGTCGCCACCGATGTGAATGTATTCGGAGGGGAAGATGCTCACGATCTCGTTGAGCACTCTGGCGATGAATTCGTAGGTTTTCGGATTGCCGGCACACAACACGTCGTCGCTAACGCCCCAACGTCCCCACACTTTATAGGGGCCGCCCGTGCAACCGAGTTCGGGATAGGCGGCCAACGCACCGAGCATGTGGCCGGGCAAATCGATTTCGGGAACGATGGTGATGTTGCGCTCCGCGGCATACTTCACGATGTCTTCACATTCTCTTCGCGTGTAGAAACCTCCATGGGGCACGCCGTCGAATTGGTCGGTATTGCGACCGATGACCGTTTCGGCACGCTGACTCCCCACTTTGGTAAGACGAGGATATTGTTTGATTTCGATGCGCCAACCCTGGTCGTCGGTCAGGTGCCAGTGAAAACGATTGACGTTGTGCAGGGCGAGCATGTCGATGAAGCGGCGGATGCTGTCGGCCGGCATGAAATGGCGCGAAACATCCAAATGCAGCCCCCGATAGGCAAAGCGCGGAGCATCGTCGATTTCAACGGCCGCAATATCGACATGAGCGGCAGAAGAGGTAGCATTGGTTCGACGGGAGGGCAACGATTTGCGCAGGGTCTGAATGCCGTAGAACGTACCGGCGGATGTCGCACCGCTGATTTGCACGAAATCGGCATCGACAACGATGCGATAGGCTTCGGGATTGTCGTGACGCAAATCATCGGTCAGAATAATGGCATTGGCGGAAGGTGTTTTGCCGACGATGCGCAACTCATGGCCGATGCGCTCCGACAGATACTGACGGAGAAAACGGGCATTGCGTCGGGCAGACTCGCTGTGGCCGCTCACAATAACGGTTTTGGCGTTGAGCACGAACTTTCCTTTGCCGGAAAATGGACGGATGTGCTGCGGACGTGGCACGACATTGAAATCGGCCGACGATTGCGCCAAAGCGGGGAGCAATGTCGAAACGCCCAAAAGCAACGTAAGAAAAATGCTTTTGTTTTTCATATTTCTATCAAAAAGGTTATACACTTGGGCAAAGATATGAAATTCCCCGCAAAGTCATGAGGACTTTGCGGGGAATTTGTGTATCCATATCGGACAAAGGGTGTTTACTTCACCACACGCTTCACGCCGTTGATGATGAAGATGCCGTTTTCGGCTTTTTGAACACGACGACCGGAGAGGTCGAAGATCACATCGACACCCTTACGGGTTTCAGCCTTTTCGATGGCGGTAGGTGCTTTCTTCGAAAGGGTAAAATCATCTACAAAAATAGAGCCTCCACTGCTTTTATCATTGCGTGCGAGCACCCAAATTTCTTTTTTCTCGGTCAATTTGAACTCCATGGTTATTTTTGTCCATTCCGTAGTAGACAAATCTATTTTTTTACCATATTTATAACCGGAAGCTTTCAATTCCGTAGCATAACCTGCAACGGCCTTTTTTCCTTCAACTGCTCCTTTGGCATAAAAAGTGATGACATATTCACCGGCTTCCAATTCCACCTTTTGGGACAGGCGAGTGTTTTGGTAGTTGTCTTTGTACTTCGAGTCAGAAATTTCAACGGCTTTTCCGGAGCGTCCGGCTTCCACCACTTTGGCAACAATGTTAGTGGCAGTTGGTGCATCAGTTTTGTCCTTGGGTGCCCATTCGGTGGGCAGATCGTTCTCCCATGCTTCAAAGTCGCCATTTTTCACTAAATTCTGTGCATTGACACCGACAGTGGCCATTGCAGCCACGAAAAGAGTAAGTAAAGTTTTCTTCATTTTTTATTGATTAAAAGTTACGAGTAATGTTATTTTTGCAAAGGTATAGAATTTATTCGGACTCTCCCAAACTCCGAGATAAGAAAATCATTAAAAGGACGACTTTTGTTTATTCATACGGATAAATGAGAGGAAAAGCACAGAAAGCACTTTGGAAGAGTTTTCCACAGGGTAAAGATACGAAGAAAGGGGGAAATGACAAAAGCGAAACAGCAACAGTTTCACAAAAAACTCCAAAGACAGAAAGGGCGATGAGCCTTTCGCCGTCGCGTCTTCGATGAAACCGCCCTTTTTCGCCGGTTTCCACCTCATAATTTTGTTTTTTGCCGTTTTGCCTTCACCAAAACACTTATCTCATTGAGCATTAGCGAGTTTCATGCGAAGGCAAGTGAAGGCAAACTTTCGGAAGAATTTGTAACGGCCTGTAAATCAAAAACTCTCGGTGAAGGCAAAATCACCGTTTTGCTTTCACCTCCTTTCACTGCCGCAGTGCAAAAAACGCCGTTTTCAAGGTTGTGAAAGCAAAAATCCCTCCCAACATATTGGTCTTCAACGACTTGAAAAGCAACTTTTCATTTTGCCTTCACTTGCCTTCGCACGAAACAAACTAACAATCAGGCATTTGTGTTGATTTGCGAAGGCAGTGAAAGCAAAATATAAGGTATAGGGATACGCGCGTGCGCGCGAGATTGCAGCATTTCCGTGCGCAGATAGGAGGAAGAAATTCTTACCTTGGAGGTAGAAATTCCCACCTCTGAGCTAAATTCCGAAAGCTCCCGTCCGTTCTCGTTTCTGTGTATTGAAGACTCCCGACATTGAGCGACATTTCTATTTTTATTTGGTAGGGCAAATCCCTTTCCCACCCTCCCGGCCTACAAATCCTTGTTTCAAATGACGGCGGAAAGCCCTTGTAAGATTTAGGTGTGATGCAGTGACGAAAAGCATGCCGGACTTTTCTGCGGGCAAGGAAGAAGAGGGTGCTTTGCATGATCAAAAATAATGATGTATCTTTGTCGTCAAATAAATATCTTTTTATGAAAAAGACACTTCTTTCTCTCTTGTTCCTTTTTGCCTTGGGCGTTTCGGCACGGGAACTTGCCCTCTTGCCCATGCCTCAAAAGGTGGTGGTGAAACAAGAAACGGAATTTGTGTTGTCGCCCAAGACACCGATTTCTTTTGACGCATCGCTGGAACCGCAGGCAATTTATCTGCGCGATTTGGTTCGTCGTTCCACAGGATATACGCTGCCCCTCAAAGTCGGCGGCGAGAAAGGGATTGTGATGCGGATCGACCCCAAAATCGGGAAAAGCGAGAGCTATCGCCTCGATGTGAATGCACGAAGGGTGACGGTAGTCGGAGCCGATGCCGCAGGAGCTTTTTACGGCATACAGACGTTGCTGCAACTTTTGCCGCCCAACATCTATGACAGCCGTTTGCAGCCGCAGACACGCTGGACGGTGCCGGCCGTAGACATTGCCGATGCGCCCAATCGTCCGTGGCGCGGATTGATGATCGACGTGGCGCGCTATTTTTATGACACGGACTTCGTGAAGCGCGTCATTGACCTCATGGCGCACTATAAGTTGAACAAACTGCAAATGCACCTGATCGACGATTCGGGGTGGAGGCTCGAAATCAAGAAGTATCCGCTGCTGACGCAAGTCGGGGCGTGGGCAGGAGCAAAAGAGCATCGCCTCGGCGGATTTTACACGCAAGAGGAGATGAGAGAGCTCATTGCTTATGCCGGAGTGCGCGGCGTGGAGATTATTCCCGAAATAGAATTTCCGGCGCATATCTTGTCGGCCATAGCGGCTTATCCTTGGCTGTCGTGTACGGGAGAACGCCACGAGGTTCCGGTGCAGCATTTCATCAGTCGCGACCTGCTCTGTGTCGGCAAAGAAAGTTCGTTTGATTTTTTGCGCGATGTGCTGAATGAAGTTGTGGAACTGTTTCCCTCACCCATCATTCACATCGGTGGCGACGAAGCCGTTTACGATCGTTGGGCGGCTTGCCCGCACTGCCAAGCGGTGATGAAACGCGAAGGGATCGAAAAGCCCGACGGACTGCAAGGGTGGCTGACCAACCGCGTTGCCCGCATGATGAAAGAAAAACAACGCACCTGCATGGGCTGGGAGGAAGTCATCATGAGGGGCGAGGTGGCCGAACCGGTCATTGCCCTCTTTTGGCATCAGGTGAACGACACGATACAGGCCGTCAAAACCGGCCATAAAGCCGTTTTGACGCCGGCGACACATCTGTATTTCGATTTTCCGGAACAGAAAACACCGGGCGAGGTGCAGGCCGCGACATGGATGCCGCCGATTTCGCTCGAAAAGGTGTATTCAATGCCGCTCAACGATTACAGCGAAGCAGCCACCGTGCTCGGAGCGCAGGCCTGCTATTGGAGCGACCAATTCATACACGGACGGAAATTGCAGGAGATCGATGTGCTCGACGAGAACAGAAGTGAGCGATATGCCGAATATCTTCTTTTCCCACGCTTAGTGGCATTGAGCGAAATCTGCTGGATCAATGAAGGGCGGCGTTCGTGGGAACGTTTTTCGAAAAGCAATGCTTACAATTATCGTCGTCTTGATGCGCTCGACGTACACTACCGCGTGCCCGAACCGCGCATCGTGAACAAGACGACCAATGCCGACAAAACCACGTCTTTCGAACTTGCTTCCGCCATGGAGGAAGGGGTCATTGTCTATACGACCGACGGCACGCACCCCACACGGCATTCGGCGCGCTACGACGGACAAGTGACGGTGGAAGACGAAGAACTGTTTCATGCCGCCACGCTGAGCGGACGACGCGTGTCGCTGCCCATTTACATCTACCCCGATTATTCGGCCTACGCCGCCTTGGGCGAATATGTGGGCAAGCATCGCACGCTTGCCGACAAGGTCGAGCCGGTGACCGAAAGTTTCGACCTCACGGGAAAGATACGCGGCAACGGAAACTATCAAATCACGGCCGTTTCGCAAACGGGAGCACCGCCCATTTTCCAACACTGGGAAGTAAGAAAGCGGGGAGAAATCATGGCCGACGGAACGGCCAACGACGAAAAAATAGAATTTTCGATCACCCAATTTGAAGCCGGAACACCCTTTACGCTCAAAGTATCCCGACAAACGCAGCCGCAGAAACAAGAGTTTTTGCTCTTCATCAAAAAGCGATGAGCCGGCATGAGAGGCGCGCCCACGGCCGCTGCCGAAAGCAGGAGTTGTGCCCTCCTCTCTTCGTTGCCCCACCCTCTTTCTCCTCCCCTCTTTTCTCACACAAAACACATTGTCATGCCTAATCATGAAATTTGGATGCGTCGCTGTCTTGAACTTGCTCGCAACGGCGAACTCACCACTGCTCCCAACCCTATGGTCGGTGCCGTCATCGTTCATACGGCCGACGGCGTTTCGCGCATATTGGGTGAGGGTTATCATGTGCGCGCCGGAGAAGCGCATGCCGAGGTGAATGCCTTTCGCAGTGTCAAACTCTCGGATCGGCATTTGCTGCCGGAGGCCACGATCTATGTCAGCCTCGAACCCTGCTCTCATCACGGACGCACTCCCCCTTGTTGCGAACTGATCATTCGCAGCGGCGTGCGTCGTTGTGTCGTAGGGTGTGTGGATCCTTTCAGCAAAGTGGGCGGTCGCGGCATCAGCCGCATGCGCGAAGCCGGAGTGGAAGTCGTTGTGGGAGTGTTGCGCGAGGAGTGCATTTATCTGAATCGCCATTTTTTCTGTGTCAATACGCTGCGCCGTCCGTTTATCACGCTTAAATGGGCTGTCAGTGCCGACGGTTTCATCGACCGCAGGCGCAAGCTCGACGAACAAGATCTTCCCATTGGTACGCCGGCACGGCTGTCTACTCGCTGCACCATGATGCGCGTACACCATTTTCGTGCGGCGCATCAGGCCATTCTTGTCGGCCGTCGCACCTTTCAGCTCGACCTCCCCTCGCTCAATGTGCGCCATTGGGCGGGACGTTCTCCCTTGAAGTGCGTGTTGGGCAGTGTGGACGAGCGTGCGCTCGATGCCGGTTTTCAAGCCTATGCCGACATCGACGAATTGCTTGAATCGCTCCGTCGCGAAAAAATCCAATCGCTTTTTGTGGAGGGCGGACTCGCCACCTTGCAGTCGTTCATCGAGCGCGACTTGTGGGACGAAGCGTGGGAGGAGCAGTCGAAAGTGATTTTGGGAAATGGCGTGGCGGCTCCCGAAATGCCGTCGGAATTTCGTTTCGAGCGCGAATGGCATTACGGCGTGGAATTTCGCCACTGGAAAAGCCCGGTGGTGCAGCAAAACTACGTTGATTTTTAGAGAAAGGCATGATCTGCCTGCTCCCAATTGCGGAAACAGCTCAGATGACACTTGTTGCTTCTCAAAGGTGAGACCGCTGCAAAGCCCTTCAAAACACCAAATTTCACATGTATAACAAAATGATAATCAAACTTCATGTTTGGTGATTGTGTAGTTTTGCAGCAGTCTCGAATGGGGAGAGAATGTACGGTTTATTGTAACTTCCCATCGCAACAACAAACTCGAAACCATTATGAGGTTGTAGATAAAGGGTTTGAAATACTTACACGGAAACAGGGTGTCGTGTGGAAAATTTAAGGCCAATCAATTCCGATTGTTTCCGTATGCCGCAACTTATGTCATGCTCTATGATTTGAAGCATAAAACATTTGCGGGCAGTGAAGTTGCCTCTTTTACAATGGACTCTTTTATCGAGAAATCATGCTGAGCGCAGTTCTGATAGCAGAGCAAAAGTGTGCAATAAGGGGCAGTTTTTCGCCCCACCACAGGTATCGGGTGGAGATCACAAAACTTTTAAGCACGATAGCCGCATAACAAAAGTTATACGCATAAAATCATATACTCTCCTCAAAAGGAGAGTATATTGTCGTATCCATACATGATTTTTACTCTTTCTTCCTTTCACCTGCCTTCAAAATAAGAACGAAGGGGATTTTGAGCCAAGATGTCACTATTTGGGAATGAGTTTTATCGAAAGGCATTGGCAAGACGTGTTGAAGAAATCAAATTGCCGAGGTATGAATTATACAGTTTATCACTTCTTCGAGCGTGAGATTGCGCTGTTCGCCGGTGATCATGTTTTTCAACGAAATTCGACCTTCCTGCATCTCGCTCTCGCCCACCAAGGCCACAAACGGAATGTTTCGCGCATTGGCATAGTTCATCTGCTTCTTCATTTTGACAGCATCGGGATAGACCTCGGTGGCAATACCGGCTGCACGGGTTTCGCGAGCCAACGAGAGGCAATGGGCGGATTCGGAAACTCCGAAATTGATGAAGAGCAAATCGACACCGGCACAAGTGGCGGCCGGATAGAGATCAAGTTGATTGAGCACATCATAAATGCGATCGGCACCAAAGGAGATGCCGACTCCCGACAAACCGGGAAGACCGAAAATGCCGGTGAGATTGTCGTAACGACCGCCGCCGGTGATGGAGCCGATCTCAACGTCGAGTGCCTTGACTTCAAAGATACAACCGGTGTAGTAGTTGAGTCCGCGGGCAAGCGTGAGGTCAAATTCGATGGGATTGCGGAGCGTATCTCCAAGTTTGTCAAGCACAAACTCAATTTCGTCGCATCCCTTACGCCCGACTTCACTGTCGGTCAGCACGTTGCGCAAAACCGCCATTTTCTCGGCATTCGTGCCCGATAGGGCGATGATGGGCTGAAGCATTCGGATTTGCACTTCGGAAAGTCCCACCGAAGCCAATTCTTCATTGACCTTATCAATACCGATTTTGTCGAGCTTGTCGATGGCAACGGTGATGTCCACGATTTTGTCGGCGGCACCGATGAGTTCGGCCATTCCGCTGAGCACCTTGCGATTGTTGATTTTGATGCAGACACGAATACCGAAGCGTGTGAACACCTCGTCGATGATCTGCATCAATTCGACTTCGTTGAGCAAAGAGTCGGAACCGACGACATCGGCATCGCATTGATAGAACTCGCGATAGCGGCCTTTCTGCGGACGATCGGCACGCCACACGGGCTGTATTTGGTAGCGTTTGAAAGGCATTTGCAGCTCGTCGCGATGCTGCACGACATAGCGGGCAAAGGGGACGGTGAGGTCGTAGCGCAGTCCTTTTTCACAGAAGCGGGCGGCAAGGGCGGCCGGAGCGGTTTCTTCGTATTGAACGGCAGAAACCGAACGTTTGAAATCGCCGCTGTTGAGGATTTTGAAAAGTAGCTTATCGCCCTCTTCCCCGTATTTTCCCATGAGGGTGGAAAGGTTTTCCATTGCCGGCGTTTCGATTTGCGAGAAGCCGTAGAGACGATAGACGCTTCTAATGGTGTCGAAGATATAATTGCGGCGTGCCATTTCGACTGTTCCGAAATCGCGGGTGCCTTTGGGTATTCCTGTTTTTTGTGCCACGGGTGTTATATGTTTGGAAAGTGAGAAAAAAAGGAAAGCGGACAAAAATAATCGTATCGACGCGGCATAGGCTACAAGGATTTATTATTTTTGTCCGCTCTCTTGACGCACGCCTTGAAAGTGTGCGAATGATGTTAGAGCGTTTATTCTATGTGTTTGATGAGAAACACCTGAGTGGGCAGGTGGTCGGAGTAACCATTGAGCCATGTTCCTCCGGCGGTGGTGCGTTTCGGACTGCCCTTATAGCGTCCCTCGGTTTGGTAGAGATAGTCGCGCGTAAATACGGCATGGGTGTAATACTGCAAATGGCGTTTATCTCCGGTAAACATATTGCCCGACAAGATGATCTGGTCGAAGAGGTTCCACTTTCCGTTGTAGAAGAGTGTTCCCACTCCTTGTCGGTAAAGCACGTCCCACCAAGGGTTGAACAGATCTGTCGAAGTGAGTTTTTTCTTTTCGTGCTTCGCTCCGAGTGCTTCGGGCGAGGAAACGGAAAGGTCGGCAGGGTCGTCGTTGAGGTCGCCCATCACAATGATTTTGGCATCGGGATCTTGCTTGAAGAGGGCGTCTTTGAGATGTCGCACCTGATAGCCGGCACGTTCGCGGGCTGGACTTTGGGCACCGCGCGAAGGCCAGTGGTTCACGATGAAATGAAATTTCTCTCCGCCCAACAGTCCTGAAACGACCAGAAAACCGCGCGTGATGTAAGTGGTGTCGCCAAGGAGCTTTCCATTTTCATGAGGATGCGGTTGCACCACCCCTTGTTCGTCCACATAAAACCCAAGATCGACATCGGGTTGATCGGGCGTGCGATAAACATAGGGGACGAGCATCGCGCGTTGGAGTTTGAAAGCCTTGGGATTGTAGAAAAATGCAGGATCCACTCCGCGGCGATCAGGCCCTTCGATGTGGACGATTTCGTAGCCGCGTCCTTGCAGTGCGGGTTGTTGCAGGAGGTCTTCGAGCACACGGCGGTTTTCCACTTCCGTCATGCCGATGACAGCCGCTCCGACAGGATTTTTCGTCTTACCGACTTCGGTGCAGAGCTCGCTCAACACCTGTGCCATGTTGTGGAGTTTGGCTGCATATTTCTTTTCGTTCCACTTATATGAGCCTTCGGGCAGAAACTCATAATCGTTCTTGCCGGCATCGTGCTGGGTGTCGAAAAGGTTCTCCACATTATAGAAACCGATGCCGTAAAGCGCCTTTTTCTGTGCTCCCGCATCCACGGCCACGGCGCAAAACAGCACGAGGATGGAGAATAGTACTTTTTTCATTGCTTAGACTTAAAATGATATTGGCCGCAAAATTAAACAAGAAATTCGAAACAAGAAGTTTTTCGACAATTATATTCGGAAAAAATCCACTTTTTATGGAAAAACAACAGATCACACCGAAAAAAGAAAGGTAGAGAAGCGGCGATATGGTATTTTTTTCTACTTTTGCGGAGACAATACGCGACTAACGAGGCGGAGGATTGCCGAGATATGCTTACTTTTGCACCCCGCACTTAGTCTGATTAACACTATATTATTCATCTTATGACAAAAGGAGTATCCGTATTGGCCACGATGTGGTGCATTGCCGGAGCTACGGCAATGGCACAAATACAAAAGGCCGATACATTAAAACTTCATGAGGATAACGCCGATTTCACTTTCACCGAATCGCAGTTGGACGAAGACCTCGACGCTTCGCAGGCTGTGGCCTCGGTGGTGGCCAAAAACGACCTTTTCCTCAACCAAGTGGGTTTCCGTTTCAGCCCGATGCGCTTCCGCGTGAGGGCTTTGGACAACATGTACAGCCAAACCTACATGAACGGTTTGCGCTTGAACGACACGGAACTCGGACGTTTCAACTACGCCTCGATCGGCGGCATGAACGACGCTACGCGCAACAAAGAAGGCGTCGATGCTTACGACTACACCACGTTTGGCCTTGTCGGCCCCGGAGGCGGACAGAGCCTTAACACGCGCGCTTCCCAATTTGCACAAGGCCGCAAAATCTCTCTCTCCGCCACCAACCGCAACTACTACGGACGTGCCATGTACACCCACGCCACAGGACTCATGGCCAACGGCTGGGCTTTTGCAGGAAGCGTCGGTTATCGCGGTGCCACCGAAGGGGTGATCGAAGGTACCTTCTACAACTCCGCCGCCTACTTCTTGGCCGCCGAAAAGCGATTCGGCAACAACCATGCCCTCTCGCTCGTCACCTATGGCAGCCCCACCGAACGCGCACAACAGGGAGCTTCGACCGAAGAAGCCTATTGGCTGGCCAACTCACACTACTACAACCCCAACTGGGGCTATCAAAACGGAGAAAAGCGCAATTCGCGCGTGGTAGAAACGTTCTCTCCCACCACCATTCTCACATGGGATTGGGAAAACGACGCCCACACCTCCCGACTGACCTCCAACCTCGGTTTTGCTTACAACCAATATAGCGGAACGGCACTCGGTTGGAACGGAAACGCCTACGACCCTCGCCCCGACTACTACAAAAACCTCCCTTCGGGTGTGGGCGACGTTTGGGATCGCAACAGCGAACACTATGTGGGCAAGGAGCAGTTCTTACTTGATCAATGGCAAAGCCTCTACGAGCGTTGGACAAGCAACAAGGCCAATCGCCAAGTAAACTGGGACAAGATGTATCACATCAACCGCCAAAACGAAGCCGCCGGTGGCGAAGCCCTCTATTATCAAGAACGGCGACACAACGATCAGCTGGTCGGAGCTTTCAGTTCGACGCTCAACCACACGTTCAACAAGAACCACAAAATTGCCATGGGCGTGAACCTCAACCACACACATGGCATGCACTATAAGACCATGGCCGATCTGCTCGGCGGAACGCGCTACACCGACATCGACAAATTTGCGGCCAAAGACTACGGCAGCAAAAGCCTCGAAGCCCAAAACGACCTGCGCAACCCCAATCGTCAGATCAAGGTGGGCGACCGATTCGGCTACGACTACAACATCGACGTAAACAAAGCCGATCTTTGGTCTAATTACCAATACACCGGCGGATACAGCCAAGTCATCGTTGCCGGTCACATTGACGGAACGACCATTGAGCGAGACGGACAAATGGAAAACGGCCGTTATCGCAACAACAGCTACGGCAAGAGCGGAATGGCCAAATTCCTTGGCGGCGGCGGAAAACTCACGTTGGCTTTCACTCCCACTCGCAATCATCGTTTGTCATTGAGTGCCAACGTCCTTTCGCAAGCCCCACTCGCACGCAACGCTTTCGTTGCAGCACGCACCCAAAACAATTTCATCAACAACCTCACCAACGAAGACCACATCGGTTTCGACCTCAGCTATGCTTTCCGCTTCGGTCGCGTGGTGGGTAAAGTGAGCGGCTACCACACGCAAATCACCAACCAAGTCAAACAAACGGCTTACTACAACGACCAGCAATCCACCTTCACCTACCTCACGATGAGCAATATAAGCAAGGCTCATTACGGTGTGGAGGCCGCTCTCGAAATTCAAGCCACCACCAACCTCTCGTTCTCGATGTTGGCTTCCGTGGGCGATGCTCTCTACAACAACAACCCCTACGCGCAAGTGAGCTATGAAGGCATGAATCCCGCGGAATTGGCGAAACTCAACTCCGTAAAAAATCCCGTGACCAAGCAACCCATGCCCATGCGCGTCATAGCCAAGGGAATGCGTGAAGACTCTACTCCGCTCACAGCTCTCTCCGCCGGTGTGAAATACAGCTACAAAGGCTGGTTCTTTGAAGCTTCGGCCAACTACTACGATCGCGTTTATGTCGGTTTCTCTCCCTATCGCCGCCTCAACAGCACCTATGCCACCGATGGGCACTTCTATCTTCCCACAGGCGTCAGCCCCTCCGGGCTGCCCGTGTTTGAACCCACGCTCGCCCAACTCGAAAACGAAGGCGGCATATTGTTCAGCAACGACGGTTTTGAAATGGCATCATATGCCGCTGCACAAGAGAAATTCAAGGGTGGCGTGATGTTCGACGCCTCCATCGGCCGCTACATTCGTTTGCGCGGTGGAAAGAGTCTGAGCATCAACCTATCGTTCCAAAACATCGGCAATAACACCAATCTCCGAACCGGTGGTTACGAACAAAACCGCTCCGACTTCTACTACAAAGAAAGCGGAGGCAGCTATTCCAAAGGAGAAGGCAAGGCCTACAAGTTCTCCAAAAACTCGAAGTACTACTACGCCAACGCTTTCAACTTCTTTCTCAACATTGGCTTCAAGTTCTAAAACCGCATTCGCATGAACAAGATATTCTCCATCATCTTCGGTGCAACGCTCGCCTTTTCGATGGCTTCCTGCATGGACAGCCACGATGAGCCCAACACCGACAATTTTCTCATAACAGCCAAACAAATCGGTGAACCCAACACCACCATCTACGGCGTGAAAGAGAAGTTCAAAACCCCGATTTCTACCAACAACACTTTCGAGCAAGTCAAAGAAGACATCATCTTCGAAGGAGTGGTAGTGGGTAATGATGTGTCCGGAAACCTCTACCAAACAATCGTCATCCGTCACATCGGCAGCACCCCCGAAGCCACCGACGACCAATGCATTCAAGTAGGCATCAAGCACACTATTCTCTATCCCTACTTCGCATTGGGACAACGCATCCGCGTCAATCTCAAAGGCCTTTATGTCGGCAATTACAGCCGCACGCCCAAAGTGGGACAACCCTACTACACCTCTTCGGGCAACCTTCGCCTCGGCCCGATGCTTCTGGAAAAGGTAGCCACCAACATCCAACTCATCGGCAAGCCCAACTCCGAAGCTCCAGAGCTCACTCCGCGTGATTTCACCACCTCCGAAGGCGAGCAGTGGCTGCGCGACTCAAACAACCGCAACTACCTCAACTCACCCATGCTCGCCAAAGTGAGCGGTTTGATCAAAGAGGTACAAGGAAGCGAGAAAGACAACCCGGCCACGGGAGCACTCTCCGGCCGCAAAGAACCGCTTCCAAAAATCTTTGCGCCCGAAGTGCTCTACGATGCCGGATATGCCGTGGATCGCACCCTGCTGCTGAAAAGCAACAATTCCAGCATCACCATCCGCACATCGACGCAAAACGACATTGCATTTCTTCCCATTCCGGCCGACACACACACCTACACCGGCATTATGTCTTATTACAGCAACTGGCAAATGCAAATGCGCAGCGTGAACGACATCAAATAAAAACTATCAAAACAACGCAGACATCAAAAGGATCACCTCCAACGGCGATGGTGCATCTGTTTTGTCTGCTTCCATACACAAAAAAATCATCATGAAAAAGTATTTTTCTATCGTAACCTCGCTCGCCCTCGCCCTCGGTTTCACCGCCTGCGAAGACGTGCCCGCACCTTACGAAATCCCTTCCGATCAAACCGAAACTCCCGTAGGCGACGAACTGCTCAGCGAAACCTTTGCCTCAACTCTCGGCTCCTTCACCAATGCCACCACACAAGGCGCAGGAGAATGGAAAATAGACTTTAAGACCGCCAAAGCCTCCGGTTACGACAAAGACACGAAGAAAACCACGGCCGGCACTTACTACCTCGTCAGTCCCGAAATCAACCTCTCAGGCATCGACGCCGCGCACGTGACGTTTGAATACATCCTTGCCTACAACAAAGGTGCCGAAAACCAACAACTCCTCATCACCGACAAGTATGACGCTGCAAAACCGGCCGAAGGCTGGACGCTCATCTCCCAAGAGTGGAAAGAACCCAACAAAAAGGAAGATGGAAAGATCGATTGGAAAACCTTCCATTCCGCAGCCATCAACCTCCCGGCTCAATTCATCGGCAAGAAAGTACGTATCGCACTCCGCTACAACACCGATGCCACAAGCGGTTCGACTTGGGAAGTGAGAAACCTCAAAGTAAAGAAAGGCAACGTCACACAGTCCACACCCGACACCCCTCAACCACCCGTGAACGGCGATCTACTCAACGAAACCTTTGCCTCAACTCTCGGTTCCTTCACCAATGTCACCACACAAGGCGCAGGAGAATGGAAAATAGACTTTAAGACCGCCAAAGCCTCCGGTTACGACAAAGACACAAGAAAAACCATTGCCGGAACCTACTACCTCATCAGTCCCGAAGTCAATCTCTCGGGCATCAACGCCGCAAATCTGACGTTTGAATATATTCTCGCCTACAACAAGAGTGCCGAAAACCAACAACTCCTCATCACCGACAAGTACGACGCCGCAAAACCGGCCGACGGTTGGACGCTTATCTCCCAAGACTGGAAAGAGCCCAACAAAAAAGCCGATGGAAAGATCGACTGGAAGACTTTCCACTCTGCAACCTTCGGTATTCCGGCTGAATTTATCGGCAAAAAAGTGCGCATCGCTTTCCGCTACAACACCGAAGCAGCAGGCGGTTCGACTTGGGAAATCAGAAATCTCAAAATGAAATAACCCCTTCTTTTCATCCGGCCTTCGCACCGCCCGACGGACTCTTTTCGCATCCTTCGGACGGTGCGTCGGTGCTTTTTCCAACGCCATGTTTCAACGCATTCTGCTCCTTTCGGCCGTCACGCTCCTTTTGGCCGCTTGCGACAACTCCTCAAACGATTCGTTCCAGTTGGGCGGAGGAGAAACTCCCACGCCCTCGCCTTCTGCAAGCGGAATGGCAGCCCGCATCGAGATGCCCCGCTTGTCGGGAAACTCCTCCGAGATTTTTGTCGTTCACAAGACAGCACCCTCGCACTCCGGCGGCGACTCCGTCGTAAACTATGCCTATGCCTACGACAAGCGCGAATACCACTCCAAATGGGTGGCATTTCGATTTGACGGCGACACTCGTCCGCGCCGTGTTAATCGCAAAGACAACAGCATCAGGCCGCTCTACCCTCGCGATCCGAAGCTCCCCGTGGTCTATGCTCTGCACGACGACGTCTCCTTCAACGGCTACGACCACGGACACCTCTGCGCATCGGCCGACCGGCTCTATTCCAGAGAGGCCAATGACCAAACTTTCTATCTCGGAAATCTCAGTCCTCAAAACAGACAATTCAATCGCGAATACTGGGTCGCCCTCGAACAACACGTTCAAAACCTCGGTCGAAAAGCCTCTTTCGCCGACACCCTCTACGTCGTTAAAGGCGGCACGATCAACACCGGAAACATTCTGCGCCATGTGGCCTCCAATCGCATGGCCGTGCCCAAATACTACTTCATGGCATTGCTCAAAGTGAAAAACGGCATTTACACCGGTATCGGATTTCTGCTCGAAAACAAAGATTATGGCATTGACGGCACCCTCCCTCTCATGGCCGGGCATGCCATGAGCATCCGCAGTCTCGAACAACGCACCGGGATAGACTTTTTCCACAATCTCCCCGATGTCATCGAAAACGGAATAGAAAACACGTTCTCACTCACAGCTTGGCACATGTAAAATCTGCCCGAAGCCCATTTTCCACCCCACAAGCCACTTTCACACCAAGAGCAGACACACAACAAAAGAACGGTTAAAATCCACAGAAGCAAAATACAGGAATACGGGCAACACGCCGACACGGGCTAAGAGGCTTTGCGGAAATCTCGACTGAACCATTAAAAAATAAGAAGAAAGAAAAAACGCGAAGAAAATAAACTTTTCTTCGCGTTTCGCATTTTGTACTCCGAGCCGGGGTCGAACCGGCACAGGTTTCCCTACTGGTGTTTGAGACCAGCGCGTCTACCGATTCCGCCATCGGAGCAACAAACGGTGAAACCCACCGACAAACTGCTTGTGGCAGCATTGCGACCGCAAAGATACGGCATTTTTCGCAACACGCCAAAAAAGAAAGAGAAAATATGAGGTGCATCGGATAAAAGTTTGTTTTTCCTCTCTTTTACGACAATTATAGAGAGTCGTTCGCGTTTTAATGTTTATATTCGCATAGGCAAAAGCCTCTGCAAAAAGATTTTTACCAAAATAAAGATATCATGAGAGCCAATGATTATTGCATCATCTTAGCCGGAGGCGTGGGGCGTCGCTTATGGCCGGCGAGCCGCGAACAGCATCCCAAGCAATTCATAGACTTTTTTGGTGTGGGAAAAACGCTTCTTCAACTCACCTTCGAGCGTTTTGCAGCTTTTCTCCCGATCGAAAACATCTACATCTCCACTTTTGCCGACTATGTCGGGCTTGTACGAGAACAGTTGCCTCAGATTTCCGATGCGCAAATTCTCGCCGAACCGGTGCAGCTGTCCACCGGTCCGGCTGCGGCTTGGGCTTCATGGAGTTTGGCGCGCAAACATCCCGACGCCTGCTTCGTGGCCACTCCGGCCGATCAGTTCATCACGAGCGATGCTTCTTTTACAAGAGAAATTGTTCAGGGTTTGGACTATGTGCGCCACTCCGATCACTTTTTGGCCATGAGTGTCAAAGCCAATTCTCCCGTGACGGCTTTCGGCTACATTCAAAAAGGGGAGCAGCTCGACGAACACCGCCGCACCGTCAAATCGTTTACCGAAAAACCGCCGATCGAGTTTGCACGCACCTTTATCGAGAGCGGCGAATTTCTTTGGAACACCGGTTTGTTTTTGTGGAAAGCCTCTACCATGCAGGAGGAATTTGCCCATTTATTTCCCGTTATCGCGCAAACAGACGCTTCACATCTTGCCGATGCCGACGAAGAAGCACTGCTCAAACGCTGTTTTCCCATGGCAGAATTTTGCACGCTCGACAGCATCATTCTCGAACGACGACAAGACACCGTGGTACAAGAATGCACGTTCGGTTGGCGCGATGTGGGATCGTGGCCGGTGATGAAAGAAACGCTTCCCGGCAATGTAGATGGCAATGTCACGATCGGTGGAGCGGGCGTGATTTTTCAAGGCACGAAAAACACGTTGGTCTGTCTGCCCGAAACGATGGGAGCCGTTGTTCGAGGTTTAGACAATTATCTTGTCGTGCTCGAAGGAAACATGCTCGTCATCATGCCCAACAACGACGCCTCAATACCTCGCAGGCTTGCCTCAGAAGTACACGTCAGATTGGGTGAAGAATTTTTATGACCACTCCGTCTTTGTCTTCTCACGGTAGTGTTCCATTGTTAAAACGGCTCGTTGCAACGGCATTGTTCTGTTAAAAAATGCCCGACACATCACGTTTTGCCGTCGGGTGTTTTATCGTTCAAGTATTATCCTCTACATTTGTAGCAGTTTTTTTCTTTTTTCCTTTTCCGACATGAAAAAGTTTTTAGTTCTTCTTTTCCTCACGATCGCCTGCATCGGCGGCAGTCGTGCCCAAAAGTTCGCCCTCATCGACATGGAATACATCATGAGCAACATTCCCGCTTATGAGCGTGCCAACGAACAACTCAACCAAGTTTCCAAAAAATGGCAGGCCGAGGTCGAAGCGTTCGACAACGAAGCCAAAACCCTCTATCGCAACTATCAGAACGAATCGGTGTTTCTCTCCGAAGCCCAAAAGAAGGAGCGCGAAGAGAGCATTGTGGCCAAAGAGAAATCGGCCGCCGAATTGAAGAAAAAGTATTTTGGCCCCGAAGGCGAACTGCATAAAAAGCGAATCGCCCTGCTCGAACCCATTCAAGACGAGGTTTACAATGCCATAAAAGGCATTGCGCAGGCCAAAGGCTTCCAGCTCATCCTCGATCGCGCCAGCGAAGGGGCGGGCATCGTTTTTGCTTCGCCGGCCATTGACATTAGCAATGAGGTGCTCTCTAAATTAGGCTATTCCAACTAAAAGTAGTACTTTTGTCACCGAAAATCAACAAACCTTTATCAACATGTTCAAAAAACTCATGATCTTGGTGCTGATGATGGCACCCCTCACGATCCTCGCTCAGAAGTTTGCACACTTCGACTCCGGAGAAATCTTGAAAATCTATCCCGAAGCACAAGCCGCACAAACCGCTCTCGAAGCCCTCGGCAAACAATATCAGGCCGATCTCGAAGCCATGGAAAAAGAGTTGCAAACAAAGGTGCAGAAATTTGAATCGGAAATCAACGAAAGCACACCGGCCAACATGCGCCAACGTCGCCAACAGGAATTGCAAGAGCTCCAACAGCGCATTCGTCAAGCCTATCAAGACAACGAGCAGGCTTTCCGCCAAGAATCTCAGAAAAAGATGCAGCCCATTCAAGAAAAGGTGTATGCTGCCATTGAAGCCGTGCTGAAAGAAGGCGGATACGTCTATGGCGTAGACAAGGCCATCGTAGCAGGGCTGAGCATCAACAGCGCGCTCTCCACCGACATCAGCGCACAAATCAAAGCCAAACTCGGCATCAAATAAAACAAACGGCTTTCGTCCGTCATCATTAGCATTTGAAACAGAGAAACACGGGCATTCCTTTGCCCTTCTCCGTTTCAAATGCTATTTTTCATTCCTTCCGTCTGTCTTTCTCGTTTTCGAACATCAGTTGCCGCCCATGCTTCGATTTGTTCTTTTCGCCCTGCTTCTCGTCTTTCGATTTTCAGCCCTTCCGGCTCAAAACCGCTCGCTTCACAGAGAAAACGCTGCCGATTTCACCGCTCGACACTCCACCGAAACTTTCGCCAAAGTCATTAAAAGCCGCATCGACGAACTCCTGCAAGGCGATCTTTCCCAACAATCGCAAATCGGGCTTTACGTCTACGACCTCACCGCCGACACCGCCCTCTACCGCTACGGTCATCGGCAATTGTTGCGGCCGGCATCGACGATGAAACTCCTCACTGCCATCGTCGCCCTCGACCGCCTCGGCAGCGACTACAAGCTCTCCACCAACCTCTATGCCACGGCCTCACCCATTGACACCCTCCTCCCCGGCCATATCATAGTGAAAGGAGGTTTCGACCCGCTTTTCGGGCGCGACGACCTTCGTGCCATGGTCGCTCATTTGAGTAAAAAAGGCATTCGCCATATCGGTGGCGACATCATTCTCGACCGTTCTCTGAAAGACACCGCCACGCTCGGCTGGGGCTGGTGTTGGGACGACCGCGAACCTCCCCTCACCCCTCTCGCCTACCGGGGACGCGAAACTCTCGCCGCAGCCTTTCAACGATCGCTGGCGGCGGCCGGCATCGCTTTCGACGGTCAAATGCGCCATGGGCTGTTGCCCGATTCCGCCACGCTCCTTGTGTCGCGCTCGCACAACATCGACCAAATTCTTCACCCAATGATGAAGCGATCCGACAATTTTTATGCCGAAAGCCTCTTCTATCACCTTGCCGCACAATCCGCACACCCTTACGCCGATCGCAAACAAGCGGTCAAGAAATTCGAGCGTTTCTTCTCTTCTCTCGGCCTTCAATCCTCCGACTACCAAGTGGCGGACGGCAGCGGCTTGTCGCTCTACAACTATCTCACGCCGGAACTCCTCGTTTGTGCCTTGCGCTACGCCTATCTCAACGAAGAAATCTACAACCATCTCCTTCCCTCACTACCGGTCATGGGGCGCGACGGCACCCTTCGCCGCCGCTGCATCGGCACATCGGCACAAGGCAACGTCCGTGCCAAAACGGGCACCGTGGAGGGCATCACCTCGCTGGCCGGCTATGCCCTTGCCGCCAATGGGCATCAGCTCTGTTTTGCCGTTATCAATCAAGGGCTGCTTCGCTCCTCCGTGGGGCGACGTTTTCAAGATCGGCTTTGTCGTGCTCTCACCGAAGATCTTCCCCAAAGCAAAAACAGTCCCGACAGCCTTGCCCTGCCGGCGGAAAAAGACATTATAGCCCCGTCTTCGGACGACAATGTCGGAAATCCACTACCGATGTAGCTCCCGACAATCTCAATGGGACGTTTCGATATTCTTCCCCGTCTTCCGCGAATGCCTCTTTTTGCGTAACAAGTAGGAACTTGCGGAAATTAGGTCCGTGATAGATTTTTCTACATAACGAGCAGAAAATTTTAAGTAACGAGTAGTTTTTTCTACTCGTTACTCCGTTTTCCACAACTCCTTGGGCAAGATGACGACGACGCATGGAAGGTAGATCCGGACAAGCCGAAGAGAAGTCGGGAGAAATTCTCGCGAAAACAGCAATTTTTCGCCTCTACCGGGATTTTTCCTTCTTTTTATCTACATTGTCTACATTTCGACACTAAATCACAGATATACAAACCGTTGCGAATGTAGACAACGCGAAAAAACAACTACATTCGTCATCACAACCTACACACACTATCGGTAAGGCATCCGAATGCCCGAAGTCCCAACCATGTAGGCCGTGTAGGTTTTCGGAAAATCTGCCTACATTCCTATTCCCCTGTGCCTCACGGACTTAATCTTTACCGATGTATAATAGCAAATCGCTGCATACACTCGCATACCATTGAAATTCAGCAACATGAAAGACGCAGTGTATGTTTTTCGACGATTTCACGAAATAAACATTGGGGAAGCCCACATAATGCGCTCCCTCCCCTAAAAAACACATTTGATGTGCCGCCAAAGGTGCGTTCGGCCACGTCACGAAAAAATGATCCGACAAGGGAGTTTGCTTTTTCAAAAAGAAAGTCCGAAATCCCATTATGCAAGATTTCGGGCAAGATTTTTATGCGGTTTTGAAGTTTGCCGGACAGCAACAATAAAAAAGACAGAAAAACAGCTGAATATACCTATATTTTCCTATTGAGAATAATTTTATCCGCATAAACATGACGATTTGCGTATATTAACGTGCATAAAAAGAAAATACTCTCTTTTTTCTTTGTTTAATCGCACGGCTTGCCGTACCTTTGCTTGCATAAAATGAATGATTTGCTTATTGAAAATGGCTCGCTTCGGCGAGCCATTCAATAGTATGTCCAAACTTATTTATCCTTATTAGATTTACATGAAAAAAATACTGGTGATTGGTGCCACAGGACAAATCGGTTCTGAGCTAACTATGGAGCTTCGTGGCATTTATGGCAACGAAAACGTTGTGGCCGGCTACATTGTCGGAGCAGAGCCTAAGGGTGAGCTTCTCGAATCGGGGCCTGCCGAGATTTGCGATGTGACCGACGCCGGTGCCATCGCGGAAGTTGTGAGAAAACACAACACGGACACCATTTACAACCTCGCCGCCCTCCTCTCGGTGGTGGCGGAAAGCAAACCGCGTTTGGCTTGGAAAATCGGTGTGGACGGGCTGTGGAACGTGCTCGAAGTGGCACGCGAAAACGGTTGTGCCGTCTTCACCCCGTCGAGCATCGGATCGTTCGGCCCCGAAACGCCGCGCGATGCCACGCCGCAAGACACGGTGCAACGCCCTCGCACGATTTACGGGGTGTCGAAAGTGACCACCGAATTGCTCTCCGACTACTACTACAACAAATTCGGCGTGGATACGCGATCGGTGCGCTTCCCCGGTCTGATTTCCAACGTCACGCCTCCGGGAGGCGGAACAACGGACTATGCCGTAGACATCTATTATGCCGCCGTCAAGGGCGAAAAGTTTGTTTGCCCCATCGCCGAAGGCACCTATATGGACATGATGTATATGCCCGACGCACTCGACGCCTGTGTACGCCTCATGGAAGCCGATCCCACGCGCCTTGTGCATCGCAACGGGTTCAACATCGCCTCGATGAGCTTTGAACCGGGACAGATCTGCGAAGCCATTCGCCACCACCGCCCCGATTTCGAAATAACCTATCAAGTGGACGCGCTCAAACAAAGCATCGCTTCTTCATGGCCGAACAGCCTCGACGACAGTTGTGCACGTGCCGAATGGGATTGGAACCCTCGTTTCGACCTCGAATCCATGACCGCAGATATGCTCGAAAAACTCTCGGAACGTCTGCGCTAAAATCATCGCGACATTTCACGCGACACACGCGCAACATTCCGCGCACTCCTCACACAAAAAGAGCACCGCCCTTTCAAGCAGCAAGCCTGAAAGGGCGGTGGTGTTTTGAGGCGATGCCGTGCCCACGGCAACGACAGCGAAGGGGATCAGCCTACTTTTTCGAGTTTCTTCATCTGAGAGAAGATAAACAGGAAAGAGAGGAGGCAGAGCACGATGAGGATTGCCCAGAGCGACCAGAGCGGCAAACCGCCCCAAAGGTAGCCGATGATGCTCACAAGGTAGTTGCCGATGGCCGTGGCGGCAAACCAGCCGCCCATCATGGCGCCTTTGAGCTTGGGGGGAGCCACTTTGGACACAAAAGAGATGCCCATGGGAGAGAGCAGCAATTCGGCGAAGGTGAGCACGAGATAGGTGCTGATGAGCCAGTTGGGCGAAACGAGCGTTTGCAGGCCGGCGTCGGCTTTGAGCGCGTCGGGCGTGGGCAGACCGAGCGAACCGATGGCGAGAATGAGGAAACCGAGCGAGGCAATGAACATACCGATACCGATTTTGCGCGGCGCGGAGGGTTCTTTGCCCGATTTGGCCAACGACGAGAAGATGGCGAGAGAAACGGGCGTGAGGGCTACCACAAAGAAGGGGTTGAACTGTTGGAAATCGGAGGGCAGGAACTTAACCACCTCTTCGGTATTGACATACTTGAAAGCGAGAGCACCCAAGCAACCCACGGCCACGAGGCCGGCAATGGTCTTGGCTTTGGCCGTGGCCGATTGCACAACGGCAAAAACTGCGTAAATAAAGGCGGCGATGAGCGCGAGGTTGAACACGTCGAAACCGATGCGGGTCAGGCCTGTGGCCGTGGATTCGGTGTAGTCGCGCGCGAAGAACGTCATGGTAAGACCGTTTTGGTGGAAGGCCATCCAGAAGAAAATCACCACCGCAAAGACGAGCACGAGTGCCACCACGCGGTCTTTGGTCTCTTGCGGAGAAAGTTCTTCTACGGTGTTTTGCGTGCTTGCGGCGGCAGCCTTGGCACTGCTTTCAACATGCTTGAAAGATTTGCGGAAACCGAAATAGATCAACACCGACACGATGAGCGAAACACAGGCCACACCGAAGCCGTAGTTGTAGGCTTCGGAAAGACGGGCGATGTAGTCATTGGCAAAAGCCGTCGTTTCGCCGGCATAGTTTTGAGCGGCTTTGAGGTTTTCAAGAATCGTGCTGTTGGCCGCTGAAATCGTACCGTCGAGGTGCTGGTGAGCCAAAGCGGGGATTTGAGCCTCGTAGGTGAAGCCATACTTGGCGAGCATGTAGTTGGTCATCTTCTTGGCCGCCGTCGGGGCAAACATGGCGCCGATGTTGATGGCCATGTAGAAGAGCGAAAAAGCGGTATCGCGCTTACCGGAATATTTGGCATCTTCGTAGAGATTACCCACCATCACTTGGAGATTTCCCTTGAAAAGCCCCGTACCGATGGCGATGAGCGTGAGCGATCCGAACATCATTATTTTACCGCTCACATTGTCGGTGGGAATGGAGAGGAGGATGTAGCCGAGAAACATGACGGCGAAGCCCGAAACGACCATGCGGCCGTAGCCGAACTTGTCGGCCAGAATTCCGCCAATGAGGGGCAGGAAGTAAACACCGGCCAGGAAGCCGCCGAAGATAGTTGAAGTTTCTGCTTCGGTATAGCCGAATTTGGCTTGCAGAAAGAGGGTGAAGATGGCGAGCATGGTGTAGTAACCAAACCGCTCACCCGTGTTGGCAAGAGCAAGGGCATATAGCCCTTTCGGTTGTCCTTCAAACATAAAAAATAGAATTAGGGGGTTATTGATGATGAAATTGTTTTGAAAATTATATGTCGTCGTATGTGGCTGCCAAACGAAGAGCAAGAGGCAAGAGTCGTTTTGAAGAGAAGAATAAGACCGTTATTGCCTTTTTTTCCGTCTTTTGCGTCTTTTCTCCCATCTTTATTTCAGCGCGGCAGAACTTTCCAACTCCTCTTTCAGGAATCGTGCGGTGTGTCCCTTTCCGCTTGCGGCGACTTCTTCGGGAGTTCCTTCGGCCACGACAATGCCGCCGCCGCGACCGCCTTCGGGTCCCATGTCGATGAGGTGGTCGGCCACTTTGATGACGTCAAGGTTGTGCTCGATGACAATGACGGTGTTGCCCTTTTCGACGAGGCGGTCGAGCACACCGAGCAAGACGCGGATGTCTTCAAAATGCAGCCCCGTGGTGGGTTCGTCGAGGATATAAACGGTCTGTCCCGTGTCGCGTTTGGAGAGTTCGGTGGCCAATTTCACGCGTTGGCTTTCGCCGCCCGAAAGGGTTGTACACGATTGTCCGAGTTTCAAATAGCCCAGTCCGACGTCTTGCAAGACTTTGATTTTATGGAGAATGTTGGGAACATTCTCAAAAAACTCGACGGCCTGATTGATTGTCATGTCGAGCACATCGCTGATGCTCTTTCCCTTGAAACGCACTTCGAGCGTTTCGCGATTGTAGCGTTTGCCGTGGCAGGTTTCGCAGGGAACGTAAACATCGGGCAAGAAGTTCATCTCGATGGTTTTGTAGCCGTTTCCTTTGCAAGTTTCACAGCGGCCGCCTTTCACGTTGAAAGAGAAGCGACCGGGCTTGTAAGCACGGATCTTGGCCTCGGGGAGATTGACAAACAGCGTTCGGATGTCCGAGAAAACGCCCGTGTAGGTCGCCGAGTTGGAACGCGGCGTGCGGCCGAGCGGACTTTGATCGACGGCAACGACCTTGTCGATGTGTTCCAAACCTTCGCAACGTTCGTAGCAGAGAGGTTCGCGCAGGGAGCGGTAGACGTGTCGGGAGAGAATGGGGAGGAGCGTGTCGTTGATCAGCGTGGATTTTCCCGATCCCGAAACACCGGTGACGCAGGTGAGTGTGCCGAGCGGAAAGCTGACGTCTACGCCTTTCAAGTTGTTGCCTTTTGCGCCGACAATGCGAAAAAAACGGCCGTTGCCTTTCCTACGAAGGGCAGGCAACGCAATGCGTCGTTTTCCGGTAAGGTATTGTGCGGTGAGCGTTTCGGTTTGAAGCATGGTTTCCGGCGTGCCTTGAAACACCACCTCACCGCCTTTTCTGCCGGCCTTGGGGCCGATGTCCACCACATAGTCGGCGGCCAACATCATGTCTTTGTCGTGCTCAACGACAACCACGGTGTTGCCGGTGTCGCGAAGACTGTGGAGCGAGCGTATCAGGCGGATGTTGTCGCGTTGGTGCAGACCGATCGACGGTTCGTCGAGAATATAGAGCACGTTTACCAGTTGCGAACCGATTTGTGTGGCCAGACGAATGCGTTGGCTTTCGCCGCCCGAAAGGGTCATCGTAGCGCGATCGAGAGAAAGATAGTCCAAGCCGACGTCGAGTAGAAAGGATAGGCGCGTGCGAATTTCTTTCAGTATTTCGGTGGCAATGGCGCGCTGTTTCCCATTGAGTGTTGTTTCGATGTCTGCGAGCCATTCCGACAATTCGGCGATGTCCATGTGTGCCAGTTCGGCGATGTTTTTGTCGCCAAACTTGAAAGACAGCGCCTCTTGGTTGAGGCGTTTTCCCTGACAGAGCGGACATACGGCAGTACTCGAAAATTGATCTGCCCATTTTTGCGCCGCAGCCGACATTTCTGCGTCGGCCATTTGCTGAATGTATTTCACCAATCCCGAAAACTCCACATAATAATCGTCTGTGGTTTTCGCCGTGGAGGCCGGAATGCGCAAACGCTCGCCCGAACCGTTGAAAACTTCCTCCATGGCCTCTTCGGATATGTCCTCCACCGGAGTGGTGAGCAGGCAGTCGTATTTCTTCAACACGGCCTCAATTTCCCAAAAGATGAGCGCATTTCGGTATTTCCCCAACGGTTCGAGTGCTCCGTCCTTGATGCTGAGCCGGGGGTTGGGACATACTTTGTCGCGGTCGATCACACTGACGCTGCCCAATCCTTTGCATCGCGGACAAGCTCCTTGTGCCGAGTTGAAAGAGAAATTGTGCGGAGCCGGTTCGCGATAGGCCATTCCGCTCACGGGACACATCAAACGCTTTGAATAGTAGCGCACAGTGCCGCTCTCAACGTCGAGAATGAGCATCAGCCCGTCCCCCTGTTGCAGACTTTGTCTGACACTTTTTTGCAACCGCTCGGCATCTTTGGATTGCACTTTGAGTTTGTCCACCACGACCTCAATGTCATGGTTCTTGTAGCGATCAAGGCGCATGCCATGTTCTACGGCGCGCAACTCACCATCGACGCGCACGTTGAGAAATCCCTTTTTGCGGATGCTTTCAAACAGCTCCTTGTAGTGCCCTTTTCGTTGCTTGACGAGAGGGGCAAGAAGATACACCTTTTTGTCGGCATACCGGTCGAGAATAAGGTCGAGAATTTGCTCTTCGGTGTATTTCACCATACGTTCACCGCTGATGTGCGAATAAGCATCTCCGGCGCGGGCATAGAGCAGGCGCAGGAAATCATAGATTTCCGTTACCGTGCCGACGGTCGAACGTGGGTTTTTGTTGGTCGTTTTTTGCTCGATGCTGATCACCGGCGAAAGTCCCGTGATCTTATCGACGTCGGGACGTTCGAGGTTGTCCAAGAAGTTTCGGGCATAAGCCGAAAATGTCTCGATATATCTTCTTTGTCCTTCGGCATAAATCGTGTCGAAAGCCAAAGAGGATTTTCCGCTGCCGCTCAACCCGGTGATGACCGTCATGGCGTGGCGCGGCAAAGAAACGTCCACATTCTTCAGATTGTGGACGCGAGCGCCGAGAACTTCTATTTTGCCTTTGTCTGTCGGTATCATGCGGTGAAGAGATAGATTGGGAGAGAAGTATAAGAGAGGGAATAAGGTTTAACGGCTGTTCGGCAGCAGTTTCGGCCAGTCTGACGAGGAGGTTCTAATGGCTCGAAGTGCCCCCTATTTCTTGGTGTTTTCGCAAGAGGGTAATGGTCTTTTTGATGTTGTAGCGTCGGCCGTCGGCTCCGCGAGCTTGCACAACGAGGTAGTAGGCTCCGTCGGGAGCATCGTTGCCATTGCAGCGGCCGTCCCAACCATCGGCCGGATCAAACCATTCGGCCAGCTTCTTCCCCCAGCGATTGATGACAACGGCCTTAAATTCCACAAGGCTGCGAAACCCTTCTTTGGCGCGAAACACATCGTTCACACCATCGCCGTTGGGGGTAAAAGCGTTGGGTAGTTCGAGTTTGCTCTCGCCGATATGTATGCGAAAGGGCTCGTCCATTTCATAATTGACAGTATCGGTGCCTTCCACAAAAGAAACCAACAATTTCACCAAAAACGTACCGCTTTCCTTGAAAATAAATTCAGTGTTTTCATCGTAGCGAATGAGCAACGGTTCGGCAATTCCTTCCTTGACAAATCGCCATTCAAAAAGGGCTGTACGTGTGCCGATGTTTTCGGGGTGTGCTTCAAATCGAACGCGGAGCGGAGCACCTCCCTCATATTCCGTTTCTTCGCTTTCTGTATCGTCGGCGGTCGTAACGAGCATCGTCGGCGAAACGGAGGGCAGAACGGAAGTCTGCGCTCTGACGCTCCATGACCATGTGAGAAACAAAAAAGAGAGCAGGGTTTTTGTCATGACGATAAGAAAATTTCAAAATGCAAAAATACCAATTCGGAGGCGAAAAGCAAAAAAATAACGCCTGTTTCTTTGCAATCTGAATAGATTGATGTATTTTTGCCTACAGTTTTGCGCCTGTGGCGAAATTGGCAGACGCGCCAGACTTAGGATCTGGTGTCGCGAGACGTGTAGGTTCGAGTCCTATCAGGCGCACCACAAAAAGAAAGAAATAGCAAAAAATCCAAACGACTGACCACAACAGTCCGTTTGGATTTTTCTTTTTCATTGCTGTCCGAGATCCAATCGTGCAGGGCAAACAGCGGCGGCCAAACGGCAAATTTCCTTATTGGAAGGCGTTGTTTCAAAAAAGGATTGCAGAGGGTATGCCGAGCGGCTAATGCTTAGGAAGAAGAAAAACGAGTGTGCGATAAAAGGGTTTGTGAGATCACAGCAGAAGATCCGTTTTGCGGTTCGACAACCCTCTTATCGCACACCCATTGTTTCTTTCGATGTTTCGGGCGAGCGGAATGCTGCCTTATCGACCGGGAGCATCATTCCCCTTGTTGCCGCGAACGACGGCGGAAGGGAAAATGGTATCCGTCTCCTCCGTTTGCGGAGCGTCCGGAGCAAAAGGAGTTATGCTCTTCTTCGGCGCATAGTTTCCGTCCGACCACACCCAATCGTCGTAGGGGGCGAAAGAATAATTGCCGTTGAAACTGTTCCAATCATTGAAGTTCATGAGTTTGAAGAGCTTGAACTTGAAGTTGGAATATCCGATGCGCCCCGTGAAAACGGATCTGTCCAAGTAGTAGTCGTGGATTTCGACATTGAGAGAGGCGTCGTAGGGGTAGACCAAGTAGAGCACTCCGCCTCTCACCGACCAGTTGAAGTGGTAGTATTGGTAGCGATAAGGGCCATTTCGATAGAAGTCCACTTGTTTACCCCAACCGCTGCGTGCTCCCTGGTAGTCGCTGTAAAAGCGTATGTTGGAATAATCGGCATCGAAGTGTATCCATTCGCCCGTGCGGGGATGCCGTGCTTTGTAGAACATGCCGAAATCGCCTTTCCACTGGCCGGAAATGATATTGGCGCGCTGACGATCGGTGTGGTGGTTATAGTCATCGTTTTCGATGTAGACGTCGCAGGCGTTGAGCGTAATCACACTGACGGTCAAAAGAAAAAGACGAAGGCAGAACAAGCGTATTTTTTTCATGGTCGTATGTTTTTTTGTGTGTTCGCAAATGTAGGCGAAAAAGGAATATGCTCCAAATGCACGGGACTTAAAAACAAAGAAATCCTCGAAATTTTCACATATTTCGAGGATTTTATGGGCGGAAATATTCAAATTGTCCATTGAAATGCTGCCACAGAGCGATGACCAAGACCTCAGCCGACGCTGATGTCGAGGATTTCGAGCTGCATCACGCCGCGAGGAGTGTTGGCGTCCACCACGTCGCCAATTTTGTGTCCGAGCAAGGCTTGAGCAATGGGCGTGGTGCTGGAAATCTTGCCGGCACGCAGGTCGGCCTCGCTCTCTGAAACGATGGTGTATTTCATGACCGAACCGAGCTTCACGTTTTTCATCTCTACGGTGGAGAGTATTTGCACGACATCGGTACGAATCATCGAGGTGTCGATGATTTTTGCGGCGGCAATGGTGGTTTTGAGTTCGTTTATTTTGGTTTCGAGTGTGGCTTGCGCCTCTTTGGCAGCATCGTATTCGGCGTTTTCCGAAAGGTCACCTTTGTCGCGCGCTTCGGCGATGGCTGCCGATGCTGCGGGGCGTTCGATCTGCTCCATGTGTTTGAGTTGAGCCACGAGTTTGTCGTAGCCCTCTTGTGTCATATATGCCATGGTATCTTGTTTTTTTTTCGAGTGATGAATGTTGTTTAGTTTTCGTTGTAGGCAGCGGCTTCGGCTTGTGCGATAAGATCTTCGCGTTCGCGTCGTTCGGCTTCCGTCGGCTCGTTTGAGGCGGCTTTTCGGTTTGTCCGTTTGTCGTTGCGTCGGCGTTGCGTTCGCTCTTCGCTTCCGTTTGTGCCGTTGTCACGGTTGTCCGAGGGGCGATCGGCGTTGCGGCGTTGCTTCCGACCTTCATTGCGTTTTTCTTCGCTTCCCTCCTCCGTTGCCGGCGGCAGGTTTTGCTCCTCGGGAGCCAAGTCGTTTCTTGCCTTTTCATAGGCTCTGCGTTTCAGTTCCTCTTGTTTCTTCCGTTCGGCCTTTTCGGCTCGACGGGAGGTTTCGGCCGGAATGCCTTCGGTATTGGCGTAGTCTTTTGCGCTTTGCCGTTTTCCGGAACGTCTGCGCCGCTTCTTCGTTGTCGCCTCTTCTTCCTCCCGTGCGCTCTCCGCTTCGGGTTGAGGGTTGGCGTTGTCTGGCGTTTCGCCGTCGTCCTCCTCCGCTTTCGGGGTTTCCGTGGGGTTTTCCGTCTGTTCGGCGGCAGCGAGGGGAGTGTCATCGGTGGTGAGCGGCGATTGAGCATTGGGGGCGACGGCCGCTTCGCCGGAAGAGGGGGAGGCTGTTTCCGCCACCGTTTCGCCGACGGCCTCAACCTGTTCGGCATTCTCTTTCGGCGGGAGGAGTGTGGTTTGCACGTCCGGTTCGGCTGCCGGCAAAAGGTTGTCTACGATGATGAGGTCGGCTGCCGGCGTCGGGTCGGAAACCTCGGAAGCAACGGCCGAAACTGAGGAAAGGGGCGCAGGGGAGGCATCGGGCTGCGGTGCGTCGGTCTTCGTTGTGAGCGGTTCGGATTGTGCGATGAGGTTTTCGACGATTTCGATGGCTTTTTTGAGAGATGCCTTTTCGTCTTCGTTCGTCGATGCCGACTCCTCTTGTCGGCGTTCCGCATCGGCGACGGCTTTTTGTCGCTCAGCTTGTTTTTTGGCGTTGCGTTGCTCTTTGGCTTCTGCGGCGGTTTCTCTGTCGCCGTTTTTGTGGCGTCCTTTCGTTTCGGCGCGTTCCTGCTTTCCGCCGTTTTTCGATTCGGCCTTTGTGTCGGCTTTGGGGGTGTTTTTGCTTCCGGCCGCCTTTTCGGTTTTGCTTTTGTCCTTTTCGCCTTTCGGTGTCGTTTTCTTTTCTTTCCTTTCTTGGCGTTTCGGACGTTCCGTTTTTTCGTGTTGTCCCCGATTTATTTCAGATTCGATTTCGTCGATTTTGGGCAGAACGAAAAACTCGTCGGCCTCCATGGCCGTGCGCTTCTCCTTGGAACGAAATATGCTGTCGAGGAATTGTGCGTCGCGCCTCATCTGCGTGAGTGCGTCTTTCGAAGCGTTTTGGTGGCTTTCTTTTTTTGAAAATCCTTTGCCTTCGCCGACGAACAGGCCTTCGATGATGATTTCGGTGAAGAAGTTGGGGGTGTTGCCGTTGTTGTTTCCGCTTTGGCTTTCCTTAAACTCGATTCGCATGCGGTTTTTCTGACTCCATTCGAGCAGTTTGCTCTTGAAGTTCACTTCCTTGTGTGCCACGCCTTCGAGGTCGAGCATGACTCCGATGATGCGTTTTTCGACGAACCGGAAAGCGTAGCGAAATCCTCTGTCCAAATAGATGGCTCCCATGAGGGCTTCAAAGGAGTTGCCGGCCAGATAGGAATTGTGGGATCGCGAGTGGGTTTGGCTTTGTATGAGGCGATCGATGCCCAGCTCCTTGGCCAATCGTCCGAGCGATTCGCGCGACACGATTTTGGCGCGTGTATTGGTCAGAAAGCCTTCTCGCTTGTTGTGGAAGCGGCGATAAACGATGTCGCTCACAACGGTTTCGAGCACCGCATCGCCGAGAAATTCGAGCCGTTCGTTGTTGAGCGGTTTGTTGCCCGATTTCTTCGACCGGTATTCTTGCGACTTATGGGCGAAGGCGATGCGATAGAGATCGATGTTGTGGGGGTAGAACCCCATGATGTGGTAGAGGGCAGAACGAAACTCCTTGTCTTTGCTGAAAAAGAATTTAGCCCGATCTATAAAATTTTTCATAAGTATAGTCAAACTGGTGACAGACGTTTTGCCGAGTGTTTCTCACGGATACAAAAATAGTTTTGTACGCTCAACCGGTTACTCTGTAACGGCTGAGCGTACAACTATTTCAAAAAGTCGACAATCTGTCCTAAAAGACGCTTAGTCTTGGTATTTCTTCACGATGCAGCAAGCATTGTGTCCGCCAAAGCCAAACGTGTTGGAAAGAGCGGCGCGCACGGTGCGCTGTTGTGCTTTGTTGAAGGTGAAGTTCATCTTGTAGTCGATGTTTTCGTCGCAATCGTCGTCTTCGTGGTTGATCGTTGGCGGAACGATGTCGTTCTTCACCGAGAGGCAGCAAACGATGGCTTCGACCGCTCCGGCTGCTCCGAGGAGGTGTCCGGTCATCGATTTGGTGGATGAAATGTTGAGTTTGTAGGCATGCTCTCCGAAGACCTGTCCGATGGCTTTGGCTTCCGACACGTCGCCCACGGGGGTGGAAGTGCCGTGTACGTTGATGTAGTCGATGTCTTCGGGCGCCATCCCCGCATCTTTCAATGCGCGGTTCATTACGAGATTTGCTCCCAAGCCTTCGGGGTGGGAGGCGGTGAGGTGGTGAGCGTCCGCACTCATGCCCACGCCTGCGATTTCGCAATAGATCTTCGCACCGCGTGCTTTGGCGTGTTCGAGTTCTTCAAGGATGAGGATGCCCGCACCTTCGCCCATCACAAAGCCGTCACGGCTTTTGCTGAACGGACGGCTGGCACGCATGGGGTCGTCGTTGCGCGTGGAAAGGGCGTGCATGGCGGTGAAGCCTCCCACGCCGCCTTCGGTGATGGCAGCTTCCGCGCCGCCCGTGACGATCACATTGGCTTTGCCCAGACGAATGAGGTTGAAAGCGTCGGCAATGGCGTTGGTGGACGAAGCGCAAGCCGACGTCGTGGTGTAGTTGGGGCCGTGAAATCCGTATTGAATGGAGATGCGTCCCGAAGCAATGTCGGCGATCATCTTGGGTATGAAAAACGGATTGAAACGAGGGCCTTTTTCTTCTTTGGTGAGCGCGTATTCGCTGATTTGCTCCTCAAAGGTGTGAATGCCTCCGATGCCGACGCCCAGCACCACGCCCACCTCGTTTTTGTCGATGGTTTCGAGGTTCATGCCGCTGTCTTTCACAGCTTCCATTGCTGCCACGAGCGCATATTGCTCATAAAGATCCATTTTGCGGATTTCTTTGCGGTCAATGAAATCTGTGGCCTGAAAGTTTTTGACTTCGCAGGCAAACCGAGTTTTGAACTGAGAAGCATCGAAACCTTTGATGGGAGCGGCGCCGCTGACACCTTTAACGATATTCTCCCATGTTTCTTCAAGATTGTTACCCACGGGGGTAAGTGCACCGAGACCGGTGACTACGACTCTTTTTAATTCCATAAGTATGAATGATGTGGGAAGGGGGTGGAGTTATGCTTAAATGTGCTAATATGTATGACTCTGAAAGAAATCCAAACACATTAGCACATTCAGTTTTACAAGTCTGCCCGAAAAGGAGGCCGACTCATGGCGCAGCCGTGATTTATACGTTGGCTTTGATGTATTCGATAGCCTCACCTACGGTGGAGATCTTTTCGGAAACTTCTTCGGGGATGGTGATGTTGAATTCCTTTTCGAGATCCATCATGAGTTCCACGGTTTCGAGAGAGTCGGCACCGAGGTCATTGGTGAAGCTTGCTTCGTCTTTCACGTCAGCTGCGTCAACGCTGAGCTTTTCAACGATGATAGCCTTTACTTTTTCTGCAATTTCAGACATGTTCTTAGATTGTTTTATAATTAGTAATTCTGTTGTTTGAAACAATTACGTCGGCAAAAATAGACTTTATATTTAAGATAAACAAATGATAGCGTGATTATTTGCCGTTTTTTGCGCAAAACACCTCATTTTGTGCATTCGAGTTGCAGGTTTTTCAAATATCGCTCCGTCATTCTGCCATTTTTGTCGCCCGAAGGGTTGTTTGCCGTCGGTTTTTGGGTGACGGCCGGGCGTTTCCTCTTTCAAAATCTACTTTTCCCCACTTTATCGCCGATGGGAAAACCTCCGGCCGAATCTCTCGCAAGGGCATCGCAGGGTGTTTTGCCATGGAGCTATTTCTTTCTACACGGCTTGTAGAAAATTCCGGCTCTGAGGTAGGGAAATCTACCTCCCGACAAATCGGAAAAACGGCCTCTTTCGCGCGCACGCGCGTATTCCTTGTGATAACATTTTGCTTTCACTGCCTCCGCAAAACAGCACAAAGCACTGAACACCAGAAAGTTTACGGTGAAGGCAAGTGAAGGCAAAACAAAAGTCCTTCTCCCAACTCCCTGCCAATCAACCTATTGGAGCTAAATTTTGCCTTCACCGCCTCGAAAAAGGAGAATTTACGCACCGCAATGGCGGAAGCAGGTGAAAGCAAAACGAGGGATTTGCCTTCACCGGGAATTACTGAAATTCAGCATATTACAAAATCTTCCGGGCGTTTGCCTTCACTTGCCTTCGCACAAAACGAACTCATAATCAACGCGATATGCGTTTTAGTGAAGGCAAAACGGCAAAAAATAAAATTATAGGGGGAAATGCACCCGAAAAAGGCGGTTTCATCGGAAACGCGACGACAACAAGAGCGGCTTTGCTTACGGCTTCGCCACATCAAAAAAGACACATCCCTCCCTGCTTCCGAATAAGGAAGATGCGGGGAGGGATGTGGCGGAGAGTCGGGGGGAGTGTTCAAAATCGCATGCCGATGCCGAGAGATACGACGGTTTGATCGTAGTCGCTGACCACCTGCTTCTTCACTTCCAAAAGCGAGAAAACACGATCGCTGATGTTGTATTGCGCTCCAAGACCGAAGTTGGCACCCAAACGGCTGCTATAACTCCAAATCTTTTCCGTTTTGTTCGTCACATTGTCCGTCACTTCTCTTGCCGCTCCCCAGTTGGTAAGGGTGAAACCGAGAATGGGATAGAAAGCCACTTTTTCGGAGAGGTTGAACACATAGTGGAGATTGGCATTGATGTCCCACATGTTGGTGTTGCTTTTGTTGAGAAAACGGTTAAATCCGAGCTCTGCCCGCACCTCGTCGGTGATGAAGTAAGCTCCTTTCAAGCCGACGCCGACGTTTTTGACTTCTGTGCCATAGGCCAGATTCAGACTTATGGACTTGCTATCCTTTTGAGCCATTGCCGTCATACCGAAAAAGACAATGCCCATGAGCAGTAAAATTCGTTTCATTGTCATAAAATTGTTGTTGAGAGAAAAAAGAAAGTTGATGTGAACGGTTTCCTCCGAAAAAGTCGGCGGCAAAGATGCCCATATGACCATAGGGAGGCGATTGCAAATATAGTGCTTTTTTATCAAACCGCTGCAAAAAGGAGATAAAATCGTAAAAGATGAAGAGAACACTCATCCGACCTCCACGATGCGTGCTTCGGGGGACAACGGAATTGTATTGTCGTGGCTCACTATCACGATGGCGCGAGATTGGTGTTCACGCAAGAGAGCGGCATACAGCTCTCCCTTGGCCTGAACGTCCAAATGCGTATCGGGTTCATCGAGCAGCAGCAGTTGGGGACTGCTCACCAGCGCACGCGCCAAAAGGGTGCGCTGCCATTGGCCGCCGCTAAGGGTGTGTATGGGACGCCGGGCGAGGTGGAGCAAATTGAGCTTTTCAAGTTGCCGCAACGTCGTTGCCCGATGAGAACTGCCGAAACGCTGCCACCAACGAAGCGAACTTTGAAGACCGCTCCGAACAGTTTCTTCGACCGTTATGGGAAAACGGCGATCGATGCTCCGATATTGCGGCAAATAGCCCAAGGTGAGCTTCGGCGCACGCTCCACACGCCCCTCCATAGGGGTCAGCAGGCCGACAAGAAGTTTGAGAAGGGTGGTTTTTCCGCCGCCGTTCTTTCCTCTCAACACGATAAAATCACGGTCGGAAACAACCAGCGAAAAATCGGAGAGCACAGGGCGACGGTCATAACCGGCAGTGACATGATGTAGCGACAACAGTTGCATGGGGCAGGAGGAAGACATACGGCAACAAAAAACAAAAAGACAGGCGAGCAAACGCATTGAGGCCTATTCGGCGAGCGAACGTGCGATGTGGAGCAATTGTTTGTCCCAATCGCGAGAAAGGGGAGCAATGCTCACCACGCGCCCGCCAATGGCTTCGGCAATGCGTCGTGCAGCCCTTCCGGCATGCTCTTCTTGGACGAACACTACTTTTACGCCTTCGGCACGAGATTGCCGAATCAGTTGTTGCATTCTCTCCACGGAGGGTTCCTTTCCGTCTTGTTCGACAGAAATCTGCCTCAGCCCGAAATCGCGCGCGAAATAGCCGAGTGCCGGATGATAAATGAGAAACGTGCGATGTTCGAGATCTTTAAGCTGCTCGCGCACTTGGGTTTCTATCGTGTCGATATGCCGCACGAGGCTGTCGTGGCGGGCAATATAGGTTGCAGCATTCATCGAGTCGGCGGCACAAAGGGCTTTCAACACATTTTTGGCTATTCTCCGCCCCGATGTGGTTGAAGGCCAAGTATGAAGATCCATGCCGTCGGCATGATGATGCCCGTCGGTTTTGCAACAATCGCCCTCCGTGAGCAGCGGAGCGATGCTGTCGGACACATTCACGATGAGCAGTCGGGGATTGTTGTGTGTGAGTTGTTGCAGACGTGTGTGTTCAAAGCCGAGCGTGCCGATCGTGCAATAAACGGCACTCTCATTGACTTCCACCACCTGCTTGGGCGTCGGCTCATAAGTTTCGGGGCTGACACCGGACGGCACAAGCGTGTTCACCTGACAACGATCACCGCCAACGGACTCCACAAAATAGCGAAGCGGATCGATGCTGACAGATACCAGCAACTTGTCGTGCAGATTTTCGGAACAAGACGCAAACAAACCGACAAGAGCCATACAGGCAAAAAGAGACTTCAACATAAGCAGAAAACAAAGAGAAGGTTCAAAACAAAGACAAAGCACCGGTCGTGGCGGCAATGATGAGCCAATAGCGCACCAATTTACCCACAAATATGGTGAACATGGTCAGTGGGAAATTGGTGCGCAAATAGCCCAAAGCGACCGTAATCAGTTCACCCAAAACAGGAATCCATGCCATCAGTCCTGCCCAATATCCGAAACGGCGGACATGACGCTTGCCGCGTTCGAGCTGTTCGGGTTTGATTTTCGTCCATCGCTCAATCCACTCCTCCTTGCCCAAACTTCCCAACCAGTAATTAAAACACGAACCGAGCGTATTGCCTGCGGTGGCAGAAAACAACAGTTCGAAAGGAGTACCTCCGACGGCCACCAAACCCATCAAAACAAACTCGGAAGAAAGCGGAACGACACTGCCGGCCAAAAAGGCGGAGAGAAACATGCCAACCGTACCGTTGTCTATAAAAAATTGCAGAACAGATTCCATAAATCAAAATAATTGGCCACTCCCGTCATCATCACGACCGACAGCCACAGACAGAACCAAAAATTAAGGCCGCGCCCACGTGCCAAAGCAAAGTAGTGGGCGATGAATGGGCTGTTGTTGAGAATAAGCAGAGGGAAAAGCACAGAAAACGCATGGGGATAGAGCAATGTCAAAGCCACAAGCGGAAACTCTTGAACGAGCAGAAAGTAGAAATACTGACGAGTGCGTATTTTGTCGTTGTAAGAGGTGCTCAGAAAATGCAAAATCGAAATCAAACCGAGGAAAACGAGTATCCCCCACCCCACTCCATGCGCCAAAGGCACAGAGGAATAATCCGAAAGACGGGGAAGCTGTCTGTTCCACCAAAGGAGCAGTTCCGAAACATTGAAACGCCCCTCTCGGAGCAACACCGGGAGATATATCCACAAAGGCAACAGCAATCCCAAAAAGCCGGCCAGCAGTCCCTTGAAACTCAACGCCCTCAACTGCACATGGATAGAAACGACCAAAAACGGAAGCAGCAATAGCAACGGCGGAAAGACGAAAGCTCCGAGGCTCAAAAACAAAAACGCATGAAACAGCAGTCCCTGAGGCTCATGTTCGCCGTAAGCGTTGAACAAAACGACATAACATAACTGCAAACAAACAACCGGCAGAAAACTCCACGACAGACGGTGCAGTTCGGGGAAAACGGCAAACAGCGTCAGAAAAACGGCAGCCGTCATCTGCGTGCGAATGCGCAACAGCTGAAAACGATTGTTGCACTCCACGAGAATATACGTCATCGCACCTATTACCAAAAGGCCGCCCCAAAGATAATGATCTTTGAAATCGGGCAAAACCCACAGCAATGCCCCGACGACGGCAACGACGGGCAGCGTTGCCACGCTATTGACGACACGATGCCGGAAAGTGCGTTCTCGCATAATCAGGGGTGTTTAAGGGAATATTTTTAAGAAGAGATGCGGCTCAACCATATATCAGAGATCGAGATCGAAACCGATGTCGCGACGGAAGTATTTCTTTTCAAAACGAATGCGTTCCGCTCCTTCCATAGACTTCTTCAATGCCTCTTGGCGAGTCGCCCCATAGGAGCTGACGGCAATGACCCGTCCGCCGTCGGTCACGACCTGTCCGTCTTTCAGCGTCGTACCGGCGTGGAAAACGACACTCCCCTCAATATCGGTATCGGTGACGGCAAATCCTTTTTCGTAGGTTTGAGGATAGCCACCGCTCACGCACATCACGCAGACGGCCGCACGCTCATCGAAGGCAATGGAACGAGTTTCCAAATCTTCGGCCGCCACTCCTTCGAACAAATCTACCAAATCGCTCTTGATGCGGAGCATCACGCTTTCCGTTTCGGGATCACCCATGCGACAATTATACTCGATGACTTTCGGATTGCCCTCGCAGTTGATCAATCCGAAGAAGATAAATCCTTTGTAGACAATGCCTTCTTGCTTCAAACCTTCGACCGTGGGACGGATGATTTCGCGATCGACACGCGCCAACCATTCGGGAGTGGCAAAAGGCACCGGACTCACCGACCCCATACCTCCGGTGTTCAGACCGGTATCTCCCTCTCCGATGCGCTTATAGTCTTTGGCTTCGGGGAGAATTTTATAGTTCGTGCCGTCGGTGATGACAAAAACCGAGCATTCGATGCCGGAAAGAAACTCTTCGACCACCACTCGGCTCGAAGCAGTGCCAAACATACCTCCGAGCATCTCTCGCAATTCGCGTTGCGCTTCTTCGAGCGTGGGAAGAATCAACACGCCTTTTCCGGCGCAAAGCCCGTCGGCTTTCAACACATAGGGAGGTTGGAGCGTGGCCAAAAAAGCACAGCCTTCTTCGACCTGCGTTCCGTCAAAAGTGCGATAAGCGGCCGTGGGAATGCCGTGACGCGACATGAAGGCCTTGGCAAAATCTTTCGACCCTTCGAGCACGGCACCGGCTTTGGAAGGGCCGATGACGGGAATATGTTTCACGTCTTCATGCGCAAGGAAATAGTCGTAAATCCCCTTGACCAAAGGATCTTCGGGGCCGACCATCACCATATCCACGCCATTTTCTCGCACAAAACGCGCGATGCCGGCGAAATCATCGGCCGCAATGGCCACGTTTTCTCCGACAGATGCCGTTCCCGCATTGCCGGGAGCAATGAAGAGCCGTTCTATTTTGGGACTTTGTGCGATTTTCCAAGCAAGGGCATGTTCGCGGCCGCCTGAGCCTAAAAGCAGAAGTTTCATGTGAAATAATGGGCTTTACGGACACGGCATCGGACGAAAACGCCGGCAGTGTCGGGAGTGAGGAAGCAGAATGAAGGTTTATTGAAAGTGCAATCAAGGAGCGAGGGACACAGTCGTCCGTCATCTCCTTGCTTTGAAGCATTATTTTATTTTTTACCCAAAATGGCCTTATAGCGCGCCTCATCGTTGAGGACTTTGACCGCCGCATCGAAATCCGGATCCCGTTCGAGCGTATATTCCACGATGCCGCGCTGTCCGTAGTAGTGTGCGACAATGGTCAACTCTACAATCTTTTTCACGTCCTTCTTCCACAGTTCGAGATCATCGGCCAATTTGTGGCTGAGTTTGGCTTCGAGGGCTTCAAACTCGGCTTTGGCCTCGGCGGCATAGCCCTCAAACTCCGCCCAACGGCGCACAAGTTGGAGCGCATTTTTGGTTTGATTGTCATAAGTAAAATTCGTCGCGGCCATGAAGCGTTTGAAGTTCTCAAACTCCTCATCGGAAAGCGAAAATTCACGAGCCGGAGCGATAGAGGCATGACGATTTCGGAAATCTACGCCATAGTCAAACAACTCCTCCGAAGCTCCGAGATAGGAGATGAGGTTGGGCAGGGAGTCTTGCTTCACGATAATGTCGGGAATGATACCCCCACCGTCTTTGACCGGTCGACCGCCTGCCGTTTTGAAGGTTTTGCAGAGAGAGTCGGGCAGGTGCTTGGGTTGTCCGTCGGCTCCGCGATTTTTGAAATCATACGCCTGCACACATCGCCCGGAGGGAATGTAGTATTTTGAGGTGGTGAGTTTCAAAACCGTTTCGTAAGGCAACGGGCGCGGTGTTTGCACCAATCCCTTTCCATAAGTTCTACGCCCGACGACCACCGCACGATCATAGTCTTGCAGGCCTCCCGAAGTAATTTCGGCCGCCGAGGCGGTAGCATAATCCACAAGCACGGCAATCGGCATTTCCGTATCGAAAGGGTCATCTTTGGTTTTCAGCGTCTGATTGGATTCCGGATCCTTGCCTTTGGTTTCGAGCACGAGTTTTCCTTTCGGAAGAAAAAGATTGAGCACCTTCACCGCTTCTCCCATCAAGCCTCCCCCATTCGATCTGAGATCTAAGACAAGGCGTTTTGCCCCTTTGCCTTTCAACGCTTCAAGAGTGGCTTTCATGTCGCGACCCGTATCTTCCGTATATCCGTCGAGCAGCACATAGCCGATGCCGTCCGGACGCAATGTACTGTACAACACGGAAGGACGTTTGATGGTTTCGCGCGTCAGTTTGAGATGCAGCGGTTTCTCCGTGCCGGGACGTTTCACGGTGAGAATGAACGACGTGCCTGGCTCTCCGCGCAAACGCGAGGTGACGGAGGCGGTGTATTCGGAACGGCTTTGCTTTCCGCAAACACCCACGTCCTCACCATTGACTTTCAAGATCACATCGCCCGTTCTGACACCGGCCTTTGCCGCCGGCATGTCTTCGTAAGGAGCATCGAACACACAACGATCCGATCCTTTGTGAAAACGTATGGGCGACCCTATTCCGGCATATTTTCCGGTGGTCAGCGTGCGCAACTCATCGGTGCGGTTTTCTTTATAAAACTCCGTGTAAGGATCAAGTCGTCCCAACATGTAGAGAATGGCATCGCCCACGGCCTTTTCGGCATTGAGCGTGTCTACATAGAAAAGATCGAGATCCCGATAGAGGGCATTGAAAATTTCGAGGGCTTTGGCCGTTTCAAAATTATGGTTTTCCTGCGCTTTGAGCGGAAAAACCGTCGTTAGCACAAGGAGAAAAGAAAATATTTTTCGCATAAGAAAAAGAGGAAAATCAAAATACACCGGATGGGCAACCGCTCCCGACATCGCCTCGAAGCCGCTGCCATGTCAAAGCGTCAAGTTTGGTGCCGAGCACCTGAATAACAGCTCCCGCACACCGCGTGCCTTCTCGCAAACAGGTTTTCAAATCCGCTCCGAGGGCATGCCGATACAGAAACCCTCCGGCAAAAAAGTCGCCGGCACCGGTTGTATCGACAACCCGCCCGACCTCTTCGGCAGAGACATGCACATACATTCCGTCGGTCATTCCCGTTGCCCCACCCGAACCCAGTTTCACAACGGCCGTTTCGCAATGTTCGGCCAAAGCAGCCAAGGCCAACTCCGGGATTTCTCCCGTCATCGCCAAAGCCTCCTCCTCGTTGGCAAACACCATGTCGGTTTTGGAAAGCAGGTATCGAAAAAAATCACGATCCTCCTCGACAATGTTCCATGAAGCCAGATCCAAACACACTTTGCATCCGCTTTTTCGCGCCATATCCACGGCCGTGTCGATGAGTTCGTGATTTTGCACGAGATAGCCCTCGATGAAGAAATAATCGCAGGCGGCAAACCACTCTTCCTTCAATTCTCCGGCCGTCATATCGGCTGCCGCTCCGAGATAGGTGGCAAAAGTTCTTTGTCCGTCGGGTGTCACAAAGGTCATGGCCACCCCGGTAGGCAGATGTTCGTCAAACAGTTCGATAGGGATCACCCCTTGCGCTTTGCGTTCACGAGCATAAAACGCTCCGTTTTCATCGCGACCCAACTTGCCGATGAAAGTCGCAGAGCCGCCCAAACCCGCCACGGCGAGCAGGGCATTGCCGGCAGAACCTCCCGTGCTGCGTTCGACAGAAAAATTCTTCAAGCGAAGGCAGATGGCCTCATACGTCTGCTCATCAATGAGCGTCATCCCCCCTTTGGGGAGATTCAACTCACTGAGAATAACATCATTGTCTATTCTTATGAGCATATCAACAAGAGCATTGCCAATGCCTAAAATTTTCTTCATGTCATTTTTTTCTAAAAAACTTCTGCAAAGATAGTGCTTTATTCAAAATAATATACTACTTTTGCACCGCAAACAACAAAAGTCCGTGCTTTTTTATTTCGGATTTTGAAACATTTGCACACTGCTTCAGTAGCTCAGTTGGTTAGAGCACCTGACTGTTAATCAGGGGGTCGTTGGTTCAAGCCCATCCTGAAGCGCAAACCGCTCATCCTTGGCGGTCAAAACAAAAAGGATACTGCTTCAGTAGCTCAGTTGGTTAGAGCACCTGACTGTTAATCAGGGGGTCGTTGGTTCAAGCCCATCCTGAAGCGCACAAAACAGACCGCATCAAGACTTATTGGTTTTGATGCGGTCTGTTCGATTTTTGATGTTTGCGCACCTCATTTTCCGAGGCCTCTGCAAAAGCCTCTTAAAATTGTCCTATCCATTCTTTTTCTCGGATTGGACAATTTTGCTTCGAAAATTCCGTGAATTTGACGTTTTTAGTTCTAAAAGGGCATTTTCGTAGCCCAATTTCCCCCTTATTGAGACCTCTGCATATAGCTATGAACAAATGGTGGAGTTTAACTCTTTGCTACTAAATAGTAAGGGGAAGAGGGAAGATGTTCTTGCTTTGCTTATGGCACTTTTAGATGAAGAAAAAGGTTTTATTATAGAAGAGTTCAAGAGCAAAATTTAACAGGTAAATATTTTACTGTTTCTACTTAATCTATTGAGACCTCTGCAAAACTATTTTCTTTGTTTATTTTGTCAATTCTTTTTTTGTATCTTCACCCTATGAAGGGGATTTTGCAGAGATCTCAGATTATAAACCATGAAAAATAAGGCTATTTGTTGCACTTTGATTCGGAAAGTACATCATCTCGTAAAATAGTCGAAAAACATACACTACACCTTTTACATCACTGAAATTCAGAAATATGCGAGTGTATGCAGGCGGTTTAGCATCATACATGGAAAGAAGGTAAATCAATGATACACAGACTAAAACAGATGTAGACAGTTTTTCCGAAAACCTACACTGCCTACATAGTCGTGATTTCGAACATCTGCACACCTTTATCCATGCCGTGTGTAGGTTGCAAGAACGAATGTAGTTAATTCCCCATATTGTCTACACTCACAACAATCTATATATCTGCAATTTAAGCAACAAAATGTAGATAATGTAGATAAAAAAAGAAAAAGTCCCGGTAGAGGCAGAAAGTTGCTTCTTTTATCCCCAATGTTTTCATCCTCTCTTCGGCTTGTCCGAATATGTCTCAACCGGTTGAAACGCATCTTACCTAAGGAGTAGTGCAAACGGAATAACGAGTAGAAAAATCTATGCCTGATCTAAATTTCAAAAGTATCTCATTCGGATTTTGATTGAAGTTTTTCCGAACAATAAAAATCCCTTACACATTCCGTAGAATGACGTCCTTATGAGCCTTTGCAAAGGCGTCCTTCATGGGGTAAAGACACAAAAAAGAAGGAATAGATAAAATAAAAAGAGTGTTGCAGAAGTCTTGGTGTTTTGTGCATGTATGCCCCACAGCGCAAGTTTTCCGTAAGACAGAGGAATGTTGAGCAGAAACAAAAAACAGCGGCCTACGCCGAAGCGTAAGTCGCTGAATAGAAGCGTGGACCAGCCTGGGCTTGAACCAGGGACCTCCAGATTATGAGTCTGTTGCTCTAACCAACTGAGCTACAAGTCCGAGAAAACCATAAGGCTTTCGATGTGCAAAGATAAAAAAAAAGGAAAAGGCAACCAAATTTTTGGCTGCCTTTTTGAGTTTTCGGAAAAGCGATGTGCAAAAAGGGGGTCTCTGCAAAACTCTTTTTATTTTATCTATTCCTTCTTTTTTGTGTCTTTACCCTATAAAGACTCCCCCTACTCCCAACTTAGTTTTGCCGACCAAATCGTTTCCGATCACAAAGTAAAAGATGTATTCGTTTATACCTCCATCACTCGAAATTCCTGATAAACCTCTTTTAGCGGAGGCAAAACGGCAAAAACAAAAAAATGAGGGTAGAAAAGCGACAAACGTCCATGCCTCGGTCGCCTTTTTCCGACTTCAACGAATGTCAGCTGCCGTTTTTCGCTAAATTCACGGAAGAAACATTCCATTTTGCCCGACTCGAAAAAGTTTCATAACTTTGCAGACTGATTCCCAACGCCCCATTCCATGGAACGCCTTCTTCACTATGTCTGGAAACATCGTTTGTTTGCCCAGAGCAGTTTGTACACCGACGACGGAAAACCGGTCGAAATCATCGATCCCGGACTGCACAACAACGACGCCGGCCCCGATTTCTTCAACGCCAAAATACGGATAGACCGACAGATGTGGGTCGGAAACGTAGAAATCCATCTCCGTTCTTCCGATTGGTTCAGGCATCGACACGACACCGACGCCCACTACAACAACGTCGTCTTGCACGTGGTAGAAACGATGGACTGCGAAGTGAAAACCGAAATGGGCAACGTCATCCCGCAACTCCGAATACAGATCCCCGAAAACGTGGCCGAAAACTACCGCCAACTGATGAAAGAAGACGATTTTCCGCCATGCCACCGCATCATTCCCTCCATTCCACCGATGCACGTACACCATTGGCTGAGCACATTGAGCCTCGAACGCCTTGAAGCCAAAACGGAGCGCATCGAGCGATGGTTGCGCGAAACAAACGGAGATTGGGAACGAGTGTTTTTCATCACCTTGGCACGAGCCTTCGGCTTTGGCAAAAACACCGATGCTTTCGAACTTTGGGCGGCCACGATCGATCCGCAACACATCGGAAAACATCGCGACAACCCGTTTCAAGTAGAAGCCTTTTTCTTGGGGCAAGCCGGTTTGCTCGAAGACGACAGCCTCAAAGCCGACCAACGAGACAAACACTTTCTGCGCCTCCAAAGCGAATACCGATTTTTGCAAAAGAAATTTCAAATTTCGCCCATTTCATCGACAAATTGGAAATTTCTCCGACTTCGACCTCAAAATTTCCCCTATCGCCGTTTGGCACAACTGTCGGCGCTCTATGCTGCGCGAGAACTAGATTTTTCGAAAGTAAGAGAAACCGCTTCGCACCCGGAAATACTCCGACTGCTCAACGCCGACACCCTGCCCTATTGGCACAACCGCTACACCTTCGGGCAAAAGACCAAAGAACGCGACGAACCCGAAGACTCGAACCTCGAAAAAAGACCAAAGAACACCGGCAAACGCCCGACCGACGGCGCATTGTCGGAAAGTTCCATCGATCTGCTCATCATCAACGCCGTTTCGCCAATGCTCCTCTCCTACGGCAAGCACCACCAAGACGAACGGCTCACGGAACGAGCCTTTGAACTGTTGGAAGCCATCCGCCCCGAACAGAACCACATCATTCGCGCGTGGCAAAAGGTCGGCATCTCCGCACAGCATGCCGCCGACTCTCAGGCACTCATCCATTTGCAACAACACTATTGCGATCGTCGCGACTGCCTGCGTTGCCGTTTCGGCAGCCGATATCTGCGACACGCTCCATCAAAACTATAAATACATGGAACCCATTTTTGTTCTCAAAATGCGCGTTCGCGACTACGAATGCGACATTCAAGGCATTGTCAACAATGCCATCTATCAACACTACACCGAACACTGCCGTCACGAATTCATCGAGACAAAAGGCATAGAGTTTGCCGAATTGCACAACCGCGGCATCGACGTGGTCGTGGCCAATCTCGAAATGCGCTTCAAAACCTCCTTGCGACCTCGCGATCACTTCGAAGTGCGTTTGAGCATGGAGAAAAGCGGTTTGCGCTACGTTTTCCACCAAGACATCGTGCGTGTTGTCGATCCCGTCCGCGCCCAGGCTGACCCGTCTTATGCCCAAGAGCGGCTTTGCGTGCGTGCCAAAACCGACATCGTCGCAGTTGTAAACGGACGACTCTCCGACTGCCCCGAACTCAACGAGAAATTCGGACTCTGACCCTCTTTCAAACCGAAAAATGCCTAAAAACTTCGGTTTCATCGAAAAATACACTTTTCTCATCCCCTCGACGCCTTTTCAAGACAACGAGGGGATTTTCTTTCTCCTATCCAAAACTCTCTTAATTTTACTTGCGTCTGCGGCAAAATCACTAAATTTGCATCCTTATGGAACAGACATTTACATACGACGTCATCGTCATCGGAGCCGGACACGCCGGATGTGAGGCCGCCTGCGCAGCGGCACGCATGGGTGCCAAAACCGTGCTCATCACGATGGACATGAACAAAATAGCACAAATGAGCTGCAACCCGGCCGTTGGCGGCATTGCCAAAGGGCAGATCGTCAGAGAGGTCGATGCATTGGGCGGCCACATCGGACAAGTGACCGATGCCACGGCCATACAGTTTCGAATGCTCAACCGCTCCAAAGGCCCTGCCATGTGGAGCCCAAGAGCGCAATGCGACCGCACACGCTTCATCGCCGAATGGAGAAAACGAGTGGAAAACACCGACAACCTCGACATCTGGCAAGACGAAGTGGCCGAAATCACCACCAAAAACGGTGCCGTCACCGGACTGCGCACGGTGTGGGGCGCGGAGTTTACGGCAAAATCCGTTATTGTCACGGCCGGAACATTTCTCAACGGCCTGATGCACATCGGACGGAGAATGATACCCGGAGGAAGATGTGCCGAACCGGCATCTACCCTGCTCACCGCCTCCATCAACGCCATGGGCATCGAAAACCTGCGCATGAAAACGGGAACTCCCGTACGCATCGACGCGAGGTCTGTTCATTTCGACGAAATGGAGGTGCAACACGGAGAAAACGATTTCCACCGATTTTCTTTCATCTCGCAAGAACGCCCGTTGCCCCAACTGACCTGCTGGACGTGCAACACCAATCCCGAAGTGCATCGCATTTTGCGAAAAGGGCTCGACGAATCGCCCCTCTACAACGGACAGATTCGTTCGATCGGGCCGCGATACTGCCCTTCCATCGAAACAAAGCTCGTCACATTTGAAGAAAGAGAATCGCACCCCCTATTTCTCGAACCCGAAGGCATCGACACACACGAGCTTTATCTGAATGGTTTTTCGTCTTCTCTCCCTATGGACATTCAAATCGAAGCATTGAAACAGATGCCGTGTTTTCGCGATTTGAAAATCTACCGTCCGGGCTACGCCATAGAATACGATTTCTTCCCGCCCACCCAGCTCCACCACTCGTTGGAATCGAAAAAAATGAGCGGTCTTTTCTTTGCCGGACAAGTAAACGGCACCACCGGCTACGAAGAAGCCGCCGGACAAGGGGTGGTCGCAGGCATCAATGCCGCCTTGCACTGCAACGGCAACGAACGCTTCACCCTCGGAAGAGACGAAGCCTATATCGGCGTACTCATCGACGATTTGGTCAATAAAGGTGTAGACGAACCGTATCGCATGTTTACTTCGCGCGCAGAATACAGAATACTGCTCCGACAAGACAATGCCGACATGCGCCTCACACCCTATGCCGAACAATACGGTTTGGCCTGCGCGGAAAGAAAACAAAGATTTCATCGCAAAAAAGAAAGCATAGAGCAAATCCTATCGCTGGCAAGAAACACGAATCTGAAACCCTCCGAGATCAATCCTCTGCTCGAACGCAAAGGTTCAAAAAAGCTCGCGCATGGTGCAAAATTATTTGAACTCATCGCCCGCCCCGAATTGCAGTTGTCGGATTTTATCGAAGACGAATCTGTCGAAACGCTCAACAACTTCCGTTCCGTAGTCCAAGCACTCCAAGAAGACAAAGCCGAAACCATGGAAGCGGCGGAAATACTCATCAAATACGACGGATACATCACACGCGAACGATCCTTGGCCGACAAAATGCAGCGTTTGGAGAATATCAAAATCATCGGAAAATTCGACTACGAAAACTTGACGCAACTCTCCACCGAAGCACGCCAAAAACTCGCAGCCATCAACCCCGAAACGCTCGCTCAGGCCTCTCGAATACCCGGAGTTTCTCCGTCCGACATTTCCGTACTTCTCGTGCTACTTGGCCGATGAATACGAACGAAAAGAAGCGTTCCACGTGAAACAAAAACAAATTACACAACAAAATATCAAGACTTTATGAAAAAAGAATTGTTGCTCGCTCATCTGAGAAACATTCCCGATTTTCCGAAACCCGGCATCCAATTCAAAGACGTATCCACGCTTTTCAAAGATCCGACCTGCATACGAGAAATGCTCGATGAAATGGTGCGTATCTACAAAGAAAAGGGCATCACAAAGGTCGTAGGCATCGAAAGCCGCGGTTTTGTGATGGGCGCAATTTTGGCCGCCGAACTCGGAGCCGGATTCGTGATGTGCAGAAAGATCGGAAAACTTCCGGGCGACACACGCCAAATGAAATATGGCAAAGAATATGGCGAAGACGTCATAGAAATCCACACCGACGCGTTTTCACCGAAAGACGTGGTTTTAATTCACGACGACTTGCTCGCAACCGGCGGTTCGATGAAAGCGGCCATTGATTTGGTAGAGTCATTCGGCGTGAAAGACATTTTCGTCAATTTCATCATCGAACTTCGCATGGAAGGATTGGAAGGACGCGAGTTTTTGGGAAACAAAGCCGATATTACCACCCTCCTCACGCTTTACAATTAAGACACAGACGCAACGGCAGAGCATACACGAAAGCATCAAAATCCACTCTCTGCCTCCCAACATCACGGACGGCAGCATTTTGCCGTCCGTTTCTTTATTTCGCACGATCAATTCGGCAACCTTTACTCAACAGCTTCGCGAAATAGCTATTGGCAGCCGTACGCAAAAGTCCAATTTCATCTCGCTTGACCATGACCGACAACGACAGAAAGGCACTCGAAAGCCATTTGAAAGGCATCGTAAACAATCTCCCCGAACTTCCGGGGAGCTACCAATACTATGACGAAACGGGGAGCATTATCTACGTGGGAAAGGCTAAGAATTTGAAACGCCGCGTGGCTTCCTATTTCAACAAAGACCGACAAAGCGGAAAAACGCGTGTATTGGTCTCGAAAATACGAAACATCACCTACACCGTGGTCAATTCGGAGGAAGACGCCCTACTTTTGGAAAATTCGCTCATCAAGCAATACAAACCGCGCTATAACGTATTGTTGAAAGACGACAAGACCTATCCGTCAATCGCCATTACGAAGGAATATCTGCCGAGAGTGTTCAGCACTCGAAAAATCGATCGAAAAGGCGCGACCTACTATGGCCCATACAGCCATTTGCCCACCATGCACGCCCTATTGGAGCTGTGTCAAAGACTTTATCATCCGCGGCCGTGTCGGCAACCAATGACGGAAGAAGGGGTAAAATCGGGGAAATACGAGGTTTGTTTGGACTATCACATCCGAAAATGTGCCGCTCCCTGCTGTGGGAAGCAATCTCGAGAAGATTATTTGAACAACATCGAGGCTTGTCGGGAGATTTTGAAAGGCAACACACGCGAAGTTGCACGAAAACTGCGCGAAGAAATGGAGCTTTTGTCGGAAGAAATGCGTTTCGAGGAGGCACATGTACTCAAAAAGAAGTATGAATTGATCGAGAATTTCCGTGCAAAATCGGAAGTAGTGTCGAACGTGAACTACGACATCGACGTTTTCTCTATGGAAAGCGACGAAAAAAACGCATACATCAATTTTCTACACGTGGTAAACGGTGCAATCACCCAATCGTTCACATTTGAATTTAAAAAGAAGCTCGATGAAACCGACGACGAGCTTCTGGCACTCGGCATCGTGGAAATGCGCAAACGCTTCGACTCTCAATCCAAAGAGCTGGTGCTGCCTTTTCCCGTGGAGTTACCCGAAGAATACGCCCGACAGACCATACCGCAAATGGGAGGCAAGAAAACCCTGCTCGACCTATCGCGGCAGAATGTCAGGCAATTTAAGTTTGACCGCCTCAAACAGGCCGAAAAGCTCAATCCGGAGCAAAAGCAAGTGAGGTTGATGAAAGAAATTCAAACCCAACTCGCCCTACCCTCCCTGCCGATGCACATCGAGCTGTTCGACAACTCAAACATATCGGGAGAAGACGCCGTGGCAGCCTGCGTGGTGTTTGAAAAACTGAAACCGGCAAAAAAACAATACCGTAAATTCAACATCAAATCCGTGGTGGGAGCCGACGACTACGCTTCGATGCGAGAAGTGGTGGAGCGCAGATACAGCCGCCTTGTGGCCGAAGAAGCCCCACTGCCCGACCTCATCATTGCCGACGGCGGTAAAGGACAAATGGAGGCCATACGGAGCATTGTGGTCGAGAAGCTGGGTTTGTCGATCCCGATTGCAGGTTTGGTGAAAGACGGGAAGCACCGCACACGGGAGATGCTCTTCGGAGCGTCGTACACGTCGGTGGCCGTACGTCCCGACACGCTCCTCTTCAAACTACTCACACAAATGCAGGACGAAGTACACCGCTTCGCCATCAGCTTTCACCGCGACAAGCGTTCAAAACGCCAACTTTCTTCCGAACTGGACAACATCAGCGGCATCGGCGAAAAGTCGAAAGCGTCATTGCTCAAAGAGTTTGGCAGCGTAAAACGCATTAAAGAAGCCACACTCGAACAAATTCAGAAGGTGTTGGGCAAGGCGAGAGGAAATCACTTTTTTATGCAGATTCATCCGGATTTCAAAGAAAAAGACTAACTTTGCAACAATGAGAATCGTCATTCAACGCGTTCGCCATGCCGGCGTCAGCATCGGCGGCCAAATTTTCAGCCAAATCAACCAAGGTCTTCTTATCCTTCTCGGAATAGAAAACACAGATAATCAAGAAGATATAGATTGGTTAGTCAAAAAAGTCGTCGCGCTTCGCATTTTCGACGACGACCAAGGGGTGATGAACCGCAGTGTTGCCGACATCGATGGAGAAGTGCTCGTCGTGAGCCAATTCACGCTCATGGCTTCTTATAAAAAAGGCAATCGCCCCGGCTATACTCGCGCCGCGCCGCCCGACATATCCGTTCCGCTCTACGAAGCATTTGTGAAAACCCTCGGCCAATCGCTCGGAAAGCCCGTGGCCACCGGCCGTTTCGGTGCCGACATGCAGGTAGATCTTCTCAACGACGGTCCTGTCACGATCTGCATGGACACGCGCAACAAAGAGTAAAGCGTTTCGCATTTTCTCATCCCCTACCCTCTCAACTCCCCCGTGGGGAGGGCAGGTTTTGCTACTATAAATCCGTTTAACCATCCGCCGACTTTTCCGAGCCATTGCCACAGCAAGACGGCACACGGGGGCAGGCCGACGGACGACTAATGATTATGTCAGAACAACATCAAGGTGAACTCCACCAAACAGACAAGTACGAACAAACGTTTGCTTTGTACGACATGAACCTCGACGATGCGCAGGTGAGCGCAGCCGTTCGCAAGATTGTGGCCGAAAATCGTGAGAAATACAACACGCCCGAAGTGCTCAAAACCCTTCTCAGCACCGTTGAGCTGACCACGCTCACCGTGACCGACTCGCAGGAAAGCGTGTTGCAGTTCACCGAAAACGTGAACCGTTGGAGCGATGCTCACCCCGACCTTCCTCCCCTCGCCACCATCTGCGTTTATCCCAACTTTGCCTCCACCGTGAGCCAAAGCCTCGAAGCCGACGGCGTGAAAGTGGCCTGCGTGAGCGGTGGTTTCCCCGCTTCGCAAACATTCCTCGAAGTGAAAACCGTGGAAACTTCACTTGCTTTGGCCGACGGTGCCGACGAAATCGACATGGTGCTCTCCGTGGGCACGTTCCAAAGCGGCGACTATGAGACTTGTGCCGACGAAATTGCCGAACTCAAAGACGTTTGCGGCGATCGCGCCCTCAAAGTTATCCTCGAAACCGGCGAACTGAAAACCGCCTCCGAAATCAAAAAGGCCTCTATCCTCTCGATGTATGCCGGAGCGGATTTCATCAAGACCTCAACCGGAAAAGTAGCCGTTGCCGCCACTCCCGAAGCGGCCTATGTGATGTGTAACGCCATCAAGGAATATCACGAAAAGACGGGTCGCCTTGTAGGTTTCAAGGCCGCCGGCGGCATCAAAACGGTAGACGAAGCCGTAGACTTCTACACCATTGTGGCCGAAGTGCTTGGCGAAGAATTCTGCAAGGACGGTCATTTCCGCATCGGCACGAGCCGTTTGGCCAACCTCTTGGCCTCGGCCATTTTGGGAGAAGACATCACTCCCTTCTCCGGAAGCGGAACGAAGTATTAAGCCTCCCTTTACACACAACAAACGCGCAACGCGGCTTTTCAGGCCACGCTGCGCGTTTTCTTTTGCACAAAGCAGAACGGTGCTTCGAGGAAAGCAAAACATCGCCAAATGCCGTTTTTCGACCATTTATCCGTTGGCAATGCTCCTTCAAATCAATGCCCGGCATAAAGATGAAGACGCCACAGAACGCAATGCTCCATTTTCAACATCCGACTTTCGACTGTCGGAAGGCGTTTCCATCTCTCCGCGCACCCTCGAAAAAAATATCAGATGAAACGGCCGAAAATCTACCTCTGAGCCCGTTTTTTCTACCTCTGAGGAAGAAATTTCTATCTCTGAGGTAAGTTTTTCCGCAACCATGGCAGGAGTGAATGCTTCGTTCAAGGCTTCGGTATTTTTTGAAGCAAATAGCTGTAACACAAGTTTCTCTTCGTCCCCCACACTCTCCCACACTCTCTATCCGCTCTCCAACACAAGCAGCTCGAAAAAAGTAAAACGCGCCTCAATGGGCGCGTCCTATCACAAAGTCGATGTATTGCTGCAAAGCGGTTTTGACGGCAGCGTTTCTAAAATCGGCAATGAGCGCAAAAGCCTCATCGCGCAATTCATTCATGCGGCGTTCGGCGTAGTCGATGCCGCCGTTTTCCTTGGCAAACGCAATGAGGAAGGCAATTTCATCGGGCGTGGCCTTTCCTTGCTTCACTTTTCGTGCGAGTTCGGCAGCTTTTGGGTCGGCCGTTTGGTTGAGCGCATAAATGAGGGGAAGGGTGAGTTTTCCCTCTGCCATGTCGTTTCCTCTGGGTTTCCCTATCGCGGGATCGTCGTAGTAATCAAAAATGTCGTCGCGAATTTGAAAACATGTGCCGACAATATCGCCGAAAGTGCGAACACGCCGTGTGAAATCGTCATCGGCCTCCATCGAAACCGCCGCCAATTCGCCGCAGGCCTCAAAGAGAGCTGCCGTTTTTCGACGAATAATGGTGTAATAAGCCGCTTCCGAAAACTCCTCGTTGCCGACATTGGACAACTGCAAAATCTCTCCTTCCGAAAGGGTCGATCCGAGACGCGCCACGGCATCGACCACCGACAGATTGCCCGTTTGTGCCGACTGTCTGAGGGTTTGTGCCAACAGGTAGTCGCCAAGCAAAACGGCTATCTTATTGCTATACAAGGCATGAAGACTGGCTTGCCCCCGACGCTCGTTGCTTTCATCGACCACGTCGTCGTGAATGAGCGAGGAGGTGTGGAGCAATTCGAGGGTGACGGCACTGCGCAAAGTGGGCATGCCGATTTCGCCCCATTCCTTGGCCAAAAGCAACACGAGAATGGGACGCATCATTTTGCCCTTTCGGCTGCGCACATAGGCCAAGGCCTTACTCATGAAATCTTCTTCATGCGTGAGGACTTCATCGAAGAGGAGATCGAAATGCTCCAACTCGGCGGCCACGGGTTGTCGAATTTGTAGCAATTGGTCCATCGGGGAAACACGGATACGAGAGGTTGAAAGTTTCGCAATGGAGAAGTATAAACTTCTGTTTTTGAGAGAAATAAGAAACTTTTATTTTTTCAATTTACAAAAGTACGAAAAAAAGGGGATAATGCAGATTATTTTGATTACTTTTGAGGGTCAAAAAACAGGATACATGCAAAAATTAATACTCCTTGACGCTTATGCTTTGATCTTCCGTGCCTACTACGGCTTGATCCGCTCTCCGCGCGTCAATTCAAAAGGTCAGAACACCTCGGCCGTTTTCGGTTTTGTCAATACGCTCGAAGACCTCCTTCGCACCCTCCGCCCCGACTTCGCGGCCGTTTGTTTCGATCCGCCCGGAGGCACATTCCGTCACGACATCTTCCCCGACTACAAAGCCCACCGCGAAGCCACGCCCGAAGACATCAAATGGGCGGTGCCCGAAATCAAACGCATCGTCGAAGCCTACCAAATTGCCACCATCGAAGTGCCCGGCTATGAAGCCGACGACGTTATCGGGACAATCGCCCGAAAGGCCGCACAAGAAGGCGTGGAGGTCTACATGATCACCCCCGACAAAGACTATGCCCAACTCGTGGCCGAAAACATCACCATGTGTCGCCCCGGAACGGGAGCCGCCGGATTGGAGAAACTCGGTGTCGAGGAGGTTTGTCGGAAATACTCGATCGACCACCCCACCCAAGTCATAGACTTGCTCGGACTGATGGGCGACACGGCCGACAACATTCCGGGATGTCCCGGTGTGGGAGAAAAAACAGCCATTAAGCTCATCGGAGAATTCGGATCCGTCGAAAATCTCCTCGCCTCGTCCGATCGCCTCAAAGGCGCACAAAAGAAAAAAGTGGAGGAGAATGCCGAACTGATCCGTCTTTCCAAATTTCTGGCCACGATCAAAACCGACGTCCCCCTACAACTCGACTGGGAGAAAATGAGCCGCAAGGAGCCGAACAAGGAAGAACTGAGAAAAATCTTTGAAGAATTGGAATTTCGCTCCTTCATCACTCGTTTTTTGGACGAAGAGAAGAAATTGCAAAAAAATCCCAACAAAGAGCCCTCGCTATTCGATCCCAGCCCCTCTCTCTTTGGCTCAGATTCGAGCAACTTGTCGGAAAACGATTTCGACGCCGATTTTGAGAGCATAAAAACAAGAGAGCACGAATATCATCTCATTGATAATCTTGAAAAAGCCCAAGAAGTTTGTAGAAAACTATTGACATTTGAAGTCGTAGCATTCGACACCGAAACGACTTCCGTCAATGCCCACGAGGCGGAATTGGTGGGAATAAGCTTTGCGGTCGAGGGAAATTGCGCTTGGTATGTTGTTGTTCCACGTGAAACAATCGAAGCTCGAAAAATGCTCGAAGTTTTCCGTCCGTTCTTTGAAAGCGAAAAAACAGAGAAGGTGGGGCAAAATCTCAAATACGACATCATCGTTCTCTCACGGTATGGCGTCGAGATCAAAGGCCGACTTTTCGACACCATGCTCGCACACTATGTCGTGCAACCCGAACAGCGGCACAACATGGACCACTTGGCCGAAGTCTATCTACACTATCGCACCATTCGTATCGAGGAACTCATCGGCAGCGGTCGCACACAAAAAAACATGGCCGACCTCCCGCCGTCCGAAATCAAAGACTACGCTTGCGAAGATGCCGACATCACTCTCGCCCTCAAAGCTCCGCTCGAAACCGAGATGAGAGAAAAGGAAGTTTACGACGTGTTTCGCAACATCGAAATGCCCCTCATGCCCGTCTTGGCACGAATGGAACAAAACGGCGTGCGACTCGACACCGATGCACTCCGAGAAACCGGCAACCAGTTCAGAGAAAGAATGCTCCGCCTCGAAAACGAGATTTACGAAATGGCCGGGCGTGAGTTTACCATCACCTCTCCAAAACAAGTGGGCGAAGTGCTGTTTGACGAACTCAAAATATCGGAGAAAGCCAAAAAGACCAAAACCGGACAATATTCCACCTCCGAAGAAGTGCTCGAAAGCCTCCGCGGAAAGCATCCTATCGTCGAAAAAATTCTGGCGCACCGCGGCTTGAAAAAGCTGCTTTCCACCTACGTCGAAGCCCTTCCGCAACTCATCAACCCCCACACCCGTCGCATCCACACCTCTTTCAATCAGGCCGTAACGGCCACCGGCCGCCTATCCTCTTCAAATCCGAACTTGCAAAACATTCCCGTGCGCGGCGACGACGGGCGAGAAATTCGACGCGCTTTCGTACCCGAAGAAGGCTGCACCTTTTTCAGTGCCGACTACTCCCAAATCGAGCTGCGCATCATGGCACACCTGAGTGGCGACACCCACATGATCGACGATTTCAACAACGGCCGCGACATCCACGCCGCCACGGCGGCACGCATCTTTCAAAAGCCGCTCGAAGAAATCGACCGAGACGAACGCCGAAAGGCCAAGACCGCAAATTTCGGCATCATCTACGGCATCTCCGCCTTCGGACTTTCGGAGCGCATGGGCGTATCGCGAACAGAGGCCAAGGAACTTATTGACAACTACTTCGCCACCTATCCTCGCGTACGGGAATTCATGGACGAAAGCATCGAACGAGCGCGCGAAACAGGACACATACTCACCCTCTTCGGACGCCGACGCTACCTGCCCGACATCAGTTCGCGCAACGCCACCGTGAGGGGGTATGCCGAGCGCAATGCCGTCAATGCTCCCATTCAAGGCACGGCGGCCGACATCATCAAACTGGCCATGATCGCCATTGACCGCAGATTGCAACACGAAGGTTTGCAAACAAAAATGATCCTGCAAGTACACGACGAACTCAACTTCTCCGTGCCTTTCGACGAACTCGAACGCGTCCGCACCCTCGTGGTGGAAGAAATGGAACGTGCCTACGCCATGCGGGTGCCCCTGCTCGCCGAATGCGGAGAGGGCAAGAACTGGCTGGAAGCCCACTGACGAGAGGCATGCGGCATCGGGCGGTGATTTTGGCCGAAAGCGTGTTTCGTGCGGAAAATGCCGCCACACGATTCACAAACGAAAAGCCTGCCACCTCCCCATGCAATAAATCGGCCTTTGATGCGGAGAATGCGGAAAAAATCGTATTTTTGCAGTAATAATCACGCGTAAAATATGGCTCACCGACAAGGTTTTCAACAACAGCAACAGCAAACGCAGGTGCAAATCGCATCGAGCGCACAAGTCTTGCTGTCGAGCCTCATAGAGATGCCGCTGGCCGATTTCGAGGAGCGGTTGCAAAACGAACTTCTCGACAACGAAGCCTTGGAAGTGGGCGAAAACGAAGACAACGAGTGGGGCGAACCCGACTACGACAAAGAAACGCCGGGCGACGCCTTGAACGATGCCCTCGGCGACTATCGCACACTCGACGACGTGCCCGAAAATCTGCGGGAGGCCTACAACCGTTTGGGCGACGACAACCGTCACGAACGTCAGATTGCCGACGACGAAACGTCTTACGAAAATCTGTATCGTCAAATCGGCGAACGCTCTCTTGACGAGCACGAAACAGCCATTCTCACCTATCTCGTCGGATCGCTCGACGAGAACGGTTTTCTCACAAAGGACAACGCAACGCTATGCGACGAGTTGGCTTTTCAAGAGTATATCGACACCACCCCCGAAGAGATCGATCGTCTGGCCGCGATGCTGCAAAGTTTCGAACCACGCGGCATCGGAGCGCGAAACCTTCGACAGTGCCTGCTGTTGCAGCTCCCTCTCACGGGTTGGACGCGGCAAGTGGTCGATGAGTGTTTCGACGACCTGATGCACTCTCGCTGGACAAAAATTCGGGAGCGGCTCGACGTAGATGAGGAAACCATTTCCTGCATCCGCCACGAGATAGCACACCTTAACCCACGCCCCGGCAGCATGCTCTCGGAAACGGCACGCAGCACCGCACCGACCATTGTACCCGACTTTCGCGTTTACCTCGACGAGAGCGGAGAACCCACGGTCGTGCAACACCGCGGACAAATTCCCGAACTGCGCGTCAGCCCCTCCTTTGCAGAAACCATCGTCATGCACCGACGGGCACACGACAAAGCCGCCGAAAAAGGCGAAAAAGGCGAAAAAGCCGCACTGACCCGCGCACAAGAGGAAGCTTTCCTTTATGCTCGACAAAAAGTGGAGGCGGCACAGTCGTTCATCGAAAGCATACGTCGCCGACATTATACCTTGCAGCGCGTCATGGAAGCCATAGTCGAACGGCAACGCGACTTTTTTGTGGCCGACGACGACGAAACCCTGCTCCACCCCATGGTGCTCAAAGACATCGCCGAAACGGCCGGCGTGGACATCAGCACCGTTTCGCGAGCCGTCAATTCAAAATATGTCGAAACCGACTTCGGCACTTATCCGCTCCGCCACTTCTTCTCGACACAATTCACCTCGGCCGACGGCGAAACCCTCGCCGCCCGAAAAGTCAAAGCCGCCATTGCCGAAATCGTGGCCGGCGAAGATCGAAAAGCCCCTCTTTCCGATGAAGCACTGGCCGCCATGCTCGCCGAACGCGGCATGAAAGTGGCACGACGCACCGTTTCCAAATATCGCGAGCAACTCGGCATTCCCAAATCGGGACTGCGCCGATGAAACTCACCAGCACAACACATTTTCGCCATCCACAACCATTCCGTCGGGCAATGAAAAACAGATATATCATCCTCACGGCCAAAGCGATTTCCGTATTCTTCACGCCGTTCTACCTCCCCACCGTGGCGGTCACGCTCTTGTTGCTGTTCAGCTACCTCAATCAGCTCGACAACCGATACCGACTCGCTTTCGGCAGCATCGTGATTATTTTCACTTGGATCTTTCCCCTTTCGGCCATCTACCTCTATCGTCGCATCAACGGCTGGACGAGCCACCAAATGAGCCGTCGCGAGCGACGCTTCGTGCCCTATATCATCAACATCCTCTGCTACGGCAGTCTGTACATCTTGATGAAATCGCTCCACATCCCCACTTTTCTCTCCACCGTGGTCATGTCGGCACTTCTGCTCCAAATCGTGTGTGCCGTGATCAACATGTGGATCAAAATCTCTACCCACGCGGCCGCTTCGGGAGGCGTCATCGGCATGCTCATGGCCTTTTCGCTCGTGTTTCAATTCAACGCCACCTTTTGGCTCTGCCTTGCCATTTTGCTCAGCGGTGCGGTTTGCAGCAGCCGCATGATTTTGCAAGTACACAACTACCGCGAATTGCTTTTCGGCGTCATCGTGGGCATTCTTTGCGGTTGGGGCGTTGTCTTTTTCATCTGAACACGCCGCGCGCCGTCGCCGGTGCGGTTCTTCCGACAAGCTCCCTGCACCCCACTCCTTCCGATCTGCTCAAAATCAATCCATAACCTCCGCTCCCTCCGAAAGATCCGGCCTCTCCTCCACACGCCGGTCATCGCAGAGCGTCTATTCTTTTCACCACTATGACTCCACTCATCAGTATCATCATGGGCAGCACGAGCGATCTCCCCATTATGGACAAAGCCGCACGTCTGCTCGACGAACTCGAAATTCCGTTTGAAATCAATGCCCTTTCGGCACATCGCACGCCGGCCGAAGTGGAAGAGTTTGCCACGGGAGCGGCCGATCGCGGCATTCGCGTCATCATCGCCGCCGCAGGCATGGCCGCCGCTCTGCCCGGTGTCATCGCCGCCAACACCACCCTGCCCGTCATCGGCGTGCCGATCAAGGGCATGCTCGACGGCCTTGACGCCCTCCTCTCCATTGTGCAGATGCCGCCCGGCATTCCCGTTGCGACGGTGGCCGTGAACGGAGCGATGAATGCCGCCATACTTGCCGTTCAGATGCTTGCTTTGGGAGACGAAACCGTGGCACGAAAACTTGCCGACTACAAGCGCAATCTCAAAAACAAAATCGTGAAAGCCAACGAAGAACTGGCCGCCACGGACTACAAATTCAAATGCTAAACAAAAGAAGTGGGCAGAACGGCGGCGGACGACGCATCCTCTCTGCCCACTTCTCTCTTCATCTGCCCCATTTCGAACATGGACTTATTCAACTACAATCCCCGTCCCAGCCACGAAGTGAGCGTGGGCAACACACCCCTCGGTGGCGGAAAGCCATTGCGCTTGCAGAGCATGACCACCACACTCACCACCGACACCGAGGCCAGCGTCGAACAGTGCATACGCATCATCGAAGCCGGAGCCGACTACATACGCCTCACCACTCAGGGAAAACGAGAGGCCGAAAACCTGCGCAACATCCGTGAAGAACTGCGCCGCCGCGGCTACAACACTCCCCTCGTGGCCGATGTGCACTTCAATCCCAACGTGGCCGACGTGGCCGCAACCATCGTCGAGAAAGTGCGCATCAATCCCGGCAACTACGTAGACCCCGCCCGCACGTTCAAAAGCCTCGAATACACACCCGAAGAGTATGCCGCCGAACTCGAACGCCTCGAAGCCCGATTTCGCCGACTGCTCGACATCTGCAAAACCCACGGCACTGCCCTGCGCATTGGCGTGAACCACGGCAGCCTCTCCGACCGCATCATGTGCCACTATGGCGACACGCCCGCCGGCATCGTCGAGAGTTGCATGGAGTTCTTGCGCGTTTGCGTGAAAGAGGACTTCCGCAACGCAGTCGTTTCCATCAAAGCCTCCAACACCGTTGTCATGGTCGAAAGCATGCGTCTGCTTGTCGACACTATGCGCCGCGAAGGCATGACCTTCCCGCTGCATCTCGGCGTGACCGAAGCCGGAGAGGGCGAAGACGGCCGCATCAAGAGCGCAGTGGGCATCGGCGCGCTTTTGGCCGACGGCATCGGCGACACCATTCGCGTTTCTCTCTCCGAAGCTCCCGAAGCCGAAATTCCCGTGGCCTATCAACTCGCGGCCTATGTGCTCAATTCGCGTTCCGGTCACAACCGCATTCCGGCCTCGCAATGCCCTCTTTTCGACTGGCTTCGACCGCAGCGTCGCCCCACCTGTCCGGTGCTCAACATCGGCGGCACACACGCTCCCGTCGTCGTGTCCTATCGCGCCGATGCCCGTTTGGCCGTGCCTTCCGCCACTCCCTCCACTCCCCTGCCCGACTACGCTTATTTCGGCGACACACTCCCTTCCGACTGGCGCAAACACACGGCTTCGGCCATTGTCGATGCTCCCTCGTGGACGGGAGAGGCAGGCACTTTCCCGGCCTACACGCCGCAGTATCTCATGTTTGTTCATCAGAGCACGGCAGCCGCCAAATTTCTCTTCCTTTCTTATGCTCAACTCAACGACGAAGTCAAAGCCTGCCTCCGCGTGCATCCCGAAATGGTGGTCATCGCGCAAAGCCACCATGCCAACCGCAGCGGCGAGCTCCGTGCCTTGGTACACGAAATGGGCAACGAGCGGCTCACAAATCCCATTATCTTCTGCCAACAATACGGCGACGCCGACAAAGAGGGCTTTCAAATCAAGGCGGCGGCCGACACGGGCGTTTTGATGTTCGACGGCTTCACCGACGGCCTCATGCTCGCCTCGCCTTTGGCCGAACGCGACGAAACGGCCTTTGCCATTTTGCAAGCCGGACGGCTCCGCATGACCAAAACGGAATACATCTCTTGTCCCGGTTGCGGACGCACGCTCTACGATCTGCCCGGCACGATCGCCCGCATCAAAGCCGCCACCTCCCACCTGAAAGGGCTGAAAATCGGCATTATGGGCTGCATCGTAAACGGCCCCGGCGAAATGGCCGATGCCGACTACGGATATGTCGGCGCAGCTCCCGGCAAAGTCAGTCTGTATCGCGGAAAAACCTGTGTCGAGCGCAACATCCCGACCGAAGATGCCGTCGATCGCTTGCTCCGCCTCATCGAAACCGACCAAGCCAAAAACGCATCTCCGTCAGAAACATAGTTTCGCCGAAGCCTCCACCCCTCCGCTTTGGCAGGCATCGGCTTCGCCCCTCTCTTCACTCCGCCCTATCCGCAAACGGTTTGGGCGGAGTTTTCTTTGCCCCACATTTTCCCTCGGCTTTTGGCGGATTTTCCGAAAAGACGCTTTCCGCTCCCCCCTTTCACTTTTTCGATTTTCAACGCGATGACCGCGTTTTTGTCCCCCAATGGTCGGAAAGCCGAAAATAGGCAAGGAAAAATCCATCAATTCTTTTCATTTTTCAACAATTATGAAAAGAATTTACTATATTTGCTCCATCACCAATGTCCGTCTTCATCATGAAACGTTCTCTCTTCGCCACTCTTTTTCTTCTTGCCGTCGGCCTCGGTCTTTCGGCACAACAATCCGGCATGCCCGCCCCTGCCGCCGCCCCCAAGTGTGACATCGGCATGGAGCAGCCTCTTTTCAAAACCCTGCCCGGACAAACTCCCTATCGCATCCCTGCCATTGCCTCCACCCACAACGGCACACTCCTCGCCATCACCGACTATCGTCCCTGTGGCGGCGACATCGGTTTCGGTCGGGTCGATCTCCGCTATCGGTTCTCCGCCAACAACGGCATGACATGGAGCGAAGAGCTGGTGTTGGCCGAAGGCGACGGTATCAAAGGCTCGCCCACCTGCGGCTATGGCGATGCGGCTATCGTGGCCGACAGTCGGTCTGACGAGGTGATTATTGTCTGCGTCACGGGCAACACCGTTTACTCCCACTCCTCCACCACGCGCCAAAACCCCAACCGCGTCGCCATTCTCCGCAGCCACGACAACGGCCACAGTTGGAGCACGCCGCAAGACATCACCGAGTCTGTCTACTCCCTTTTCGACGGCAGCCGTCTCGGCAACGTCAATGCCCTCTTCTTCGGCAGCGGCCGGATCTGCCAAAGCCGCATCATCAAAGTCGGCCGCTACTATCGCCTCTATGCCGCCCTCTGCGCACGCCCCGGCGGCAACCGCGTGGTGTATAGCGACGATTTCGGACGCACATGGAAATCGCTCGGCAGCATCCACACCTCGCCCGCTCCCGAAGGCGACGAACCCAAAATCGAAGAACTGCCCAACGGCAACGTCGTCTTGTCGAGCCGAGCATGGGGCGGACGCATCTACAACATCTACTCCTACATCAGCCGCCGCAAGGCCACCGGCGTGTGGAGCGAGCCTGTGGCTTCGGCCGGAGTGCAAGGCGGAGTGCAGGCGGTGAAAAACAGCTGCAACGGCGAGATACTCATCGTGGACGCCATCCACAAAAAGAGCCGAAAAACTGTGCGCCTTGCCTTGCAAAGCGTACCTCTGGGGCCCGGACGTTCGCGCGTGGGCATCTATTTCAAACCCCTTTACTCCCAGCTCTACTACCGCACCCCCTCGCAGTTTGCCGCCGATTGGAAAGGCCCTTACGAAGTGTCGAAAATCAACAGCGCATACAGCACCATGGTTCAGCAACCCGACGGCCGCATAGCTTTTTTCTACGAAGAGGAAACCTACGGCCAAGGAGCAGCCTACACGCAGATCTATGTTCCCCTCTGCATCGAACAGATCACTCACGGAGAATTTACGGCCAAGATGCCGCGCAAAAACCTCCTTGCGCCCATAAAGAAAACCCTTTCTCCCCAACATCGCTGACCCTCCGGCAACACACACACAGTGGGCAGCCGGCACTGCCCTTCGGTTCGACATACCCTCGTCCACAGCCCTCGACCTCAATACGCCACGCCCTTTGCGGAGAAGGTAGAAAAACCCAATTCTCCCACCGGGCGGCCTCATCGAAACCACATTGCCCTTTTTCGCCCACTGTTCGCCCGAAAATCTACCTCAGAGCTAAAAAAATCCGGCTCTGAGGTAGAAATTTTTAGCTCTGAGGTAGATTTTTTTCAACGCATAGGAGGCAAATCCGAGCCCGTCTGTCGGCGTCGCATCGGCACGCCGGAACATCGGGAAAACACGGAAAAAACAATCGGTCTTTTCAAAATTCGGCCGAGTATCGTCCATCGATTTTCGGATTTCAGCCCCACATCCCGCTCCCTTCATGCCATCGAAGCGAGCCTTCCGAACGGGCAATTTGCTTCATATCCCGAGCATTATCACTCCTATTCTTCGGAATGAAAGTTAAAACAAATTTGTTTTATCGAGTTTTTACACACAACTCAATCAAATCCGCTACCTTTGCAGTCGAACTGCACGACAATGAAAAGGCGAACATGAGAAATGGCTGCCCTGTTCAGAAATTCATTGTTTGCCTTTTGTATCGGTTTTCGCGCACGAAATGCTCTTGCAAAGCGATGGTTTATCGAGCCGAAGCGCAGAAAACTCGTTTTTATCATTGTTAAAACATTTCCTTTTTGAAAACATTTGCCGAACTGGGCGTCAAGGACGAAATCCTTACCGCCATCAGTGAAATAGGATACGCCTCCCCCACCCCTGTGCAGGAGGCCGTCATTCCTTGCTTGCTCCACAACGACGAGAGCAACACTCCACAAAACGACATCATCGCATTGGCACAAACCGGCACGGGCAAAACCGCCGCCTACGGCCTGCCCGTGCTCCACAACATCGATGCCGACGATCGCACCACGCAAGCCGTCATCCTCAGTCCCACACGAGAATTGTGTCTGCAAATCGCCGACGATCTCAAAGATTACAGCCGATACATCGACGGCCTGCACGTGGCCGCCGTATATGGCGGAACGAGCATCGAAGGACAGATCCGACAACTCAAAAAAGGCTGTCAGGTCATCGTCGCCACCCCCGGACGCCTCATCGACTTGATGAACCGCGGCGTGGCACGCCTCGAAAACGTGAAAAACATAGTGCTCGACGAAGCCGACGAGATGCTCAACATGGGCTTCACCGAAAGCATCGACGAAATCCTTGCCGGAATGCCCGAAGAGCGACAAACTCTACTCTTCTCGGCCACCATGGGACCCGCCATTGAGCGCATCGCCAAAAGCTACTTGAAAGAATATCGGGAAATCGTGGTGGGAAGCCGCAACGAAGGAGCCGAACACGTGAACCACGTGTATTACATGGTCAAGGCACAAGACAAATATCACGCACTCAAACGCATCGTGGACTACTATCCGCGCATCTACGCCATCGTCTTTTGCCGCACGCGCATGGAAACGCAGGAAGTGGCCGACCAACTCATCAAAGACGGCTACAACGCCGAAGCACTGCACGGAGATCTGGCACAGGCACAACGCGATCTGACCATGCAGAAATTCCGACAACACCGCACCCAGCTGCTCGTAGCCACCGATGTGGCCGCAAGAGGTCTCGATGTGGAAGAACTCACACACGTCATCAACTACGGACTGCCCGACGACGTCGAAAACTATACCCACCGATCCGGACGAACCGGAAGAGCCGGAAAACGAGGAACTTCGATCTCCATCATCCACCTGCGCGAAAAGAGCAAGGTGAAGCTCATCGAAAAGGTCATCGGCAAAAAATTTGAAGCCGGACTCCTGCCCGACCCCAAAGAAATCTGCACCAAACAGCTCTACAAGGTGATCGACGAGTTGGAACATGTCGATGTCGACGAAGAACAAATCGCACCCTTCCTCCTCGAAGTGACGCACAAACTGGAATGGCTCTCGAAAGAAGACCTCATCAAACGCATCGTGCAAAGCGAGTTCGGACGTTTTGCCAACTACTATGCCAACGCGCCACAAATCGTGCAACCCTCCGAACGACCCGAAAAAGAAAGCGCGAAAGGCGGAGAACGCCCCAAACGACAACGCAACGCCAACGGAGAACACGTCGCAGAAGAAGGCTACAAGCGGCTCTTCCTCAACTTCGGAAAACGCGACAACTTCTTTGCTCGCGAAATCATCAACCTACTCAACCGCTACATCAAGGGCAAGGTGGAAATCGGGCGTATCGACCTGCTGCCCAACTGCTCCTTCTTTGAAGTGCCCGAAGAAGATGCCGAAATGGTGATCCGCAAAATGGCAAAAGCCAAAGTGGGAGAACGCCGAGTCGTGGTAGACAGTGCCGACAAATCGGAACACGAACGTGCCGAAGACAAACAACGACGACAAAACAACAAACGCCGCACCGAACACTCCCGAAATGGCAAACAAAACGCCGAGGGAGGAAACGGCGCGAAAGACAAAAAGAAAAACCGAAAAGGAACGGAAAAAGATTTCGCCACGCCTTCAAAAAAATACGGCAAGGACGACTGGCGACAATTTTTCGACTGACCCCCACAACGGGCAACACACCCCTGTCTGCGGATGAGCCGATGCACACCCCGGCGACCATGGTCGCAACTGCAAACACTCACCACATGACAAGATTTTCACCCTTATTCTTGACATAATAAGCCGTTTTTCGGATCCAAATGGTGATAAATAACACTTACTACTCCGAAAAGGGTATCACAAAATCACTAAAAATAGGTATTGCGAGGCGCACAAAAACTCTCTACCTTTGCAGTGCAATCTGATAATAAGGCTGTCGGCCGAAAAGCCGAACCCTTTCTTATCAGAGTAAGAATTTAAATTGTTATGTCTATGTTCGAAAGATGGCCGTCTTCAGTGGAAGATGGCTTCTTTCGTTTCGGACACAGCGGCAATAGAAACGCCACTCCTCCCGACACACACCGAGAATTGCGTTTTTGGCACATACAACGCCAACTCCGTCGGCCGAACATCGGCCAACCTTTCTAAAAATGCCGCGAGGGCGTCACACTTTCGCGCGAAAACACTAACTTTGCGGAACACAAGGCCAAACGACAACAGCCCAACGCGATCCACCGACGGAAAACGACGATTGCACCCAACGGCCTTGCAACCATTCACCTCTTCATCATGCGAAAAAACATAGCCGTGTTGCTGGCCGGAGGCAGAGGCAGACGCTTGGGAGCGGAAAAGCCGAAACAGTTTCTGAAACTTGCCGAAAAAACCGTGCTCGAACACAGTTTGAACGCCTTTCAAACCTGCGACCTTATCGACGAGATCATCATCATCTCACACGCCGACTTCGTGCAAGAGGCAGAGAAGATCGTTTCGCAGACGGCGGCCGCGAAAGTGAAAGGCGTGTTGCCCGGCGGACGCGAACGCTACGACTCTTCGCTCGCCGCACTCGCCGCCTACGAAGGAGAAAGCGTCAATTTCGTGTTTCACGACGCCGTGCGCCCCGCCGTCAGCGTCGCCCTGATTGACAAAGTGTGTGCCGCGCTCGAAACGCACGAAGCCGTAAATGTCGTGTTGCCCGCCATCGACACCATGATCGAAGTCGATGACTGCGGCAAGATGATTTCCCTGCCCGACCGCTCACGACTTCGCCGAGTACAAACGCCGCAGGCTTTCCGCTCCGAAACTATCCGCGAAGCGTATCGGCGCGCATTGCTCGACCCTTCATTTTGCGGAACGGACGACTGCGGAGTCGTTTTTCGTTATCTTCCCGAAACCGAAATAGCCCTTGTCGAAGGCGAAGAAAGCAATATAAAACTGACCTATCCCGAAGACATCGCCACCCTCGAACTCCATCTCAGCCGCACACGCCGGCAATGAATCGCCGTGGGGCGGTGTGTTTTTCTTTCTTTTTCCACACCCCATTCTCACAACATGAACATCACTCCTCTTGTACGTCATTTTTTCAGTCGTCGCGTACGCATTATAGACAGTTATGCCCATCGTGCCGAAGAATTGCAACGAGCCGTTTTGACACGACTGATCCGTCAAGCCTCCCACACGTTGTGGGGCGAACAACACGGATATGCCGACATTCGTTCTTACGAAGATTTCGCAAACCGTGTGCCGACGGGTGACTACGAGATGCTCAAACACCACATCGACCGCATGCGACACGGAGAGAAAGACATTCTTTGGCCGGGCAGGGTGAGGTGGTACGCCAAGTCGTCGGGCACGACCAACGACAAGAGTAAATTCATCCCCGTCAGCGCACAAGGATTGCAAGACTTGCACTATTGCGGCGGTCGCGACTCCGTTGCACTCTACCTGCGCAACTATCCCGACAGCCGCCTGTTTTCGGGCAAAGCCCTCATTCTCGGCGGCAGCCACCAGCCCAACTACAATTCGCCCCACTCGCTCGTGGGCGACCTCTCGGCCATTCTCAACGAAAACGTCAGCCCCTTCGTGCGCCTCTTCCGCGTGCCGAAAAAAGAAACGGCACTGCTCGAAGATTTCGAACTCAAACGCGACCGCATTGCCCGCGAAACGATGAATCAGGACGTGACGTCGATCAGCGGCGTGCCATCGTGGATGATGTCGGTACTCAACCGCATGCTCGAAATCACGGGAGCGAAAACCGTCGATGAGGTGTGGCCTAATCTGGAAGTGTTTTTCCACGGCGGCGTGGCTTTCACACCCTATCGCGAACAATATCTGCGCATGATCCCCTCCGAGAAAATGCACTACATGGAAACCTACAACGCTTCGGAGGGCTTCTTCGGACTGCAAACCGACCCCGAAGACAAGGCCATGACACTCATGCTCGACTACGACGTGTTCTACGAGTTCATTCCCTTGGAAGAAGTCGGCACGGAGCACCCCACGCTGCTCCCCATTTGGGAAGTGGAGGCCGGCCGAAACTATGCGCTCGTCATTTCGACCTCTTGCGGTTTGTGGCGTTACCAAATCGGCGACACGTTGAAGTTCACCTCCGTCCGTCCCTACAAGTTCATCATTTCCGGTCGCACAAAGAGTTTCATCAACGCTTTTGGCGAAGAACTCATGGTAGACAATGCCGACCGCGGACTCAAAGCCGCCTGCGAGGCCACGGGAGCCGAAGTGAGCGAATATACCGCCGCACCCGTCTTCATGGATGCCGAAGGAAAATGCCGTCATCAATGGGTGGTGGAATTTCGACGCCGACCGGACGACATCGAGGCTTTTGCCGATGCACTCGACAACGCACTGCGCAACATCAACTCCGACTACGACGCCAAACGATACAAAGACATCACCCTCCAACGACTCGAAATCATTCCGGCACGCGAGGGACTGTTCAACGATTGGCTCAAAAGCCGCGGCAAACTCGGCGGACAACACAAAGTGCCCCGTCTGTCAAACCATCGCGACATCATCGAGCAGGTGCTGACCATGCTCTGATTTATTGTTTACACACCATTTTCATTCTCCGTGAAACGCATTTCCTTCTTCTTCCTCTTGCTCTCTGCCGCACTCCACCTGACAGTGAGTTGCGCCAATCAAGGCAACGGGCCCGACGGCGGAGCCTACGACGAGACACCGCCACGCATTGTCCACATGACGCCGCCCGAAAAAGTGGTGGGAACAAAGCGAACCAAGTTTTCGCTCATTTTCGACGAACTCATCAAAGTGGACAATCCGAGCGAAAAAATCGTGGTCTCGCCGCCACAAAACGAACCGCCCGAAGTAAAAGTGTCGGGCAGAAGGATCACCGTCGAAATTCTCGACACCATTCAGCCGAACACAACCTACACCGTAGATTTCTCCGACGCCATATCCGACAACAATGAGGGAAATCCGCTCGGCCTTTACACCTACATTTTTTCCACTGGAGCCGTGACCGACACCATGGAGATGTCGGGACGGGTGCTCAATGCCGAAGATCTCGAACCGATCAAAGGCATACTCGTGGGTTTGCACGAGAGCGATGCCGACACGGCATTTACGAAAACGCCTTTCCGAAGAGTGGCGCGGACGGATGCCTCCGGCTTTTTCTCTATCAAGGGCGTTTCGGCAGCAAAAAACTACAACATCTTTACTTTGCAAGACGCCGACGGAGATTTTCGTTTTTCGCAGCCCGGCGAACAAATTGCGTTTCACGACAAACAGCTCACGCCAAGCTCCATACCTGCCGTGCGCTACGACACACTGTGGGTAGACACCATTCGCTACGACTCCATTCGCGTCACTCCCTACACTCGCTTCCTGCCCGACGACATTGTGTTGCTGGCTTTCAAAGAAGCGCGACAGCCGCGACATTTTCTCAAAGCCCAACGCGACATTCCGGAGCTGTTCACCACGTTTTTCACCGCCCCTTCGACACATGTTCCCACCATTCGCGGCCTCAACTTCAAGGCCGAAAAAGCGTTCATCCAACAACGCTCGGAAGGCAACGACACCATACACTATTGGCTGGCAGACACCACTTTGCTACAACAAGACACCTTGCGATTTGCCTATACCTTTGAAGCGTGGGATGACTCCTTGCAAAAAAACTTTCTCAACACCGACACCCTCGAACTCGTGCCACGCACCACAATGGCCAAACGAAAGGCCGAAAAAAGCAAGGAACTGGCCAAATGGGAAAAACAACGCGAACGACGGCACAAACGGGGAGATTATTCCAACGAACAACCGCCCATCGATTTCCTGAAACTCACCGCCGGTGTGAGCGGCACGCTCGTGCCCGACAAAAATGTGATGATCCGATTCGACGAACCGCTCGCGCGCCTCGACATCAAGGGCATACACTTGATGCTGAAAGTCGATTCGCTATTACACGAAGCTCCTTTCGAACTCGACTCCGTCGCCGGAGATATCCTTGCCCGAACCCTCAGAGCCGAATGGCGACCGGGACAACAATACGAATTGCAAATAGACTCAACGGCATTTCAAAGCATCTATGGCCGCTTCAACAACAAATTGACGACCAACTTCTCTATCTCCAAACTTGAAGATTTCGGCACTGTCTTTCTCTCGCTCGCGGGAGCTTCCGAGAGTTTTCGGGTTCAGCTGCTTGACAATTCCGGCCGAGTGGTGCGCGAAAGCCCCGTTGTCGGAAATCGTGCCGAGTTCTACTACGTCACTCCGGGAGCTTATTATTTGCGCTGCTTCGACGACAAAAACGGCGACGGACGCTGGACGCCCGGAGAGTGGGCAACACGACAACCGCCCGAAGCCGTGTTCTATTTTCCGGAAGAGCTGGGCGTGCGTGCCAACTGGGACATCAACCAAAATTGGGATATTCGCTCGAAACCGCTCGATCGGCAAAAACCCGGTAAGCTCATCAAACAAAAAAAGGATCGCAAAGAGATCAACACTCACCAACGCAACATCGAACGCCTCAGAAACCGAGGCGAATAAGCTCTTTGCCACCCTGCTCTCCACACACTTGCAGCCGTTTTTCAACCGTTTGCCACACCGCAACCCACTTTCAAAGCCATGCTTCTCATCATCGACGACAACATTCCCTTTATCCGTGGCCATGCCGAGCGATTGGGCGAGTGCATCTACAAACCCGGAGCCGAAATCACGGCCGACGACGTACGCCATGCCGACGTCTTGATCGTTCGCACCCGCACCCGGGTTGATCGCAGATTGCTCGACGGGAGCAGCGTGCAACTTGTGGTCACGGCCACCATCGGCCATGACCACATCGACAAGGACTATCTCGAAAGCAAAGGCTTGGTTTGGAAAAACTGCCCCGGTTGCAACGCACAAAGCGTGGCACAATATGTGCGCAACTCCATGTTGCTCGCCTCGGCCAAAGGTTTGATCGACACGCGTTTTTCTTCGGGCACACTACCCTTCGACCGCCCGCTCACGGTGGGCATCGTCGGGATGGGAAATGTGGGGACGGCCGTGGCCGAAACCCTCCAAGCCGAAGGTTGCCGCATTCTGCGTTGCGATCCGCCGAAAGGCGAACCGGCCACTCTGGCCGATGTGGCACGCGAAGCAGACGTCGTCACGTTTCACACTCCGCTGACTACCGACACTCCTCACCCCACCCACCATTTGGCCGATGCCGACTTTTTCGGAAGCCTGCGCCGCCGTCCGCTTTTCATCAACGCCGCCCGCGGCGAATGCGCGGACACGGCCGCACTCAAAGCGGCTCTGCGCAAAGGTTTGATTTCGGGAGCGGTGATCGACACGTGGGAAAACGAGCCTTGCATAGACGAGGAATTGCTCGACAGGGCATTTATCGCCACCCCACACATTGCCGGTTACAGCGCAGACGGAAAAGCCAACGGCACACGAATGAGTCTTCAAGCCGTAGCCCTACATTTCTCTCTCGCCGTCGATTTCGACATCCGGCCACCCATGCTCCCTGCCGACTTCTCCTATGGCAACGCTCATCGCGAGCGGACGGCCGCCCTTTCGCCTGCCGCCAAAGAACAGTTGCGCCTCTACGACCCCTCCGAAGACACTCGCGCGCTCAAAGCCGATGTTTCGCTATTCGAACAGCTGCGCGGACACTACCCCTTGCGAAGAGAGCAATAGCCCTCCCTGCCTCTCGCCAATCGCCTACCCTACCGAATGCCAATCGCCGTTTTCACTCCCCTCCTCTCCCAAGGAAATTTCCGTTTCAACCATGACACAAAGAAATGAAAACATAGATTTTTTGAAAAGCGTATTTATCCTCTTGATGATTCTCTTTCATTTGGTCTACATCGGCGACAAATATCCTTATCTCAAATCGGTGGTCTACACCTTCCACATGTCGGGATTTCTGCTGTTGTCGGGGCTGCTGATGAATACAGCCAAATCACCGTTTCAATTCTTCAAAACGCTGCTTTGGCTGTTTGTGCCCTACGCCGTTATGGAAACGGGCTATGTGTTGATGGCTGCCGTGTTGCCCATTCGGGAACACATCGAAACGCTCACACCGCTCGTTTTTCTTGAAAAACTCCTTGTTCACCCTTTGGGGCCTTATTGGTATCTCCACACACTGATCCTTTGTTCGCTCGCGGCATACGGATGTCTTCGTCTGCCGCTTCGACACACGGCGAACCGATTTTTTCTGCTCGGCTTGGTCTTCTTTTTGTTTTCCGAAGTCGGTTTGCTTTCGTGGGACAATGCGCTCTATTTCGGCCTCGGCGTTGTGTTGCGTCAAAGCCGTCTTTCTTTTTCGGCGGTGTTCAGACCGAGTTTTCTCTCCCTTCTTCCGCTTGCTCTGCTGTGCTCTCATCCCGACAATCTTCATCGCGGCACGCTGCCGGGGCTTTTCATCACCTATCTCTCCTTCTCGCTGCTGCTCGCCCTCTATCCTCATTTGCCGCTACGCGTTCGCACGTGGAGCAATTTTGTGGGACGCAACACGCTTCCGTTGCTGTTGTTTTCTCCCATTTTCACCCTTTTGTGCAAACCGCTCGTTGCGGTCTTTTCGTTTGATCGGACGGGAGTTCTTTTTGCCGTCGTCGCGCTCTTCATCAGCGTTTCGGGAAGTTTCATCATCACTCGGGCAATGAAACTGTCGGGTGTCGCCCGCTTCTTTTTCGGCGATCGAAAAGTGTTGGTCTGACTTCTTTGGGCATTTCACTTTTGTGCCGAAACGAGCGAAAAAGGGCATGCGCCCCTGCCTTGTCGCGTTTTTCATCGACAAGTGTTTTGACACGAAGCCGCCCGTGGGGCAGAGGCCTACATTTCAGACAACTTAAAGAAACGTTCCGTCATTTTCCACTTTTCCGAAGAAGGACGTCCGGGAACACATTCCTGAAATCCGTCCATCAGCGTTTCCCACTCCTTTTGTCGGGGCAGGATAGAGAGTGTGTCGAAAGCCTCTTCCCAACAAAAGTCGTCGCCTGCCTCGACGATCATCACAAGCCGATTGTCGGCAATGTAGATTTCCATCTCTTCCACTCCGACGGCTCTGAGTCCGTCTACCACTTCGGGAAAGATGTGTCCTTTCGTGTGCCACTGTTTGTAGGTACGAATCAGTTCGGGATCGGATTTCAAAGATAGCACTTGCACGTATCGTTGTGTTTTTTTGTTCATGATTTTAGGTATTTTGAAGTTAAACCAATCGGTGTTTCAAAGCATCTCGTCGTCATTGAATTTTCTGTTTCTCGGAAAACATTCCAACACCTGTTTTCTCAGATTTCTGCTGTCGAGATGCGTGTAGATTTCGGTTGTTCCTATACTTTCGTGTCCCAACATGTCTTGAATAGCCCTGAGCGATGCCCCTCCCTCCAAGAGATGTGTGGCGAAGGTGTGGCGGAAGGTGTGTGGCGACACTTCTTTTTCGATGCCGGCAGTCGAAACATATTGTTTGATGTTGTGAAACACGGTGATGCGCGAAAGGTGTTTCCCCCGCCTCTGCGAAACAAAAACATAGTCTTCCTCTTCGGGTTTGATTTTGATCTGCCGGCGCGCGTCAAACCAGTTGTAAAGCTCATGAACGGCACGTTTGGAAATCGGAACGATGCGCTGTTTGTTGCCCTTGCCGATAATTCGGATAAAGCCCTCATCGAGAAAAAGATCGGAGAGCTTCAAACTGCAAATTTCACTCACGCGAAGTCCGCAACTGTAAAGCAACTCTATCATGCAATGATCCCGCTGCCCTTCCGGCAACTCCAAATCAATGGCCGCCATGATGCTTTCCACCTCTTCAAGACTCAACACATCGGGCAAATGCTTCGGAATGCGCGGACTTTCGAGCAACTCGGTGGGATCTTGTGCTATTTGTCCGTCGAGTTGAAGAAAACGATAAAACGAACGTACGCCGCTGAGCATTCGGGCTATGGATCGCGGAGAAATGCCCAACTCAAAGAGATGCCGGGTGTACAGATGCAGTTGGTCGAGCGTGACGGTGAGCGGATCCGTATCGTCTTGCGAGAGATATTCGAAGAAACGACGCAAATCTCGCTCGTAAGCCTCACAAGTGTTTTCCGATAATCCTTGTTCGAGGAGAAGATACATTTTATAGCGTTCGGTGTGGTCGGAGAGCATGGGCGCGGGGTTCACAAGTTTTAGAGCGTTAAGTTTGACGTAACGCACGGATTTTCGTATTTTTGCAGCCAAATTTACCACTTTTCTTCCACATAATTTTTCGTGTCATGAAGATTTTAGTGCTCAACGGCCCTAATCTGAATATGCTCGGCCGTCGCGAACCTCAAATTTACGGTGATCGCTCGCTCGACGACCTCCTTGCCGGTCTGCGTTCCGCCTTTCAAGACAGGGTCGAAATTTCGGCCCTCCAATTCAACAGCGAGGGCGCACTGATCGATGCACTCCAAACCGCATGGCACGAGGGGGTGGACGGAGTGGTGTTCAATGCCGGAGCCTACACCCACACCTCCGTCGCACTCCATGATGCCATCAAAAGCATCGCACCCATACCCGTGATCGAAGTACACATGAGCAATGTGCATGCCCGCGAAACCTTTCGCCACACATCGGTCATCGCCGCCGCGTGCAGAGGCGTGATTGCCGGCTTCGGCTTCGACAGCTACCGGCTCGCCATTGAGGCCGTTTTATCGTGCAAAGCAGACATTCCGCAATAAAAACGGAAGCACAACTTCGTCTTTGCCCCCCACATTTCCGACACCCAAACTCATGAAAAAACTTTTTATCGAAACCTACGGCTGCCAAATGAACGTGGCCGACTCCGAAGTCGTGGCCAGCGTGATGAAAATGGCAGGCTACGAACCCTGCGAATCGGTCGATGAGGCAGACGCCGTGTTTCTCAACACCTGTTCCGTGCGCGACAATGCGGAACAAAAGATCATACACCGTCTTGAAGCCCTCAATGCACTCAAACGAAAGGGCAGACCGCTCATTCTCGGCGTTTTGGGATGTATGGCCGAGCGCGTCAAAGAGGAATTACTCAACAAACACCATGCCGACCTCGTGGCAGGGCCCGATGCCTATCTCTCACTGCCCGACCTCATCGCACAGGCCGAAGTGGGACAAAAAGCCATCAACATCGAACTCTCGCTCACCGAAACCTACGGCAACGTGATGCCCGAACGCTATTGCGGTTCGAAAATATCGGGATTTGTGAGCATCACCCGCGGCTGCAACAACTTCTGCCACTATTGCATCGTGCCCTACACGAGAGGAAGAGAGCGCAGCCGATCGGTGCAAAGCATCATCAACGAATGCAAAGACTTGCAGCAAAGAGGGTTTAAGGAAGTCACCCTACTCGGGCAAAACGTGAACTCCTACAAAGCGCGGCGCGACAGCATGCTCGAAACCGAAAACGCTCCCACCGAAACACCGCCCAACGCACAAGACGAAGCAACCGCGCAAGCCGAAGCCATTGCCCAAACCCACATACAATCGACCGAAGCACAAGCCGACTTCAATCCCGAATACGTATTCTTCCCCGAATTGCTGCGCACCGTGGCACGTGCCGTGCCCGAAATGCGCATACGATTCTCGACGCCACACCCCAAAGACATGAGCGACGCCACACTCAGGGTCATCGCCGAAGAACCCAACGTGTGCCGACACATCCACCTGCCCGTGCAAAGCGGATCGGACGCCATTCTGAGAAGAATGAACCGAAAATACAACCGAGAGTGGTATTTGGGACGCGTAGAGGCTATTCGCAACATCGTGAAAGACTGCGCCATATCGACCGACATCTTTGCAGGATATTGCGGAGAAACGGAAGAAGACCACCGCGACAGCCTCGACATCATGCGCCGTGTGGGCTACGATTCGGCATTCATGTTCAAATACTCCGAACGACCCGGAACTTTTGCCTCCAAACATCTGCCCGACGACATCGACGAAGCCACCAAGGTAAGACGACTCAACGAACTCATCGCCTTGCAAAACGAACTCTCGCTGGCCGCCAACCGGGCATGGATCGGACGAGAAGCAGACATCCTCATCGAGGGCATCAGCAAACGAAGCAGAGAGGAACTCTTCGGACGAACCGAGCAAAACAAAGTGGTGATCATTCCTCGCGAAGGACGACGCATCGGGCAAACCGTGAGAGTACGCATTCTCGAAGCATCGAGCGCAACGCTCAAAGGAGAAGTCGTGAAAGACTGAACGCACAAAATCGACAGCAACGACAACGCAACCTCCTCCACCATTCGACACGATTGAGGTCGCGACATCCTTCTTCCACTTGATAAGGATGTCGCGACCTCTTTTTTGGCTTCCGTTTCCGCAAATTCCCCCCCTGTTTTTTTGTTTTTGCCGTTTTGCCTTCGCAAAACGAGATATTATGCTGTTTTTTAGCGAATTGGATGCGAAGGCAAGTGAAGGCAAAAAGAAAATGATATTTTCAAGCAACTGAAAATCAATATACATACGGTGAAGGCAAAACCCCTGTTCTCCTTTCACCTGCTTCCGCTTCGTTGCGCTCCGTTGCGTGTGAAAACAGCTTCTTTCGAGGTTTGCGGAAGCAAAAACAGCATTAAACAAATGATCTGCAAATACTTGCACGACACTTTTTCTTTTTGCCTTCATTTGCCTTCACCGTATGTATATTGATTTTCAGTTGTTTGAAAACAGTCTTGATTTTTTGCCTTCACTTGCCTTCGCATCCAATTCGCTAAAACACAGCACAATACTCCATTTTGCGAAGGCAGTGAAAGCAAAATTCAAACACAGGTAACGCGCGTGCGCGCGAGGGCAGGGTGGTCGTATGGATGCTGCAAGCAAGAAAAACGCCACTACCTCCAATGCCGCCGTTTCTACATAAGAGCTAAAAAACGCTACCTCTCACCTAATTCGTTCGACATACATACGACAACAAGTTTCCTTCTTTCCATGCCCCAATTCATTCCACCGACATTTTTGCAAGGGTGGAGTAGAGTAGGGTAGGGCAAAACTGTCGGAAATCGTTTTTTCAAGAGTGAGGCGTCGTTTTTGAAATCCCAACATCAAAGCATCAAGATGGCCAAACGCCAGGCACCCCGACCGCCCCAAAACACATAGTGGCGCAAAACAACACCGCACATGCGCGTCCACAGACTCATCCGATGACCCGATGCAAAGGGCTGTTCAAGAAACCGCGCGGCCAATTGCCGGTGTCCTTCGCGCAAGAGCAATCCGGCGACAATGGCACTGCGAAAAAATAAGGCTTTTCGGGCACGTTCACGCATCGGAGCAGAACAATCGCGGTCGATCGTTTCTTGCACGGCGCAAAGAGCGGCGGCAATCTGTTCGCACTTCCCGCCCACAGAATTGCCCGTGATGCTGTCGGCATGCTGATAGATGCGATGATACACCCCTTCGTTCCAAACAGGGTGGGGAGAGGCACAAAGAAGAGCCGCACCAAGCGCATAATCGTTCCAACAAGGCAAACTTTCATTCCATTTCCCGACATGGTCGAGCAGCTCACGATGAACAACAAACGATTGGGTGGAAATGAAATTTCCCAAAAGATGATGGCAAATCGACGGATTTTTCCAACCGGCTCTCACCACCTCACGACCGTCGGACATCACCATCAGCGTGCGAGCCACCACCCACGAAAAACGATTGCAAGATGCAGGTTGGGAAAGGAGAGATTGCATCATGTTTTCAATAAAACACGGCGACATCTCGTCGTCATCGTCAAAAAAGGCAATCCATTCTCCCCCGGCATGCCCAAGTCCGGCATTACGCGCCACACAAGCCCCTTGTCGCATCTCGTCCACAAGCAGACAATCCACTCGATGCCCATTGTTTCTCGTGAGCTCCCGTGTCATCCAGCGTTCGACAATGGCGCGCGAATTGTCGGAAGAAGCATTGTCTACCGCCACAATCTGCAACGGCCGATAGGTTTGTGCCGCCACCGATGCAAGAGCACGCTCGACGGTTGCTTCCCGATTGTGAACAGTAACAATTACGCTGACAAGGGGTTGATTCATGTTTTGGTGTTTAGTCCAAACCAATGTTCGGAATGAAAAGAATAGAAAAAGATAAAGTTCAAAGACAAAAATACGATTTTTTATTTGTTTCGTGCAAAATCGTATACAAAGAAACGTTTCAACCATTATCCCTGCATGGCATCACTGTCTTTTTTCCACAAAAAAAGCATTGATCATCAACTGATAGCCAATGCCTTCATTTAAGTCGGGGTGATCGGACTCGAACCGGCGACCTCATGCTTCGACAACGCATCACCACCGAGGAAACCGGTGTATCGCAAATATCGGACAAGATCGGCAACAAGCGGGTTGCCCAATCGTGGTTCTCCACCTCGTGGGCAATCTCCCGACGAGTGCTCGCTGACCGCCATGCCTTAGTCTTTGAAAAACACTGATCAAGCTGTTCGTTTCTCTCAAAAAAATGGCTAAACTCTTGGGAATATGGAAAAAATGTGCTATATTTACGGCATCAAAAGTTGAACCCTAAATATAATGTTATGGCTATTTTCTTTTGGATTTTATTATTCGCGTTCGCTGCTTTCTGCGGATATGTGCAAGGGAATTACAACGAAAAGCATCAAGATAAAGGTAAAAAACGTCTAAAAAAATTGGAGAGGGAACGATATAAGCGCATCGAATCAGAAGCGTACAGCAAATATCCCGGTATCGGGGGGCAAGTGATAAAACGTCGAGAATACATCGAAAAGAGATTGAGAGAATAGGACTTACCTAAGTTGTCCTTTTTCAGATACAAGCATGTTACTTTTGGATTTCCAAGAGAATACGCTTTACTTACGGACACAAAGAGCTTAAAACTTACGGTTCTTCCGCTGCCCTCCGTTTTCTACATCTCACGTTCGTTTTTTTTGAAATAAAAAAGCATTGATCATCAATTGATAACCAATGCTTTCATTTAAGTCGGGGTGACTGGACTCGAACCAGCGACCTCACGCCCCCCAGACGCGTACTCTAACCAACTGAGCTACACCCCGATTTTTTTGGAGGATTTGGAAACATGTCGTTTCCTTGTCGTTTGCGTGTGCAAAAGTACGACAATGAGATGACTTAACCAAATTATTCGGTGCCTTTTTCGTAAAAAAACGGACTTTTCCATTCTTTTCCGAATTTCATTTTGTCATTTTCGGCTTTTCGTCACTCGAAAAAGCAGACCCAAAAAGTAGCTCCGAGGGGAATCGAACCCCTATCTGCCCTTTAGGAGAGGGCCGTTCTATCCATTGAACTACAAAGCCTTATTTGGATAAATCGTGTGCAAAAATAAGGATAAAAAATCAAATCATATCATTATTTGCAGTTATTTTGAAGAGGGTGTTGTAAATGAGTGGCTGTTTGTTTGCGCATAAGAGATTTTTTTGCGAATTTTGCGCCAAGTATTTTCTGAAAATCCATATCTATGCTCACTCCTCTTATTGTCGCTGTTTTTGCGATAGGCTACTTGTGCATCACTCTTGAAGACGGCTTGAAGGTGAACAAGGCGGCGATTGCGCTGTTGATGTGTGTGACCTGCTGGGTGTTGTTTATGTTTGGTGCGGAGGAATATATCCCCCTTTTCCATGCGGAAGCCTTTGCCCAAGCCGGCGAGAGCGTACATCGTTTCGTCACATCTCACATCTTGCGCGAGCATTTGGGCGAAGTGGCCGAAACGCTGTTTTTCCTCATCGGAGCGATGACGGTCGTAGAAATCATCGACACAAACGGAGGTTTCAACTTTGTGCGCGACGCCCTCGATACACGATCGAAGCGTTTGCTGATGTGGAAAATGGCTTTCATGACGTTTTTTCTATCGGCCACGCTCGACAACCTCACCACGACGATTGTGATGATCATGGTGTTGCGCAAATTGGTGTTCGATCGAAACGACAGACTCATTTATGCCTCTCTCATTGTCATTGCCGCCAATGCGGGAGGAGCCTTTTCGCCCATCGGAGATGTCACCACCATTATGCTTTGGATCAAGGGAACGGTGAGCACGGCAGGTGTGATCCGAGAATTGTTTTTACCCAGTTTGGTGGCCATGGTGGTGCCGGTGTTCATCATGCAATATCAAATCAAAGGCCAACTGTCTGCATTCGCCCAAACGGAAACCGAAGAAATCATCTCGCACTATCAATTTTGCAGTTTTGAACGCAAAAGCATCTTTGCACTCGGTGTGGGCGGTTTGCTCTTCGTACCTGTGTTTCACAGTTTCACACACCTACCTCCCTTCATGGGAATGTTGCTCGTATTGGGAGTGCTGTGGACGCTTACGGAATTGTTTTATCGCAGAAAGAAGCACAAAGACAGCACGATGAAACAACGCGTCACGAGCATTTTGAGAAAAATAGACATGACGACGATTTTGTTTTTCTTGGGTATTCTTTTGGCAGTCGCCACTTTACAGGAAACTGGCGTGTTGCGCTCTTTCGGGCAATGGCTCAATGAGGTTTCCAATAAAAATCACTTCCTCGTTACGGGCGTGATAGGCTGTGCTTCGGCCGTTGTGGACAATGTGCCGCTTGTGGCCGGCTGCATGGGAATGTACGAGATCGCTCCCATGGGCGACTTTGCACGCGACGGAATTTTTTGGCAACTTTTGGCCTACTGTGCCGGCGTCGGCGGATCGATGCTCATCATTGGCAGCGCGGCAGGAGTAGTGGCCATGGGATTGGAGAAAATTCCTTTCGGATGGTATATGAAAAAAATCACATGGATAGCTGCCGTCGGATATTTTTCGGGAATAGCCACCTATTATGTGATACGTGTCGTTTTGGGTTTCTGAAACGGAAATCAAGTTATTATTTTCATTAAAACAAAGCTGTTATGAAAAAACTTTTTCTTTCCCTCATTGCCATGTTGGCAAGTTCGCTCACGGCGAATGCTTTCGTAGACATCGATTGGGGTGTGACGGGAGGCTACAACCTTTCCAGTTTGAACATTGACAAATCTGAAATCACCAATACGCTGAAAGGAAAAAGCGGAACTTCGGGGTGGTACATCGGCCCCAAAGTGAACGTAGGGCTGTTTCTCGGTCTGAGTGCCGACGCGGCGGCCGTGTATAACCAACGCGAGTTTAAGGTGAGCACAAACAACACCGACAACCAAACGAAGCATTCGAAAACGATCGATTTCCCCATTAACTTGAAATACCGGCTTTCGCTGGGAGGAACGGGCGTTTATGTCAGCACGGGCCCTCAATTTTCGTTTAATGTGGGCAACAAGAAGTGGGACATCGGCGAGCTGCTCGTCAATACGGGCATGGGCGGTTCTATCCCGACTCCGGTGAGCGGTGTGTTCAAGAGCGAAAACATGACCACCAAGTGGAATGTCGGCGCCGGCGTGATGCTGATGGATCGCCTCGAAATCGGTATTTCCTACAACAAAGCTCTCGGCAAAGAGGGAAAGACCTTGCTCGAAGGTGCCGGATTGCCTATCGGCTTTGGAGTTTCCGAATATAAGGCCGACACTTACAGCCTGCAAGCCACACTTTATTTCTAATCCGAAAATCGGATAGACCATTGTTTCAAACATTTCAATCATTTTTTTATGATTCGCATCAATTGTTTTTTTCAGGCCAACGAAGGCCAATATGATGCAGCCCTCGAAGCTGCCCTCACGCTGACCGCCGCCAGCCAAAAGCACGAAGGTTGCATCTCCTACGACGTGTTTGAGAGCGGCACCCGTGCCGATATCTTCATGTTTTGCGAAACTTGGAGCAACGCCGAAGCCGTAGCCGCACACACCGCCACCGAAGATTTCAAAACACAGGTGGAAAAACTGGAAAGCCTCGGCAAAATGAAAATCGAACAATTCGAATTTTAAGGCCAACGGCACAAGCCGTTCTACAAAAGAGAAAAAGGTTTAAGGAGGAAGGGTCGCCACGAGATCCGACCGCCTTAAACCTTCACTCATAAGAAAACGTATTCTCTCCGCACCACATGCTTAAAAATATACCTACCGTCACTCGTAACCTGCTGTTCATAAACATCATCATCTTTATGGTGCAGCAAGTCATCTCGCAACGCACGGAAGATGTTCTCACACATTATTTCGGCCTGCACTTCTACATGGCCGAAGATTTCAGAATTTGGCAGCTCGTCACCTATATGTTTCTGCACGGTTCGTGGCAGCACGTGTTGTTGAATATGTTTTCGCTTTGGATGTTTGGCCGCATCATCGAAAACACGATGGGGCAACAGCGTTTTTTGATCTATTATTTCGTTTGCGGCATAGGAGCCGGTTTGTGTCAGGAGCTTTGGCAAACGGGTGAGTTTTTCTTCAAACAACTTTACCTGCACGACATGGTCTATATCGAAAACACGGTGATTCCGTTGAGCGATTATCTCAACCTTTGGGTGACGATCGGTGCAAGCGGGGCGTGCTACGGCGTTTTGTTGGCTTTTGGCATGACGTTTCCCAACGACCGCATCATGCTGCTCATTCCCCCCATTCCGATGAAAGCCAAGTATTTTGTGATCTTCTATGCGCTCATCGAAGTTTGGTCGGCTTTCTCTTCAAACGGAAACATCGCCCACTTCGCCCACCTCGGCGGAATGCTTTTCGGTTTTCTTCTGATTTTGCATTGGCGCAAAAAAGAACGCCGAGGTTCGCAAGGGTTCAGTTGGGGAAGCTACGGCGGAAATCGCAACACACATTCAAAAAGCGGAGGAGTGTTGCAAAGCATACGAACGGCCTTTCAGCGTTTCGGTGCGGCCATAGAAGAAGGCGTTCGCTCCTTTTTCGGAGTGAACAACAAAAACGACGGTTACGATCGCAATTCCAACAGCCGTCACCGATATTCCAATCCCGACCACGAATACAACGCCCGAAAACGTGCCCAACAAGAACGTATCGATGAAATTCTCGACAAAGTGAGAAGATCGGGATACGCATCGCTCACGGAAGACGAAAAACGAGAACTTTTCGACAACAGCAACCGCCGTTGATTTCTCTTCCTCTTTCAATCGTCGCATGAAAAATCCGTTCAAGATATTCACCCGTCCCGAACGAAGCACCGGTTCGCGTGTTGTTTCGTCGATGGTCGCCGGCGCATCGTGGTTGTCGGTGCTGACGTTGTGGATATCGGCATCGAGCGTTTACGTCAATCCGGTTCACTTCAAGTGGTTTGGCATCATCGGTTTGGCCTTTCCCCTTTTTCTCGGCGGAACGGTGGTCATGTTGTTTGTCGCTTTGCTTTTTGCACCGCGCCGCAGCTGGATACCTCTGCTCGGCATTGCGGCCTGCTTCGGATCGATACGGAGCTACATCCCCTTTAATCCGTTCAAAGAAGCCGTCACTCCCGACCGGTCACATCTGCGTGTGGTGAGCTATAACGCCCACATGTTTTTGTTTGAAAACGACAAAAATTACACAGAAACCTCCGCATACCTGCGCGATCTCCACGCACAGATCATTTGCATTCAGGAAGGACCTCCTTCGCCGGCACTCAACGACACCCTCCGCCAACGATTTTCCAACACGTCCACTCCTCACTACGATTACGACTGCGTGAACGCCTCTTCGATAGGGATTATCTCTTCTTATCCGATCGTAAAAAAAGAGGTCATTTCACGCCATGAGGGAAACGGCATCGTGGCCTATTGGCTGCTGCCTTCAAAAGAAGACAGTTTGCTGGTCGTAAATTGCCACCTTCGCTCAAACATGCTTACTCCCGATGAACGCTCGCAATATCATGCCATGGTCAAATCGCCCGACACGCAAACGGAAGACGAAATGGTAAACACCTCCCAAAAACTGGCTTCCAAAATTGCATCTTCCGCACAAGTTCGTGCCGGCATGGCCGACACGTTGGCATTGTTTATAGAGAAACATTCCGACACGCCCACCATTGTTTGCGGAGATTTCAACGACACGCCCATTTCCTATTCGCGCTATCGTGTTGCACGCACCGGCATGACCGACGCATTCCGAGAAGTGGGCATGGGAGTCGGACGGACTTTCAACCGCGACGCCATCTACGTGCGAATCGACCACATGTTTTGCTCCTCACACTTCTCGCCCATTACCACGCGCATCGACGACCATTCGGATTTCTCCGACCACTACCCCATTATCTCCACCTTCCGACGGAAACGAGAATAAACGGGAAGTTTGGCATAATCATTGAAAAATAGTACTTTTGCAACTCACAACAAGCTCTCATAAAGACATGAACATAGAATCTTTGCTCACCGCCTCGATAGTGAAAGCCGTAAAGCAACTTTACGACACAGACATCACTTCCGAACAAGTGTCGATACAAAAGACAAGACCCGATTTTGAAGGACACCTCACCCTCGTGACCTTCCCCCTTCTGCGCATTTCCAAGAAAAAGCCCGAAGACACGGGAGAAGACATCGCCTTGTGGCTCGTGGAAAACACCGACCTTGTCTATACCTTCAACATCGTCAAGGGTTTTCTCAACCTCATCATCTCACCGGCAAAGTGGGTGGAGCTTCTCAACCACATACACGCACAACCACAGTTTGGCACCACGGAAGCCGGAAACGACGCTCCGCTCGTGATGATAGAATACTCGTCGCCCAACACCAATAAACCTCTCCACCTCGGCCATGTGCGCAACAATCTGCTCGGGTGGTCGGTAGCCAAAATAGCCGAAGCCAACGGAAACCGTGTCGTCAAAACAAACATCGTGAACGACCGCGGCATACACATTTGCAAATCCATGTTGGCTTGGCAAAAGTTCGGAAACGGCGAAACTCCCGAAACCTCCGGCAAGAAAGGCGACCATCTCATCGGGGACTACTACGTGGCCTTCGACAAGCATTATCGCGCCCAAATCAAAGAAATCGCAGAGCGACTGACCGCCGAAGGCATCGCACCCGAAGAGGCCGAAGCACGCGCCAAAAAAGAAGCTCCGCTCATGGTCGAAGCTCACCAAATGCTCGTCAAGTGGGAACAAGGCGACGAAGAGGTGAGGGCATTGTGGAGAAAAATGAACGAATGGGTATATGAAGGTTTCGATGAAACCTACAAAGCCCTCGGCGTTTCGTTCGACAAGATTTACTATGAGTCAGACACCTATCTCGAAGGTCGGGAGAAAGTGGAAGAAGGCTTGGAAAAAGGCATTTTTCATCGCAAAGACGACGGCTCGGTTTGGGCAGATCTCACGGGCGAAGGTCTTGACGAAAAACTCCTGCTCAGAGCCGACGGCACAAGCGTCTACATGACGCAAGACATCGGAACCGCCAAACTCCGATTCCAAGACTATCCCATCGACAAAATGGTCTATGTCGTCGGCAACGAGCAAAACTACCACTTCCAAGTGCTCTCCATTTTGCTCGACAAATTGGGATTCTCTTGGGGCAAAGATCTCGTACACTTCTCCTACGGCATGGTCGAACTGCCCAACGGAAAAATGAAAAGCCGGGAAGGCACCGTGGTCGATGCCGACGATCTGATCGAAGGCATGATCGAACAAGCCCGGCGAACCATGGACGAAGCCGGAAAAAACACCGATATGAGCGAAAGCGAAAAACAAGAAATCGCCCGCATCGTCGGACTCGGCGCACTCAAATACTTCCTCCTCAAAGTCGATGCACGCAAAAACATGGTGTTCAATCCCGAAGAGTCCATAGACTTCAACGGAAACACCGGCCCGTTCATACAATACACTTACGCACGCATACGCTCCATTCTCCGCAAAGCCGAAGATGCAGGCATGACCCTTCCCACCGAGCTGCCCGCAAATGTGGAGATTTCCACAAAAGAAGAAGAAATCATACAACATATCGCCGATTTCTCCGACGTCGTGCGTGCCGCCGGACAAGACTATTCGCCCTCGGCCATTGCCAACTACTGCTACGAATTGGTGAAAGAATACAATCAGTTTTACCACGAATTTCAAATTCTCCGCGAAACCGACACCGACAAGCGCAACTTCCGCCTCGTACTTTCGCAAAACGTGGCCAAAATCGTGCGTATCGGCATGGAAATGCTCGGCATAGAAATGCCCGAACGCATGTAGTCGTCGCCTCTATCCCCCTATACCACGGACGGCAAGGTGAACATAGCGTTCACTCTGCCGTCCGTTTTTCGTTTTATCGCAAAATTTCAGCGTCATGGCAAAATCTCCGAAATACTATGTCGTATGGCAGGGACACAATCCCGGCATCTACACTTCGTGGAGCGAATGCGAAGCCCAAATCAAAGGCTTTGAGAAAGCAATCTACAAGAGCTTCAAAACGCTCTCCGAAGCACAAGCCGCCGCACAAGCCGATCCGGCGAAATATATCGGAAAATCGGGCAACAATTCAGCTCCCACGACAACCACAGACCAAACCCGACCCCGAAGAACGGTAAACATGCCGGCCTCTCCCGACGTGCTCCGACACATCGAACACGAGGCCATAGCCGTAGATGCCGCCTGCTCGAAAAATCCCGGGCCGATGGAATACAGAGGAGTCTATTTAAGAACGGGAAAAGAAATCTTTCATTTCGGCCCCATCAAAGGCACCAACAACATCGGCGAATTTCTCGCCATTGTTCACGCCCTTGCCCTGCTCGAAAAAAAAGGACTGAAAATGACCATCTATTCCGATTCGGTCAATGCCATGTCGTGGGTGCGACGCAAACACTGTAAGACCACCTTACAACGAACCCCTCAAAATGCGCAGCTCTTCGAATTGATAGATCGCGCCGAAAGGTGGTTGAAAACACATCCCGTAAACTGCCCCATTCTGAAATGGGAAACACAGGAATGGGGAGAAATCCCGGCCGATTTCGGCAGAAAATAGAAAGTAGAAATCTGAGAGCAAAGCGTTCAGCCGATTTACAAACAGACACGCCAAATTTCATGACATCAACCCGCCTCCGAAAAAGGCAAACCCTTCAACGCTCCGCAAAAACGGCATCGCTCCAAAACTGCAACTTTTCATCGCTCGCGCCGCCGTTCTGCTTTCGGTGCTTCCTCCTCCGCGGCGTCTTCGATGAAACCGCTCTTTTCGGACGTTTTCTTACCCTATAATTTTATTTTTGCCGTTTTGCCTTCACCAAACGGATTATACCATTGAATATGAGTGAGTTTCGTGCGAAGGCAAGTGAAGGCAAAACTTTCGAAATCATCGCAATCTCCTGAAAATCAATATACCTTTGGTGAAAGCAAACCCCTCGTTTTGCTTTCACCTCCTTTCACTGTCGCAGTGCGTGACATCTCCGTTTTTCAAGGCAGTGAAGGCAAAAAATCGCATCAACAAATTGATTTTCAATTTATTAGAAAACACTTTTTCATTTTGCCTTCACTTGCCTTCGCACAAAACAAACTGATATTCAGAGGATTGCCTCATTTAGCGGAAGCAGTGAAAGCAAAATGTGATCACATGGTATACGCGCGCGTGCGCGAGAGCAACTGTTTTACAATTCGACAGGAGGCAGATTTCTCTACCTTGGAGTTAGAAAATTCTAACTCAGAGGTAGTTTTTCTTCGCTCAGAGGTAGTCGTGTCGGTCTGTCCTGCTCAAATCGATATTCGGGCAGGTATATAAAAATAAGGATTGGTGCAGCGCAACAACATGACAGTTGCACACATATTTGGTGTAAAACTCTTGCTTGGCAAAACAGCCCGACAAAGAGGCATGAGGTATAGAAAAAATGCGCTTACACGCATGTATGAGCATAAAGGCGATGCTCACTTCCGAGAACATAAATTCTGCGTAAATATCTTTATAAAAAGCCTTTCGGAGGATATTCGTTATTTCGTCGGGCAGCCATAATTTCAAAAAAGCGGAAAACGATCGTTTTCCGCAAAACAACGCATGATCCCGTCAATGAAAACGGGATCGATACATTTTATTTATCGACCGACTCAACGAAGCGGTTCGGGCAATTCGACGGGATCGGCTTTGAGCGTTGAGAGGCGATCGGTGCCCTGAGGGGTAAGGGAAAAGAGCATCTTTCTCTTGTCTTCCTTTCCCATCGAACGCTTGATGAGCTTTTTCTTTTCGGCCGAGGCTATCACTTTTGAAGTATTCGAGCAAGTAAGTCCGAGACGTTCGGCCAAATCTCCGGCGGTGAGCTTATTGTTTTCAAAAAGCGTGCAAAGAAGCATGGCCTCGTTGAGGTTGAGGTTGTAGTTTTCTTCGAAATAATGTTCCAAAGAAAGGACGGCACGATAAACGTCGCGCACCTTGCAAATATTGAAACTATTCATATTAGAATTGATAGACTGAACAAAAACAAAGCACGGTTTCCCATTCAAAAAATGCGAAACGAGCATAAAACACACCGCCGACACGACGAAGAAATCATCGCGTTGAACGGCAAAAGGCATATCTCGGATTTATTTCCGACTACAAAGATAGGAAGAAATGCCGCAATTTTGCGAAATAATGAGCAAAAGTTTTGTTTTTTATCTCCCAAGGGTACTTTTATGCCATTTTAATGGTCATAAAACGTCGCAAACGCTTGATATTCGCAATCATATTGTTTGTTTCACTAAATTGAAAAACGTAGATGAAAATCTCCCCGAAAGGGACTTTGCCGTACCCTTTCGGGGAGTTGAATAGGTGAGATGATGTCGAAAAGGGTCATTGCACTTTTCCGCGCATGGCTTTGAAATAGAGCAACGGCACTACGACGAGGGTGAGAACGGTGGACGAGATCGAACCACCGATGAGCGAAATGGCCAATCCTTGGAAAATGGGATCGAACAGCATGACAATCGCACCGAGCACCACACCTCCGGCGGTGAGGAATATGGGGGTGGTGCGCACTGCTCCCGACTCGACTATGGCCTGACGAAGCGGTATGCCGGCTTTCAAACGAAGGTTGATGAAGTCGATGAGCAAGACCGAATTGCGCACCATGATTCCTGCCAAGGCAATGAAGCCGATCATCGAGGGTGCGGAGAAGTAAGCTCCGAGCATCCAGTGTCCCAGCACAATGCCGATGAGAGAGAGGGGAATGGCGGTCATTTGCACAAGCGGAGTGACAAAACTTTGAAACCAGCCCACGATAAGGATGTAGATGATGATGAGCACGGCTGCAAAAGCCAATCCCAAATCACGGAACACTTCGTAGGTGATTTTCCACTCTCCATCCCATTTGACGGAAAAGTCTTCTTCATCGTGAGGTTGTGCGCCGTATTCCTCCGAAAGCGTGTAGCCTTGGGGAAGTTTGACCTCTTTCAGACGTTTGCTGACATCGGTCATGGGGTAGATCGGACTTTCGAGCTCTCCCGCCACTTCTGCCAACACGTAGACCACTCGTTTTTGATTTTTCCGGTGAATGGTCTTGGGCTTTATTCCTTGTTTTACTTCCACCACGTCGGCCATGGGAACGGGCATTCCCCGTGTGTTGATGATCGAGAGGTTTTTCAGATTTTCGGGCGTTGCCTTGTCGGCGTCCGACAGGCGCAGAGTGATGCGGGCAGGGTGTTCGGCTCCGGGTTGGCTGAGGCTTCCGACCTGAATTCCGGCCAGCGCACCGTGAATTGTTCCCGACACTTGCGCTGCGGCCACTCCGAGTTTTCCGGCCTTGTCCTTGTTTACTTCCAATAGTATTTCGCGTTGGTCGTCTTCCACCGTCCAATCGACATCGGCCACGTTGTCTGTCTTGGCCAAGAGTTCTTTAACCCGGCGGGCTATTTCGATCTGCTTGTCGTAGTCGGGGCCGTAGACTTCGGCCACGATCGTAGACATGACGGGAGGGCCCGGAGGGACTTCCACGATTTTGACGTTGGCTCCCAGACGTTGTCCGATTTTTTGGAGTTCGTCGCGCATTCCGGTCGAAATTTCGTGACTTTGCGCGCTGCGCTCGTTTTTATCCACCAGATTAACCTGTATGTCGGCCACGTTGTCGCCTTTTCTCAAATCGTAGTGGCGCACCAGTCCGTTGAAGTTGATGGGAGCCGATGTTCCGACATAGGTTTGGTAGTGTGTCACCATGTTTTGCCGGGCAATGTGTTGTGCCAACTCTGAGGCCACGGCAGCGGTGCGTTCGAGCGTTGTGCCTTCGGGCATGTCGATGACGACTTGAAATTCGTTTTTATTGTCGAAAGGCAGCATTTTCACCGCCACGCTCTTCGTGTAGAACAAACCGAAAGAGGCAAACAACACCGCCGTCAATCCGAGCATGAAAGCCCAACGGTTTCTGCGCTTTTCAAGGAAAGGGAGCATCACGCTTTCGTAGATGCGATAGAGCTTCGTGCGCGGCACGGTGTAGGTGTTTTCGTCTTCCGAGGCAACGGTCGTTTCGTTCTTACCGCTCTTATCCTTTGCCCTCAAAAACAGAAATCCGAAATAAGGAGTGAGTGTCAGTGCGAGCAAGAGCGAGAAAATCATCGCTATCGACGAACCAATGGGCATGGGGCTCATGTAAGGCCCCATCATGCCCGACACAAAAGCCATGGGGAGCACAGCGGCAATGACGGTGAAGGTGGCGAGAATGGTGGGATTGCCCACTTCGTCAATGGCCGCCAATGCGGCTTTGAGCGGCGGGAGGCGATTCATTTTGAAGTGGCGGTGCATGTTTTCGGCCACAATGATAGAGTCGTCCACCACGATACCCGTCACAAAGACAAGTGCAAAGAGCGTGATGCGATTGAGCGTGTAGTCCAAGAAATAATAGGCAAAAAGCGTAAGGGCGAAAGTGACGGGGACGGAGAGAAAAACCACCAATCCGCCGCGCCAGCCCATTGCCATCATCACAAAGATCGTGACCACAAGAATGGCCATGGCGAGGTGCATGAGCAATTCCGACACCTTTTGAGAAGCCGTTGCTCCGTAGTTGCGCGTCGATTCCACACGCACATCGTCGGTGATGACGGTTTGTTTGAGTTTTTCGATCTTTCGGGTCACCACTTCGGCCAGTTTCATGGCGTCGGCACCTTTCTTTTTGGCAATGGCAACGGTCACGGCTTCATACTCTCCGGGATGCTGTTTTCGGAGTTCCGGATTTGCCGCACCATATCCCATGGAGACGTAGTCGGAAGGAGTTTCGACGCCGTCTTCTATCCGTGCCACCTGATGCAGATAAACGGGCTGCCCTTCATTGACGCCGACAATGGTGTTTCTCACCTCTTCGGCCGAAGCAAAAAATCCTCCGGTCGAAACGGCAATGGCTTCATCTGCTGCCACCAGCTTTCCGCTGCGCATTTGTGCATTGTTGCCCTGCAACACCTGCGCCACGCCGAGCATATCGATCTTGGCCGAAGCCATTTTTTCTTTGTCGAGCACAACGTTGATGCTGCGCGACTGTCCGCCGATGACGTTCACCTGCGCCACATCGTGAATCTTTTTGATTTCATTGCCCACCACTTCGGCCACTTGTCTGAGGCGATAGCCGTCAAGACTGTCGCTCCACAACGTAAATCCGAGTGCGGGAACATCGTCGATGGCTCTTGTTTTCACCAAAGGCATCATCACTCCGCGAGGCATGCGATCCATATTTTTCATCAACTCGTTGTAGAGTTTCACCAACGACCGCTCCACGTCCTCACCGACGTAAAACTGCACGGTGAGCATGGCCATTCCATCCATGGAGGAGGAATAGACGTCTTCGACTCCTTTGATGTTGGAGGCTATTTTTTCGAGCGGAAGCGCAACTCCGGCTTCCACCTCGGCAGGCGTCGCTCCGGGATAGGCGACGAATATGTCGGCCATCGGCACATCGATCTGAGGCTCTTCTTCACGAGGTATGAAAGACACGGCAAACGCGCCCAACAACAGAAAAGCGATCATCAGCAACAAGCTGAGTTTGGATCGAATAAATCCTTTGGCTATAATTCCAGATAGTCCGTTTTCCAAATTCATGATGTTCAGGATTTAGAAGAATTTTGAATGGTGATTTTTCGACCGTTATACAGTTTTCCTTCTCCGATTCGGATCACTTGTTCGTTGGCATTCAAACCTGCCAACACCTCCACTTTTTCTCCAGAGGTTTCACCCGTCCGAACCCAACGCAGCTGCGCACGGCCGTCGGTAGAAACCACGTAAAGGCCGGTGAGTTGGTTGCGGCGCACGAGCGATGTCGTTTCTACCCAAACCCCCTCTTTGTCCGAAGCGGCAGCCGCTACCGAGCCGCCGGGAATGCGGAGCGAAACATACATGCCGGGATGGAGATCCGTTTGATTGGAAACGATCGGAGTGACTTTAATTTGGTAGCCTCCGCCAGTCATCGAAGCCGAAGGAGAAAGTTCCGAAACGATGCCCTTCAACGTTCGGCCGGCGGCCTTGACGTCGGCGCGCAGCGTATCGCCCACTTTAACCCATTTCAAATAGTCTTCGGGCAGGGCGGCGGTGATGTTCACATCGCCCGTCTGTTCCACCACGAGGAGCGGATGTCCGGGATTGGCCATCGAACCGGCATCGACCATTTTTTGCGTCACCACTCCCGAAAAAGGAGCTTTTATGGCCGTATAGGCCATCATGGCTTTCACTTCTTGCAAACCTTGTCGTGCCATCTGCAATTTGGCCTGCATGGAGGTGTTGTTGAGTTCTACGTTTTCGAGTTCTTTGTCCGACACGCTTTTTTGGGCATGAAGCGCACGAAAACGCTGACGATCGCGCTCTGCATTGGCCGCTGCCGCCTGCGCTTCGGCCACCATGGCCTCAGCTTGCGATCGGCGTGCTTTGAGGTCTTCGCTATTGATGGTGAGCAATAACTGTCCGGCTTTTACGCGATCTCCCTGTTTCACATAAACACGTTCCACAAAACCCATGTGGCGTGTGCTGATCATGGCTGTTTGACGAGCCGTAACGGTTCCGCTGACAAAAAGATTGCCGTCGGCGGAAACGTCGGGACGATATGTTTCCACGCCAATCGGAGCTTCTTCCGAGGCAGAGGGTTTGGGATTTGAGGTGCAAGCCGACACGAGAAGCATCATGGGAACGGCAAGCCATAACTTTGCGAAAAGTTTCATAGATGTATGATGTATATGGAGTATTTTTGTTCTAACGATTTAATGAGATGAAGTGATCAGTTGGCGATAGTAGTGAGCAATGTTGTGTTGCATCACCGCTTGCGCCCTTCCGAGACGCTGTTGCGAAAGTTGCGCCTGTGCTTGCAACAGGTCGGTGGTCGAGGCCAATCCCTCGTCGAAACGATGACGAATGATGCGAAGGGCTTCTTCGGCCTGTGCCACACTCATGCCGTGCTTACGGATTTCAAAATCGGAAACAACAAGATCGCGCCGGTTCTTATCGACTTCCGTTCGGATCTGATCCGTTCGGTTTTTGAGTTCTTCGCGCATCTTTTCCGATTTCAAAAGGGCAGACCGGGTTTTGTGAATGTTTTGAGTGCCTTGAAACAAATTCCATGTGAGATTGATGCCCATCATGTAGGCTTCGTTTTTGAAAGCAAAGGGTTTTCCGTTGTTGAGTTGAAACGTTCCGAAAGCGTTCACCTTCGGTATGAAAGCCGATTGTGCCGAGCGCGCCATCCAATCCGTTGCCTCCGATGCTGCTTCGAGCGCACGCAAATCTGCCCGATGAGGCGAAAACACCAATTCGTCGGCCGAAGAAGCAAGCGGCATCAAACTGTCCGTAGCGTAAACCATTCCCTCCACTTGCTTTTCTCCCATCAGAAGTGCCAATCCCTCGGAAGCAGAAGTGATATTGCTTTCGGCATTGGCCAAAGCCGCCTCAATGGTATTGACCTGCACTTGGGCATTGAGCACGTCGCTTCGTTGCACCAAACCTTGTTTTTCAAAAGAGAGCACCGTTTCGTGTATGCGACGCACATCCGAAAGCGCAAGTTCGAGCACGGATTTCGCACAATGCGCAAATTGAAGTTGCGTGTAGGCTTTCTGCGTTTCAAAGCGAATGTACCGACGAGTGTATTCGGCCTTGTGAGCATTCACTTTCTCCATGGCTTTCGCACCCTTTCGTGCATAAATCATGTCGAGATTGAAAATCGGCATTTTCACATCGAGAGAAACATTGTAGAGATCCGCAGCCGAAGGGTGATTCAAAACCGCCGGATTGAAATCGGCTTGCGAAACATTGCGCTGTTGAAGCAAAAATCCGAACGCATTGAGCGGATTGTCCGTAACCATGGCCGTATATCCCAAAGATACTTGCGGCAAAAACACGGCATCCGTGCTGCGATGATCGGCCGCACTGATACGGCGTTCGATTTCCGACACTCTGATTTGCGCATTTCCTTTTTCTACGGCAACAAGGGCTTGTTCGAGCGTCAACGGCTCCACATGTTGTGCCGAAACGACAAGAGTGGACAGAAATCCAAAAATTCCTGTCCATAATCTTATCGAAAAAAGCTGATGAAAACAGATATTCATTGCAGATACGAGTAATACAACATTATTTCAACAAGAAAGAATCAACGGCATCTTTGAGTTGTCCGTAAGAAAGTGCTCCTTGTGCCTGTTGAGGATTTCCCTCGCGAGGAATGAACAACAAAGTGGGCACGGAACGTATGCCAAAAATCTGCGACAATTCGGCTTCCTGATCGACATCCACTTTGAGCACATCGATCTGACCGTCGTATTCCTGAGCGATTTTATCCAAGTTGGGAGACATCGCTTTGCAAGGGCCGCACCAAGAAGCGTAAAAATCTACAATGGCCGGACGACTGCCCTTAAACTTCCATTCGGAAGGATTGTTTACGTAGTCAAACACGTTTTCCAAAAAGTAAGCATTCGTAATTTCTTTTGCTTTCATAATCTATTGTTTTTAAGTTGTTTTTTTGCTTTGTATTTATTTATTTCCAAAGGAAACTTGTGCAAAGATAAAACAAATTTCTAAACTAACAAATTTCCAAAAGAAAATATATTAAACAGATTAAGTTTCAGATCCGTTTCTGAAATATCCACATGCAATAATTCAACCATTCGGTTTGATCGAAAAAAAACAACGAAACAATTCAAAAGCACTATAAATACAATGGAAAACAATTATTTCAACGAAATTTATTTTCCTGCAAAATATAATAATTTTAGAAAGGGTCGTTGTAAAAGAAAAAATCGTTTACGAATAGCGGAAACAGACATTTATTTTGCCTGTTTTTTCATAGAAAAACAACTTTTTATGCAGAAATATTTGTTTATATCAAAAGCAAATGCTATCTTTGCAGCGTCGTTAAATAATAGGGTAAAACAAATGCAATTATTCCTTTTAACGAATTGATTCAGATAGTTTTTTCATCTCTATATAAGTTCTGTGAGGGAATGTTTCGTCGGGAGACGATTCATTCCCATTTTTTTGCAAAAAAAGACAATCGTATAAGAAATCGCCGAGAGGCTGTGATCAACATCCTTCCGGCGATTTTTGAAAAGTTGGGTCTTAAAAACGTTTTGTCAAGCCCACCACAGGGCTGCCCGCATCTGCATCACAAAATGAGAAATCCGGCTGCCGTAATGGCTTTTTTGATTTGAACGATGTGTTCAAAGTTTCTTGTTTCGAGCACGATGCGGAGATTGCAGGAATTGACGTCCGGACTTTCGCCGTTGCGTTCGTGGTGAATGGAGATGATATTGGCCACTTCTTTGGCAATGACGCGCGTCAAACTCAACAAAGATCCGGGACGGTCGGGAAGTTCGATGAGCATTTCGGTAGTGCGTCCCCCTTTCATCAAACCTCTGTTGATCACACGCGAAAGAATGGTCACATCGATGTTTCCGCCGCTCACAATGCAACACACGTTGCTGCCTTCCAACGGAACCTTCTCAAACATGGCCGCCGCCACGCTCACCGCACCTGCCCCTTCGGCTATCAGCTTATGCCCCTCGATCAAGGCGAGAATAGCGGCACAGATTTCGTCTTCGGTCACGGTGACGATCTCATCGACATATTGCTGACAGAGATCGAAGGTGTGTTCGCCGGGCGATTTCACGGCGATGCCGTCGGCAATGGTAAGTATGCGTGGGAGCATTTCGATGTGCTCGCTCTCCCGGCTCATTTTCATGCAAGCCGCTCCTTCGGCTTCGACACCGATCACTCTGACCGACGGTTTCAGCGATTTTATAGAATAGGCCACTCCTGCCGCCAAACCGCCGCCGCCGATAGGTACGAAAACAGTGTCTATATCCGGATTTTCGTTTAAGATTTCCATGCCGATCGTGCCTTGTCCGGCAATGACTTGCTCGTCATCGAAAGGATGCACAAAAGTCATGCCCGTCGATTCCTGCAATTCTATCGCCCGACGGTAAGCATCATCGTAAACACCGGGCACCAAACAAATTTCGGCTCCCAGTTCGCGAGTAGCTTCCACCTTCGAGATGGGCGCGCCTTCGGGCATGCAGATGAGTGCCTTGATGCCCAACTGACGTGCAGCCAGCGCCACGCCTTGCGCATGATTGCCGGCCGAACAGGCTATGACACCGCGTTCTTTTTCTTCGGGTGTGAGTTGAGAAATTTTGAAACCTGCGCCGCGCACCTTAAAAGAACCCGTCACTTGAAGATTTTCGGGTTTTATCCATACCCGACAATGCGAATTGACTTTGTCGGTGGCGATGAGTTCGGTGTGTCTAACCACACGATTGAGCACGGTAGAGGCTTTGTAAACCAGATCGAGTGAAAGCATAACAATATGGGATATAGGTTTCTTCTGTGAAAAAGGAGGCTTTCAAAACAGCCGGCCGTCAATTTTTCAAAAGAAGACAATGATCAAACAGAAGTTGCAAAAATAATCATTTTATTTTTTCTACATGCCCATTTACGATTTCAAAAATGATTTTCCACAGCCCACATCAATAAAAACATATTTCTTTCTTTTTTCAAAAAAGATATTGTTTATAAGAAAACAGAAAGATACCTGTGGTTATTGATATAGATTGCGGAAAGTGTGGATAAATGGGGATATTGACGAATCAAACCTTTGTAAATCTTATTTTTAGGAAAGGTTTGAAGGTTGCGAAAAAACGGGTGTTTTTTGGTGGAAACGATCTGTAAAAACGGGCGAAAACGGTGGAGAATGAAAGTAGGTTGAAACGGATTGTCCGTAAAATGTTTTCCTCATCTTTTCAACAAGGTTTTCCTTGTGTTTTGCACAGGTTTTTCCACAACTTTTCCCGATGTTTTTTGTAGAGCTTTTGACCTGTCGGAATGAGAATATTGTCGAAAACGATTATCTTTGCACCATGAACGAAAAACTGAATGTGGAAGAAATGGGACGCATGGACGTCGCCGCTTTCAAAGCATCTGAAAAAATCCCCCTCATCATCGTGTTGGACAATGTGAGAAGTCTGTACAACGTGGGCAGTGTGTTTCGCACGGCCGATGCGTTCAGAATTTCCGAAGTTTGGCTCTGCGGCATCACTGCCACGCCTCCCAATGTTGAAATTCACAAAACGGCACTCGGAGCCGAAGATGCCGTGCAATGGAAGTATTTCGATCAAACGCTTCGCGCCGTAGAACAATTAAAGGCAGAAGGCTGTCAAGTCATTTCGATCGAACAGTGCAGAAATTCCGTGATGCTCCCCGATTTTGAACTTGATCCCAATCGGCGTTATGCCTTGGTGTTGGGAAATGAAGTGAAAGGTGTTTCGCAAGAAGTGGTCGATGCAAGCGATTTGGTCATAGAAATTCCGCAATATGGCACGAAGCATTCGATGAACGTGAGCGTCACGGCAGGTATCATGATGTGGGAAATGGTGCGGCAATGGAATTATTTTAAGCCTTAAAACAGCTTTTTATTTGTGGAGCGTTGAAATGTTTTAGAGCCTTCAAAAGGGCTTTAATTCTATCGGACAAGTCGGCCATCGTTTGCTTCGACGCCTCTTTTCTCTCTCCGGTGATTTCTTCGTGTATTTTCTCCGTGATAGACTCGAACGCATCTTTGGATTCGCATCAAACGTGTTTTTTGGGAAGAAGAATGGCACTTTATGCGGGCTTTCCTCTATGTTCATCTCGTAAAATTGTCGAAAAACATACACTGCGACGACCATTTCGCTGAAATTCAGTGATATAAAAGTGTATGTGGCAGCGTTCCAATATACATTGACAGAAGCTAAGACAATGATAAACAGACGAAAAGGAATGTAGACAGATTTTCCAAAAACCTACACTGCCTACATGATTTGGGGTTAGGACATCTGCACACCTTCTTGATGCAGTGTGTAGGTTTCGGCTACGAATGTAGTTAATTTTCCGTGTTGTCTACATTCGCAACGGATTATATATCTGTGACTTGGCAAGGGTAGTGTAGACAATGTAGACAAAAATAACAAAAAGTCTTGGTAGGGAGTGAAAGTTGCTTCTTTTACGAAGCATTGTCCATCCTCCTCTTCGGGTTGTCCGGATATACCTTAATGCTTCGAAACGCGTTTTACCTAAGGGGTAGTGAAAACGGAGTAACGAGTAGAAAAATCTATCACTGAGGCAGTATCCGCAACATGGGGAGGGCAGTGTATTTTTTAAGGGAGGATGATCAACATTATCCGGACGGCACTCTGTTGATCTGACGAACACAAAAATAAGGGGTCTTGACAAAAAAGAAAGAGTTTGACAAACCTGTCAAACTCTTTCTTCGTTTTTCAAATAGACTTGTGAGACCGTTGGCTTATTTCTTGCCTTGGTTGGCCACTGCGTCCATGAGTTTTTTTACTTCTTCGGGATCTCCGAGGAAATAGTCTTTCACGAAGTTCAAATCGTCGTCGAATTCAAACACGTAAGGAATGGCAGTGGGGAGGTTGAGGCTGATGATGTCTTCGTCGCTGATGCCTTTGAGATGTTTGATCACTCCGCGAAGGCTGTTGCCGTGAGCAACGACGAGGAGATCGTCTACTTTTTTCAACGTGGGGAAGATGACGGCCGTCCAATAGGGGAGGGTGCGTGCGATGCACTCTTTCAAAGATTCTGTGCGAGGCAGTTCGGCATCGGCAATTTCGGCATAGCGTGCTTCAAACTTGGCGTTGCGCTTGTCGTCTTCGGGAATGGCATTGGGAGCGATGTCGAAGCTGCGACGCCATACCAACACTTGTTCTTCACCATATTTGGCTGCGGTTTCGCTCTTGTTGAGGCCTTGGAGTTCGCCGTAGTGCTTTTCGTTGAGGCGCCAGCTTTTTTTCACGGGAATCCAGTCGGCGTCCATTTTGTCGAGCACGTTGTTCAGGGTTTTAATGGCGCGCTTCAAATAGGAAGTGTAGGCCATGCCGAAGTTGAAACCTTCTTTTTTCAATAGTTCTCCGGCTTTTTGGGCTTCGCCGATGCCTTTTTCGGTGAGATCCACATCTGTCCAACCGGTGAAGCGGTTTTCTTGATTCCACTGACTTTCTCCGTGACGGAGCAATACGATTCTTTTCATATCATTATTTATTGGGTTTGTCTTTTGACGAAGATGTTTTTATGCTGAGCAAAGATACAAAGATTTTCTGATGAAAAGTTCATTTCTGCATCGAAATCATGCTTTGTGTGCTTCAACCCATTGACGGGCATTGACGAAGGCTTCGAGCCAGGGAGTGCAATCTTGTGTGCGGCGTTCGGCCGGATAGTGTGGATTTTGCCACGGCAGGAAAGAGCGTTCCAAGTGGGGCATCATCGCCACGTGGCGACCGTCGGCACTGGCAATGCCGGCCACTCCGTAGGAAGAGCCGTTGGGGTTGGCGGGATAGCCGTCGTAGTTGTATTTGAGCACAACGTTGTAGGCTTCCTCTTCGAGAGGGAGGGAGAATTTGCCTTCTCCGTGAGCCACCCAGATGCCGAGACGATCGCCGGAGAGCGAACCGAAGAGCACGCTGCGATTGGTTTGGACGGTGACGCCCACGAAGCCGCTTTCAAACTTGTGGGAATCGTTGTGGAGCATTCGGGCGCGGCTTTGGTGTTCGGGGTTGATGAGGTTGAGTTCGACCATGAGCTGACAGCCGTTGCAGACACCGAGCGAGAGGGTGTCTTGGCGGGCATAGAAGCGGTCGAGAGCGGCTTTGGCTTTGGGGTTGTAGAGGAAGGCTCCTGCCCATCCCTTGGCCGAACCGAACACGTCGGAGTTGGAGAAACCGCCGCAGAACACGATCATGTTGATGTCGTCGAGGGTTTCACGACCGGAAACGAGGTCGGTCATGGTGACGTCTTTCACGTCGAAGCCCGCGAGGTGGAGCATGTAGGCCATTTCGCGCTCGCCGTTGGTGCCCTTTTCGCGGATGATGGCGGCACGGACGCCCGACGGCTCTCGGCGGTCGGGATTGATGCCGAGACTTTTGAACGTACCCTTGAATTGAGGGCGGAAGTTGAATTCGAGGGGTTGTTGCTTGTAGTTCTCGAAACGTTCGGCGGCTTTTCCGTTGAAGCTCTGGCGGGTGTCGAGCAGGTAGGAGGTGGAATACCACACTTCGCGCAAGTGGTCGATGCCGAAATGATATTGTGCGCCGTCTTTTTCAACGAGGATGTGGCGTTCTCCGGTGGGTTGTCCGAGAGCAGTGTAGGCAATGCCTTGGGTGTCCATGAGCGAACGGAAGGCTCCGTCGTTGCTTTTCGACACTTGAACCACGATACCGGGATTTTCGGCAAAGAGGATTTTGACGAGATCGGTGTCGGCAAAGCCGTCGAGCGAAATGTTGAGGCCGCCCTCGACGTTGGCAAAACACATTTCGAGCAGGCAGGTGAGCAAGCCGCCGGCACTGATGTCGTGACCGGAGAGGATGACACCTTCCTTGATGAGCTGCTGAACGGAGTTGAAAGCGTCGCGGAAATATTCGGGATTTTTGACGGTGGGCACGTCACTACCGATTTTGCCGAGGGTTTGGGCAAAGGCCGAACCGCCGAGATGCAGATTGTCGAACGAGAAGTCGATGTGGTAGAGGGTGGTGTCGGCATTGTTGTCGACAACGGGACGCACAACCTTGCGCACGTCGCTCACTTCTCCGCCTGCGCTGACGATGACCGTGCCCGGACTGATGATTTTTTCGCCGTCGGGATATTGTTGTGTCATCGACAGGGAGTCCTTGCCGGTGGGTACGTTGATTTGCAATGCGCAGCAGAAGTCGCTCAGGGCTTCGACGGCGGCATAGAAGCGGGCGTCTTCGCCCTTTTGGGAGCGACACGGCCACATCCAGTTGGCCGAGAGGCTGACGCTGTCGAGCCCGTCGGCAAGGGGAGCGAAGACGAGGTTGGTGAGGGCTTCGGAAACGGAAAGCACCGAGCCGGCGGCGGGATCGGCCAAACCGGCCTGAGGAGCATGGCCGATGGCGGTGGCAATGCCGGAGCGGCCGCGATAGTCGAGAGCCACTACGCCACAGTCGGCAAGGGGAAGTTGCAATTCGCCCTGCGTTTGCTGATGAGCCACTTTTCCGGTGACGGAACGATCGACTTTGTTGGTGAGCCAGTCCTTGCAGGCCACGGCTTCAAGACGGAGCACGTTTTGAATGTAGCCATCGAGGCGGGTCACGTCGTAGGCGGCGTTTTCGTATTTGCGCTCCACGGTTTCGTCGGTCATGATCGTTTTGGGCGAATGGCCGAACATTTGTGCCACGTCGAGGTCGAAGGGGCGGACGCCGTCGGCCTGACGGAATGCGAAATGAGCATCGCCCGTGGTTTGGCCGACCACATACATCGGGGCGCGTTCGCGTTCGGCGATGCGGCGCACGTGGTCGATGTGTTCTTCCTGAATGAGGAAACCCATGCGCTCCTGACTCTCGTTGGCTATGATTTCCTTGGCCGAGAGGGTAGGGTCGCCGATGGGAAGTTGGTTCATATCGATGATGCCGCCACATTCCTCGACGAGTTCGGAGAGGCAGTTGACGTGTCCGGCAGATCCGTGGTCGTGAATGGAAACGACGGGGTTCACCTCTTCTTCGCAAAGGGCGCGCACGAGATTGGCGGCACGCTTTTGCATTTCGGGGTTGGCGCGCTGAACGGCATTCAGCTCGATGCCCGACGAGTAGCGACCCGTGTCTACACTCGACACCGAACCGCCGCCCAAACCGATGCGATAGTTGTCGCCACCCACGACAACGACTTTGTTGCCTTTTTCGGGAGTGCCTTTGAGGCAGTCGCGCTTCGTGCCGTAGCCCACGCCGCCGGCGAGCATGATGACTTTGTCGTAGGCGTATTTTTCGTTGTTTTCGTTGTGTTCGAACGTGAGCACCGATCCGGTGATGAGCGGTTGTCCGAATTTGTTGCCGAAGTCGGAAGCTCCGTTGGAGGCTTTGGTGAGAATTTGTTGTGGCGTTTGGTAGAGCCATTCGCGTTCGGGCAGGGTGTTTTCCCATTCGCGTTCATCGTTTTCAAGACGAGGGTAGGCGGTCATGTAGACGGCCGTTCCGGCAATGGGCAGCGAACCGACGCCACCGCCCATGCGGTCGCGAATTTCACCGCCCGTGCCCGTCGAGGCTCCGTTGAAGGGTTCGACCGTGGTGGGGAAATTGTGGGTTTCGGCTTTGAGGGAAATCACGCTTTCGATGTCGCGAATGACGAAGAAATCGCTCGTGTCGTGGCGGACGGGTGCAAATTGCTCCACCACGGGGCCGGCACTGAACGCCACGTTGTCCTTATAGGCAGAAAGAATGCGATGAGGATTTTCGGCCGTTGTTTTTTTGATCATCGCAAAGAGAGAAGAGGGTTTCTCTTCGCCGTCGATGATGAAGGTTCCGCCGAAAATTTTGTGGCGACAGTGTTCTGAATTGAGTTGGGCAAATCCGAATACCTCGGAGTCGGTGAGCGAACGTCCCAACTGCTGTTCCACTCCGTGCAAATATTCTATTTCGGCCGGCGAGAGCGCAAGACCTTCCTGTTCGTTGTAGGTTTCGAGATCGGTGATGGTTTCGATCTTGGCCGGCCGGCGGTCAATGGTGAAGATCTCTTGGTCGAGACCGTCGTAGAGTCTTTGCAACATCGGGTCGTGGTCGGCGGATTCGCTTTCGACGGGGAAGAACTCTTCGATACGAGAAATACCGCTGAGATTCATGTTTTGTGTAATCTCAACGGCATTTGTACTCCAAGGGGTGATCATTTCACGACGCGGGCCGACAAACCGACCTTTCAAGACGGTGTTTTCTTCGAGCACGGCATCGCCGTAGAGCCAGCAAAGCTCCTTCACTTCTTCGGGCGAGAGATGATGATCGACACTCGTGGCGATGATGCTCTTCGCAGGGGTGCGGAAAAAGAAAATCATGGGAAAGGATATTTGAAAAATACTATTTTTTCGAGAGAAACACCGACCCGAAAACCGACTTGCGAAAGATAAGAGCCATCGGGCTATCGGGCGGAAACGGATCAGCCGTTGTTTTATAGGGCAAAGTTACGTATTTTTTTATGCTTCTCAAAGGTTGGATGTCTGTTTTGTCGAAAACCCGAAAATCCCAAAAATGAAACAGATCGCATTTGGCTTACAAGACAATGCGGAAAGAGGCAGGAGCGATGTTTTGCCGAACGAACGAGTTTATCGGATGTTTCGTGTTTTGTGACGTATTTCATGTTTCAACAAACTCCAAGAAAACAATAACGAAACAAGCAGGCAGGTCATGGCAGCGATATATTTCCAATGTGCCGGAAGAAACACCGCGCCAATGCCGGAGAGCAACAGCAAAAACTGTATGAAAGAGCGGCGCAGAGTGCCGCGATTGAACGAAAATCCGAAATGACGATGATAAGTGTGCCACACAACTCCCAAATAAAGGGCGTAGCTGGCCGAAAGTCCGAGACCGGATCCCATAAATCCGCCGTAGTAGAAACCCAAACCGACAAAACACACAAAAAATAACGAATAGCTTGCTTCCACAAGCAGATAACGATGACTGTCGGCATGTGCCAAAGCCAAATAGGCTATGGGCGTGCTGACGGCTTTGAAATACATATAAAGGCTTGCGGCAACGGCCATGGGAACGGCTGCCGTAAAGTCGCAAGTATAGAGCAATTGTACCAAAAAAGGCAGCAACATGCAAAAGAGAATGAGAAAAGGAGCCATGAGCAGCACCAAAACTTCGATCTGACGATTGACGACGATGTTTTGACGCACCACGTCGGTGGTGGCGGCCGAAAGGCGGGGATAGTAGTCGGCGTCCATGGACATCAATATCAAACGGGCATAAGAAACGGTCAGAGTGAAACCGGCGGCATAGATGCCCACGGTTTCCATACCGCTCAGGCCGACGCGTTCGGATATGCGAAACAACAACGACCGCACCAACACTTCACTACCGGCGGCGATAAACCCCGACAGCGCATAAGCCAATCCTAAACGCACCATGCGATAGCCACGGCGAAGAAAACGCCATGAAGTCAGACAAACGACATAGGGGACGCGGCGATGCGTGTGGTGTAATTGGAGAAGCAACGAGAAAAAAGAGGAAAGCAGCAGTGCGGGAATGATACCCTTCAACCCCCATTGCCAATAGAAAAAAACACAAATCAAAAGGGTGAGAAAAGCTCCGATGGTAGAAATAAAAGCTATGCTTCGCAAGCAGCGGAGACCTTTGAGAACAGCCATTTCGCCTCCCGAAATCGTACTAATGGAAACCAAAGGAGCAAGGGCGATGAAAGGGAGGGTATGCGAAAAACTCTCAAACATCAGATAAGACCACAGCGGAGAGAGTAAAGCCGTGAGTAAACCGCCCAAAAGGGCGGCAAGCATGATCCACGAACGTACCAAACGAACGTAGTGGGAGATGGCTGTTTCGTTGCCGATGTCGTAGAGACGTGAAATGTGTTGAACGGCACTAAACGCCACACCAAAATTGGTGGCCGAACCAATCATTTCGGCAGAACGGGCATAACTGTCGAGAAGTCCCATGCCGGCCGTTTTGAGAAATATGGCGGAAAACTTATTGCGCAAAACGGACAATAACACATATATCCCCTGCACACCTCCGAAAAGGCCGGTGTATTTCAATACACGACCCAAGTTGGCTTCGTTTTTCGGAGAGGAGGTTTTCGGCATCGACATGTCTGTAGAATGATAAAGACAGAGAGGGAAAAAGAGAATCTGTGTGTGTTAACACTTCATGACGAGTAGAGAAGAAGCAAAGAACTGTGGCGATTAAAAAAAGGAAAGAAACGGCGTATGGAGTTGTAAAATCATGACGGTCACATCGAGTATCGAAAAAGAGTTGTGTCAAAACAATCGTTTTGGCACAGCTCTTTTGATTTTTCGGCAAATCTAATGTTTAAAAACGCTGTGTCCCATAAATTCTCGCAACAAAGAGGTGGGAGGAACGGCCTCAATGGGCATAGGAGTGAAGTAGGTGATAAATTTGCGCAGGCGATAGGCTTCTGAATATTCGGCTGCACATTCGGGCACCATTTCCAATAATGGCAGGGCTTGTGCGCGCAAAGCCGCCAACTCATAGATGAGTGCGGTGTTGATCATCACGTCGGCTTGTTCTTGGAAAGGAAATATCCATTTCTCTTCACCGGCCGTGACAGAAGCACATCGACGAATAACTTCCTGAGGATGGTATCCCCGATACTTATAGTCGCGACAGATGCGGCGCAACAATCGGCTGTCGGTGGTGGGGATATAGTTGTGGTCGTCGAGCATGATGGTGGTCAGTGCCGAAGCATAGATTTTATATTTGTTTTCGGCCGGGATACATTCGCTCATGCGAGGGTTCAACGCATGATTTCCTTCGAGAATGAGAATGGTGTCGGGTTTTAGACGCAAGTTTTTTCCGCTCGGTCTGCTCTTGCCGGTCGGAAAGTCGAATACGGGCAATTCCACTTCTTCTCCATTGAGCAAACGACACATTTGATCGTTGAAAAGCGGAAGATTAACCGCTTCGATGTGTTCAAAATCATAATCACCTTTTTGGTCGAGAGGAGTGAGTTCTCGATCCACGAAATAATTGTCCATCGAAATGCTGACAGGCTTTTTCCCCGAGGCCATGAGCTGTACGCTCAGTCGTTTGGCAAAGGTTGTTTTTCCCGACGAAGAAGGCCCTGCAATCAGCACGACTTTGAGTTGTTCGTGTTCGGCGATATAGGTGGCGATTTGTGCAATTTTTTTTTCTTGCAATGCTTCTGCCACGTTCACCAAGTCGTTGGTGTAACCGGCTTTGATGGCTTGATTGAGTTCGCCCACCGTTGTGCAACCCAAGATGTCTTGCCAGCGATGCTGCTCTTGGAATATGCTGAATATCTTGCGCTGTTCTTTCATTGGTCGAAGCCGATCCGGATTTTCGGAGTCGGGGACACGGAGTAAGATGCCTTCGCCGAAACTCATCACGTCGAACAAACGCAACTGACTTGTGCGCAAAAGGAGCGATCCGTAAAAGTAATTGACCGTTCCGTCGAGGATATAATAATGAGTATAGAGATCGCCGATGCTTTCGAGGAGTTTCACCTTTTGCGTCAAACCTTGTGATCTAAACAGTTCGATGGCCTCTGTGGTGTGTGCCGTGACACGTCGGAAAGGCAAGTCGGCTCTGACGATGTTCAACATTTGTTCGCGCAGTCGATCCACCACTTCGGGCGTCACTCCTCCCTCGATGTCGAGCCGGCAATAGTAGCCGTTGCTGACAGGAGTTCCGATGCGAACTTCTCCACCGGGATAGAGATCGTAAACAGCCTTGTAGAGCACAAAAAAGAGGCTGCGAGTGTATGTGCGCAGGCCGGAGGGAGAGGTGAGATTGAGGTATTCGATGTCGCGAGAGTCATTCAGCGTATAGTGTAAACCTTCGACGCGGTTGTTCACCTTGCAGCTCGTCACGCAATGAGGTATCTGCAAATTAAGCAACTCATATACGTCTTCGAGCGTAGCTCCTTTCGGCACATCGTGATAGGCATTGGTGTTTTTGCAAAAAATGCGGATGCTTTTCATTGTAATCGGAATAAAGCAACACGATATGCACAATGCCTCCTCCTATTGTGGAAAGCGGCCTTGTGCATATCGCGGCTGAAAGTATTTACTCCTCGCCCTTAAACAAAGGATCCCAAGCGGGGAGAAGTGTGGGCTTTTGTTTGAGAAGTTCGAGCGTTTTTGCCGGAACATACTTCTTTTCTACGACAAGTCGGAACGTATACTCGTCAAACCATTTGTCGCTCATGATCAGATGACCGCCCACGCCGTTGGTCGGTCCCCATGAGTTTTCCACTTTCCATTTCTTGGCTTTTCCTTGCTCGTCGAGATCAACGGCACAAAGGGTCATGGCGTGGCTCGAAGCCGAAGCAAACGTTTGAATGCGTTCGGCTTTTGTCATCGGAAAATCTGTGTCGAACAATGTGGCGTAATCGTAGTTGTCAAGCGAGAGAATACCCGTCTTGCGGTTGTAAAACTTGCCGACATCGCACGAATAATACATCCGCACGCTGTCTTTGATGCTCGCGATGGCCATCTCCTTGATTTCTTCGATAGGGAGGTTGATATACGTCCAGTTGTGTCCGTCGTAGGCGTGGCGGTCAAGATCGATGGTATAAGTCTTGTGGAACGGTCGCGAGGGGTCGTTCATGAGCATGACATAGTTGTCGATCAGATTCCAACCCACAAATCGACGATAGAAAGAGAGCGGTGTGTATTTCTCCGTGCTGACGGGTCGGCCGTCGGCAGCACGCATCGTCCAAGTAAACTCTGTGGGCGGTTCTCCCAAACAAGCCACGAGAATACGATAAATCGTGCCGAGCATCTCGGTCTTGCGAGCTTCAAGTTTTTTGTCGCGTTCGCCGGAGGCATAAGCCTTGCGAAGCGTCAGACCATATTCTCGAAGTTTCAAACTGAGGATAGAAGCCATGCGCGAGGTGTTGTTGGCATTGTGGCTTTCGGGCATCACCTCAGCCGGCACAGCTCCGTATTTGCTCACCAAATCCTGCACGCCGGTAAATGTTCCTCCGTCGGAAATGGGATTTTTGAACAGCCACTCCACCTTCTGATCGCTCATGGGTTTTGCGGCGTTGTCGATGACGGATTGCAGAAAGAGGTTCGACTTTTCGAGTTGGTCATAGAAAGAGTTGTAACTGTGCGAGAAGTGAAACTCTTTGAGAGCTTCTTCTTTAATGATGTGTGCGCGCATCACGTTCAGCCCGGTGAAGAGCCAGCAACGTCCGCTCGAAGCCTGATCGGTGATTCCTTTTGAGGGAGCTTCGTTGGAAAAATAAGTATCGTTGTTTTCTGCCGTGTTTCTCATGGTGGCCACGGCGTCGATACCGTTCATGGTGAGGGCATTTTGCAACGCACGAGCTGAGGGCGATGAGCTTTGTTGTTTTCTGAACTTGGTCAGCATTTCGGCAGTGATGCTGCCTCGTTGCGCCTCTGCCGCTAAGGGTGCGGCCAAGAGGCAAAAAGCAAGAATTATTTTATTCATTGTGTAGAAAATGTTTTTTTTATAAAGTTCGTTGTGCCGGTATCAGAGCCAGCCCTCTTTCTTATACCAATCGACGGCAGCTTCTACGCCTCGTGCCAATGTCCATTGGGGCGTATATCCGAGTTCTTTCCGTGCCGGTTCGATGTCGCACTTCCAGTTGCGTTGTCGAAGAATGTGAAACTTGTCCATGTTCAAGGCCGACATCTTTCCCGTCAGTTTTGAGAGCCAAGTGTTGAGTTGGCAAACGATTTGCAAAAACCACACCGGAGCTGTGATGTGCAACACATTGCGCACCCCCATTTCCCGTTGCAACAAGTCGCTGAAAGCGCGGCTGTCGTAGGTTGCTCCGTCTGAAAGTAAATAAGCCCGTCCGCATTCGCCGCGGGTCAGAGCCAAGAAACATGCTTCGACAAGGTCGAGAACATAGATAAAAGTGATGGCCTGCGGCGTAAAACCGACTGCGAAGTCGATGTGTTTGCGAATGCTGTCGGCCATGAGAAAATAGTCGCGTTCGCGAGGGCCGTAAACACCTGTCGGACGAAGAATGATGTAGTCAAGATCTTCAACGTCGGCCAATCCTTTTTCTGCATCCAGTTTAGATCGGCCATAGGCCGTGTTGGGTTGAGGCGTGTCGGTTTCGGAAATCGGTCGATAGCGTTCAAATCCGGGCAGCGGTTTTCCTTTGTTGTCGAGCAGAGGCATGTCGCAGACGTTGCCCATGATAGAAAGCGAAGAAACGAATACAAATCTTCCGCGCAGCAATTTCAAATCCGAAAGCAAACGTGCCAATCGGATTGTTCCCTCGGTGTTGGTGTGGCGAAATGCAGCTTCGTCTTTGGCTTTTGTGGCTCCTGCGGCATGTATGACGTGGTCGAATGCTTCATGCTTTTCTTTGAACGCTTCGAGTTGCCGTCGCAATTTTTCGTCGCTTCCCAAATCGAGTTCGATAAATCGAATGCGCTGGTCTTGCAAGTAGCGACGCGAACTGCCCACGCGCAGAGCCGCCCACACTTCAAAACCTTGTTTCAAAGCATGTTCCACCAAAAAAGATCCGACAAAACCGGAAGCTCCCGTGATGAGGATTTTCATAGATTGTAATTGCTTTTTTGTGAACGAATCGTCTATTTTCGTTTTCTTGTTCGCCCTTTGAACGATGCACGGCGAAAAGGTCGGGAGATGCTCCGGGGGAACTTTGTTTAGAACTCTTGTCCCAATACGAAGTGGAATTGTCCTCCGCCGATCTTTTGACCGCCGTTGTTTCCGTATTTTTGGAAGCCATACGCCCAGTCGATACCCATCAATCCGATCATGGGCAGGAGGATGCGTACACCGACGCCGACGGATTTTTTGAGCTTGAAAGGATTCATTTTATAAACATCCGTCCAAGCATTTCCGCCTTCGGCAAAGGCAAGGGCATAGATCGAGGTTGAGTTTTCGAGCATGAGGGGATACCTCAATTCGAGCATAACTCTGGTGTAGGCATAAGCATTTTGGTAGTTGGCACCGGCAATCGAACCGTCGTCATATCCGCGCAAAGCCACGGTTTCGGTGGCAAATCCGGTGGAAAGTCCCGACATGCCGCTACCGCCCATGTAGTAAGTTTCAAAGGGCGATTTGCGGTGTTTGTTGTAGGCTCCCAATATGCCCATTTCGGCGCGAGTCATGAGCACGGGGCAGTGTTTGAAGCTCGAATTGAGTGCCGTATAGGTGCGGAACTTGAAGCTCCATTTGTAGTATTCGATCCAACGATATTTTTCCTGCGCTTCTTTTTCGTAGGTCGCACTGTTGCGATTTTCCGCCAGTCCTTTGTAGCTTTTTCCGTCAATCAGACTGTAAGGAGGTGTAGCCGTGAGCGAGAGTGAAAATTCCGAACCGCGTCGGGGGAAGAAAGGATGATCCGTGGAGTTGCGTGCAAGGGTGACGGAAGCGTTGATGTTGTTGCTATGTCCGTTGGAAATGAGGAAACCTTGCCAATTTTTGAGCATGTAGCGCGTGTATCCGATCGAGGCCATGAACGTGAAATAGTCGTCCGGCCAACGCAGGCGTTTTCCGAAACCTACGTTCAGTCCGAAGAGCTGTATGTATTTGTCGGGATCGTAGAAATTGCCGTAGTTGTAATAGCTCGAATTCGTACCATAGCCATACATCATGTTGTTCAGGCCATAGTTGTTGTAGAAGCTGGAATGGATGCCCGTTTGCTTCGAGAAGAAGGCCGAGAACGAGAATTGGTTGGGGCGTTTGCCGCCAAACCACGGATCGATGAATGAGAAAGAATAGCTATGGTAATAGCGTCCGTTGGTTTGTAGCGAAAGTTGCAGCGTCTGTCCGTCGCCTTGTGGAATGAATCCGGCTCGTTTATATCCGTCGCGTCCGAAGAGGTTTTGAATTGAGAAATTGGTGAATTTTAGGCTTGCACGTCCGGTGAGTCCCGTTTGTGCCCAACCGGCCGAAAGTTCCACTTGGTCGCCTCCTTTGGTGACGAGCGGATAGGTGATGTCTACCGTTCCCGACAAGCGGTCGGGACGGATGTTTTTGCCTATTTCGCTTTGCAACACTTCGGGGTCGAATTGGTTCATGCCGGCCAATTCGCGCACAGAGCGTTCGAGGGCATCCATCGAGAAGAGGTCGCCCGGTTTGGTGCGCAGTTCGCGGCGAATGACGTGGTCATACACGCGGTCGTTTCCGGAGATGCGGATGCGGTTGTAGGTAGCCTGTCTGCCCTCGGTGATGCGCATTTCGAGGTCTACGCTGTCTTTGTCCACGTTTACTTCGACGGGGTCGAGCGAGTAGAACACATAGCCGTTGTTGTAGTATTGCTTTCCGATTGCGTCTTCGTCGCCCGACAATCGTTTTTGCAACAAAGTTTGGTTGTACAGATCCCCCTTGCCCATTTTGAGCCAAGCCGATAGCATGTCGGAAGAGTAGACCGTGTTGCCCGCCCATTTGATGTCGCGGATGTAGTATTTTTGTCCTTGGTGGAGGTGGATGTAAACGTCCACGTGTTTGGCGTCGTAGGGCACGACCGAGTCGGCCACAATGAGGGCATCACGATATCCCCATGAGTTCATTTTATCGATGAGATATCCCTTGTCTTCTTCATATTTGTCGGCAAGGAACTTCTTCGAGTTAAACCACTTTTTGAGCGTACTTCGGTCGTTGGTTTTCTTCATCGCGTTTTTGAGCGATTTGACGCGGTCTTTGTCAACGCCGGTGATGTATATTTTGTGGACGCGTATTTTGTCTTTTTTCTTCACATTGACATCGACCATCATTTTGTTGTCGGCCGTGATGTCTTCTCGTTGCACGATGTCGACCTCTGCATTTTTATAGCCTTTCTCCTCAAAGTATTTGACGATGCGGCGTTTTGCACGATCCACCAAGTTGGGGGTGATCTGATTGCCCGTTTTCAGAGGAATGCGCGCTTCGATCTCCTCTCGTTCCGATTTTTTCATTCCGTTGAATCTGATCGACGAGATGCGGGGTTGCGCGGTGAGTTTGATGTGCAGATAGATTTTGTTGCCCACGATGCTGTCGGCCTCTATCTTTACGTTGGAGAAAAGTCCTTGTTTCCAATAGTTGCGAACGGCCTGTGTGATGTCGCTTCCCGGAATTTGATAGGTTTTGCCCACTTCAAGACCGGAAATGTTGATGAGCAGTTCGTCGTCATACCCTTTCAGCCCATCGACAGCGATGCCCCCCAACTCGTATTTTGAAGGGCGCGCAGAATAGACGATGTCGGGCGAGACGAAGGTTTGTGCTCCGGCGGCCGATGCCATGATCCAAGACACGACAAGGAGAAAAGAGAAATGCAGATATTTCATAAGAAAAATTTGTAGGGCGTATTAGGCCTTTTCGGTCACTTGTTCTGAGGTTTTTCCGAATCGTCGTTCGCGATTTTGGTAGTCGGCAATGGCTTGCTTCAAGCAGTCGGGATTGAAATCCGGCCAGAAGGTGTCGGTGAAATAAAGTTCGCTGTAAGCCGATTGCCAAAGCAGATAGTTGCTCAAACGACATTCACCTCCCGTTCTGATGAGCAATTCGGGATCGGGCATGAAGTGGGTGGCGAGTGTTTCCGAAATGGCGTTTTCGTCGATTTCTTCGGGTTTTATTTCGCCCTTCGCGGCTTTGGCGGCCAAGGTGCGCACGGCTTCGGTGATTTCCCATTTCGAGGAGTAGGACAATGCCAGCACCATCGTCATTCCGGTGTTTCGGGCAGTGTTGTTTTCGCAGCGTTCGAGGGATTTCCTCACAAAATCGGGCAATCGTCCTCGGTCGCCGATGACGCGCATCCGGACGTTGTTTTTCATAAACAACTCTTCCTCCAAACTCTCGATGATCAAAGCCATGAGGGCTTCCACTTCGGGGGCGGGACGGTTCCAGTTTTCGGTCGAAAAGGTGTAGAGGGTCAGATATTTCACCCCCAAGTCAGAGGCTGCTTCGGTGATGTTGCGCACCGTGGCAGCTCCTTCCTGATGTCCCATTGTTCGGTCGAGTCCGCGGGCTTTTGCCCAGCGTCCGTTGCCGTCCATGATGATGGCAATGTGTCGGGGTATGCGGTGAGGGTCGAGTTCGATCATTTTTTATTCTGCTTTGTGGCACGCCGGACAGCGTGGTGAGAAGTCGTAGGTGAGCGTAATCATCGTTTGCCCATAGTGGTCTTTGTTGCGAAACATATCGCTTTTGATGCCGGCCGGATAGGCAAGTCCTTCGAGGCGATCCGACAAGGTAAAATGAAACGTCCAATCGAGTGCCAAATTCAGGCGCGGTCGAAGTTTGTATTTCAAACCGAAGCCGATAGGCACGTTGGGCGTGAAGGCTTTTCCGATGTCGCCGTATGTCAGACCGAGACCGAATTGCATGAAAGGCACGAGGCGTCGATAGCCTTGATAGCCTCGGTGATAGCCGTAGGGGAGAAAGTGGACTTCGTAGACGGTGGAGAGATCCGCCCAACCGCCGTCGAATCGGTGTGCAACCCGATCGGTGGTGATTTGGTCGAACTGCGACGGATAGAAGCCCTTCATCGTCGAGGCATCGCCTCGTGTGAAGTTGTAGGTGAGCATGGTTTTGACGGCCATGCGGGGGTTGAGCACGAAGCGCAACAAGGCTCCGCCCGAAAAGTTGGAGCCGCCGTAGAACGAGGAGTTGACATCGTTGAGCATGAAATTCGTGCCCAACGTGCCCCCGATTTCTTTGGTGTAATACTCTTCGTCTTGCGCCCTCAGCGGAAGGGCAATCCCTATCATCAGCGCCGAGATGCAGATACAAAGAGAAAGAAGAGGTTTCATAAATACGCTTCGGTTAGTCGGATCTTCACGGCAAAGTCGGCCGCTGTCGTCGGTGGTCGGATCGTCGTCTGCCGTTCGGCCGTGTTTTTGTGTCGGCTTGTTCAGAAAAAGATGTGTTTCACCTTTTTCCACTGCAATCTGTTGATCGTGCCGCTCCACACCGTGTCTTGTCCGATGCGCAGCCACACGTTGTTGTGTTCATCGACAGTGGCTTTCAAAGCCGACACTTCGGCGGCTTCAAACGGCAAGCGGAATGTGTCGTGGTGTTTCCACGTGCGACCGCGATCGCGACTGAAACGCATCACCAACCGCTGCCCGGCATCAACGCCGATCAACAGCAAACCATCGTCGAAGGGCAGCAGGCAGGGCATGTTCAAGGCCGGCGCGCCCAGCGGATTTTCTGCGGTGACGGGGTAGTATGTCCAGCTGAAATCATAAGTTCCGCTCAGGTCTACATGGCGTTTCCAAATGCGGCTCTCGCCGTTTTGCGTGCCATACATCACTACCTCTTCCAGCTTTCCGTCTTTGCGCATGGGCAACCCCACTCCCACCACTCCCGTCGTGGGGAGAAATGGAGTGTCGGCGGCATCGCAGGCATCTTCCTGCCAGTCGAGGCCGTTGGCGGAGCGATATATTTTTCCGTTTTCGATTTTGAATTTCAGTGTCGAAGCAGCAAACTTTCCTGCTTGGACGTCGGCAAAATGACGTGCATCCCAATCGGCCGCGCTCCGGCGACTCCATTTCGCGCTGTCGCCCTCTTCGCGGTGAACACGCAGCTCTATGGTGTAGGTGCGTTTTGAAATGCCGTCTTCTCCGTGAATGGTGAGTCGGCGCGGCTGCGAGAAGTCTATCGAGTCGGTCAGCGAAATGATGGTGTCGCGTCCCGTTGCGAGCGATTGCAGGGTGGCTCCTCCTCTTACGGACAAAGCCGACAACACCACCCGCTTCACGTTGGTGTTGAAGGGGAGAGAGTCGGCATTGTAAATGGTGTTGTTGTGTTGGTCGATCGTCAGCTCATAGAGTCTGCCCGGCACGTTTTGCACATAAACGCTGTCTTTCTTTCCGTCGGCAGTGCGTGTTTTGATCTCTCGGTGCAGCTTTCCCAGTTTGATTTGGGTCACCACACAATCGTTGGAAACGACGATTTCGGTTTGGTTGTCGGACAGACAAGCCGTGAAGAGGCATCCGAAAACGACGGACAGAAGAGGGATAGCGGTCAGTGTTTTGAGCATAAGGAGATTTGTTTTGAGAACAAGCCTTGTCGGTGACGGATCACCGTGCCGGCATCTGTCGGGCTTCGTTTGAAGCATGACCGAACCGCGTATTCGCACCTCTGAAACGACAATGAGGCACAATACGGGCATGATAATTCACTTTGCAAAATTAAAAAGACTTTTTTCAAGAGAAAAACAAAAGCTTGTTTTTTCGCCCTTTTTTAAGTTTATATATGATTTTTCTCCGCCCCTCCGATCCCTCCCTCTGTTTGAGGATTGTGCTCTGCGAGAGTGGCCGAAAAACATAGTCTTTGTGTGCGAAACTGTGCGGTTTTTCGACCTCCGCAACCGGCTTTCTCGGTCTTCTTTCCTTTTTCGGCAAAGAGGATTTCTTCGTTGTTCCGTCGCGCTTTCTTTCACCTTGTCGTGTTTTCCGTTTCCGATGAAACCGCCCTTTTCGGCCGTTTTCTTACCCTATATTTTATTTTTTGCCGTTTTGCTTCCGCTAAAATGGGTATCGATTTGATTTTTAGTGTGTTTGGTGCGAAGGCAAAGCGAAGGCAAACGTTCGATGGTTTTTTCAACCGTCTGAAAATCATTGGTCTTACGGTGAAGGCAAAATTCTCTTCTCCCTTCACCTGCTTTCACCTGTTGGCGCGAAAAATGCCCTTTTTCAAAAAAGTGAAGGCAAAAAATCAATTTAAGAATATGATTTACAGGGATTTACAAATCCGTTTTTTATTTTGCTTTCACTTGCCTTCGCAAACATTGAGTTGATATTCAGCGTTTTACGCCTTTTAGCGGAAGCAGTGAAGGCAAAAAACTATGTTATGGTATACGCGCGCGTGCACGAAAGGCTATTCCGAACTCCCCGTTTTTGAAGGAAGTAGTTTTCACAAACTAAGAGATAGAATTGTCTGCCTCAGAGGCCGTTTTTTTTAGCTCTGAGGTAGTGACGTCCGGCCGTTCCGCCGGTGTTCGGGCGGCAGGCGTATGGCGACATCTATTTCTTTTTTTGATGAGAGAAGTTTTTGTAGGAATTGCAATGGGGGCTTTTATCTTTTTGTCGGTGTGATGCCGGTTGATGAGAGTTTGGGCTTTTCGTTTTTCGAGAGAATATTGTGAAATCATCAGACAAGCCGGAATGGGCGGCACAAAAAACATGGCTCGTTCTCCGGATTTATCGTTGTGTTCATGTGCAAGATTCTTTATATCTTTGCAGTTCTATTATAAATCGTTTGTAAATATGCCTGATTTACAACATTCTTTTGGTATCATTATTATTGATCATGCTGTTTAACTCCATACAATTTCTTGTCTTTTTGCCGATAGTGTTTTTAGTCTATTGGAGCTTACGGAACAAACTGCATTGGCAAAACCTTTTTGTGGTAATGGCCGGTTATGTTTTTTATGGTTGGTGGGATTGGCGATTTCTTTTGTTGATAGCCGTCACTACGGGGAGTAGTTTTTTGTCAGGTGTTTTTTTGGAGAGAGCACACAAAAACAGGCAATGTCAGAAATACATCAGTGCCGGAAATATAGTTTTGAATTTGCTGATTCTCTGCATTTTTAAGTATTTCGACTTTTTTAGCGAATCCCTGTCCGACTTGTTCGGTCAAATGGGCTATACGCTCGACAGGGTAACCTTGGACATTCTGTTGCCGGTGGGAATCAGTTTCTATACTTTCCAATCCATCGGTTATACGATTGATGTGTATCGGCGTAAGATAAAAGCCACCAAGGATGTCGTTGCATTTTTTGCTTTTGTATGCTTTTTCCCTCAGTTGGTGGCGGGTCCCATTGAGCGATCCGCAAATCTCTTGCCTCAATTTCTTCAACCGCGCCGATTTGATTATGCCCAAGCCATAGATGGTATGCGCCAAATATTGTGGGGCTTTTTTAAGAAAATGGTCGTGGCAGATAACTGCGCCGTGGTGGTGAATATGATTTTTGATGATTATCAGCATTTGGGGAGTGCCGATTTGTTTTTGGGAGCATTCCTGTTTGCATTCCAAATATATGGCGACTTTTCCGGCTATTCGGACATAGCGATCGGTACGGGGCAGTTGTTTGGCATCAACTTGATGCGCAACTTTAATTACCCCTATTTTGCGAAAAATATATCTGACTTTTGGCGCAGGTGGCACATTTCGCTGACAACATGGTTTCGCGATTACATCTACATCCCCTTGGGAGGAAATCGAGTGAGTCGCTCCAAACTTTTTTTGAATACTCTTATCGTCTTTGGGATCAGCGGTATTTGGCATGGTGCCAATTGGACTTTTGTTTGTTGGGGCTTGTATCATGCGTTTTTGTTCGTTCCCACGTTTTTTGTGAAGTCTTTGAGAAAAAACAATGACCGAATGAACAACGCGGGCGTGCTCACTGCCATGGGCGACATCTCCAAAATGGGAATGACCTTCTTTTTGGTCATGTTGGGCTGGGTGTTGTTTCGTTCCGACAGCATGGCGGATGCGCTTTCATATTTGGTGCGTATGTTTACCCAATTTCAATTTGGCCTGCCACAACATGGAAAACGTCTGGTTTTCTTGGTGATTTTTATGTGTTTGGCGGAATGGTTGCAAAGAGATCGTGCTCACGTTTTGCAGTTGGAGCGTTTTTCCTTTTTCAAATATGCTGTTTTCAGATATATCTTGTATTACACGCTGATAATGGTGATTTTTAATTGCTCCGCCGAGAAGGCCGATTTCATTTACTTTCAATTTTAGCCTGTTCGGGGGTATGGCTTTGAGCTGCCGCCTTGCAGTCGGATAAACTTCAATATCAATCATAATGATGCCCGGTTATAAACGATTTATAAAGAAAATACTTTTATTTTCCATTCCCTTTTGGTTGCATGTGGCCGGCTATGTTGTGGCAGACCCTTTCATGGTGATAGGCAACTACGACAATTTTTATCTTGAAAGAGAAATCCCCGTGGCATTGGACAGAGATTATGTCAGCACGATGACCTACATGCGCAATAGAGAAAAAACAGATTACGACAGTTTTATTTTCGGCAATTCGCGCAGCATGTATTATGAGGTTTCCGATTGGCGGGCACTGATAGGAGAACAGCATGCTTGCTATCATTTTGATGCTTCTGCCGAGTCGTTGTATGGAGTTTTGAAAAAGGTGGAGTATTTGGATGCAAACAACGATACGATAAAAAATGCTTTGTTCGTAATTGATGATACCTTATTGGAGCAGGCAGAGCCAAAGAAAGACAGTCATTTGTATTACCTCTCCCCCGTTTTGGAATCATATCGGAACGTTTTCGGCTTTCATGTTGCACATTGGAAATCATTCCTCAATCTGAAATTTGCTTATGCCGTCTGTGACTATTATTATTCGGGGATTATCAAAGACTATATGGTTGTCAATCATTTCTTTGAAAATTATGACATGGAGTATGACGTCGTGAGCAATGAGGTGAAAGAAACGGCCTTTGAAAATGAGATATTGGCAGGAACTTACTATACCGCCGAGCGCATGAAACTTTTTGAGGGCGTTCAACATCCGACGATGAGGGAGAGTGTCATCAAAGAAGAACAAAAAGAACTGTTGAAAGCCTTAAAACTCATTTTGGATAAACACCGAAGCCAATATAAAATCATCATTTCTCCCCTATATAACCAAATCAAGTTGAATAAAAAAGATGTAACTTATTTGTGCAACCTTTTTGGGAGCAATCGTGTTTTCGACTATTCCGGAGTAAACTCGATAACAGAGGATTATGGAAATTACTACGAGGCGGCGCATTATAGGCCGATCGTAGCCAAGCGGATTTTGCAAGAGATTTATGAAAAACGTCGGCCGTAAGCGAATGTTTTAATGATGTTCCGATTTGTCGGGCAACCTGATTTGGAAAGGGCTGTTTTTTGTTGCTTTCTTGCATATTTTCTTCGATCAAGCATCCTGCATTTTTATTTTATTTGTATCTTTGCGAAAACAAACTCATTGCATATTTCTAAAACTTCCTTTACTCGATGATTTCCCAAGAACTACCTCTCGAAGACCAAATTCGCGAGATAAAACGCCTGCTTCGTGCTGCCATGAACGGAATGGTCAGCGGCTCGATGCGTCGTCAGGGTTTGACCTATCGCGTGAATTTTGGAGTTGATCAGCCCCGACTGATCGAAATCTCCAAGGATATTCCTCATACCACCGCTCTTGCTCTGGCACTCTGGAAAGAAGATATCAGAGAATTACGTCTGCTTGCTCCCATGATCATTCCTCGCGAAGAGGTAGACGAGGAGTTGGCATTGCTGTGGATCGAGCAACTCGCCTTTGCCGAAGAGGCGCAGGTGTTGGTGTTGCATCTGTTGCGACATTGTGACTTTGCCTCCGATTTGGCTTTTCGGCTCATGGCGGCCGATGCCCCGATGAGTCGTTTGTTGGCATGGCTGCTGATCGGACGCTTGTTTATGGACGGTTTTCGCCTTTCGCCTCGCGACACCGACGAAGTGTTGGATCATCTCGAAAGCGAGTTGCGCGCCAAGCGCAACGACAGAGAGGTGCAACGCACCGCGCTCAACACGCTTCATAAATTCATGGAACTGGGAGCCGCAGAGGCGGCACGCGGAGAGCGCATCTTGCAAAGTCTGTAAGCGGCACTTGTTGCATCGGTGCCATTAAAAACGAAAGCGGCTCGCTTCCTTTTCCATGAGGGAGCGAGCCGCATTTTTTGGGGGGCGGAGCAAAGAGATTTTGTCGGCCTTGGCTGTTTGGCGTTTAGCACACTTCCGAACCGGGTAACACCGAACGGTCGGGGGTGATGACCGAAAGCGAACCGTCGGCATTGAGTGCGGAAAGGATCATACCTTCGCTGACAAGACCGTTTTTGAAAGTGCGAGGCGGAAGGTTGGCAATGAAGCAAACTTGTTTTCCGACAAGGCTTTCGGGTTCGTAGTGGCGAGCAATGCCCGACACGATGGTGCGATTGTCGAGGCCGTCGGCAATGGAGAATTTGAGCAGTTTGTTCATCTTCGGCACGCGCTCACAAGAGAGGATCGTGCCGACGCGGATGTCGAGTTTTTCAAAATCGGCAAATTCGATGTCGGGACGAACGGGATTGGCGCGGTGATTCTCGGCTTCGTTTTGCTTCTTGATTTCTGCCAAACGGTTGAGTTGTTTTTCGACGGCGGCATCTTCGATTTTCTCGAAAAGCAATTCGGGAGTGGCAAGGCGGGTGCCGGCGTCCAAAAGATCCATGCTTCCCAAACGTCCCCAGTCGGCGGAAGAAAGGGAAATCATGCCGCGCAGGCGTTCCGAAGAAAAGGGCAGGAAAGGTTCAAAAGCGATAGACAGGTTGGCCACAAGTTGCAGAGCGATGTGGAGAATGGTTTTCACGCGTTCGGGGTCGGTCTTGATGACTTTCCAAGGTTCGGCGTCGGCCAAAAACTTATTGCCGATGCGAGCGAGATTCATGGCTTCTTTTTGCGCATCGCGAAAACGGAAACCTTCGATCAAACGCTCCACTTCGGCCTTGATGCTCTTGAACTCTTCGACGGTGGCAAGGTCGGTTGGGGTGAGCTCGCCGCAAGGCGGCACGATGCCGTCATAGTATTTCCATGTCAGTTGCAGCGCGCGGTTCACGAAGTTGCCGTAGACGGCCACAAGCTCATTGTTGTTGCGCGCTTGAAAGTCGGCCCATGTGAAGTTGTTGTCTTTCGTTTCGGGGGCGTTGGCGGTGAGAACATAGCGCAACACGTCTTGCTTGCCGGGGAAATCCTGCAAGTATTCATGCAGCCAGACTGCCCAATTTCGAGAAGTGGAAATCTTGTCGTCTTCGAGATTGAGAAATTCGTTTGACGGAACATTATCGGGCAAAACGTAGCTGCCTTCGGCTTTTAGCATGGCGGGAAAGACGATACAGTGGAACACAATATTGTCTTTTCCGATGAAATGCACAAGGCGGGTGTCTTCACTTTTCCACCACTGCTCCCAAGTGTCGGGCAGGAGTTCTTTGGTGTTGGAAATATAGCCGATCGGTGCATCGAACCATACGTAGAGCACCTTGCCCTCCGCTCCCTCCACGGGCACGGGGATTCCCCAATCCAAATCGCGGCTCACGGCACGGGGTTGAAGTCCCATGTCGAACCAGCTTTTGCACTGGCCGCTCACGTTGGAACGCCACTCCGGATGGCTCTCAATCCAAGGTTGGAGCCACTCTTGGTGCTTGTCGAGCGGAAGATACCAATGCTTGGTCTTGCGCAAAACGGGTTTGCTGCCCGATACTTTCGATTCGGGATTGATCAGCTCGGTGGGCGAGAGGTCTTTTCCGCACTTTTCGCACTGATCGCCATAAGCTCCCGCCGAATGGCAGTGGGGGCATTCGCCGGTGATATACCGGTCGGCCAAAAATGTTTTGGCCTCTTCGTCGTAGTATTGCTCGGTTTCTTTTTCCAAAAACTCTCCTTTCTCATAGAGCGTTCGGAAAAAATCGGAGGCATGGCGACGGTGTGTGTCGCTCGTGGTGCGGGAATAAATGTCAAACGATATGCCGAAATCTTCAAAAGACTGCTTGATGAGTCGGTGATAGCGATCGACCACTTCTTGAACGCTGCACCCCTCTTTGCGGGCACGGATCGTGACGGGAACTCCGTGTTCGTCGGAACCGCAAATGAAAAGCACATCTTTGCCTTTTAGACGAAGATAGCGCGAGTAAATATCGGAAGGAACATAAACACCGGCGAGGTGGCCGATGTGGACTCCGCCGTTGGCATAAGGCAAAGCGGCAGTGACGAGAGTACGGTTGAATTGCTTTTCGCTCATTATAAATATAAGAATGTGTTCGAAAGTTCGTTTGCGAAGCCGTTTGTTTCGGCCTCACGTTGCTTGCCGAAGACTGCAAGCCGCTGATTTTGTTGGCAAAGTTAATTATTTTTCGATAAGAAAGGCATTAAACAAACAAGGAAAATATGTATTTTGACAAGCTCTCATCTTGTGAATGGAAATAAATCGCTATATTTGCATGCTCTTTGGTCTGTCTTCACGACACGAGATACCCCTTTTTATCCGTAAAACAATTAAAAACTTTATAAATAAAATTCTAATCAAATGCAAAACAAAGGATTTGTCAAAGTCATTGCCGGCTTACTGACGCTCATTTGCATCTTCTATCTCAGTTTCTCGTTTGTGACTTCTCACCACGAGAAAAAGGCAGAAGCCATGGGCGAAGTTGCGGGCAGGGCTTATTTGGACTCTCTGCGTCAGAGCGAGGGTAGCGTGTGGCTCGGCTACGACTACAAAACTTGCGAAACGCTGCAAATCGGTTTGGGGCTGGATCTCAAAGGTGGCATGAATGTCATCCTTGAAGTGTCGGTGCCCGATGTAGTAAAGAACCTTGCGGGCAGCAATGCCGAAGATCCCAAGATGAAAAAAGTGATCGAAGAGGCTCGTGCCGAAGCCGCTCACTCATCGGAAAACTTCCTCGATGTCTTCGTGCGCAAGTATCAGGAACAAGTGGGTAAAAACCAACTGGGAGGTATCTTCTCGCTCAAACTCAAAGATTCAGGCATCACGCCCAACAGCTCTGATGCGGCGGTGAAGTCTGCGCTTGAAAAAGAGGTGAAAGCTGCCGTCAGCAACTCTTATCAAGTCGTACAGCAGCGTATCGACCGCTTCGGTGTGGCACAGCCCAATATACAAATCCTTGAAGGTCGCGGACAAATGGGGCAGATCATGGTCGAAATGCCCGGTATCAAAGAGCCCGAACGTGTTCGCAAACTGCTCCAAGGCAGTGCCAATCTCGAATTTTGGGAAACCTATATGTTTTCCGAAGTGCAAGCGGCCATTTCTTCCTTGGACAGCCGGCTTGCCCAAACCAAACCCAACACCCAAAACAACACCGAAACCGAAACTGACGGCGAAACCGGTGCCACGAAACAAGACGTGACAGCTGTCGGCGACACGGCAAAGGCAACGGCATCGGCCGCAGAAGCCCTTAAAAATTCCGGCAAAAAAGAAGAAAACGCTACGGTCAACGCCAAACAAGCTGCCGGAAATGCCGCACGCCTCAAAGCCAATCCTTTCATCGGACACTTTGTGTCGATGGGACATCCCGAATCTTGTGTCGTGGGTTATGCCCTCTCCACGGATACGGCAGCCATCAACAGCATTCTCCACTCGGAAATGGCAGCCGAGGTTTTGCCGGCCGATCTTAAACTGGCTTGGAGCGTAAGCCCCGAAAACGGTATTTACTCCCTCTATGCTTTGCGCCGCACGGCAGGAAAAGCTGCCCTTGCGGGAGAAGTGATTGCCGACGCCAAAGACGACTACAACGAACACCACCAACCCGTCGTTTCTATGAGAATGACGTCTGACGGTGCTCGCGAATGGGCTACGATCACCAAGCGCAACATCAAACGCTCCGTTGCCATTGTGCTTGACGACGTGGTGTATAGTGCTCCGGTTATCAGAAGTGAAATCAACGGCGGTAATTCCGAAATCAGCGGAAACTTCACCACCCAGCAAACCCAAGACTTGGCTAACGTCCTCAAAAGCGGTAAGATGCCTGCTCCCACCAACATCGTACAGGAAGAAACCGTTGGTCCGAGCCTCGGTGCCGCTTCCATTCAGGCCGGATTTACGGCTTGCGTCGTGGCTTTCGTGTTGCTCATGATTTTCATGTGCGTATTTTACGGCTTCATCCCCGGCATGGTGGCCAACGCCGCTCTCGTGCTCAACTTCTTCTTCACTTTCGGAGTGCTCACCTCTTTCCAAGCCGCATTGACCATGAGTGGTATTGCGGGTATGGTGCTTGCGCTCGGTATGGCAGTGGATGCCAACGTGCTTATTTATGAACGCACGAAAGAAGAGTTGCGCGCCGGCAAGAAAATCAAACAGGCACTCGCCGACGGTTACGGCAACGCTTTCTCCGCGATTTTCGACTCCAATCTCACCTCAGTCATCACCGCCGTTATTCTCTATAATTTCGGAACGGGTCCCATCCGCGGTTTTGCCATGACGCTCGGTATCGGTATCGTTGCCTCTTTCTTCACCGCCGTTTGGCTCACTCGCATCGCTTACGAGCATTTCCTCGGCAAAGAAAAGTGGCTCGGTCTTACCTTTACGACCGGAATTTCTCAAAAACTCTTCTCCGAAACTCGTTTCGCATTTATGTCGATGGTCAAGAAGAGTGCCTTCATCTTCAGTTTGCTCATCATTGTCGGTGGTCTATCCCTTGCCGTTCGCGGTTTGCAGCGCGGCATCGACTTCACGGGTGGTCGAAACTACGTGGTTGAATTTGAACAAAAAGTTTCTCCCGAAGATGTGAAGAAAGCCGTTGAGACCAAGATTATTTCAACCGGCGAACAAGCCACGGTCAATACGCTTGCCATCGTGACAACGCAAAATCCTGCCGTTCGTATTTCGACATCTTACAAGATTGAGCAAAACGATCAAGAGGTCGATCAAGAAGTGGAACACCTCATTTGGGAATCTCTCCATGAGGCCGGTCTTATCAAGGCTGACTACAATGTGTTCAAAGATCGCGACAACCGCGCCGGAGGCTCTATCATCTCCGCCCAAAAGGTAGGCCCGAGTGTGGCTTCCGACATGACTCGCGGTGCCATCATCGCCGTCTTCTTCTCGCTGATCGCCATATTCGTTTATATTCTTGTGCGTTTCCGCAGCGTGGCTTTCTCTATCGGTGCCATTGCGGCCTTGGTGATTGATACATTCCTCATTATCGCTATGTATTCTATTTGCTGGGGATGGATGCCGTTCTCGCTTGAAATCGATCAAACCTTTATCGGTGCCGTTCTCACGGCGATCGGTTACTCGATCAACGACAAGGTGGTGGTGTTCGACCGCATCCGCGAAAATCTCGGTCTGTATCCCTCGCGCGAAACCGAACGTGTGTTCAACGAATCTATCAACAATACGTTGACTCGTACCATTATGACTTCGTTTACCACCCTTTTGGTGCTGCTTTGCATCTTCTTCCTTGGTGGCGATGCCATTCGCTCATTCTCTTTTGCCATGATTTTGGGTGTTATCTTCGGTACGCTGTCTTCAATCTTCCTTGCTGCACCGATCGCCCACAAAATTTACGGACGTCGCGCCCAAAAGGCCGTTGTACAAGCCTAATCTCGAAGGAACGACATTCGTTCTTTGCAATACGCAAACCGCGCTTGAACTGAAAAGTTCAGGCGCGGTTTGCGTTGTGTCGTATGTTGTGATGGCCATTGACAGACCGCAGAGAAACTGTATATCTGCTAAAATATCGACTTTGGCGGTTTGGGTGTTGTCTGTCTTGATCGGGTCGTTTTGAGGAGTTTTTCCCGTGGTTTCATTGAAAAGGCGATGGTTGCCGTGTGTGTCATGGCTTTTCAAACAACTTTCCGAAACTATTCTTTGGAAAGTTCGGCAACGATCAGTCCGGCGAGGGTGAAGCCGAAAATGGCGGTGATGTGTGCCACGGTGCCGTTGATTTGTGCTTTCTTGGTGTTCCAGTCGTGTGTCATGAGGTCGGCTCGTCCTTCGAGGCGGTCGGTCGTGTCGGCCACGGTCGGTTCGGGGCATTCGAGGATTTGCACGCCCACATTTGGGAGCAGTTCGTCGCTGTACACGACTTTGAATTTGCGCGAGGGGAAGGTTTTGGCGCGTTTGAATTTATTGCGCAATGCCCGAGCCAAAGGACATCCCGACGCTTTCCAAAACTCGGCCACGGCCACGCGTGTGGGATCCATTTTCAAGGCAGCCCCCATTGACGAAACAAAGAGGGCTTTTGTCGAAGTGGCGGTGAGAATGAGGTGTGTCTTTTCGGCGAGCGAGTCGATGGCATCGACGATCACGTCGTAGTCTTCGAGGTGGAACGAAGCCGCATTTTCGGCGTTGTAGATGTCTTGCACGGCCTTGATCTCGGCTTCGGGGTTGATGTCGATCAGGCGTTCGCGCAAGGCCTCGACTTTGACGCGTCCCACGGTGGGAAGCGTGGCCATGAGTTGGCGGTTGATGTTGGTGATGCAAACGCGGTCGGAGTCGACCAACGTGAGCCGGCGAATGCCGGAGCGCACGAGGCTCTCGGCGCACCAGCTGCCCACGCCGCCCACGCCGAAAATGATGACGCGTGCGTTTCGGAGGCGCGACAAGGCATCGTCGCCCACGAGCAGGCGCGTGCGATGAAGTATTTGGAGTTCGGTGTCGGAAGACGTCATGGGAGGTTGTTGAGGAGTTCGATGAGGCGTGCCACACCGATCGTGGCCGGTTCTCGAATGATTTCGACCGAGGCATGAGCCGGCAGTCGCACTTCTTGCGGATCGATGAGAAAGACGGGAATGCCCCGACGGCAGTGGCGGATGAGGCCGGCGGCCGGATAGACGGCGAGCGAAGAGCCGATGATGACGAAGATGTCGGCCTGTGCCACCTCTGCCGCAGCGGCTTCGATGAGCGGAACAGGCTCGCCGAACCACACGATGAAGGGGCGCAAAAGACTGCCGTCGCCGGCGAGCTGTCCCGGCCGGATATCGATTTCTCCGGGCGTGAGCGTGACGATGTGTTGCGGATCGTTGGGAGCGATCGACGAGCAGGCTTTCATCAGTTCGCCATGAAGATGAATTACTTTCGACGAGCCTCCCCGTTCGTGGAGGTTGTCCACGTTTTGCGTGATGATCGTCACGTCGTAAGTCTTTTCGAGTCGGGCAAGCAGGCGGTGTGCCTCGTTGGGCGAGGCTTCGACAAGTTGGCGGCGCAGTCCGTTGTAAAACTCATTGACAAACACGGGGTCGGCCTGCCAGCCTTCGGGCGTTGCCACTTGTTCGACGGGATGCGTTTCCCACAAGCCGTCTTTGTCGCGAAAGGTGGAAAATCCGCTTTCGGCACTCACGCCGGCTCCGGTGAGAACAACGATTTTTTTCTTCATGGCAGAATGAATTTATAGGTGCAAAATTACGCTCTTTTTGAAAAGCGCAAAGTCTTTTTGAGGGATTTTGTCGGTCGGAAATAAGAAAAAGCCGCTTTTTCATCGGTCGTTTCTCGACGAATGCTTAACTTTGTCTCCAAACACTCGTAAAACAGCATATACTATATGAACTTTGTCAAAACGCGCGATGGTCGCAATTTTTTCGTACCCTTTCTGCTCATCACGTCACTTTTCTTTTTGTGGGGTTTTGCCCATAGCATTCTTGACGTGCTCAACAAGTATTTTCAAGACGAAATGGGACTGACGAAAACTCGTTCGGCTTTGATTCAGGCCGTGGTCTACGGCGGATATTTCCTCATGGCTCTCCCGGCCGGTGCCGTCATCACGCGGTGGGGTTATCGCGTGGGCGTTCTGACCGGTCTGTTGCTCTACGGCGTGGGGGCTTTGCTCTTCATTCCGGGCGGACAGATCATGAATTTCGAGTTTTTTCTCTTCTCGCTGTTCATCATCGGCTGCGGACTGACCTTTCTCGAAACCTCGGCCAATCCCTATGCTACCGTTTTGGGCGAGCCCGAATCGGCCGAGAGGCGCATCAATTTCGCACAATCGTTCAACGGCTTCGGTTGGATTGTGGGGCCGCTCGTGGGCGGAGCCTTTCTTTTTACCGCCGACGGCAGTGCGCCCAACATCACGCTGCCCTATGCCATCATCGGAACGGTGGTGATTTTGATTGCCGCCGTGTTTTCTCGAATGAAGTTGCCCGAAATCGAAGCCGCCCCCGAAACCACCGACGACCTCATCGAGATCGACGAGCCGCAGCCCACGAGCCGCATATCGCTCTTTCGCCACAAAAACTTCCTCTTCGGACTGCTCGCCATTTTCCTCTATGTGGCGGCACAGACGGGCATCAACAGCTTTTTTATCAACTATGCCGTAGACAACACCGCCATCAGCGAAAGCACCGCCGCGCAACTCCTCGGCATGGGCTGCATGGGCTTGTTCATGCTCGGCCGCATGGGCGGCAGTTGGGCGATGGGCTACATCAAGCCCGAACGTCTCCTCATGTTTTGCGGACTTGGTGCAACAATCGCCACGACGCTCGTCGTGGCCATGCCCGGGCAGTGGGGCTTCTATTCTCTGTTCTTCGTTTATTTCTGCGAAAGCATCATGTTTCCCACTATTTTTGCCCTCGCCCTGCGCGGTTTGGGCACGCACACCAAAATGGCCTCTTCTTTTCTGATCATGGGCATCGTTGGCGGTGCGATCGCTCCGCTGCTGATGGGGCTCATCGCCGATGCCCACAACATGGCCGCCGGCTTCATCATTCCCCTTCTCTGCTTCGTGGTCATCACGACCTATGGAGCCTACGTGCATCGCAAAAAATAATACCGCTCTGCCGCTCACGCTCGTCTGCGGAAGCGGCGATGGCGGAAGCCGAACGGTGAAAATCTACCTCAGAGGTAGAATTTCCTACTCCGCGGTGCAGAATTTTCCACCTCTGAGGTAGTTTTTTCCGCCTCCTTTGTCGAGGCAGTCGTCCTCAACGAACTTTCGCACCCCTCCATTCTTTTTTCTCTCTGCTCATGGCGCACAAAAAGAAAATGACCGCTGCCGACAAGGCGGCCTATAAAAAAGAAAACGAAGCCCATCTCGCCGCACTCCGCCGACAACCCGACGTGGGCGAACTCCGTTGCGGCGTGCTCTACCGCGTGCTCCGCGCTGCCCCCGACCCTTCGGACGAACCCGACGAACGCCGACGCCGCAAGCTCGAAAGCACCCCTTCGCCCCGAACCGTGGTCACCGTGCACTACACCGGACGGCTCATCACCGGCAAGCAATTCGACTCCTCGCACCGTGGCAACGGAACGCCCGTCGCCTTTCGCGTAAACGAACTGATCACCGGTTGGCAGGTGGCATTGGTCAATATGCACATCGGTGAAAAATGGGAAATCCACGTTCCGGCCGCCGCCGGATACGGCGAACGGGGAGCCGGCCGCGACATCCCCGGCGACAGCACCCTCATCTTTGAGCTCGAATTGCTCGACATGGTCTGACCTCACCGGCATCTCTCCTCCCTCCTTTTCCTCCGAGAGGGTGCGGACGCACGCTTTCTTCTCATTCCTCAAAACGACATTCAAACACAAGGGAGTATCTCTTCTTTACGCTCCGCTTAACCATATAAAACACAACCTGCCCTCATCATGAACAATCCGCTTTTCATCCATAATACGCTCACACGCACCAAACAACGCTTCATCCCCCTCCACGAAGGCCGTGTCGGCATGTACGTGTGCGGCCCCACCGTCTACGGCGACGCCCACCTCGGCCACGCCCGTCCGGCCATCACCTTCGACCTTCTCTATCGCTACCTCCTCCACCTCGGCTACAAAGTGCGCTACGTGCGCAACATCACCGACGTCGGCCATTTGGAACACGATGCCGACGAGGGCGAAGACAAAATTGCCAAAAAAGCACGCCTCGAACAGCTCGAACCCATGGAAGTGGCGCAACACTACACCAACCGTTTCAACACGGCGATGGGAAAACTCAACGTCCTTCCCCCCTCCATCGAACCGCACGCATCGGGGCACATCATTGAGCAAATCCGCCTCGTCGAAGAAATCCTCGAAGCCGGCTATGCCTACGAGAGCAACGGATCGGTCTATTTCGATGTCGTGAAGTACAACGAAGACTTCAAATACGGCATTCTCTCCGGCCGCAACCTCGAAGACGTTCACGATGCCAGTCGCGAGCTCGACGGCGTGGGCGAAAAGCGCAATCAGGTCGACTTCGCCCTTTGGAAACGCGCCCAGCCCGAACACATCATGCGCTGGCCGTCGCCTTGGGGAGAGGGCTTCCCCGGTTGGCACTGCGAGTGCACCGCCATGGGACGCAAGTATCTCGGCGAAGAGTTCGACATCCACGGCGGAGGCATGGACTTGGTGTTCCCCCACCACGAGTGTGAAATCGCACAGGCCGTGGCTTCGCAAAAGAAACAGATGGTGCGCTACTGGATGCACAACAACATGATCACCATAGCCGGCAAGAAGATGGGTAAGTCCTACAACAACTTCATCACCCTCGACGAGTTTTTCACCGGCGGCCACGAGTTGCTCGAACAAGCCTACTCGCCGATGACTATCCGCTTCTTCATTCTCCAAGCGCACTACCGCTCCACCCTCGACTTCGGCAACGAAGCCCTGCAAGCCTCTCAAAAAGGACTCGAACGCCTCATGGACGCCCTGCGTCAGCTCGGCCGCATCGAGGCTTCCGACAAGGGGAAACTCACCGAGGCCTACGCCGCCGAAATCGAAAAGAAATGTTATGAGGCTCTCAACGACGACCTCAATTCGCCCATCATGATCAGCCACCTCTTCGAGGCCTGCCGCACGATCAACACCTTGGCCGACGGGAAAGAGAGCATCACCGCCGCCGGTCTCGACGCCCTGCGCCGCGTGTTCACCACGTTTTGTTTCGACATCCTCGGACTGCAAGCCGAAGAGGGTGGCAATGCCGGGCGAGAAGCCGCATTCGGACAGGCCGTGGATCTCTTGCTCGAAGTTCGCGCCAAAGCCAAAGCCGACAAAGACTGGGCTACGTCCGACAAAATTCGCGATAATCTCACCGCCCTCGGCTTCCTCGTCAAAGACACCAAAGACGGTGCCACTTGGAAGTTGAACAAATAATCTGCAAAATATTTCACTCCATGAAAGAGTTTAGAGTCGTCAATTTCGGGCCTATCCAAAAAGCCTCTGTCATGCCGGGAAATCTCACGTTTCTTGTCGGAGCGCAAGCCGGGGGAAAAAGCCTTTTTCTCGAAACCATGAAACTGTGGATTGACAAAGATGCCATTGTAGACACTTTGGAGAAATACAGCTACGTCACGACGAACGACACGGACAAGGTGTTGAACCTGTACTATGGAGAGGGAATGGCAAAGATTTGGAACGAAAACAGCAGCATCTGTTCCGATGGAGATGCCTTCTTGAAGGAAACACTTTCATATAGGATTGAAAAAAAAGAAGAACGCGTATTCTATGTTCCGGCACAGAGAATACTGAGTCTTACCGACGGTCGCCCCAAAAACTTCATGGAGTTTGACAACACGACGCCTTACGTGTTGAGAGCTTTCAGCGAAACGCTTCGCTTGTTCATGCAGCAAGGCTTGTCGGAAAGCGGGAAGTTGTTTCCTCTCAACCAACGACTCAATCAGGAAACACTTCTGTCTCTCAACAACAGTATATTCCACGATGCAAAGGTGTTGTTGGAAGAAAGAATGGGACAGAAAAAAATGTTTCTCCACACCGATGGTATGCAAATTCCTTTTATGGCATGGAGTGCCGGACAAAAGGAATTTATTCCGCTCCTGTTGGCATTCTATTGTCTTGCCGGCTCCCCCTCACAAGTGCTCAAAAAAAACAAATACGAGTATGTCGTGATAGAAGAACCCGAAATGGGGTTGCATCCGCAAGCCATCATCAGTGTTCTGTTGCAAATCTTGGAGTTGGTCGGCTTGGGCTATAAGGTGATTGTCTCCACCCATTCTCCCGTTTTCTTGGAGTTTGCTTGGGCGTTCAACCTTTTGAAAGACAAAGAACAAGGACGAGGGGTTTACGAACTTTTTGGTATGGACGCCGGCTCTTCGGCTGCTCATGTCGTCGAAAGTATGCTCTCGAAGACCATCCGAACCTATTATTTTTCACGAGATACGACAACGCAAAAAGTAGTGACCAAAGACATCTCTTCTTTGGATGCCGGCGACGAAAATCCATACATCGCCGAATGGGGCGGCTTGGCGTCTTTTGCCGGACGCACTTCGGAAGTTGTTGCCAAATACATGAGCCGGTTATGACGCGTTCCGTTTCTTCTCCTCTTAAAGCCGCCGCCGACCAAATCGAGGAAGTGAGAGGCTGTTGCAAAGACGGCTTGCAAGCCATTCCTTCGGCAGATCGTGCGAAGTTCAAGCCCATCAATATGCGGCTGCTGAAAGCAAGTTTGGATATTGACAAAAGCGTAAAAGATAGGTATCCGGAAGCCTCCCGTTGGGATTATGCCGTGGAATATGCGGGGAAAGTATATTTCGTAGAAGTGCATGGTGCCACTGAGGGAGAAGTGCAAAAGGTCATAGAAAAAGGGAGATGGCTCAAAGAGTGGTTAAGGGAAAGGGCAGAGAAAATTTCGGACATCAAAGCCGATGCCCCTTTCTTTTGGGTGCCGACAAGTGGTAATCAAATCCTCAAAACTTCTCCGAAAATGAAGCTATTGGCGCAAGAAGGCATAGCTTTGACCAACGTTTGGAGAGTCAATGAAAATTAGGAGAGTTCAATAAAAAACGGTTATGACCACGATTCTTTACATCCACGGTTTTGCGTCGAGCGGAGCTTCGGGCACGCCGCAGATGCTGCGACAAATGCTCTATGAGCAAGGTGTTCGTGTTCTTTCGCCCGACGTTCCCATCATGCCTGCCGAGGCTTTTCCTTTTCTGCAAAATCTGGTGACTGCCCAAAAGCCCGATCTCATCATCGGTACGTCGATGGGAGCTTTCTATGCCGAACAGCTGCGCAACACACTCCGCATCTTGGTCAATCCCTCTTTTCAAATGGCGCGCCTGCTCACCTTTCGCGGCATGGGACGGCGCGATTTTCTCAACAAAAGGGAAGACGGCGCGAAAGACTTCAAGGTGGACAAAACGATGATCGAACAGTTCGGAACGCTCGAAAAAGGCAGTTTCAAAAACATCACCGACAGCGACAGGGCAAAGGTGTGGGGATTGTTTGGCGAAAAAGACGAAAGCGTGAACCACCAAAAGGAGTTTCTCCGTCACTACGACCCTTCGCATTTCCGCCTCTTCGACGGCGGCCATCGTTTGAACGACAAAATCCTCAACCACAGCGTCGTGCCGCTCGTCAGGGAATTGCTTCATCTTTCTTGAAGCGTTTCTCATTGCCACAAACGATCCGACACGAAAGAAAAAGCGATCGACGGCCGAACCGAAAAGGTATGAAAAATGCCGAAGACAGAACACCGAGTTTGCAATCGGTTTCTGTCTTCGGCATCTTTGTTTGTCGCGCCTCGAAATAGGGTATTATCTCTCTGTTACCACAATGTTTTCATGGCTTGTTCTTCTTGGCGAATGCGAACGACGAGCAAAATGAGATAAATGGGCAGTCCCGCGCAAAGTGTTGTCCAAGCGTTGCAGAGCAAGGCCACTCCGATCAATTCGGGAATGATGTTGAGGAAATAGTTGGGGTGACGCACCGTTCTGAACAAGAAACTTCTTTCGATGCGATGTTCGGGCACGATGTAGAGTTTCAATGTCCACACGTCTTTCAGTTTGTAGATCACATAAAACAGCATGATGTAAGCAAAACTCATCACTGCAAGGCCGCTCAAAGAAAAGGTGTTGAAATCCGTGCCCGAAGCGTAAGCCTCATAGAGGGCGGTGAAGTAAAACGCGATGTGTGCCAAGGTCAATAGCAGTGAGTTGAATTTGCCGTATTGAACGGCTCCTTTTTTGAGCAGGCGTTTCTCGTTGCGGATGGAATAGGAAAGTGATACCAAACGTAAAGAAAAAAATACGACAAATGCTACAATAATACTTTGCATGAGTTGTTTTGAATATGTTTTAAGGTTTGAAAATAAGTTGGTTAGCAATTAGTTGTCCGTGTCGGGAATTTCGTTTTCGTGTTTTGCGTTCCACGCTTCGATACTGTCGTTCATCCATGACTCGCGACACAGTAAAATGCCATTCACTCCTTGTACGATGGTGACTTCTTCTTCGTCAATAATGTTTGTTACGCTCATAATATTATTTTGAAATGATAAATATTCTTTTTTTGAACGGCAAACGCATGGTCATCGAGACTTTTCGATGTCCGAATACTCCGAGTTTCCCCTTCGTTCTTCCGCAGCATTTCTCCGAAAATGCGGATTTTTGCAAAGGTAAGGAGTAATTTCGGCATCGACAATAGCTGAAAGAGGTGATTCTCATCTCTTTGAGCGAAGGGCTGTGCTATTTTTATAAAAACGTGTAAGCTCCGAGAGGTTGAAATCAAGTGGTTTGAACAACGACTTGTTGTCATGGAGCTTACACGTTTTTCGGATATTCTCCGAGGGGTCTTTGCTGTGTTTCGCCTTTCGAGAACGACCGGGCGAAACGAGGTGTTTTTAGAGCGAGTCGCCGAAGTCTTCACGGAATTTGGCGGCCAGTTTCTCCTGCCAATCTCCGATGGGTTGAAGGCGTCCGAAGAAGAAACGCAACACTTTCGGTTCGTCTTCCCACCGCAGGCCTCCGATGAGGTGGCGGTTGTCGTAAACCCATTTCACGCGATCGGCGCAATACTTCACTTGCGAGAGGGTGAACACGCGTCGGGGCAATGCCAAGCGCACGAGTTCCATTTCGGCGTGTTGTTCCGAACCGTCGGGATTGCGTTGTTCGGAAAGCGTGCCGCGCTCCATGCCGCGAATGCCGCCGGCGATGTAGAACGCCGTGGCCAATGCAGCGGCAGGATATTCTCCGTGGGGAATGTGGGGCACGATTTCGCCGGCATTGACGTGTGCGCCCAAACCTCCGGCAGGCTTCACCATCGGCACGCCGTAAGCGTCCAGTTCGTCTACGAGATATTTGGTGAAGAGAGGGCCTTGACTGATGATTTCCATGTCGAGCGTTTCGCGCAACCCCACGGCCATGGCTTCCATTGAGCGCACTTCCATGCCGCCGTAGGTGAGGAAGCCTTCGTAGAGAGGTATGTATTCTTTCATGCGGAGAATGAGCTCTTCGTTGTTGGATATAATGGCACCTCCGCGGGCGAAACCGAGTTTGCGGCTCGAAAAATAAATCAGATCCATCGCCTTGCCCAATTTGTGCATGATCTTCTTGATGCTCATCTCCTTGCACTGTTCCTCTCTGATTTTCATGAAGTAGAGGTTGTCTTGCAGGAGCGAGGCGTCGAGCACGCTCAGAATGCCGTTTTCTTTACAGATCTTGGCTACTTCGAGCATGTTTTCGAGGCTCACGGGTTGTCCGCCGATCAGGTTCGTTCCGGCTTCGATGCGCACGAAAGCAATGTTTTTCGCTCCGAGATCTTTGATGGTTTGTTTGAGGCGGGGAATGTCGAAATTTCCTTTGAACGGCTCGTCGTTGGCCGGCACCAAACCTTCCGGGCGCACCAGTTCGATGACGCTTCCGCCCATGCGCGTGATGTGTGCTTTGGTGGTGGTGAAGTGGAAGTTCATCAACGTAAACATGCCCGGCTTCACAAATGTTTCGGCCAAGATGTTTTCGCAAGCACGTCCTTGGTGGGCAGGGAGAAAGTGTTCCGTTCCGAACACTTCTTTTATGGAGTCGAGCAGTCGGTTGCAAGTTTCGGAACCCGCATAAGAGTCGTCGGCAATCGACATGGCCGCCACTTGATTGTCGCTCATGGCATTGACGCCCGAATCCGTGAGCATGTCCATGAAGACATCTTTGTTTTGCAGCAAGAAGGTGTTGTTTCCGGCTTCTTTCAGTTTTTCAAGACGCTCTTCGACGGGGAGGAGATGTAGTTTTTGAACAACACGCACCTTGTGCATTTCCAAAGGTACTTGCTCTTCCGGCAGGTAAAACTTTACAGATGACATAATTGAGTAGATGGGGATTTATTAGAAGTTGATGATGATTTCGGGAAGTCAATGCGTCAAAGGGTGTTGCAAACGGTCATGCTCGTAAAACTTCCGTAGCAAACCTCGGTCTATACGTCGATCCGCGTCGTGTCGGAGGACGCGGCGGCGCTGTCGTGCTCATTCCGGTCTTGTCGGAAAGAAGCGTCGTCCGAAGAGAGGGTTATGCCAAACGCATTTTTCACAAAGGCCGAAAAATTGGCTTGTATCGGCCGGTAAAGCAGGCTCTCTTCCGTGCGTTCGGCGTTGAGAATGCCCAAAGCCGACATGGCGGTGAGAATGCAACCGAGAAGAATGAAAAACTTGATGAAACTCACCACCGCTCCGAGTATGCTGTTGATAGTGCCGAGGCAAACGGCTTTGAGGGCTTTGGTGAGCATGTTGGCCACGGCTCCCAACACAATGGGAACGGCCACCCACAATATGAAGAAAGCCAGCAGCGAAGTGACGGCGTTGGCTTCGGTGCCGTCTACGGAAAGATAACGGCCGAAAGCCGAGTAGAAAGCAACAGCCACCAGCAGACCTACCAAAAAGCCGACGGTGGAAACCAGCTCTTTGAGCAAACCGTTTCGCCAGCCGGAAAACAGCGACCAAGCGGTGACGACCAAAATGAAAATATCGAGCATGGGTGAGTTGGGGAGTATAAACTACTGAATGAGTAAAACGATCATTTTCAAGGAAAAGTCGAAGAAGACCATGCGGGCATTGACGTTTTGCTCAATGTCGCGCTGTGCCAAGGCCAATTCTTCGGTGATGCCGATGACGTTGCGTTCGTTGATAAATCGTGCAAAATTCACGGAAAAAGCGGCTTCGTCTTTTGAGAGAAAATTGAGTTGGGGCAGTCCGAAGTTGAGCACAAAATTTTCGCGCACGAGCCGCTGTGCATAGTCGAGAAATGCCTTCTGTCGCTCACGACCCCACGTTGCGATGTGTTCGCTCCAAGCATGCATTTCTTTGATGTCGCGTAAGTAGCATTTGCGCATCAGCAGGATGAACATGTCAAGAAATTCTCGCTCATCGTTGTTCACTGATATTTGCCGCAACGCCCTTGTGTAGCTGCCTGCGGCAAGGTGGGCTATGTGTGCGGCATCGGTTTCCGAAAGTCCTCTTTCGCTCCGAAGCGCAGCGGCGATCTCCTCTTCGGGCAATGCTTTCATGTCGATGCGTTGTGTGCGCGAGAGAATGGTGGGCAGCAGTTTTTCGGGTTGGTTCGAGCAGAGGATAAACACGGTTTGCGCCGGCGGCTCTTCGAGCAATTTGAGCAGTTTGTTGGAACACGACACGTGCATCAGTTCGGGCAGCCAGATCACAACCACCTTGTAGCCGCCCTGAGAGGAAACAAGACTCACTTTCCGCAAAATCTCTTCGCTCTCGTCCGAATAAATGATCGGCTGTTGGTTTTCGATGCCCATGCGCTCTTCCCATGCGGCGAGATCGAAGTAAACGCCGTCGTTGAGCATCTCTCGCCATTCTTTCAGCCAAAGATCACACACCACCCTCGAAGCCGAAGAAGCATTCTTGGGGCGAATGACGGGAAAGACGAAGTGTAGATCCGGATGCGCCGCTGTGCGAGACATGGCGCATCCGCGGCATTTTTCGCAAGGGCGTGCCTGCTCTTCTTCTTTCAACGGCTGTTCGCAGAGCAACAATCGGGCATAATCAAGGGCAAGCGGCATTTTGCCGCAACCCTCCGGGCCGGCAAGAAGCAAGGCGTGAGGTATGCGTCCTTCCGACCATTGTTTTTGAAGACGAGATACGATGTGTCGTTGTGCGATGACAGACATAGGAAAAGACAATGCTTGACGAAAAACAGACGCCCCGTAGCAAAGTGGTCGTATGGGGCATTGTGCCTACAAAAGTACAAAAAATGTGGGATTGAGCGCAGTTGAAATCCAAATAACCGTCACTTATCTCCCACGATGCGATGTTTTTGTCGCAAAGACATTCGCTCATCTGCCAAAAACTCTTCCGAGATCGAGGCTTTGCCGGCTGTTCGGTGAGCAAGGAGGGATACCGGTGCGAGCATTCTCCGAATCGAAAATCCTCAGAGGCTGTCGCTCTGTGTATTTTCTCTGTTGTCGTCAAAACAAAACTGCGGATTTTTAGAATGGCCGTCCCGACATTTTTTACAACGGAAATATCTTGAATAATTTGTTTGTTTCATTTTTTTTCTTCATCTTTGCAAACGAAGATGGAAAACATCTTCACACAATATTCGTATAAATCAGATAAGTAGACTACTAAATTTAAATTCAGACACAATGAAAAAGTATCTTTGTGAACCTTGCGGCTATATCTACGATCCCGAAATAGGAGATCCCGATTCCGGCATCGAGCCCGGCACCGCTTTCGAAGACATCCCCGAAGATTGGGTTTGCCCCATTTGCGGTGTGACGAAAGAAGACTTCGTTCCCTACGAAGAATAAGCCGCGAGAACCACCGTTTAAGACACGAATAAACCGCGTCATGTCCCATTGGGGCGTGACGCGGTTGTTTTTGGGGCTTGTGTAAAAGGAAGCATGAAGCCTCCCATCGGCGTCGCTCCCGACCCGAAGGGTGCGGTTGCGGCGGCGATGTTTTTTTGTTTATTTGTTGAGGCCGTTGTTGGCAATGAGCCATTCGGCGATTTGCACGGCGTTGAGTGCCGCGCCTTTTTTGATCTGGTCGCTCACGAGCCAGAAGGTGAGTCCGTTGGGATTGGCCAAGTCTTTTCTGATGCGACCCACATAGACGTTGTCGCATCCGGCAAGGAAGAGCGGCATGGGGTAGTCTTTTTCGGCAGGGTTGTCTTGAAGCGTGAGACCTTCGCCGCCGGCGATGGCTTGGCGAGCTTCTTCGACGCTGATGGGGCGTTCGGTTTCGACCCAAATGGCTTCGGAGTGGCTGCGCATCACGGGCACACGGACGCAAGTGGCACTCACGTCGATGTCGGAGTGCATGATCTTTTTCGTTTCGTGATACATTTTCATCTCCTCTTTCGTGTAGCCGTTTTCGGTGAAAACGTCGATTTGAGGAATGACGTTGTAGGCCAGTTGGTAGGCAAACTTGCTCACCGTGGGTTTTTCTCCGCCGACGATTTGTTTCATCTGCATTTCCAATTCGTCCATGGCGGCAGCTCCTGCTCCCGAAGCGGCTTGATAGGAGGAAACATGAACTCTTTTGATGTGCGACAGTTTTTCGATGGCTTGGAGTGCCACGACCATCATGATGGTTGTGCAGTTGGGGTTGGCGATGATGCCGCGCGGGCGGTTGAGGGCATCTGCTGCGTTGCATTCGGGCACGACGAGGGGCACTTCCGGATCCATGCGGAATGCGCTGGTGTTGTCGATCATCACGGCACCGTGTCGGGTGATGTCGGCTGCAAATTCTTGGCTGATTCCGCCTCCGGCACTGGTGAAAGCGATGTCGATGTCTTTGAAGTCATCGGTGTCGTGGCGGAGTTCGCGAACGACGATGTCTTTTCCGCGGAATTGATAGGTCGTACCTGCGCTACGGCTCGATCCGAAGAGTCGAAGCTCGTCGATGGGAAAATTGCGTTCGGCCAATACGCGAAGAAATTCTTGGCCGACGGCGCCACTGGCGCCAACGATGGCTACGTTCATGTTACAAAAAGTTTGTGTTGCTTTGCGGTGCATTGCGCTTGTGCAAAGAAAACGAGTGATTCAGTTGCAAAAATATGATTTTCCGAGGGAATAATAGGCCGGATTGCAAAGTTTTTTGTTACTTTGTAGCCGATTTATATACTTGAATGTATACCTATTGCGGTTCTATACAAGCTTCATGTCTGCTCTGCATTTGCCCATCACCGATCCGACTTGGATTTTCTTCCTTGTGCTCAGTGTCATCCTCTTTGCTCCGATGATGCTCGAACGCCTTCGGCTTCCGTCGATTGTCGGACTGATTGTGGCGGGCATGGTGATCGGGCCGCATGGTGTTCGTCTGTTGGATCGCGACGCTTCGTTTGAGCTGTTTGGCAAGGTAGGTTTGTACTACATCATGTTTCTTGCCTCGCTCGAAATGAATCTGACCGATGTGATGAAAAACCGCAATATCGCCATCGGTTTCGGTTTCATTTCCTTTGCTCTGCCTTTTGGTGTGGGCTTTGCAGTCAATCATTGGCTGTTGGGCTTCACCGTTCCGGCCTCGCTGATGGTGGCCTCTATGTATGCCGCCCACACGCTGCTGACCTATCCTCTCGTGATGCGTTGGGGTTTGTCGAAACATCGTGCGGTGGGTATCGCCGTCGGTGGCACGATCATCACCAACGTCCTCACGCTGTTGGTGTTGGCCGTGGTCGGCGGTGTCAATAAGCCCGGCGTGACCGACTTCAACCTGCTCGAACTCATCGCCAAGATCTGTTTGGTCGGTGTTGTGATCGTGTTGGTGTTTCCCCGATTGTGCCGATGGTTCTTTCGTCGTCACGGCGACAGCATCGTGCAATACATCTATGTCCTTTCGCTTGTGTTTTTGGGTGCAGGGTTGATGGAGTGGGTTGGCATGGAGGGCATTTTGGGTGCCTTTTTGGTCGGGCTCGCGCTCAATCGCTCCATTCCCCCCACCGGGCCTTTGATGAATCACATCGAGTTTGTGGGCAACGCCCTCTTCATACCCTATTTCTTGCTCGGTGTGGGCATGCTCATCGACATTCGCGCGATGACCACCGATCGGAGCGTGGTGCTGCTGGCTGCGATAATGCTGCTGACGGGTGTCGTCGGCAAGGGTGTTGCGGCATGGCTTTCGCAAAAGCTGTTTGGGCTCACTCGTTTCGAGGGTCGGCTCATTGTCGGTTTGTCGGCCGCAAGAGCCGCGGCAACGCTGGCCATTGCGCTTGTGGGCTACGACATTATTTTGCCCGACGGCAGCAGGTTGTTGGGCGACGACGTGCTCAATGCCGCCATGTTGCTCATTTTGGGCTCGTGCGTGGTGGCATCTCTGGCCACGGAAAGAGCGGCCAAAGACATCGTTCTCTCCGGTGAGGCGAAGCAGGAAAGTTCGGGCGAAACGAAAGACACGCTCCTTGTCGCGCTCAACAATCCGCAGACCGTCATTCCGATGGTAAACATGGCTCTCATGCTCCGCACGCCGGTTCCCACCTCCGAACTCACGGCCGTGAGTGTCGTGTTGGACGACGATGCCGAAAAGCGTGCCGCCGCCCAAAAGCAACTCGACTATGCCGCCAAAATGGCCGCTGCCATCAACGTCAGGATGCAAACCCACTGCCGTTGGTCGGTCAATGCGGTGACGGGCATTGTACACAGTGCAAGAGAGTATGAAGCCTCCGACATCTTGGTCGGTCTGCATCAGAAAGAGCACATCGGCGAAACCTTCTACGGCAAGTTTACCACCGATCTCATCGCTGCTGCGCGTCAGCAAATCATCGTTTACAGGGCACTCATACCGGTGCATACCATTCGCCGCATTCACATCGTCGTGCCGCGCAAGGCCGAGTTCGACCCCGGTTTTCGGCATTGGTGTCGCCGCATGGCCATGCTCGCCACGCAGACTTGCAGCCGTATCTCCGTGTATAGCGGCACGACCACCCTCAAAGCCGTGGAAGAGGTGTTGAGGGGCGAGCATCGCATTGTCGATGCCGAATACCACGAGCATCTTTCGTGGAACGACTTCTTGTCGGTGGCCGAGCGACTCAGGCAGGATCACCTCATCGTCTTCATCTATGCCCACAAGGACATGCCCTCTTATCATCGCTACATCGACCGCATTCCCGAACAGCTCGAACGCTATTTCTCCTCTCGCAGTTCGATGATCGTCGTGCCGGCACAGTCGGGAGCAGCGAGCAACATCACCTCCGATCTGCGCAGCGGTATTTCTGTCAGACAAAAATAACCCCCTTTCATTCCTCTACCGATTTTCTTCACCGTAGATCACGGATTTATGATTACGCTAAACAACATCAGCAAGTCTTTCGGCACGCTCCGAGTGCTCAAAAATATCGATCTCAGCATTGAGCGCGGTGAGGTCGTCAGCATCGTCGGCCCTTCGGGAGCCGGCAAAACCACATTGCTCCAAGTCATGGGCACGCTCTATCGTCCCGACGGGGGCAGCCTCGAAATAGCCGGTTGCGACGTCACGAAACTGTCGAAATCGGCATTGGCGCGTTTTCGCAACGAGCACATCGGTTTTGTGTTTCAGTTTCATCAGCTTCTGCCCGAATTTACGGCACTCGAAAACGTGATGATACCCGCACTGATTGCCAAAAAATCTCGTTCGGAAGCAACACGCCGCGCCTTCGAACTGCTTGATTTTATGGACTTGACACCGCGTGCGCACCACAAGCCTTCCGAACTTTCGGGCGGCGAAAAGCAGCGTGTCGCCGTGGCCAGAGCGTTGATGAACAAGCCCGACATTATCTTTGCCGACGAACCGACCGGATCGCTCGACACACGCAATCGTCGCGAACTTCACGAACTTTTCTTTCGTCTGCGCGACACCATGGGACAAACCTTCGTCATCGTCACGCACGATGAGGAACTTGCCCGTATTGCCGATCGCTGCATTCACATCGTGGACGGCTGCATAGAGCCACCTGCCGTTGAAGCGGCCGCCGTTGCGGTGCCTGACGTTGAAGAAAGCTCCGTTGCCGCCGAAGAACTTTGATGCCCGACGTCGTCCCACCCTTTCGTTTCACCAGATTTTTTCTTTTTACACTACCATTATATGCTGCAACTGGGTCGCTACAACACGCTTACCATTACCCGATTTACCGACCACGGAGCCTATGTCGATGGCGGCGAGGCCGGCGAAATACTGCTCCCCAAATCCTACGTCCGTCCGGAGATGCGTCCGGGCGACAGTTTATCGCTCTTCGTTTATCTCGATCAGCAGGAACGCCTTGTCGCCACCACCGAAAGACCCCTCGCCCAAGTCGGTGATTTTGCTTTTTTGCAAGTGGCTTGGGTCAATGAATACGGAGCTTTTCTGCATTGGGGGGTGATGAAAGATCTGTTTGTGCCTTTTCGCGAGCAGAGGCGCACCATGCAGATCGGCGAAAGCTACATCGTACACATCTACATCGATGAGGAAACGGGGCGTTTGGCCGCCACCGCGAAAATCGAGCCCTTCCTCCGGCCGGCTTCCTCTCATGCTTATCATCGCGGACAGGAGGTGGACATCCTCGTGTGGAAACGCACCGAACACGGGCTTAAAGTGATTGTGGACAATGCCCATTCCGGATTGATTTACAATGAATTTATCTACGGCGTCGAACCCCGCACCGGTCAGCGTCTGCGTGCCACGGTGATCGACGTGCGTCCCGACGGTCGTCTTGACATCAGTTTGCAGCGTTTGGGCAAAGGGCGTTTTCGCGATTTTGCCGAAGATTTGTTGGAAGCTCTTCGCGCTGCCGGCGGCTTTTTGCCTTTCACCGACAAAAGCGCTGCGGAGGTCATTGCCGAACGATTTGCCGTTTCCAAGAAGACCTTTAAGCGTGCCGTCGGAACGCTCTACAAAGAGCGTATCATCACGCTGTCGGACGACGGCATACATTTGGTGTGATTTCCTTCGTCGGTCTTCCCCTCAAAAAAGACAATGGTCGTTGGCAAAGCAACGACCATTGTTTTTTGTGTATCCTCAATCTGAGGGCATGCTCGTTGCCTGCCGTTTGCGAGTAGAAAGAACCCGCCTTCCGTTTTTTGAGGCATGCCCTCGATTTCCCAAAATGATGCCCGGCACAAATGTTGTTTTTCCACAAAGACATCGGCAGGTTTTTCGAGTGCCGATTTTGAACAATTGCTTGGAAAATCAAATTTTCTTCCTTGGAAATAAATACTACATGGCTCGCAGAAAATTCTATCTCAAAGGTAGGGAAATCTACTTCCTTTCGGAATGAAAGAAAACAACTCTCTCGCGCGTACGCGCGCGCGTTCCCTATACGATTGTTTTTGCCTTCACTGCCTCCGCTAAAATGGGAAACCTACTGAATATCAGTTTGTTTCGGTGAAGGCAAGTGAAGGCAAAATGGAGGTTTGTTTTATAATGGGTTGTAAATCAGTGTGTTGTTTCGTGATTTTGCCTTCACGTTCTCGAAAATGGCCATTTTGTTGCCCGAAGTGCGGAAGGAGGTGAAAGCAAACGGTGGTTTTTGCCTTCGCTAATATAATTTTGTATATCAGTATGTTATGAAATTTCGTGAAGGCAAACTTCCGCTTTGCCTTCGCAAGAAAATCGCTCATTGTCAGAGGTATATCGGTTTTAGCGGAAGCAAAACGGCAAAAAATAAAAATACGGGTAAGAAAACGACGAAAAAGGGCGGTTTCATCGGAACATGATGAAATCGAAAAAAGGAGCGAGAGTGTGAAGGGAGCGGTGGAAGATTGCGTGCTCCCCAAAAACGGTTCGAGGCGGACGGCACAACTTGTTTTGACAGATGAGGGACGGCAGCGGCATTCGATCGACTGAAAAAAAACGGCCGACAGATTTTCGAGCCATCGGCGTTTTTTATCTTTTTTTCTGAAAACGAAAGGTGATGTCTTCACGCGTGCCGTCGGCCGAAAAACGATACATTCGTTGATTGGTCGTCGGGGCATTGAGCGGCCCCCTGTCGGCACGCCATGCTCCGATTTTCACATAGTCGGGAGCCACATCGGCCGAAAGCATGGGGGGGAACTTGTCGCGACCGCTATACCACCCCGTATGCAGACGCGGATAGACTTTTTTCAATCGTTTCAAGAGAGAAAACACAGAAGCCGGATCATTGTCCCCTCCCATTAAGCCTACACAGGTTATGGTCGCCCCATATTGCTCGACAAGGGCAAAAAGACGTTTCTCCGTCAATTCCTCACCGTTGTCGCCCCAAAGGTAGGTGCTGTGGCATCCGGGGCAGGCGCAGGGACAGAGCGAAAGATTGACGGCGAGGGTGATTTCGTCGGGAAATTCTTGAAAAACGATGTCGTGATTGACGTATTTGAGCATGGGGCGATGAAAGAAAACCGGTGATAGAAAAAATGACGCGCCCGACCGGAGAGGCCATTCGGGCGCGTCGAACCAAAATACTTTGAACCGGTGATGGGCAACACTTCTTTCGATAACCGAGATGGTAGAAAGCAGTGTCGGATGGGGGGGGGATCACACTTTCACTTTGGGTACCGTGCCGTAGTAGCGACGAGCCGCTTCTTTCTGACGGTCGGCCGAGAAGTTGGAAATGCGCTTCAAATAGCCGATGATGCGTGTCAGATAGTCCACGTCTTTACTCTTGCAGTGCGGACATTCGTCGAGGTATCGTTTGTCGATCTTTCCGCAGGCATTGCAGAGTGTGTTGGGAATGTTGAAAGTGAAATAGTTGCATCCTTCTATGGCCGCCACGCGCAGCAGTTGTCGATATTGCGGTTGGGAGAGGTGTTCGTCGAGATTGCAGTGAAGCGCGCTTCCTCCCGTGAGGTGAGCGATGTAGCGACGGCCATGGAGGCGGAATTTCTGTATGGGGTCTGTCGAGGTGTCTTCCACGACATAGAAATAGGAATTGTAGCACTCGCGCGGCACATAGTAGCCGTCTTCGCGATCCCAGCGTGCGTGCTTGACGCCCACGTTTTCGGCAGGAATCATTTCGCAGTTAAACATCAGGTCTTTCGTGCGATAGAGGCGGTTGTAGTGCTCGATGGTGGAGAGAATGTTTTCCACAAATTGTGCATACTCATCGTTGTCACTGATGGTCATACCGAGACTTTCGGCGGCTTCCACAATGCCGTTTACGCCGATAGTGAGATATTGACGCTTGATGTTGATGTATCCGGCATCGAAAAGGGGCAGAAGGCCTTTTTGGCGCATCCATTCGAGGTTTTCGTTGTAGGCGGTCTGCACTTTGTGAACGAGATCGACGATGTCGGCAAGATAATCCACATAGTTTCGTCCTTCGCGGGTGGCCTGTTGCACACAGCGGTTGATGTTGATGGTGAGCACCGATTTTGAACCCGTCGAAACTCCGCCGGCTCCAAGGGTGTAGGAAAAACCGTTGTCTTGAATTTCGTTGCGCAAACGGCAGCAGGACGCAAGCGAATCGGCATTGTCGCTCATGTAGGTGAAGAAAGAATGCCCCTTGCTATACATTTCGGCGGTGAAGTCGGCATATTCTGCGTCGATGACGTCGCCGTCTTTGCTGAGCAGTGCCATGGTTTCCACGGGGAAGGTGAGCACGGTTTTGGTGCGTTCGGCGTTGAACCAATTCATGAAACGCTTTTGCAACCACGACACCGACTCCCAATTCGGACGCGAACCGTCGGGGAAATAGAACTCTCCGAAGATGGATTCGAAATAATAGCGGTCGTAGTAGGAGATGTTCCAAAACACACTTTGGAAATTGCGTGCTCCGGTGGGTTGGTTAATGGAATAGACGATTTGCTCGAAGCAGTCGGTGATAATCTTGTCGAGTGTGCGTTTGCGAAGCGAGAGGTCCATCACTTCGTCGGCACGTAGATGGAAGTCGTCGCCATATTCTTTGGCCAGAAAATAGCTCATGTACATCAGAAACTCCGGCGTGGCAATCGCACCGCTGAGCATCGAACTGACAATGAACACCATATTGACAAAACCGCCGCAGAAGGATTTGAGGTTGGTGGGCGCGGTGGAGTTGCCTCCGATCGACAACGTTCCGTTCAGAAGCCACGGATACATCGTGATCGAAGCACAATAGTTGGCCAGCGAGGTTTCGTCGTTTTTGTAGATAAAGTGCTTTTTGAGCAGATAAATATACCGATCGGCCACTTCTTTTCCATACATCTGCTTGATTTTGTCGCAGAGCAAGCGACGGTTCAGGCGAATGAAGTCGCCTTTGGGGATTTCGCCGATGAGGGTGGCCAAGTTCTTGTTTTCCACATTGGCATTGGAGTCGAACTTAGAGCCGGAAGCCGCATTTCGGGCGTTGCAATAGTCGATGAGGAAACGGAGTTTTTCGGCAGTTTCCCGATCTTCGCTGTGTCTGTTTCTATACACAATGAAGGCTTTGGCCGATTTGAAGTAGTGTTCCGACATCAAGGCCACCTCCACTTGGTTTTGAATGTCCTCGACACTCATGCCGTTGCAAAAACGGAGGTGCGACACAATTTTGGTCAAATCGTCGGCATTCAAGGCTTCGCCTGCTGCGGTACAAGCCTTCATGATGGCGCTTTTGATTTTTTCGATCGAAAAAGACTCTACATTTCCGTCGCGCTTGGTGATGAGGAAATTTTCAGTGCTCATAAGAAATTTGAAAAAGAAGAAAAGGAAACTGAGAATGACTGTAAAGACGAGGGGTTTGCTCGAAAAGCCGCAAACGAGACACTCATCATGCCGCAAAGATATAACTAAAAAACTATATTACGAAATAATAAAATAAATATTTTTCTTTCCAATGATAAAAATATTTCTTTGAGTGGAAAGATAAAAGTTTTCCGAAATGGAAAACTTTTTATATATTGTATGATATGTAATTTATTGATATAATAATATTTATGCTTTTATTTTGGGGAACTTTTGTTTTTGCGAATGATATTATTTGTAAACTAAACTTCATGTAGAGTGAACAAAAATACGCATATCTCTTGATTGTTGGCAGATATGAGAAATTTCTCTCTTCAACACTGATGAGTGGGTCGAAGAACGTTGGCAATCGGGGAATTTCAAACCCAAAACTCTTTGTTCAAAAAGCAAACGGCGCGGTTTTCCGCCTTTCCGCACGAAAAGGAATGACGCCGGGAAGAAAAGCACCGACAGAATACACCAAACGCTCCTCTCCGCACGACAAGCGAGGGGTGCGGAGAGGAGCGTTTGGTACTTTTTTCTCCGATCAGCCGCGGGCACTTATGGCAAGAGCATACATCTTGATGCGCTTGATCATGGCAAGCAGCCCGTTGGAACGGGTGGGAGAAAGGTGTTCGATGAGGCCGATGTCGCGAATGAAATAGAAATCCGCGTCCATGATGTCTTGCGCGGTTTGTCCGTTGACGACACGCAGCAAAAGACTGACGATGCCTTTGACGATGAGCGCATCGCTCTCGGCACGAAAGCGGAGTGTGCCGTCTTCTTTTTCGTCGCACACAATCCATACGCGACTTTGGCAACCGTCAATCAAGTTGGTTGCTGTCTTTTCTTCCTGCGGCAGGGGCGTGCAATCTTCACCCAAATCGATGAGGAGTTGGTAGCGGTCCATCCAGTCGTCGATTTCGTTAAACTCTTCTATGATTTGGTCTTGCGTTTCGTTGAGGGTCATGGGGATATATGGTTTAGGGAAAGAGGAGTGGTGAGCAGTAAAATCTCTACCGAAAGAAAAAGGCGATGTCCGTTTTCATCGGGATCAGTTTGAATTCTCTTCGGACAGGAGTTGCAACACAGTCTGTCCGACGGCGCGGAGCGTGGCCGGGTCGATATTTTCGGGCGTGTCGTGGGTGGTGTGCCAGTGTGAAGTGAAGTTTGCGCCCTTGTTGTAGGGGATGATGTTGATTGTGGGAATGAGCGCAATGGTATTCATCGGAACATGATCGTCGGTGACATATCCTCCGTTTTCTTGGGGGAAGAAATCGGCAGCTTCGGCATAGCGGGCGGCTTCCCAAGCCCGGACAACCACATCTTGGGCAAACTGCAACGAAAATCCCTCGTAGTGAAACTTACTGCCGCGGCCGCCTACCATGTCGAGCAACACGCCATATCGGGCGGTATAGTTGGGGCGATGCGGATTTCGACTCCAATACTGGGAGCCAAGACACCAATTGTCGGCATTGTCCTGTGCCTCTTGGGGTGCCCAATAGGGCGCGCCGTAGTCTTCGGCATCAAAACAGATGAAGTCGATGCCCACCGCGAGGTTGAGGCGGTCGATTTGACGAGCTATTTCCATCATCACGGCGATGCCCGAAGCTCCGTCGTTGGCGGCCATGACGGGCGTTCGGTGGAGCGTGGAGTCGGGGTCGTGGTCTGCCCACGGACGAGCGTCGTAGTGTCCGGCAATGATGATGCGGTCGGCCAGTTCGGGCTTGTAAGCGGCAATGATGTTGCGGCATCTCAAATCCTTTCCGTCCCACCCTTTGACGACGGTGCGCTGTTCGGTGACATCAAGGCCATGGCCTCGAAACTTCCGCACAATATAATCGCCACACCGCTCAATGGCTTCGGAATTGGGAGTGCGGGCGCCGAAATCGCATTGCGCTTTGACAAAGGAAAAAGCCGAATCGGCATTAAATTTGACGCTGCAAATGCGCGACGAGTCGATTTCGGAGGCGTTTTGAACGGAAGCGTCGCTTCCTTTGCAGCCCGCACCGAGGAGCAACACGCCGATAACGGAAAGGAGATACGGAAATTTGAAAATCATGATAAACCTATTGACCATTACAGATATGGTGTATAAAGAAAGATCAGAACAAAGGTTGTGCGTCCGCCTGTGCGAGCGTCATCACTCTGAGGAAATTGCCTCCCCAAATCTTACCCAAATCCTCGTCGGTGAAGCCCTCGGCTTGCAGCCTGCGCGTGAAATTGAGCAATTCGGAGGCATCGGCCAATCCGCGAACACCGCCGTCGCCGTCAAAATCGGTGCCGATGCCCACGTGGTCAATACCGGCAACCTTCACCATGTGGAGGAGATGAGCCACGGCGTGTTCGAGGTCGGCATGCTCGGAGGGATCGTTCAGAAATCCGGCGTAGAAGGTGCATTGTGCCACTCCGCCCTTTTGCGCCAAAGCCCGAAGTTGATCGTCGGTGAGGTTGCGCGGATGATTGCAAAGAGCACGAGCCGAAGAATGGCTGCAAACAATCGGCGTCAGGGAGTGGTCGAGAGCGGCATAGAAGCTGCTTTCGGCGGCATGGGAGAGATCGACGATCATGCCGACTCTGTTCATTTCGCGAACCACCTTTTTCCCGAAATCCGAAAGTCCGCCGTGTTCCGCTCCGCCCCTCGCGGCATGGCGTCGGAGATCGGCGGCATTCGGGCGCGCCGAGTCGCAAATGTCGTTGTTGCCGTTGTGGCAGAGGGTGGTGTAGACCACGCCCCGACGTCGGAAACGCTCGATATTGCCCAAATCAGTGCCAAAGGCATAACCGTTTTCGATGCTCGGCATGATGCTTTTGAAACCTGCGACTTTATGGCAGATAAGGTCTTCGGGCGTAAAGGCCATTCGTGCCTGCGGACAATGTTCGATCATCGTTTCAAGACGATCGAGAATGCCGTTGGCACAGGCCGTGGCTGCCGTGTGTTCCTCCGCGCTTCGTCCGCCTTGCGGCAGATAGGCCACCATGATCGAGGCGTCCAATCCGCCTTCGGTTATTTTGTGAATATCGACAAGCAGTTGAGGATCACGGCGGTTGAAGTCGATGCCGCAGTCAAATTTCATGGGCGTATCGCAATGGGAGTCGAGCGTAAGGTGTTTGGCATGAAATCGGCGTACACGGCGATAGCTCCGCGCCTGTTCCACGAAATGGTCGAAAAGCGGCCACATCGTTTCGCCCCCCATTGCTTCGGGGTGCCATTGCACCCCCATCATGCTCTTGTATTCGGTGCTTTCGACGGCTTCGATGATGCCGTCGGCGGCAAATGCCGTGGGGCGAAAACGCGTTCCGCACGACTTGACCGCCTGATGGTGAACGGAATTGACGTTGGCCGTCGTACCCAAAAGGCGCGCCAGCGTCGAGTCGGGTTCAATGGAGATGCGGTGCGTGGCTTCGGTGCGCGGTGCGGCTTGTGCATGTTTGAGCAAAGGGCGCGTGGGATGTTGCGCCGAAATGTCCTGATAGAGCGTGCCCCCCATTGCGGCAACCATGAGCTGCATGCCGCGACAGATGCCGAAAATAGGCATTTGGCGGTCGGCGGCGAGGCGAACAAGGAGCAATTCCAAAGCATCGCGGCGAGGATTGATGCCGCCGAGTTCGGGAATGGGGTCTTGGTTCAGCCAAAGGGGGTTGATGTCTGCGCCGCCCGAGAGGAGCAGCCCGTCGGCACGCTCCAAGGCTTCGTGCAGTCCGGTCAAATCTTCGGTCGGCGGCAAAACGAGCGGCGTTGCGCCGGCTCTGAGAAGACTCCGACTGTATCCGTCGGCTAGTTCACAACCCTTGTCGCCCCAATTTCCGGTGATGAGAATCAGGGGTCGAGGAGAGGGAAGCGTCCGAGTGTTTTCGACGTAGAGATTTTCCAAGTCGTATTGCATATCGTGTGGTGAGATGAACTTAAAAAGGTAAACAACGACGGCATTGCCGAAACAACATGAGCATGAGCCCGCAACATTTCCATGCGCAACGGTCGTCCGGGAAACAGTATGAAAGCCGATGTCTATTTTTTTGATTCGGCATAGGGTGCGGCCGATTCGGGATAATCATGCTTGCGCTTCGGGTTCATCGGAAACCAGCCTTTGATGACTCGTTGGCGTTGCTCGAACAGTTCGATAATGCTCCACAGACACGAGAAGCCGAGAATGGCCAAAATCGCACTCCAAAATATATTTTCGATGAAAAGCGCAGTCACCGCCAACCCGATGCCCGCCACGAGAAACGCCCACCACGGACGCGTCCCGAAATAGTATTCTGCCTTAATGACAATGGGGTGAAACACCCCGATGATGAGAAATGTACACAAGCCGAGCAGGGCGCCTTGATAAAAGATGTCCATGGGAATAAATATTAAAAAAATAAAATCAATCGGATGGGAAAGCCGTCAGTTTTCCACCTCATCGACCACTTCGATGTGGCGTCCGGCGTGCTTTTCGTCGTCCTCTTCCTCGCCCAGAGTGATGGGCACGGTGCGGGCGATGCTCTGTTCGAGCGAAATCATGGTTTCGGTCGATGTCACGCCGGGAATTTGCTGAATGCGGCTGTTGAGCAAGTCTTTGAGGTGCTCGTTGTCTCTGGAATAGAGTTTGACAAGCATCGTGTAAGGGCCTGTCGTGAAATGACATTCCACGATTTCCGGGATATTGGTCAGTTCCTCAACGGCGTCGTTGTACATCGAACCGCGTTCGAGTTTGATGCCGATATAGGTGCATGTGCCAAATCCGAGATATTTCGGACTCACCTGATAGCCGCTTCCCGTGATCGTTCCTTTTTCTACCATGCGCACCACCCGCTGATGAATGGCAGCGCGCGACACTCCGCACTGTCCTGCGATTTCCTTAAAACTGCGTCGTGCATCGACGGAAATGACTTTGAGAATCTTTCGATCCAATAAATCTGCTTTTTTCATGGAATGTTTTTCTGTTTATTCGGCCACAAAAGTAATCAATAATATTGACAAATGAACCATTTAATCCTCCTTTTTTCCTGTATTGTATAGTCGTTTGCCGCGTTTTGAGGCAAATTGGTGCATGTTTGTCTAAATAGTTGAAGATAAATGTTTTTTAGAATAAAAATAATTTAAATCAAAACCTTTCTTTTTCTCCAAATTCTCTCTACCTTTGCGCATTGATGAACCGTTTCGCCGTCTTTCGCCACTCTCGTCGGCACGGCCTCGGCTTGTCGGTTTACCTCCTTTTTAATCCTCCATATCTCTCTCGCTGCTGCTCATGTGGTTCATTGACCTTCTCACCCGTCCCACCGCGATCCAAGCCGTCATCGTGCTTTCTTTCATTTGCGCCTTGGGGCTGTCGTTGGCCAAGTTCCGTTTCAAAGGAATCAGCCTTGGCATCACTTTCGTTTTCTTTGCAGGCATTTTGGCCGGTGCATCGGGCTTGCAGCTCGACCCTCAAATGTTGCTCTATGCCGAGAGCTTCGGGCTTGTTCTCTTTGTGTACACCCTCGGTCTGCAAGTGGGGCCGGGATTCGTGAGTGCTTTCAAACACGGCGGCACCGAACTCAACCTCCTCTCTCTCTCCGTCGTGGGCATCGGCACGCTGATGATGATAGCCATGGCCATGGCGCAGTGGCTACCCCTCCCCGACCTGATGGGAGTGTTGTGTGGGGCGACGACCAACACTCCCGCCCTCGGCGCGGCACAACAAACGTTGAAGCAACTCGGCCAGCCCTCGGCCGTGGCGGCGTTGAGTTGCGCCGTGACCTATCCCATCGGCATGATCGGCGTCATCATCGTCTTGGCCGCCATGAGGGGCTGGCTGCTGCGCCACGAACGCGCCGAAGAACGCACCGCCGACGAAGAGGCTTTCATCACCTCGTTTTGTGTGTGCAATCCGGCTTTGTTCGGACAAACCATCTACGAGGTGGTCACGGGCTTTGAACATTCCAAATTTGTCGTGTCGCGCATTTGGCGCGAAGGAAAGGTTATTCTCCCCAATCGCAACACCGTGGTCGAAAACGGCGACCGCCTGCTCGTCATCACCCGACGCACGCAAGTCCCGATGCTGACCAAACTGTTTGGCCGGCGCGACGACACCAACTGGATGGAAGAGAATATCGACTGGAACGCACTCGATGCGCAGCTCGTGTCGCGCCGCATACTCATCACCCGTCCCGAAATCAACGGAAAACGCCTGCGCGATCTTCATCTCCGCAATCGCCACGGCGTGACCGTGAGCCGCGTGAAACGCGCCGACTTTCAACTTGTGGCCACTCCCGAATTGTTGCTTCGCATGGGCGACCGTGTCATCGTTGTCGGCAGTCGGGAAAGCATCGACCGCGTGGCCGACGAATTGGGCAACGTCGTCAAACAACTCGAAGAGCCGAACATGGTCACGATCTTCTTCGGCATCACGCTCGGTTTGCTCCTTGGCAGCATCCCTTTCAACTTCGGCCTGAGCTACCCCGTGCAGTTGGGATTGGCCGGCGGCCCCATCGTCATGGGCATTCTCATCGGCAGCTACGGCCCTCGCTTACACATGGTGGCCTATACCACTCAGTCAGCCAATCTCATGCTTCGTTCGCTCGGCTTGTCCATGTATTTGGCCTGTCTCGGCCTCGACGCCGGCGGCGAATTTTTGGAAACCGTCATGCAGCCCGCCGCCCTCAAATGGATCGTCATTGCCGTTCTCATCGCCGCCGTTCCAATCGTGTTGGTGGCTGTTGTGGCGGTGTTCTATCGAAAAAAATCGCTGGCCACCACGGCCGGCATGATCTGCGGAGCCATGGCCAACCCCATTGCCTTGGGCTATGTGAACGACACAATCCCCGGCGACAAAGCCTCCATCGCCTACGCCACGGTCTATCCGCTTGCCATGTTTCTCCGCGTCATTATCGCCCAAATCGTCGTGATGCTTTGGTTTGCCTAAGTTGAACAACGATGGCTTGCGCATGGCTGAGATCGCAAGTATCCGCCGGGAAAACGGAACAGTTCGATAAAAATGCGTATCTTTGTCGCAACAACCTTTTGCAAACATCTTCACACCTTCTCCATGATCCAACGCTTACAGCAATTAGTAGACCGCTTTGCCGAAGGCCGCAACACGCGGTTTGCACAAATGCTCCACACCAACGAAGCCCGCATACGCAGTTACCTCACGGGAGCCGTGATGCCGAAATACGACTTTCTGTCGGCCGTGAGCCAAGAGTTGGGCGTTTCGATCGACTGGCTCATTTCGGGCGAAGGCGAAATGCTCCGCAAAGACAACGCCGCCCTCGAACGCCGCCTCAAAGCCGCCGAATCTGCCGAGCCGTCGGGGCTGCCGGTCTACGAAAGCGATTTCACCTGCAACTTTGAAGAAGTCGAAAACGATCAAAACTGCCGTCCCGGCTACTTCATGGACACGCCGCTCAACCGCTCGGCCGATTTCTGGTGTTCGGTGCAAGGCAAAAGCATGAGTCCCGACATCGAACCGGGCGACAAAATCGCGTTGCGCCGCTGCACATGGGATAACTTTGAGCCGGGACACATCTATGCCGTCGTCATGGATGATCTCCGCACCGTAAAAAAACTGCGCCGCGTTCCCTCCGATCCCACCGTGCTCGAATTTGTGGCCACCAACCCCGACTACGGCATCGAGCGATACCCCGTCAGCCGCATTCTTCATCTCTACCGCGTCGTCGGAAAACTGCATAGTTTCTGATGTCCGCGCGCCGAAAGTCCCCCTTTTCCCTTTCTTCCTCCTTTCGTGCCACCATTCCCGATCAACATCTCGCAACGAACCTTCGCCCCATGCGGATCGTCGTTGCGAGATGTTGTTTTTTCTTCCGTACCTCTATTTTTCCTTCGGCACATAATGCCTGAGGATTTAATCAAGATGAGTGTTTTTTGTCAAATCGAGCTTACTGTTTGATGTGTGATGTGTTAAATAAGTAACCAATGTGTCGTTTTTTACGCCCTGCTTCTTGCAAATGGAAACAAAAGGCGTATCTTTGCATTGTGTTTTTCATAGTATTAGATTTAAGGTTAACAAGGTTGGGATACAGTGGTATCCCTTTTTTTATGCCCGAAGGTTCGGAAGACGCTTTTTCCGGCACTTTCAAAACCCCTTAACCGCTTCATGATACGGGCTTCCCCAATGTTTATTTCATGAAATTGTCGAAAAACATACACTGTGCTTTCCATATCTCTGAATATCAAGGAAATGTGTATGTAGGCAGATGATTTTCCGTCTACACGGTAAAAAGTTAAGTCGATGATGCACAGACAAAAAGGAATGTAGACGGATTTTCCCAAAACCTACACTGCCTACATGGGCGATTTCGGACGTCTGTACACCTGCCCGACAGCATGTGTAGGTTTCGGCGACGAATGTAGGTAATTTTCCGTGTTGTCTACATTCGCAACAGCTTATATTTCTGCGACTTAACAAGGATAGTGTAGACAATGTAGATAAAAAGAAGAAAAACTCCCTGTATAGGGGGAAAGTTGCTTTTTCTCGCGAAAAACGGCCTCACCTCCTCTTCCGCTTGTTCGGATATGCCTTAATGCGTTGTTGCGCATCTTGGCCAAGGGGGCGTGCAAACGGAGTAACGATTAGAAAAAACTACTCGTTACTTAAAAATTTCTACTCGTTATGTAGAAAAAACTGTTACAGACCTAATTCCCCAAAGTTCCTACCCGCTTCTCTTCTCGGTAATTCAAACAGACGACTTCTATGCCCCGGCGGCGAGTTTTGCTGCGGTCTTTTTCTCGTTGATGCTGCGGTTGATGCTTTCGGGTGTTAAAAAAAACGGATTCATCGACAAATCCGTCGTGAAATTGTAATTTTGCAGCAACTTAACCATAGAATGCCCTTGCGCGAACAAGGTGTTCGGGATACAACGCAATACACGCGGTTCAATTATATGAGAAAAAGAAAGAAACGCTCAGTCGGACATTTCAACTCCGTGACGGCCTGCATCAGTACGACAATGGTGTTCATATTGGTCGGCACGGTTGTGTTTTTTGCCACCATGGCCGACAATTTGGGGCGCACGCTCCGAGAAAACTTCACGGTCGAAGTGTTGCTTGACGACAGCATTACGCACCAAGACAGGCAGCAACTCCGAAACTACCTCAATCGGCAGCCCTACACGCGCCTTGTGAAATATATGTCTAAGGAAGAAGCCACCAAACAACAGGCGGAGGCACTCGACACCGATCCCAATGATTTTTTGGGATACAGCCCGATCCCCGCTTCGTTTGAGGTGCATTTGAAGGCGGAATACGCCAATTCCGATTCGCTGCATTTGTTTATGCCTCCGATCAAGAAAAAAAGTTTTGTGAGCGATGTGGTTTATCCGGAAGATCTGATGGATAATGTAAACCACAACATCAAAAACGTGAGCATAGCTCTCCTTGTGGTGGCATTGTTGTTGGCTTTCATCAGTATTTCGCTCATCAACAACACGATGAGGCTGAGTGTGGCACGGCGCAAACACGCCATTCAAACGATGAAACTCGTTGGGGCAAAATGGAGTTTCATCCGTAAGCCTTTCTTGTGGCAGGCCTTTTGGATCGGGCTCATATCTTCTGCCTTGTCAGACGGCGTGCTGTTTGCGGGAATGCATGCCTTGACTTTGTGGGACGCGCAGATCGCCGGGCTTATCACGCCTTTCGTCATGCTCTCCACGTTGCTTTTCGTGCCCGTGTTCGGCATCTTCCTGATCATATTGTCGGCTTTCTTCTCGGTGAACAAACATTTGCAAATGAGCCGCAACGAGTCGTATCTTTATTAAGAGATGCCTCCGATCACTCGATTTTTGATGATTGACGATTTTGAAAATACCCATTACATTTATAAAGTCTTATGAATAAAAAAAGCGTTTTTGCCTTCTCGCGCATCAATTTCATCTTGTTGGCCGTTTCGATAGCCGTTATTCTTGTCGGTTTTATATTGATGAGCGGAAAGGGCACGACCAACGACAGTTTCAATCCCGACATTTTTGAAACCCGCCGCATCGTTGTGGCTCCCGTCGTGTGTCTGGTCGGCTATCTTTTCATGGTGGTTGCCATTCTCTATCGTCCTAAACGTAATTCCGAAAACACTGCCGAATGACGCTTTTTGAAACCATTGTAATTGCCATTGTCGAAGGATTGACAGAGTTTCTTCCCGTCAGTTCGACCGGGCACATGATTATCACGCAAGGCGTTTTGGGAATGGAAAGCACACCGTTTCTGAAAGCGTTCACCGTCATCATACAATTCGGAGCCATTCTTTCGGTGGTGTGTTTGTATTGGCGAAAATTTTTCTATCCCGAAGTGAAAAGCGACAAGGGTCAGACTTGGTGGGGAAGCATTTGGCGATTTTATCTTAAACTCATCGTGGGCGTGTTGCCGGCGGTGGTTTTGGGATTGGCGTTCAATGATTTCATCGAGTCGAACCTCGGCAATGTTCCCCTTGTGGCGGTTATGCTCATCTTGGGAGGTGTGTTCATGCTTTTTTGCGACCGTATTTTCAATCGCGGCAGCGACGACACGCCGCTTACCTATAAACGGGCATTCGTCATCGGCCTTATTCAGTGTGTCTCGATGATTCCCGGCGTTTCGCGTTCTTTATCGACCATTGTCGGCGGAATGGCGCAAAAACTCACGCGCCGGGCGGCAGCCGAATTTTCTTTCTTCTTGGCCGTTCCCACAATGTTTGGTGCAACCGTGCTCGAAACCTACAAGCTCGTCAAGCACGGCGACGGCAACATACTCATGGAAGGCAACAACCTCACGCTCCTGCTCGTGGGGTGCGTTGTGGCGTTTATCGTCGCCATTTTGGCCATCAAGTTTTTCATCGACTACGTGGCACGCTATGGTTTCAGAGCCTTCGGCTGGTATCGCATCGTGGTCGGCATTCTTATATTGGTGCTGCCTTTCTTTGGCTATGAACTCAAAATGGAAGACTCGGCAGAGCCCGTTGCGGCCGAACGGACGACCACGCCCGATGCGTGACTTTTTCGTTGCAACGCGAAATTTTCGGAAAAGATAGCGACGTCTTGCGCCACTTGTTCCGATTCGTTAGAACAAAAGCCGCATTTCAACGAAATGGCTTTGAAGATATTTACTCTTTGTTTTCATGAACTTTCTCACCGGACAAATTCTTTCCTTCGATAAACCTCTCGGTCTGACCTCGTTTCAACTTGTGGCCAAAGTGAGGCGTATGATTACGTTGGCCATGGGCGGCAAAAAAATAAAAGTCGGCCATGCCGGCACACTCGACCCCTTGGCGTCGGGAGTGATGGTGATTTGTACCGGTCGAGCCACCAAACAAATCGAACAGCTCCAAGCCGGAGTCAAAGAATATGTGGCCACGCTGAGGCTGGGAGCCACTACGCCGAGTTTTGATTTGGAACATCCGATAGACGCCACTTACCCGACGGCACACATCACTCGCCGCTTGGTGGAAGAAACACTGCCTCGATTTCTGGGCGACATCCTGCAAGTGCCTCCTGCCTTTTCGGCTTGCAAGGTAGACGGAAAACGTGCTTATGATTTGGCGCGAAAAGGAGAAGAAGTGGAACTGAAAGCCAAATTGCTTCGTATTGACGAGATAGAACTCACGGATTGTGTGCTGACAGGCGGCGAACCGCAGCTCACCATTCGTGTTGTCTGCTCGAAAGGAACTTACATCCGTGCGCTTGCCCGCGATATAGGGGAGGCACTCGGAAGCGGCGCACACCTCACTGCGCTCAGACGCACTCGCGTGGGCGAGTATCGAGAGGAAAACTGCTTTTCGATCGATGGTTTTGAAACTTGGCTTTCGCACCAACAAATCGAAACCGAAATGCCCTAACCCCGATGCCGCGGTGTGCCGATCTCGCGACGGCCGACGGTTCGGAAATGTTTTTGAAAAGAAAACGCCGAAACGCTGTGTGAATGGCAAAAAATTAAGTCAATAAGAATTTTCAATCATCCTTCACGATAATGAAACTCTCACAATTCAAGTTTAAACTCCCCGAAGAGCAAATAGCCGAATATCCCACTCCCCACAGAGATGAATCTCGAATGATGGTGCTTCATCGCACAACGGGAGAAATTGAGCATCGGATGTTCAAAGATTTCTTGGAATACTTCGACGAGCACGATGTGTTTGTGTTCAACGACACCAAGGTGTTTCCTGCCCGACTTTATGGCAACAAAGAGAAAACGGGCGCACGCATCGAGGTGTTTTTGTTGCGCGAATTGAACAGAGATCTCAGATTGTGGGATGTGTTGGTCGATCCGGCGCGTAAAATTCGCATCGGCAACAAATTGTATTTCGGCGACGACAATTCGATCGTGGCCGAAGTGATCGACAACACCACGTCGAGAGGACGAACACTCCGCTTTCTTTACGACGGAGAGCACGAAGAGTTCAAAAAATCGCTCTATGCCCTCGGAGAAGCTCCCATTCCTCACGAAATCATCAAACGACCCTCCGAACCGGAAGATTTGGAGCGTTTCCAATGTATCTTTGCCAAACACGAAGGTGCCGTCACCGCTCCTACGGCAGGCTTGCATTTCAGTAAGTCGATGATGAAGCGAATGGAGATAAAAGGCATTGAAAGTGCATTTATCACCCTGCACTGCGGATTGGGCAACTTCCGACAAACTGATGTGGAAGATTTGACCAAACACAAAATGGACAGCGAGCAAATGTTTGTCAATCACGAATGTTGCTCGATCGTCAATAAGGCCAAAGACGAAGGGCGCAAAATATGTGCGGTGGGAACGACGGTGCAACGCGCACTCGAAGCCTCAGTGAGCACCGAAGGGCACATCAAAGAATACGAAGGGTGGACAAACAAATTCATCTTCCCACCCCATGATTTTTCGGTGGCCAACGCCATGTTCTCCAATTTCCACATGCCGCTCTCCACGCTGCTCATGCTCACCGCGGCGTTCGGAGGCTATGATTATACCATGGCTGCCTATGAGGAAGCCATCAAGGAGGGTTATCGTTTCGGTACTTATGGCGATGTCATGCTGATTGTGGATTAAGATCGTTGTAAAAGACGTTATGAAACTGTATATCGGTCTTGGCTCCAATCTCGGAAACAGATCTGAAAATCTGAATCATGCGATCGAAAGCATCGAACGGCGTATCGGCTCTTTGCTTCGACGCTCGGACTTCTACGAAACATGGCCGGCGGATATGGATTCCGAGCATCTTTTTCTCAATGCTGCCGCTTGCTTTGAAACCGACTTGCCGGCTTTCGAGGTGTTGCGCCTGACGCAAGAGATAGAACGAGAGCTCGGCCGTCATCGCAAAAGCGTGAATGGCGTTCATTTTGATCGAACCATAGACATCGACCTCCTGCAATATGGCACGCTCGTGGTGGACACCGACATGCTCAAACTTCCTCATCCCGAAATGGGAAACCGATCGTTTGTCATGCAACCGCTGGCAGAGATTGCTCCCAAAGAACAATATGCACTGCCGCCTTTCAAAACTTTCTCGGAAATGGAACACGAACTCCTGCCTTTTGTCGTAACGGAACCGAAAACGGCCGACATGTCCGAATGGGAAGCTGTCGTTGCCCTCATCGAGATGCTCTCTCCCGGAAAGTCGCTGTCGTGGGAAGACTATCGGCACCTCATCGGCTCTTCCGAAAACCATTTGGCGTTGTTGCTCCACAGAGAAAACGGCACGACAAGGCCTTGCGGAATGATCACGCTTTGCACAACTTTCAGTCCGACCGGACGAAAGGCTTGGATAGAAGACGTCGTGATCGACCCTGCCTATCGGGGCAGAGGATTGAGCCACCGTTTGTTGGAGTGGGCAAAACAAAAAGCCGTGGCATTGGGAGTTAAAAAAGTGATGCTCACCTCTCGTCCCTCTCGTGTCGAAGCCAATGAACTTTATCGGAAAGAAGGGTTTGAGCCTCGCGAAACGAATGTTTATCAGTTGTTTCTCTAAGTAAAGATGTCAGAAACACTCGACGACTACATCCTCGATCACATCACGGCCGAACATCCCTATCTTCGTCGTCTTTATCGGGCAACGAATTTGCAGCTCATACGTCCGCGCATGGCCAGCGGTCATTTGCAGGGACAGTTGCTCAAAATGCTCTGTGAGCTGATCGCCCCGAAAACTGTGGTCGAAATCGGAACTTATTCGGGATATTCGGCTTTGGCAATGGCATCGGGCATGCCCGAAGGCAGCCGCCTGATCACGTTTGAAATCAACGATGAACAAGAGGATTTCACGCGGCCGTGGCTCGAAGGAAGTCCGTGGAGCAAAAGCGTGAATATCGAAATGGTCATCGGCGACATACGCACCCTGCTCCCTGCCATGAATCTCAATATCGATCTCGTGTTTATGGATGCCAACAAGCGAGATTATTGCGAGTATTTCGATTTGGTCATGCCTCTGCTCAATGTCGGCGGATACATCATTGCCGACAATACGCTTTGGGACGGACATGTCGTTGAAACCGAACGACAAGACCCTCAAACCGTCGGCATAAGAGCGTTCAACGACAAAATTGCGGCCGATCATCGAGTGGAAAACGTCATCCTTCCCATTCGCGACGGCTTGACACTCATACGAAAAAAATCATCATAATTTTCTCCTTTTTGAAACACAATGGAAACCACACGCCAACAAAAAATATCGCGCTTGCTGCAAAAAGAGCTCAGCGACATCTTCCTGCTTCAAACCAAAGCCATGCCCGGTGTGCTCGTGTCGGTCAGCAAATGCTACATCAGTCCCGATATGAGTATCTGTCGGGCTTATTTGAGTATCTTCCCCTCGGAAAGAGGCGAAGAAATACTGAACAATATCACCCAAAATGCCTCTTCCCTGCGTTATGAGTTGGGCACCCGTGTTCGGCATCAGTTGCGCATCATTCCCGAATTGAAATTTTTCATCGACGATTCGCTGGATTATCTTGAAAACATAGACAAACTCCTTCATCAATAGGATCATGTCTTTTTCTTTTTTCATCGCCCGCCGCTATCTCTTTTCCAAAAAGAGCCACAACGCCATCAATCTCATCTCGGCCATTGCCGTCGGAGGCATCGCACTGGCCACGGCAGCCATGATTTGCACGCTCAGCGTGTTCAATGGTTTTCGTGATTTGATCGGCAGTCTTTACACCGCTTTCGATCCGGAGCTGGTGGTCGTTCCGACAAAAGGGAAATTTATCGAAGAGAACGACTCTATTCTCCAACTCGTTCGCCGACACAAAGAGGTGAAAGCGGCTTCGGCCACCCTCGAAGAAAATGCACTGATTCTCTTTCGGGGACATCCGCTTGTCATTAAAATAAAAGGAGTGGATCGACACTTCGACACCGTGACGGGGATACGCTCCATTCTCATTGGTGAGAAAGGACAAAAAAATCCTTTTTTGCTCGAAGCCGCCGAGGTTAAATATGGTATTCTCGGAAAGGGGTTGGCACAACAAATAGGCACTGTCGATTTCGGACAACTGCAAATTTGTGCGCCACGAAGCGGAGAACGCATCAATATTTCAAATCCCATAGAGTCTTTCTCTGTCGAAAACCTCCATTCCAATGGGGTGGCTTTCGAGGTGGGGCAGCGAAAATACGACGATCACTATATTCTCACCTCACTTGATTTTGCCACGCAGCTCTTTGAGAAAGAGGGAAAAATATCTCGCCTCGAACTCAAATTGCACCCCGAAGCAGACACGGAGCGCGTTAAAAAACAGTTGCTCGACATCGTTGGCGATCGCTACGATGTGCTCGACAGAATGGAACAGCAGGCAGAAGTGTTCGGCATCATGCAGATCGAAAAACTCATTGCTTATATTTTTCTGACTTTCATCGTTCTCGTGGCCTGTTTCAATATCATCTCTTCGCTTTCGATGCTCATCATCGAGAAGCGGGAAGATGTCGAAACCCTTCGTCATCTCGGACTTTCTTCGGGCAGCATTCGCAACATCTTCATGACCGAAGGACGACTTATTTCTCTTTTCGGCGCCGGCATCGGTATCATTGTCGGCATCGGACTGTGTTGGCTACAACAGGAATTTGAGCTTCTTCGATTGGGAAATGCCGACAGTTTCATCATTCGAGCCTATCCCGTGAGCGTTCATTTCAAAGACGTACTCCTCGTATTCTTCACCGTTGTGCTCGTGGGATTTCTCTCTGTCGTTTATCCCGTGCATGCACTCAGCAAACGATTGCTCAATCGTTGAACCCGCATTCGGGCAGAATAGCTTCACCCTCTTCGGACTTGCCGATCGGAAAACTCATGCTTTTCCTTGTTATTTAGCATGCCTTAATGTAACTTTGCAACTTAGAACGAAACAATAATACTATTCATGGAATATAATTTCAAAGACATCGAACAACGTTGGCGTGAAACATGGGCGAAAGAGGGAACTTATCGCACGGAAGAGCGCACGGACAAAGAGAAATTCTATGTGCTCAACATGTTTCCCTATCCCTCCGGAGCCGGTCTCCACGTAGGCCACCCCCTCGGCTACATCGCTTCTGACATCTACGCCCGCTACAAGCGGTTGCGCGGATACAACGTGCTCAATCCCATGGGCTACGATGCCTACGGACTCCCCGCGGAGCAATATGCCATACAGACGGGGCAACACCCGGCCGTGACCACCGCGCAAAACATTGCCCGTTATCGTGAACAACTCGACAAAATCGGGTTCGGATTCGACTGGAATCGGGAAATCCGCACCTGCGACCCCGAATATTACCATTGGACGCAATGGGCGTTTCAGCGCATGTTTGAATCGTATTATTGCAACAGCTGCCAAAAGGCTCAGCCCATAGTCCGACTCGTGGAGCATTTCGAGAAAGAAGGTACGAACGGGCTCGACGTGGCACAAAGCGAAGAGCTGTCCTTCTCCGCAGCCGAATGGGGCGCGATGAGCGAGGTGAAGCAGCAAGAAGTCTTGATGAACTACCGAATCGCCTATCTCGGCGAAACAATGGTGAACTGGTGCCCCGAACTGGGTACGGTGCTGGCCAACGACGAAGTGGTGGATGGTGTTTCGGAACGCGGCGGACACCCCGTTGTTCAGAAGAAGATGAAACAATGGTGTTTGCGCGTGAGTGCCTATGCCCAACGCCTGCTCGACGGTCTTGACACGATCGACTGGACGGACTCGCTCAAAGAGTCGCAACGCAACTGGATCGGCCGATCAGAAGGAACGGAGATGAAGTTTGCCGTGAAAGACAGCGACGTGACGTTCACCATTTTCACCACGCGCGCCGACACGATCTTCGGCGTGACGTTCATGGTGCTCGCTCCCGAGAGCGAACTCGTGGAACAGCTCACCACCCCCGAACACCGCGCCGAAGTCGAAGCCTACGTCGAAGCCACCAAAAAGCGCACCGAGCGCGAACGCATCGCCGACAAGAAAGTGAGCGGCGTGTTCTCCGGAGCTTATGCCGTCAATCCCTTCACGGGCGAGGCTATTCCCATTTGGATCTCCGACTATGTGCTGGCCGGCTACGGCACGGGAGCCATCATGGCCGTTCCGGCTCACGACAGCCGCGACTATGCCTTTGCGCGCCATTTCGGGCTGCCCGTGGTTCCGCTCATCGAGGGAGCCGACGTGAGCCGGGAGAGTTTCGATGCCAAAGAGGGCATCGTGATGAACAGTCCGCAAGAGGGCAAAACCTCTCATCACGGATTTTCGCTCAACGGCTTGGACGTCCTCTCTTCCATTGCCGCCACCAAAAAGTTTGTGACCGAGCAGGGAATGGGACGCATCAAAGTCAATTTCCGCCTGCGCGATGCCATTTTCAGCCGTCAGCGTTATTGGGGCGAACCCTTCCCCGTGTACTATAAAGACGGCATGCCCCGGATGATTCCCTCCGAGTGCCTGCCCCTCGAACTTCCCGAAGTGTCGAAATTTCTGCCCACCGAAACGGGCGAACCACCCCTCGGCAACGCCACCCGATGGGCTTGGGACATCGTCGAAAATAAAGTGGCGGACAACACGCGCATCGACCACAAAACCGTCTTCCCCCTCGAACTCAGCACCATGCCCGGATTTGCCGGTTCGTCGGCCTACTATCTGCGCTACATGGATCCGCGCAACCGCCAAGCTCTTGTCGGCGAAAAGGCCGTGAACTATTGGCAAAACGTGGATCTCTACCTCGGCGGATCGGAACACGCCACAGGCCACCTGATCTACGCCCGTTTTTGGAACAAGTTCCTCTTCGACATCGGCATCAGCCCGAAAGAAGAGCCGTTCCAAAAGCTCGTCAATCAAGGCATGATTCAAGGCCGTTCCAACTTTGTGTATCGCATCAAAGACACCAACACCTTCGTCAGCCTCGGCTTGAAAGACGAGTACGACGTCACGCCCATACACGTCGACGTCAATATCGTCAACAACGACATCCTCGATCTCGAAGCCTTCAAGGCATGGCGTCCCGAATATGCCGATGCACAATTTATGCTCGAAAACGACCACTACGTCTGCGGCTGGGCGGTGGAGAAAATGTCGAAATCCATGTTCAACGTGGTCAATCCCGACACGATCATCGAAAAATACGGTGCCGACACGCTTCGCCTCTACGAAATGTTCCTCGGCCCTCTCAATCAGAGCAAGCCGTGGGACTCTAACGGCATCGACGGCTGCTTCCGCTTCCTCAAAAAGGCATGGAATCTTTTCTATAAAGGCGACGCCTTTGTCGTGACCGATGACGCGCCGACGAAAGAAAACCTCAAAAGCCTGCACAAGCTCATCAAAAAAGTGAGCGAAGACATCGAGGAGTTCTCCTACAACACCTCCGTTTCGGCCTTCATGATTGCCGTCGGCGAATGGGCGCAACAAAAATGCACGAGCCGCTCCGTGCTCGAAACCTTCGTGGTGCTGCTCTCCCCCTTTGCACCGCACATCGCCGAGGAACTGTGGCACGCCATGGGCAACAGCGGTTCCGTGTGCGACGCCCGTTGGCCGGAGTTCAACGAAGAGCATCTGAAAGAAGACAGTGTCACACTCGGCATCTCCTTCAACGGGAAAACGCGCTTCACGCTCGACTTTGCCGCCGATGCCACTGCCGCCGACATCGAAAAGGCCGCCCTTGCCGCCGAACAGAGCCAAAAATATCTGGAAGGTATGACAGTGGCCAAAGTCATTGTCGTTCCCGGTCGCATCGTCAATATTGTTTTGAAAAAATAATTATTCATTCCTCCTCTTCGCTTTTGCGGAGAGGAGGCTTGTACTTTCAATTCATGCCCATCACCACAATCAAAACCAACGTTTGGCTCGAAGTCAAAGACTTTTTGCTCATCTTTCTCGGTCTGCTCGGCTATGCCATCGGCTTCAAATGCTTCCTCGTCCCCCACGAAATCACGCCGGGAGGCACTACGGGGTTGGGAGCCGTCATCTTCTATGCCACGGGCTGGTGGAAAGTGGAATATACTTTCTTTTTGGCCAATGCCATTCTGCTGATCATTGCGGCCAAAGTATTGTCGTGGCGTTTTTCGCTTAAAACCATTTTGGCTGTCGCCACGCTCACCATTCAGCTGTGGGGTGTGGAGTGGCTGATGCAATACCTTTGGAAAGTCAATTCCGAACTCTTTCCCGCCGGTTTCAACCAAAGTGTCAATTTGCCGATTCTCGTCGACAACGCCTTCATGAGCAGCATCTTCGGCGCAACGATCATCGGTATGGGTATGGGCTTGATTTTCTCGCGCAACGGTTCCACCGGCGGCACCGATGTCATTGCCGCCATGGTCAACAAGTATCGAGACATGTCGTTCGGCACGCTCATCATGCTCAGCGACGTGGGCATCATCACCTCGGCGATTTTTTTGCCCAACGGCAGTTTGCAATCTCTGCTCTACGGCTACACTACGCTCATCGTGATGAGCATCATGATCGACTTCGTGGTCAACAGCGGTCGGAAATCCGTACAATTCCTTATCTTCTCCGAAAAATACGACGCCATAGCCTCCGCCATCAACGAGTTGCACCGCGGTGTGACGGTGTTGAGCGGACAAGGTTGGTATACCAAACAGGAGCGGAAAGTACTCGTCGTATTGGCCAAAAAGCGCGAATCGACCACCATTTTCCGCATCATTCAAAGCATTGATCCCAACGCCTTTGTGAGCCAGACCCTCGCCCACGGCGTGTTTGGCTACGGCTTTGATCAAATCAAGGTTAAGGCCAAGAGCGAGAAAGGCGTAAAGAAAAACAATATGGCAAGTTCGGCCGCCGAAAAAAACGGTATCGAAACTACCGCCGTACCCTAAGTATCAGGCCGTCGTGCCGCGACACAACGGCTTCCTCTTTTATTCTGACAACCGACTTTTATCGTGACCCATATCACCCTCGTTCTACAAGGCGGATTGTGCAACCGACTTCGGGCTGCGCTCTCCGCCTTGTGGCTTACGGAGCAGTTTTCCGATTGTCGGGTGGAGGTGGCTTGGGCGGTCAGTGCCGAATGTGCAGCTCCGCTTCATCGGCTCTTTGAACCCGAAACCTACACGGGCGAGCGTTTTTCCGTTCGTCCCTACAATTGGTTTTACACGCCCGTTTGCCGTGCCAACCTCCACATCCCCGGCTTGCTGCGACGGTTTAGCTACGACGCGCAATGGGTGAACTTCCGTTCCAATCTCACTGCCACGCAACTGTCACAGTGCATCGCCGTCCACCGGCGGCTTTATATCTCCACGGGCTATGACCTCTGTGCCACGCCCGACGACATGTGGCGACGCCTGCAACCATTGCCGCATCTGCAACGGAAAATCGAGGCTCTTTCGCGCTCATTCTCCCGCCACACCGTGGGGTTGCACATTCGCCGAACCGATAACGCGGTGAGCATGGCACACAGCACCGAACCGATGTTTTTCGAAGCCATTCGTCGCACCATTTCCGAAGATCCTATGGCCGACTTTTTTCTTGCCACCGACGACAATTCGCTCAAAGACAGATTGTACGAGACCTTTCCCGACCGCATCTTTACGCAACATTGTCGTGGCAGTCGTGCCGAACTGCGCGGCATCGAAGAAGCCGTGATCGACTTGTTCTGCCTTGCTCGCACCTCCCGACTGCTGGGCAGCTATTGGAGTTCGTTCACCGACGCTGCCGCCCAACTGGGCAATCTCCCTCTTCTCATTATCGACAACAGCACCTCTTGCTCTACATCCGAAATCCCGTCATGAAACAAAAACTTGTCATTGCCACCAACAACCCCCATAAGCTCTCCGAAATCTCCGCCGTTGTGGGCGACCGTTTTGAAATTCTCTCTCTCCAAGACATCGGCTGCCACGACGACATTCCCGAAACGGCCGAAACGCTCGAAGAAAACGCACTTCAAAAAGCGCGCTATATTTACGAACGCTACGGCCTCGACGTCTTTGCCGACGACACGGGACTCGAAGTCGTCGCTCTCGACGGACGCCCCGGCGTGCGCACCGCCCGTTATGCCTATCCCGACCGCAACGATCCCGAAGCCAACGTGGCCAAGATTTTGAAGGAAATGGATGGAAAAAGCGACCGCCGTGCACAATTTCGCACAGTTGTTGCGTTAATACTAAAAGGGGAAGAACATCTTTTTGAAGGCAAGGTCGAAGGCTACATCGCCACCGAATGTCGCGGTACGGAAGGTTTCGGCTATGACCCTCTTTTTTCACCCGAAGAAACGGGAAAAACATTTGCCGAACTGGGAGTGGCTGTCAAAAACAGCCTTTCTCACCGTGCGAGAGCCGTTGTCAAACTCTGCGAATTTCTGGAAGTCTGATTTCCTGTATTTCAGCCAAACCTCCTTTTCGGATTTCGTTTCTCATAGCCGACAGTCATGAACAAATATCTCTTTCTGTTTTTTTCTTTTTGTTGTCTGTTTCCTTTCGCTTCGGGCTTTTCGGCAACAAACCCTTGGTCGCTCCACCTTTCCTACCACGACGGCAAACAATGTCTTCGTGCCGGCGAAGAGCTTTATGCCCTTTTCGGCGAAAATCTGCTCATTTATAACATTTCCACGACCGAAATTACCACCGTCGATCGTGTCAGTCATGGGCTCAACGGCAAGCGCATCAAGGAGATCGGATACAGCAAAACACGAAAACTCCTTGTACTCCTTTATGCCGACGGCAACATCGATCTTTTCTCCCCGCAAACCGGTGAAGTGATCAATCTTCCGCAGATCAAGAGAGATAACGATAGCGACATCCAGTTGCACCAACTCAGCGTGCGGCAGGATCACGCTTTCATTTCCACCAACGTCGGTTTTTTCTGGGTAGATCTTGCCAAACGGGAGTTCAGAGGTTTTTATCGCATCGGTTCTTGCAACGACGTGGCGATTTTCGGACAACACATTTTTGTTGCCCGCACCGACGGCGGCGTGATTTATGCCCGCTCTACCGACAATCTTTCCGACACTTCGCTTTGGAAAAACTATTTTCCTCACAAGACACTCTCCCTTATCTCCACCGCTTCTGCGCTTCATCTGATCACCTCTCCCTCCGAGCAATCGGCCGCCGGAGTGTGGTATGTCGCAGCTTCTCCCGATGCCGACACTCCCTCATCGGCTCGTCAAATCGGCAACTATTCTCTCACCGGAGCTCATGCCGATGTCGATGACAATGTCGTGGCCGTTGCTCCCGGTCATCTTCTCGTTTATGCGAAAGGCGGCGAAACTCCCGAAATCTTCACCCGACCCTCCGAAGGAAATTTCTTTGAACCCGACGGCAAGGGCGGTTTTTGGGTCGCTCTCGATGGGCGCGGCGTCGTTTCCGTTGCTCCCAAAGGTGCTGCCATTGATTATGCGGCTGCGTCGCTCTCCATAGGCGGTTTCGGCCCTCGCTACGACAGACAATACTATATGACCTATGACGGTGCCGATCTCCTTGTGGCCGCCGGTCGTCTTGATCCCACCGACGCCGACCATCTTCCCCAAACCGCCATGCTCTACGACGGACAGCGTTGGAAACTTTTCGACGCCCCCACCACGGCAGACGGTTACATCGGTTCGCGCTTCGAAGACGCCACCTGCATCGCCACCGACCCTCATCGCAAAGGGCGTTATTTCGTATCCACAGCCCGCACCGGCATTTATGAATACGATTTCTCGGAGCGTTTCGGAAAAATAGCCCGTCAATACAGCCGTGGCAACTCCGCGCTCAACAGCGTGACCGCTCTTTACAAAGATCCCGTCGGGGTGGAATACGTCCGCACCGACGGCGTGGTATTCGACAAGGCCGGAAACTTGTTTGTTGTCAATAATCAGCGCGACACCACCCTTTGGGTGTTGAAGCCCGACGGCTCTTGGAAAGGGCTCTATCACCCTTCGCTCAAACAAGCCCCCACGCTCGAAAAGACCCTCATCGACAGCCGAGGCCGTCTTTGGGTAGCCTCTCGCCGCACCGTCAATAATCACGCCGGAGGCTTCTTCTGCATCGACTACAACGGCACTATCGACAACACCGACGACGACATCGCCGTTTATCGCTCTTCCTTTTTCAACCAAGACGGTGCAAGTTGCATCTTTCAACGAGGTTTTGCCATGGTTGAAGACAAAGACGGAGCCGTTTGGCTCGGTACCGATCAAGGCATTTTCAAAGTAGAAGATCCCGATCGCTGGTTTAACAAAGATTTTCACGTCACGCAAGTCAAAGTGCCCCGAAACGACGGCACCAACTATGCCGACTATCTGCTCTCCGGAGTGGCGGTGACGGCCATTGCCATTGACGGTGCCAACCGCAAATGGATCGGTACGGAAGGCAACGGCATCTACCTCTTTTCTCCCGACGGAGAGCGTATGATCCTCCACTTTACTTCGGCCGACTCTCCTCTTCTTTCCGATAACATTTGGAGCATCGCCTGCCACCCTGTTTCGGGTCAGGTCATGATTGCCACCGACAGCGGTTTGCTCTCCTACGAGAGCCACGTTTCCGAACCTCTCCCCTCTCTTCGTCGAGAAGCCTTGCGCGTATATCCCAATCCCGTTCGTCCCGATTATGAGGGCGACATCGTGCTCGACGGACTTGTTTCCGATGCCGACATCAAGGTGACCGATGCCGGTGGTCGTACCGTGGCACACGGCACTTCTTTGGGCGGCACTTTCATTTGGAATGGCCGCGGCTACGACGGCACTCGCGTAGGGAGCGGCATTTACTACTTTCACATCGCCTCACCCGATAGCAAAAACGCCGTGGCGGCCAAAGTGGCTATTATCCGCTAAAAAGTGCTGAATATCTTGCTTTTTCTCCTTTTTTCTACTCTTTATTAAAAAAATAAGCAGAACATTGGATTGAGGCATAAAAAAAAAGGAAAAAAGCTTGTGAAAGCCAATACATTACAATATATTTGCATCGAAAAGCGATTTCTTAACGAAACATCAACTCTAAAAAATAATCAATATGAACAAAACAGAACTCGTAAGTGCAGTTGCAAAACAAGCAAATCTCACACAAGCACAAGCCAAAGCCGCTATCGATGCCGCTCTCGACGCTATTGCCAACGGCATTAAGGAAGAAGGTAAAGTTGCTCTTCTCGGTTTTGGAACTTTCTCTGTGAACGAACGTCCCGCTCGCGAAGGTATTAACCCCGCCACCAAACAAAAAATTCAAATTCCTGCCAAGAAAGTCGTGAAGTTCAAGGCCGGTGCACAGCTCGAAATCAAATAAGGCTGAACATATTTTTGTTCATCATATTTGTGAGGTCGTTCCAAAATCGTATGGATTTTGGAACGACCTCTTCTCTTTGCTTGATGAAAAAGATACGATTTTGAAGTTTGGTTACTATTCTTGAAAAGTGTAAGGGTAGTGTCCGAAAAAGTGTGTAAGTTTCAAAATTGATAGTGTCCGAACAGCTCCAAAGATACAGCCTCAAATGACCCGCTCCTCAAAATGGATTTTGGGACGGACGTGTAGTTTGGCAGCGATCTCTTAAAGCCCGAAAAAGAAGCGTCTGCAAGCCGCTATGTGCAAGTTTGGGGAAATTGTATCTTTGAAAAAGAAAAGGTGCGCCAAAACTTTATGTTGAGCGGCAGGGCGAAGAAATCTTCGTGTACTGCACGCCTAAAATAAAGTTTTGACGCACCTCTTACGTATGAAGTTTAGTCAGATTAGAGCTGAGGGCCCGATGCCACGAGAGCCTTACCGGCTTCGTTGGTGGTGTACTTGGAGAAGTTCTTGATGAAACGTCCTGCAAGATCCTTGGCTTTTTCTTCCCACTGAGCGGCATCTGCGTAGGTGTCGCGGGGGTCGAGAATAGCGGGGTTCACGCCGGGAAGGGCGGTGGGCACCACGAAGTTGAAGAAAGGCACGGTCTTGGTTTCGGCCTTTTCGATCGAACCGTCGAGGATGGCGTCGATGATGCCGCGGGTGTCCTTGATGGTGATGCGCTTGCCGGTACCGTTCCAACCGGTGTTCACGAGATAAGCCTTCGCGCCGTTGGCTTCCATCTTCTTAACGAGTTCTTCCGCATACTTGGTGGGGTGGAGCGAAAGGAATGCTTGTCCGAAGCAAGCGGAGAAGGTGGGAGTGGGTTCGGTGATGCCGCGTTCAGTTCCTGCGAGCTTAGCGGTAAATCCGCTGAGGAAGTAGTACTGAGTTTGACCGGCGTCGAGGATGGAAACGGGGGGCAACACTCCGAAAGCGTCGGCCGAGAGGAAGATCACCTGTTTGGCAGCGGGAGCGGCAGAAACGGGACGTACGATCTTTTCGATGTGGTCGATGGGATAAGATACGCGAGTGTTTTCGCCGTTGGCCTTGCTGTTGAAGTCGATCTTGCCGTTTTCGTCTACCACTACGTTTTCGAGGAGTGCGTTGCGACGGATGGCGGCGTAGATGTCGGGTTCGCTTTCTTTGTCGAGGTTAATCACCTTGGCATAGCAACCGCCTTCAAAGTTGAAGACGCCGTTGTCGTCCCAGCCGTGTTCGTCGTCACCGATGAGAAGACGCTTGGGATCGGTGGAGAGGGTGGTCTTACCGGTTCCGGAGAGTCCGAAGAACACTGCGGTGTTTTTGCCGTCGAGGTCGGTGTTGGCAGAGCAGTGCATGGAAGCGATGCCGCGGAGGGGGAGGTAGTAGTTCATCATGGAGAACATACCCTTCTTCATTTCACCGCCGTACCAAGTGTTGAGGATCACTTGTTCTTTGGAAGTGATGTTGAAGGCAACGCAGGTTTCGGAGTTGAGCCCGAGTTCTTTGTAGTTGTCTACTTTGGCTTTTGAAGCGTTGTAAACGATGAAGTCGGGGGTGAAGTTTTCGAGTTCTTCTGCCGTGGGCTTGATGAACATGTTGGTCACGAAGTGAGCTTGCCAAGCTACTTCCACGATGAAACGAACGGCAAGACGAGTGTCGTGGTTGGCACCGCAGAAAGCATCGACAACGAAGAGGCGCTTGTTGGAGAGCGTTTTCTTGGCGAGGTCTTTCACCACAGTCCAAGCTTCTTCGGTCATGGGTTTGTTGTCGTTCTTATACTCGTCAGAAGTCCACCAGATGGTATCCTTGGAGTTTTTGTCCATTACGATGAACTTGTCCTTGGGCGAGCGACCGGTGTAGATGCCGGTGAGCACGTTTACGGTGTCAAGCTCGGTGTTTTGACCTTTTTCGTAACCTTCGAGGCTGGCCTTGGTTTCTTCTTCGAAAAGTACTTCGTAAGAGGGGTTGTGTACGATTTCGGTAACGCCGGTAATACCGTACTGGGTAAGATCTAATGTTGCCATTGGTTAAAGTATTTATGGGTTGTTAATTGGCAGGTTGCGGAAGAGGCTGTTCGGCTTTCCGATCTTGTCGGAAGGTGCTTTCTCTCTCCGTGACAAAATTACGAAAAAAGTTTTTCGCCCTACAAACTTTCTTCCGACTTTCTTCTCTCTCGGCTTTACTTATTAACGGTTTTTGGGGTTTGGGTTAAGCGTTCTCGAATGGTTTGACACGTGCGCGTGACAAAAGCCGCCGACAATCCGGGAGCGGAGTTGTCGGCGGCTTTTGAGTGGGAGAATTATGCCCGATCAGATGCCGAGTTTGGCGCGAATGGGGGCAGGTATGGCGTTCTTGTTGATGACGATGTTCATCGTCTTGTAGGCGGCATAGGGCTTGGAAATATACCAAAATCCTTTGTAGGGGCCGAAAGCTCCCCAAGAGTTTTTCATCATGAAATATTCCTTGCCGTGTTGGTCTTTGGCGATGCCGTAGATCTGCATGCCGTGGTCGTCGGTGGTTTCGCGGTTGTCGTAGGCGAGTTGGCGCATTTCCTGCGTGATGGTCTTTTCGCCTTTGGTGTCGCTTTCGGAGATTTTGGCACCGGCCTTTTCTCCTGTCCAGCGCGACTGGTCGGAGCCTACTCCTGCGGTGCTTTTGGTGTCGGGCACGGTGGCTACGCAGCGGTTCTTGCCGGTGCGGCGCGAGAAGCCGTCTTCCGACACGTCGGCGCCCCATGCAAAGGTGTATCCGTTGCGCACGGCACTCTCCATGACTTCCATCAATTCGTCGATGGGGAGGTTGTAGGACGAAGCCCAACGCCAGTTGTCTTGAATTTCAAGAATGAACTGTCCGTAGAAGGGGTGGTGCGTGTAGGACGTGAGGCTGACGTAGTCGGCGGGGTCGAGGCGGAGATAGTCGGACACATAGGTTTTTGGGGTGTACTCCTTGCCGGCCACGGTGAACGTTTCGGGGGCTGTGCCGAAATAGCCGTCGAGCATGTATTGCACGTTTTTCTTCCAAATGGGGTTGATGGTTTTGTTTTCGGGCGACGACACGGATTTGACATAGGCTTCGAGCCCCGGCCAAAACTGTTTGAAGTTGAAGAGCGAGTCGCCATAGAGGGTGTTGGGATAGGGCATGACGCCTTCGGGCGCGAGGCCGTATTGCTCCATGCAGAAAATGGCGTCATAGAAAGAACCGCCTTGCGAGAAGCTGGCGTCGCCATGGGTGCGCACGTTGCGATCGGCGCGGTCGGTGTAGGTCTTGGTCACGAGAAACGACTCGCAGAGGTCGATGTCTTCGGGTTTCATGCCGGGATTTTTTTTGAGCACTTCGCTTTCCAAGAAGGCGAAAGCGGAGTATGCCCAACAGGTGCCGGAGTTGTTTTGGTTTTTGATCGAGGTCACGGGTTGAGCCACAACGGTGGTGAAGACGAGCGTGTCTTTGGGGAGAGCGGCTTTCTTTTTGCGCGCTTCGGCTCCGCTCACCGCAAAGAGAACGGCGAGGGCGACAAGAAGTACTTTTTTCATTGAAATGAATGGTTTTATGGATGTGTTGATAATATTCTGTTCGGTCAAAGCCGACGTCCGTGCGGTGTTCAGGCTTCCGCGTTTTCTTGGAGAAAAGCCTCCACGTCTTGGGCGTGATAGGGGATGCGTTTTTCTCCGATGAACCGGCAGCCGTCGGCGGTGATGAGCAGGTCGTCTTCGATGCGGATGCCTCCGAAGTCCTTGTAGGTTTCGATCAGATCGAAATTCAAGAACTCCTTGTTTGTGCCCTTGCTTCGCCACAGGTCGATGAGATCGGGAATGAAGTAGATGCCGGGTTCGTCGGTGACGACGTGTCCGACCTCCAAACGCCGGCCGAATCGCAGGCTGGCCAGTCCGAACTGGGCGGAGGGCTGCGTTTCTTCGTCGTAGCCGACGTTGCTTTGTCCGAGGCCTTCCATGTCGTGCACGTCCATGCCCATGGCGTGCCCGAGTCCGTGGGGCAGGAAGAGGGCGTGTGCTCCGGCGGCCACGGCTTCGTCCGTGTCGCCTTTCATCAGTCCGAGGGCTTTGAGCCGTTCGGTGATCAGACGGCAAACGGCCAAATGCACGTCCATGTAGCGCACGCCGGGTTTGGCGTGGCGGAGCGCAAGGTCGTGGGCATCGACCACGATGTCGTAGATGTCGCGCTGGCGCGAGGTGTAGCGTCCGGAAATCGGCGTGGTGCGCGTGTGGTCTGAGCAGTAGTGTTCGCGAGTTTCGGCTCCGGCATCGACCAGCAGGAGGCGGCCGCTTTCAAGCACTTTGGGAGAGGGATATCCATGGAGCACTTCGCCGTGCATCGAGACGATGCTCTGAAACGACACGTGGCTGCCGTGGCTTGCGGCAATGCCGTCGAGCACGCCGCCGATGTAGGCTTCGGTCATGCCCGGGCGGACGGCAAGGCGCATGGCGGCGGTGTGCATTTCGTAGCCGATGAGGGCGGCGCGTTCGAGTTCGGCGATTTCCTCTTCGGTCTTGATGTTGCGCAGCGCGATCACGGCTTTGATCAGCTCCATGCTTGCCGCTTCTCGTTGTTGCGAGGGGTGAATGCCGGTCAGATCCATGAGTTGTATCATGGTGTCGTGGCGATAGGGGGGGAGGAAATGCACCTTTCGTCCGGCCACTTTGGCGGTTTGGATGAGGCGCGCCAGTTCGCTCATGGGGGCGGTTTGCCCGATGCCGCTTTCGGCGGCCATGTCGTGCATGGAGGGCACGGGGCCCGTCCAGATGATGTCGTCGATGTCAATGTCGTTGCCGATCAGGGTTTCCACGCCGCTTTCGCAGTCGATGGCGAGGGCAAGGCCGTCGCGGTGCTGACCGCAGAAGTAGAGGAAAGAGCTGTCTTGCCGGAACTTATAGGTGTTGGAGGGGTAGTTGAAGGGGCTGTCGTTGTTGCCGATCAGCACGATCAATCCGTTTCCGACGAGTGTGCGCAGGCGGGCACGTCGATCAACGTAGGTGTTTTGGTGGAATAGCATAAGGCGAGATTTGGGAAGAACGTTGGACATCGGGGCAGCCGCGATCGGGAAGAGCCGCCCAAAACTCCCAACAACTCTTTGGGTTTTAAATATAATTATTGGGCAAAGATACTGATTTCAGACGGGAAACCTATACCTTTGCACAACTTTTAATATAAAACCCCGCCTTTTGTCTTTCGTCCGTTGGCGAGATGCTGCATTTTGTTTCGGCAGGCCGGGTAAACTTCTTTGAATAAAGCAGTTGTTTTTGCGTTTGGAGTTTCATGTTGCGCACCCTTCATTTGTTTAATCCTTGGCACGACGAAGCGTTGGCCGTCCACCGCCCGCACCACATTCCCACGCTCGCTTCGCGCCGTTTGGCCGCGGCTTTGGGCGATCTGCCTCGGTGGTGGATGCCGCCCGAAGACGTTTGTCTTGTCTTTCCGCCGTCCATGCTCCCCGAAGACGCGACGCCGCCCGACTGGGACACGGTCGGCCGCATCGAGCCGTGGGGGTGGGACATCTGTTTGGTGCAAATGCTGCGCCGAATCGGGGCGCCGGATCGGCTCTTGCCCACGGACGGACAGCTCGACCGCCTGCGCGCGCTGAGCAGTCGAAAAACGGGGGTCGGGCTTCTCGAATGGCTGAACGGACAACGGCTTCCGCCCGGCGTGTTGCCCGGCGAAAGCCGCTGGTGTACCTCGTGGTCGGAGGTGGCCGAGGTTTTGGCGCAACATCCCGACGGAGCGATGCTCAAACAGCCGTGGAGCAGCAGCGGAAGGGGTGTGTTTTCCAATCGCGGCGGACAAAACGCGATGGCAGAAGCCCGTGCGCGCCGGTGTCTGCACCGACAAGGCGGCATTGAGGTGCAGCGGTGGTATCGCCGAGAAGCCGACGGAGCGTTGGAGTTTGGAAGCTGCGAGTCGGGGCGCGTAGAGTTTGTCGGCTGCTCCCTCTTCTCCACGGCCGAAAACGGAGCTTATGCCGGACACCTCATTGACAAGGCCGACGCTCTGAAAATGCGCTTCTTGCAAACATGGCGACAAACCTCGGCCGACGCCTTGCCCGCGTCCGTCCTCGAACGCTCCCTCAACGATCTGATCGCCCTGCTCTCCGAAGGATTGCAGCGACTGATCGGCGGCGCGTATGTGGGAGATTTGGGGGTCGATGTTCTGTTTACGCCCGAAGGGTTGCACCCTTGCATCGAAATCAACCTTCGCCGCACAATGGGACACGTGGCACTCCGCATGGGGGAACGGTTGCCGGAGTCGGATTTGCCGGCAGTGCTCACGGTCGGTCTTGAAGGCTGTATGCTGAAACCGCTCTCTTGACCGCCGTCGGGCTGTCGCATCGTGAAGGCAGGGCACGCCACCGCCGTTTTTTTGCTTTTTCGCGGCATTCCTGCCCATAGTCCGAAAAGAAAACGTACATTCGCCGCATGAACACCGACTATTGTCTTTCTCGTCGCCTCTTCGAGTGGTTTCGCCGCATCCGTCATCGGTGCGGTTACGGCGTGCATTCCCCTTTTGCTTTCAACTTGGTGACGGGCGTCATCTATTGCCGCGACGAGTATTATGCCTATGCTCCGCTCTCGCGGCAACGCAAGGCATGGCAGGGATTGCTGTCGGAAAAAGACGAGCGTTTGCTGTTTCGATTGGCCAATGCGCAAAAAGCCGATCGCATCGGCATGGTCGGAACGGCCGACCGACGTGTCGAGGCTTATCTGCGCGCCGCGCGACCTCATGCCCGACAGACGGTTTACGCATCGCCCGTTTCGCTCTCCGAACTGATTGCAACATGCGATTTCGTCTATTGCTCCGACTTTTTGCAGAACTGTATCTCGGCCGACGACATTTTTTTGAGCAACCCCGTCGCCGTTTCCTCTCCCGCGCTCATCGTGTGTCGCAGTCCGCATCGAAACGCCGCGTCCCGAAAACTTTGGAAAGCCCTCTGCCATGCGCCTTCCGCGGTCGTCACGTTTGACCTCTATCGTTTCGGACTGATTTATCTCTATCCGAATCTCAACAAACAGCACTACGTGATCAACTATTTTTGACGTTCCCTCCTTGTGGAAAAAGCCACATGCCGGGTGGGACATTCTACATGGCTCGCAGAAAAAACTACATGGCTTGCAGAAATTTCTAACTCAGACCTGAGTAAATCCGCCTCCCGTGGGCACAAAAATACTTCGCTCTCGCGCACGCGCGCGTATTCCTTGTGATTGCATTTTGCCTTCACTGCCTTCGCAAAACGAGCAAATCTCCTGAATGTCAGTGAGTTTCTTGCGAAGGCAAGTGAAGGCAAAATCTGTTCTCGGATTGCAGTTGTCTGAAAATCAGTTTATTGAAACGATTTTTTGCTTTCACTGCCTTGAATGTAAGCCGTTTTGCGCACTGCAATGGCGGAAGCAGGTGAAAGCAAACACCTCGTTTTGCCTTCACCGTTATGTCTTGATTTTCAGTTGTTTGAAAATCGATTAAAAAGTTTGCCTTCACTTGCCTTCGCACGAAACCCGCTGAAATTCAAATGGAAAGGCGTTTTAGCGAAGGCAAAACGGCAAAAAATAAAAATAGGGTAAGAAAGCGGCCGAAAAGGGCGGTTTCATCGAAAACGCTGCGACGAAAGAGAAAAGGCAATCAAAAGATAAAGGTAACAAGTAGCAAAATAGAAACCTCTGTAAGATAATCCTCTTTTTTGGGGGCTTCCGATGAAACTGTTTCAAGCTAAAAAACAAGTATTCTTTATCCCGAATTGGCTTACGACAATTCCTCTACGAGCGCGTCGTTAGGGCGACGACATACTAAAAGTTGCCGCGAAACGTTGGTGTAATTAAGGGATTATCGTAAATTTGTCGGCGAAAATGTTTCACACGAACCACATTTCTCTCCTCACCGGAGAGATGCCCCCATGTTTCGACTGTCTTTCCTTTCAAACGATAAGGAGAGCCGTTTGTCGTATCGTGTGGGCTGTGCTCGTGTTGTCGGGCGGTTGGTTTCCTTTCTCTGCGTATGCACAGCAAGATGTGGCATTCATGCAATATCACCAAGTGGAAACACAGTGGAACCCGGCCGCCGTGGGCAGATCGCCACAACTCACCGTCAACGCCGCACTGCAAACGCACGCCGCCGGTTTTGAAAACGCCGGAAGCACCATGTGGGCAGGTGCCGACATGGCTTTTGCCATGGGAACGACCCGGCACGGTGTGGGGGCGATGTTTCTGAATGACGCCATCGGACTGTTTTCCCACAAGCGTTTCGCCCTGCAATACGCCTATCACCAAAAACTATACGGAGGCACTCTCTCCGTGGGACTTCAAGCCGATATGTTGCAGGAGGAAATCGACGGCACGAAAGCCGATTTGGCCGACGGTAACGATCCGGCCTTCCCCTCGGCCAAACTGACGGGATCGGCTTTCGACCTTTCGGCAGGAGCCGGATACACAAGGCGCAGTCTTCACCTCGGAATATCCATGCTCCGCCTGACCGCGCCGACGGTGTTGCTGGGAGAAAGCAACGATTTGGAGGTCAAAAGTTTGCTGAATTTCAGCGGCGGATACAATATAAAATTAAACCATCCGTTCTATACAATAACCCCTTCTGCCATGTTGCGCACCGATTTTACCGACTATCGGCTCGATCTGACGCTGCGCGGACAATATGAGTTTGAAAAACGGAAGCTCTCTGCCGGCCTCAACTACGCTCCGGGTCGCAGTGTGGGGCTTTTTGTCGGAGGCACGTTTCGAGGCATTGATCTGAGCTACGGCTACGAGGCCAACACCGCCGGCCTCGGCTTGTCGGCCGGGCAGCACGAAATCACCCTCACCTATCGTTTGAACTTGGATTTGGGCAAAAAAGGGCGCAACCTGCACAAAAGCGTGAGGTGGCTCTAACCCCTCGCTTCACGCCACACCGAGGCTGTCTGCCGACATCCGCCGACGGCCGCTCTTCACCACGATGCATTTGATTGACTTATGAAAAAGATATTCACACTCTTTTGGGGTGCGGCGATTGCCTCCGTACTCGTTTCCTGCTTCGGCGGCAGCGGCGTTGCCATGCGCAACGGCGGCGAGGTCACCGGCCAACGCTCCCATGCACCTATGGAACCGACGCCCTACGGCATGATCGAGATTAAACGAGGCTATCTGCAAATCGGTCTGCAAGAAAACGACAGTCTGTGGGGCACGATGATTCCTCAAAAGGAAATTTCGGTCGATGGCTTCTGGATGGATCAAACGGAAGTGACCAACTCGATGTATCGGCAGTTTGTGGAATGGGTGCGCGACAGCATTTTGCGCGAGCGCATGGCCGATCCTTCTTTCGGCGGCGACGAAACCTACAAAATTGAAACCGACAAATTCGGCGATCCTGTCAAACCTCATCTCAACTGGAACAAGCCTCTGCCGTGGCGCAAACCCAACGAAGACCAGGCCAGAGCCCTCGAAAGCGTCTATAAAACGCATCCCATCGACGGCACCAAAATGCTTGACGACCGGCAGCTCAACTATCGCTACGAAATCTTCGACTACGAAAAAGCCGCCCTCCGAAAATATCGTCTTAATCCCGAAGAGCGTGTGCTCAACACCGACATCGCGGTCGATCCCGAAGAGGTGGTGATGATTTCAAAAGACACGGCCTATATTGATGAAAACGGAAAGATCGTGCGCGAAACCATCAATCGCCCCCTCTCTTCGCTCTACGATTTTCTCAACACCTACATCGTGCCCGTATATCCCGACACGACTGTGTGGGTCAATGACTTTCCCAATGCCAACAACGGCGTGTACATGAAAAACTACTTCTCCTCGCCGGCCTACAACGACTATCCCGTCGTGGGCGTGACGTGGGAGCAGGCACAGGCTTTCTGCGCATGGCGCACCGAATATCTGTTGCGCGGCATGGGAGCCGAGGCGCGCTACATACAACGCTACCGCCTGCCCACCGAAGTGGAGTGGGAATTTGCCGCCCGCGGCCGTGAAGGAAATCCCTTTCCTTGGGAAAGCCAAGAATCGAAAAACGAAAAAGGATGCTTCTTTGCCAACTTCAAGCCCGATCGCGGCAACTACACCGAAGACGGCAACCTCATTACCTCCCGCGTGGGCATCTACGGCGCAAACAGCAACGGCCTCTTCGACATGGCCGGCAACGTGGCCGAATGGACAAACACCGTGTTTACCGAAGCCGGCGTGAACGCAATGGCCGATGTCAATCCCGAACTGCGCTACGACGCCGCCAAGGAAGACCCCTATTTCCTAAAACGAAAAAGCGTGCGCGGCGGTTCGTGGAAAGACCCCCTTTCTTTCATTCGATCGGCATGGCGCACGTGGGAATACCAAAATCATCCGCGATCTTTCGTCGGTTTCCGATGCGTGCGTTCCAAAGCAGCAACGGTCAGCTCCAACACCAGCGATAAGAAAAAACGATAATTCCTCCTCTCGCAATCAACGCTTAGCCTTATGAGCAAACTCAATATCGTCGTCCGCCTCCAACACTGGATGGACAGTGTGCCCGGACAAACCTTTCTCAACTACGCCTATTCGTGGGGCGCAGCCATCGTAATTCTCGGCGCACTCTTCAAACTCACCCACATTCCCGGCGGCAACCTCATGCTTTTCCTCGGCATGGGCACCGAAGCCGTCGTGTTTTTTCTCGCCGCTTTCGACCGTCCTTTCGACAAAGAAGAAATCGGCAAGGAATTGGCCAAAGATTTTGAAACCGACGAGGAAATCGAGCGCGCCGAAGGTTGGATTGAAAACGATACCGAACACGGCACCGAGCACGAGATTGAACATGAACATCGCCACCACGAACACCGCGCTTCCGAAATCGAAACACCCTCTTCTCCGGCAGCGGCTCACGGCAGCGGCGTGCCGGGCGGTTCGACGATCATCATCGGCGGCACATCGGCAGTCGGTAGCGGAGTAGCTCCCTCTTCCGGTGAAGGAGAAGCCGCAGCAAACGCTCCCGCCGGTTCATGGCAGGCGGCCGTCGCCAACCTCTACAACACCCCCGAAGGAACCGCCACCGTGGAACAAGAGGCCGACAAACTCGCCACCATTATCCGTTTGGCCAACGACGAACTCCTGCGCCGTGCACAAGCCGTTTTGTCGCCCGAAATGGAAGCCGCCACGCAAGACTACATCGGAAAACTCACCACCCTCAACGAAACCCTTGCCAAAGTAGACGAACAGAGCGCAAGACTCACACGCGACTCTCAGGAAATGGAAAACCTCAACCGCACGCTCATCGGCATCAACAAGGTTTACGACCTGCACTTTGCTTCCATTTCCCGACAAGTCAATACCATTGAAGACATCAATGCGCAAACCAAAGATTTGGCGGCCAAAATCGAAGAGGTCAATCGTATTTATGCCCGCATGATGCAGACGCTCAGCATCATGAGCAATCCCGCAGCCGCCATGACCGCCACAGCTTCTGCCGCCAATCCCCAAAGCGAAACCGAATTATAAGTAGAAAACATTCAACATTCCCGACGAATGTCTATCAAGAAAAAACCAATATCGCCCCGACAGAAGATGATCAACCTGATGTATGTCGTGTTGATGGCCATGCTGGCACTCAACGTTTCCAACGACGTACTCAAAGGTTTCGTTCTCGTGGGCGACAGTCTTGATCGCACCATTGCCAACGCGGAAAAAGAAAACCAAGCCATTTACGACGACTTCGCCACACAGCTCAAAGCCAATCCCACAAAGGTGAAACCGTGGTTTGAAAAGGCACAACGCGTCAAAATGGCTTCCGACAGTCTGTGTCGAACGGCCGAACAACTCAAATGGGCGATTGCGCGCGAAACCGACGGGAGAGACGGAGATCCTCAAAATTTGGAAAACAAAGAAGATCTCGAAGCCGCCTCGACCATTATGCTCAACCCCGTCAGTCTGCGCGGACGAAAACTCTATGATCACATCAACCGCTATCGCCAACTGATCACCTCTTTCATTTCCGACAAACGCCAACAGGCACTCATCGCCTCCAACCTCTCGACCGAAGTTCCGGCCAATTCCGACAACCTCGGAAAAAACTGGCAGGAATACATGTTTGAGTCCATGCCCTCGATAGCCGCCGTGACGATGTTGAGCAAGTTGCAGAGCGATGTCCGCAAGGCCGAAAGCGAAGTGTTGCACACCCTTGCCGCCAACATCGACCTCAAAGACGTGCGTGTAAACGAACTCAATGCCTACGTGCTGCCCGAAGCCACCACGCTCTTTCCGGGCGACGAGTTTCGGAGCCGCATCTTCATGGCGGCCGTGGACACCACGCAACGCCCCGAAGTCTACGTAAACGGCCGTCGCATCGACAACGGCGGACAATATAACTTTCGTGTCGGTGCTCCCGGCGAATACAACTTTTCGGGCTACATCACCGTTCCCAATGCCGGCGGCGAAATCATTCGCCGCGAGTTCCGACAAAAATACAACGTCATCGCTCCTCCGACCGGTGCCACCGTGGCGGCCGATTTGATGAACGTGCTCTATGCCGGCTATGACAACCCCATTTCCGTGAGTGCTTCCGGCGTGGCCGCCGACAAAATCTCGCTCTCGCTCAACGGCGGTACGCTCTCGCCCAAAGGCAACGGAAAATACGTGGCTCGTCCCTCCAAGGTCGGACAAGACGTGACGTTTTCCGTCAATGGCGTTGTCGGCGGAAAGCCACAATCGCTCGGAAGTTTCTCTTTCAAGGTGCGCAAGCTCCCCGACCCCTCTGTTTTCATCGCCGTGGGCGACGATCTGATCAGTGGCGGTCGCATCGCCAAAGGCAGCATCGTCGGCGCAAAATCGCTCACCGCCGCTATCGACGACGGCCTGCTCAACATTCCTTTCCGCGTGCTCTCGTTTGAATGCGTCTTCCACGACCGCATGGGCAACGTGCTCACCCGCGCCTCCTCTTCGGCCTCGTTCACCGAAGACCAACGCAACCTCATTCGCACGCTTTCCAAGGGCAAGCGTTTCTACATCAGCAGCGTCCGCACCATTGGCCCCGACGGCATGGAGCGTACCCTGCCCGGCTCGCTCGAAGTGATCATCAACTAACCCCCCGGCGCATCACCGCCATATCCGACACTCAGAATATTTGATTTTATGAAGTGCTCTCGTCTTTTCTTCCTTTTGCTCCTTTTTGTCGGCCTTTCCGCCGTAGCACAGCCCCCTGCACGCCGAAACGAGGCGGCAGCGGCCAAAAAAACAGCTGCCGCCAATAACGGCACCGCGGGCAAAGGCTCGATCCGCGAATTTCCGACGGCCGTCAAAATGCCCGAAGATGCCGCATGGCGACGCGATGTGTACCGACGCATTCATCTCAAACAGGAAGAGAACGCGCCGCTCTACTATCCCGTCACCCCCACTCGCGATCGGGCAAACCTTTTTGTTTATCTCTTCCGACTCATCCTGAGAGGGAAGATCAAGGCCTACGAATATACCATCGACGCCAACGAGCATCTCGATGAGGCACATGTGGTGAAGGGGCGGAAAATCATGGACGACAACAGCATCTTCTACGAAACCGTCGAAGGCAAACTCCGTGTCAATGACGCCGACCTTCCCTCGGAAGACGTCAAGGTCTATTTCCTCAAAGAGAGCGTTTACTACGATCAGCACACCGCCACGTTTCGCACCAAGGTGTCGGCACTTTGCCCGGTCGTCGTCACCGAATTTGGCGAAGGAGAAAACCAATACAAACCCCTCTTCTGGATCAGCTACGAGGAGGCCGCTCCCCATTTGGCCAAACTTTCCCTCATGGGCAGCAATCTCAACAATGCCGCTGTCATCTCGGCCGATGACTATTTCTCGACCAATCGCTATCGCGGAGATATTTACAAAGCCACCAACCTCCAAGACCGCATTATCGAGCAATACGCCACCACCGATTCCGCACAAACCAAAGAGCGCACCCGCATCGAAAACGAACTGAAAATGTTTCAAGACCATGTTTGGGGAAATCTTCCCAAACCCAAATCTCTTTCGACCGCCGCCGATTCCCTTGTGCAAGCCGCCGATGCGTCCGACACGGGAAAAACCGCATCCGATCGCCGCAAAAAGACGCGACGGGCATCGCGCTCTGCCTCAAAAAACACGGCATCGCCGCCGAAAGTGAAAACCTCGAAAACTTCATCATCGTCATCGCGCACCTATTCCGTGCGTCGCCAACGACGATAGACACCGACAACACCCTCCCCTTAGGAGATGTTCGACAAAGAGCATCTCTAAGGGGAGTTTTTTTGCGCCCGTTTCTCTCTCTTCGTGCATCCAAATACATACGACATATTATGAAAGTTATCAACTTCTCCGAACAAAACTCCGTCATTAACAACTACATCGCCGAGCTGCGCGACGTCAATATCCAAAAAAATCGCGCATGGTTTCGCCAAAACCTCCGCCGCATCGGCCACGCCATGGCTTACGAGGTGTCGCGCACGCTCGATTACAGCAAGAAAGTAGTGCAAACGCCTCTCGCACAAGCCGACGCCAATACCATTGACGACCGCATTGTCATCGGCACCGTGCTCCGTGCCGGCATCGCTTTGCACGAAGGGTTTCTCGATGTCTTCAACGATGCCGACAGCGCATTTGTCAGTGCCTATCGCAAAGAGGGACGAAAGGAAGACATCGAAGTGTGTGTGGAATACATCGCCTCGCCCGATCTCAATGGTTGTACTTTCATGCTCGTCGACCCAATGTTGGCCACGGGCGGCAGTTTCAATTTGGCCTATCAGGCTTATCTCACCAAAGGCACTCCCGCCAAACTGCACATTTGCGCCGTGATCGGCTGTCAAGAGGGAGTGGAAAGGCTCAAACAACTCTTTCCCTCAGACGACGTCACCCTTTGGATTGCTGCCATCGACCCCGTGCTCAACGAAGCGGCCTACATTGTGCCCGGACTGGGCGACGCCGGCGACCTTTGCTACGGCGACAAACTGTCGGAATAACCGTTTCGACAGCGTACCCTCATCGTTTCTGCCTTTTTGTTTGGAGGCCGCTCCGGAGCTTTGGTTCCGGTGCGGCCTCACACCATGAGAGAGGGGATAGTCCCAATGTCGAAAGTCCGAATTACCGAGAAGAGAAGCAAAAAGAAAAGCGATTGGGAACTTTCGGAATTTAGGTCTGTGATAGATTTTTCTACTCGTTACTCCGTTTGTTCTACTCCTTGGGTAAGACGCGTTCCGACGCACCAAAGCATATCCCGACAAGTCGAAGAGGAGGTGCAACCATTCTTCGTAAAAAAAACATTTTCAGCCCTTACCCAGACTTTTTCCTTTTTTTTGTCTACATTGTCTACATTTTTTGTGTAAATCGCAGATATATAGATTGTTGTGAGTGTATGCAACACGGGAAATCGTCTACATTCGTTGTCACAACCTACACGTTGCATCGGGAAAGCGTGCAAAGGCTCGAAATCGCAGAATGTATAAAATGTATAATAAGTAGGTTTTGGGGAAATCCGTCTACATTCCTTTTGGTCTGTGTATCATTGACTTCCCCATTTTTCGTGTAGATGGGAAAATTGTTGTCTACACTCCGATGTTGTTGATATTCAGTGAAATGGGAGGAGAAGTGTATGTTTTTCGACGATTTTATGAGATCATTGTGAGATAAGCCTCCCGTAACGGGGCAATCTTCCCCCCCTAAAAACCACACTTGATGCGCAACCCAAGGTGCGTTCGTTCACATTGCGGAGAAATCGGCGGCGGTTTTGCTGCGTGTGGTTTTGGGAATGCGTATGGTTTTGCCGCGGTCTTGCAGGCAACGATATGATAGAAATGAGCGGTGAGCGGTAGCTCTAAGACAAGATATTTCGCCCGAAAGATGTCGGTGTCTCGCTTTTTCTGTGTATTTTTGCAAGGCAATATATAAATACGATTTTTCGTGAAAGAATTTTTCAGAATGATGCGACGCTACGTCGCACCCTATAAGGCTTATTTGGGAGCTTCGCTCTTATTCAATGTGTTCAGTGCGGTGCTCAACATTTTTTCTTTCATTTCGCTTGTGCCCATGCTCCAATTGCTTTTCGGCATCAACCGGCAGCACTACGAGTTTCGCCCTTGGCAGTTCGACGATTTGAAAGAAATCCTCATCAACAATCTCTATTACTACACCACACGTCTGATTGCCGAATACGGTGCCAGCACCACGCTGCTCATGATCGGCTTGTTTCTGGTGTTTGCCACGGCCTTGAAAACGTCGTGCTACTTTGCCTCCGTGGCCACAATGGTGCCGGTGCGAACGGGCATTGTGCGCGATATTCGCAATGCCGTTTATCGCAAAATCACGCGCCTGCCGCTTTCTTTTTTCAGCGACGAGCGAAAAGGCGACATCATTGCCCGAATGAGTGGCGACATCAACGAAATCGAAAATTCTATCATGGGAAGTTTGGAGATGATCATCAAAAATCCCGTGTTGCTCACCATTTATTTCGGCGTGTTGCTCTACACCTCTTGGCAACTCACGATTTTCACCATCGTCGTGTTGCCGTTAATGGGGTGGGCAATGGGTAAAATCGGCCGAAAACTCAAACAATCGAGCATGTTGGCACAAACAAGGTGGAGCGAAACGATGTCGCAACTCGAAGAAACCCTTGGCGGCATGCGCATCATCAAAGCCTTCGGTGCGGAGCGCAAGATGCAGGAGCGGTTTGAGAAAATCACCAATGACTTTCGCAACATTTCAGCCTCGGTGTCCACCCGGCAAGGATCGGCACACCCCGTGAGCGAATTTCTCGGCACCTGTCTCATCGTGCTTGTGCTGTGGTATGGCGGAACGCTCATTTTCTCCGACAACAGTCCCATTGATGCCCCCACGTTCATCTTCTACATGGTGATTTTGTACAGCCTCATTCAGCCGCTCAAAGACCTTTCGAGAGCCAGCTACTCCATTCCCAAAGGATTGGCTTCAATGGAGCGCGTCAATAAAATTCTATTGGCCGAAAATCCCATTTGCGAACCGGAAAATCCCCTTACCGTCGAAAAGTTGGAAGACAGCATTGAGTTTCGCAACGTGAAATTCGCCTATGCCAATGCCAACGACGAAGAGCCCAAACTCGTCATTCGAGGAGTGGACTTCACCGTGCGGAGAGGGCAGACTGTGGCTCTTGTCGGACAGAGCGGAAGCGGAAAGAGTACGTTGGTCGATCTCGTGCCGCGATACCACGATGTGACGGAGGGTAGCATTTTGATCGACGGAAAAGACGTGCGCGCCCTCCGTTTGAGCGATCTGCGCGCCCTCATCGGCAATGTCAATCAGGAGGCCATTCTTTTCAACGACTCGTTTTTCAACAATATTGCTTTCGGCGTCGAAAACGCTACGCTCGAACAGGTCATCGAGGCCGCCAAAGTGGCCAATGCCCACGACTTCATCATGGCCACCGAAGCCGGATACGACACCTCGGTGGGCGATCGTGGCTGTCGATTGTCGGGCGGACAACGCCAACGTATTTCTATCGCAAGAGCCATTCTCAAAAATCCCGACATTCTCATTCTCGACGAGGCCACTTCCGCCCTTGACACCGAGAGCGAGCGTTTGGTGCAAGAGGCGTTGGAGCGACTGATGTCGAGCCGAACCACGATCGCCATTGCTCACCGGCTTTCGACCATTCGCCATGCCCACGAAATCCTCGTACTGCACGAAGGACGAATCGTAGAACGCGGTACACACGACAGCCTCTTGCAACTCAACGGCTACTACAAACGCCTCAACGACATGCAGCAGCTGTGAGACGCGGAGGGAGAGTTTGAGGCAACGGAAGCTGAACGACATTGCCGTTGCCGAAAGTAAGCCCCTCCCCCGACCCAATACAACATAGCAACTAAACTCGTTTTCATCCATAACATCATTGTTGTGACAACAAGATTATCGTTTCTCCTCAAATTCTATGCGACGCTCGTTTTAACTTTCGTCGTCGCCAAATTCGTGTTTTTCCTACACAACGGCTGGGTTTCGCCGACGGACACGTTTCAAGTCATTGCCCACGGTCTTGCCCTCGATCTCAACGTCGCGGCCTATGCCTCCGCACCCTTGTGGCTGGCAATGCTGTTCGGCCTTTTTGTGAAAGAAAATCGGTGCGAGAGCCTGCTGCGTCTGCTCTATCGCGTCTACACCTCCGTCATCGCCCTGACCGTCATATTGGTCTTCATCGTCGATACCATTCTCTACGAAAAATGGGGCTTTAAGCTCGACGCCGTCTGCCTTTCCTACCTCGACAATCCGTCGGGAGTAACCGACAGCCTCAACACCGGGTTTGTCGTTGTCGCCTTGGTGGTGTTTCTTCTGTTGGTGGGCGGTTATGCTCGTTTGCTGTGGACACTTTATCCTCAAAAAGAAGCCTTGCTCCGCTCCTCGTCGATGAGGCAACGGTCGTTTTTCGGCACCGTTCTGTTGCTGGTCGGCGGTTTGCTCTTTTTGGCTGTTCGCGGCGGTGTGGGTACTTCCACGGCCAATGTTGGCATGGTTTACTTCTCCTCCAATCAGTATCTCAACCACTCGGCCGTCAATCCGATTTTCTCGTTCTTCTACTCGTTGTTCAAAGAGAAAGACTACTCCCGACAGGCACTTTATTTTTCGCCCGAAGAGGCCGATAAGATCTTCGAAACCTTGGGCTACAACACTGAAAGCCGCATTCTCCCCACCGACTCCCTCCTCACCGTCCGACGCCCCAACGTGTTGCTCATTCTCATGGAAGGGTGTGGCGGAAGAGTGGTGGGCTGCACCGAAGGCACGAAAGGCGTCACCACTCATCTCGACCGGTTGGCCGAAGAGGGCGTGTTCTTCTCGCGCTGCTACGCCAACAGTTTCCGCACCGACCGCGGCACTATCTGCGCTTTCTCCGGCTATCCGGCCTTCCCCGATGCCAGTGTGATGAAGATGCCGGCCAAGTCGCGCGTGTTGCCCTCCATCGCCGGATCGCTCAAAGCCGAAGGCTACAACACGGCGTTCTATTATGGCGGCGACAAGAACTTCACCAATATGAACTCCTACCTCCTCGCCACGGGGTACGACCTCGTAATGGGAGATGCCGATTTTCCCGAAAAGCTCCGCGGCACACACAAATGGGGTATCACCGACCACTTGATGTTTGCCGAACTGCTGAAAGAAATCGACCGCACGCCGACCGACAAACCTTGGTTCAAAACGATACTGACTCTTTCGAGCCACGAACCTTGGGAAGTGCCCCACGAGCAGCTTGACGATCCCGTGCTCAATGCTTTTGCTTATCTCGACAAATCGATCGGCAACTTCATAGCGGAGTTTCGTCGTCGTCCCGAATGGAACAATACGCTGATCGTCATTCTGCCCGACCACGGCGTTTCGTGGCCGGTGGACATCAACGAGTTTGACACGCGCAAATACCACATCCCGATGATTTGGACGGGAGGTGCCGTCAAACAGCCGCGTCGCGTTGAGGCGATCTGCAACCAAACCGACCTCCCGGCCACGCTGCTCGGACAGCTCGGCATCGGCCACGAACGTTTCCGCTTCTCGCGCGACGTGCTCTCGCAAACCTACACCAACCCTTGTGCCTTCCACGCATGGCCGGAAGGCTACACGTTGATCGATTCGACAGGCGTCACCACCTACGAACTGGCCATTCGAGGCGCATCAAACACCACTCCCGACCCCACGGGCATTCGCCTCAACAAGGCCAAGGCGTTTATGCAAAAGATCTATCGCGATCTTGAACATCTGAAATAAATCATGTGCCCCCCCCCTCTCATGAAAATCGATCATTCCCTGTTCCGCCTCGACCGCATGATTGCGCTGAGGCTCACGCCCGACTACGACGAACGCGAAGCCAAAGCCATTGCCGCCTGCTATCTTGCCGATCGCTTCAAGGTGAACCGAACCGACATTTTGCTCGACAAAACTCTCTCGCTCACCTGTGAGGAAAACGACAGGCTTCAAGAAGACATCTTCCGCCTTGAACGGGGCGAACCGTTGCAATACGTGCTCGGTCATGCTGAGTTCGACGGTCATTTCTTCGAGGTGTCGCCCGCCGTGCTCATTCCCCGTGTCGAAACGGTCGGGCTTGTGGAGCTTGCCGCCGCACGTTGTTCCAAAGGCCGGGCATGTATTCTCGACGTGGGAACGGGTAGCGGTTGCATTGCCGCAAGTCTGGCCTTGCGCCTGCCCGATGCCGACATCACGGCGTGGGACATTTCGCCCGATGCGCTCGCAGTGGCGCGTGGCAATGCCGCCTCGCTCGGTGCAAACATACGCTTCGAACAGAAAGACGTCATCCCCCTTTCGGAAGAGAGTTGTCCGCCCGAAAGACCATTTGATCTCATCGTGAGCAATCCGCCCTATATCCGCCGACGCGAAGCGGCCGATATGGCTCGGCATGTGGTCGAACACGAACCTCACACGGCACTTTTCGTACCCGATTACGATCCGCTGGTGTTTTACCGCGCTCTCGGTCGGTTTGGCACGACGCACCTTGCGGACGGCGGCGTGCTCTGCGTCGAAACCCACCGCGACTACAACCGACATGTGCTCGAATTGTTTGAATTGCTCGGCTATGACGATGTGTCCGCTTCAAACGACTGTTTCGATGCTCCGAGATTTGTTTGTGGAGTGATGCGGCGAAAAAGCCATCATCAACAATAAAGCGTAGTTCCGAGAGGAATTGACGTTTCCTTTTTTTCATCTTACATTCTCCCGATTTCCCGTATGAACAACGCCATCATCGTGAAAGGTGCGAGGGTCAATAATCTCAAAAACATAGATTTGGAGATTCCTCGCGAAAAATTTGTGGTCATCACCGGACTCTCCGGTTCCGGAAAATCCTCATTGGCTTTCGACACGCTCTATGCCGAAGGACAACGCCGCTACGTGGAGAGCCTTTCGGCTTATGCGCGACAGTTTTTGGGAAGAATGAACAAGCCAGAATGCGATTTCATCAAGGGATTGCCTCCCGCCATCGCCATCGAACAAAAAGTGACGAGCCGCAACCCCCGTTCGACCGTGGGCACGAGCACAGAGATTTATGAATATCTTCGCTTGCTTTTTGCCAGAATCGGTCGCACCTATTCGCCTGTGAGCGGAGAGGAAGTGCGGCGTCATAGTGCCGACGACGTGGTGGAGGCCGTTTTGAAAAGACCTGTCGGCACGCGCTTCACCGTGCTCGCACCGCTCAAAACACTGCACGATCGCACCTTCAAGGAGCAGATCGAAGTGATGATGCAGCAAGGGTTGTCGAGGCTTGACGTCGACGGAAAAATGTTGCGCATGGAGGAAGCTGTCGAGAGCGAGGCTGCTCTGTTTGAGAATGAACGGGCATTGGCCGAAAAGCGGCTTTTTTTGTTGATTGACAGACTGGTTGTCGATGGTTCGAAAGATGGCATTTCACGCCTGACAGATTCTGTCGAAACAGCTTTGTTTGAGGGTGACGGCGAATGCTTGTTGCGTTTTTATCCCGAGGGCGAACTGGTGTCGTTTTCCACACGCTTTGAAGCCGACGGCATTGTTTTTGAAACACCCGGCGACAACTTGTTTTCTTTCAACTCTCCGGCCGGTGCATGCCCAAAGTGCGAAGGTTTCGGTCGTGTTGTCGGCATCGATGAAAGCCTCGTCGTCCCCGATCGCTCTTTGTCGGTCTACGATGGCGCGGTGATGTGTTGGCGCGGTGAAAAGATGAGCATTTGGCAACAAGAGTTCATGCGAAAAGCGGCACAACACGATTTCCCCATTTTTGAGCCCTATTTCAATCTGACCGATGCGCAGAGAGAGCTGCTTTGGCATGGCGGAAAAGGCATCGTGTGGGATGAAGGAGGAGGCGATGTTTCGATCGACAACTTTTTCCGCATGCTCGAAGAAAATCAATATAAAATTCAATATCGTGTGATGCTCTCTCGCTATCGCGGCAAAACCTCTTGTCCCTTTTGCAAGGGGAGTCGGTTGCGAAAAGAAGCTCTCTATGTGCGCGTCGGCGGACGGACGATAGCGGATTTGGTGCGAATGCCCGTGAGCGAACTGTCGGAATGGTTCGACGCGTTGCAGCTCGACGAGCATGAAACCCAAGTCGCCTCTCGCCTGCTGGTCGAAATCCGCAATCGTCTTCGCTTTCTCGACGAAGTCGGGTTGAGCTATCTCACCCTCGATCGTTTGAGCAATTCGCTCTCCGGCGGTGAGAGCCAGCGCATCAATCTGGCCACCTCTTTGGGAAGTTCGCTTGTGGGCAGTCTTTACATTCTCGACGAGCCTTCCATCGGTCTTCATTCTCGCGACACGGATCGCCTCATTCGCGTGTTGCAACAATTGCGCGACCAAGGCAACACCGTCGTGGTGGTCGAACACGACGAAGACATCATTCGTGCTGCCGACCACATCATCGACATCGGCCCCGAAGCCGGAAGAAACGGCGGAGAAGTGGTGTGGAACGGAACGGCGATGTCGGTTTTGAAATCCTCGAAAACAACCTCCGTGCAGAGTCACACCGTCAATTTTCTGAACGGCGCGGAAAGCATTCCCACACCCTCCGTTCGCCGACGTTGGAATCGTTCGATCGACATCATCGGTGCCCGTCACAATAATCTCAAAGGCATTGACGTAAAGTTTCCGCTCAACGTCTTTACGGTGGTGACGGGTGTTTCCGGCTCCGGTAAATCAACCCTTGTGCGCGACATTTTCTATCAAGCCCTGCGGCGGGAACTCAACGAAGGAGGCGAACGTCCGGGAGAATTTGTGCGCATCGAGGGAAACATCGCCGACATCAAAATCGTCGATTTTGTCGATCAAAATCCTATCGGAAAATCTTCACGCTCCAACCCCGTCACTTATGTGAAGGCTTACGATGAAATCCGTAAGCTCATGGCCGAACAGCCTTTGGCTCGACAGCTGGACATGACTCCGGCCTTCTTCTCGTTCAACACCGACGGCGGTCGTTGCGAAGAGTGCAAGGGTGAGGGTACGGTGAAGGTGGAAATGCAATTCATGGCCGATTTGGTTTTGGAGTGCGAAAGCTGTCACGGCCGTCGTTTCAAGTCGGAAGTGCTCGATGTCAAATTCGCCGGCAAAAACATCTGCGACATCCTCGACATGACGGTCAATCAGGCCATAGAGTTTTTCGACGCGAACAAGAAAAAGAAAATCGTCTGCCGTTTGCGTCCGCTGCAAGACGTGGGGTTGGGCTACATCAAACTCGGACAATCTTCTTCCACCCTCTCCGGGGGTGAAAATCAACGCGTCAAGCTGGCTTATTATTTGGGACAGGAGCGTTGCGAACCTACCTTGTTTATCTTCGACGAGCCCACTACCGGTCTTCACTTCCACGACATTCAACGCCTTCTCAAAGCCTTCGACGCATTGATTGACCGTGGCCATTCTATCGTGGTCATCGAGCACAATCTCGACGTCATCAAAACGGCCGACCACCTCATCGACCTTGGCCCCGAAGGAGGAGCCGAAGGCGGCCGCCTTGTGTTTGCCGGCACTCCCGAAGAGTTGGTGAAACACGGCAAGGGCTACACTGCTCGCTATTTGAGCGAAAAAATGGCGTAATGTTTGGGTGTTGATTACAAATTTATGCACTATTCTCCTATTGAGGTGGTGCTTTTTTTGTATCTTTGCTTGCTCACTTTTCCGATTTACTCCGAATTTATTTCTACCTCATATCTCCATGGCAAAAGAAGAACTCACGCCGATGATGCGGCAGTTTCACGACATGAAATCGGCCAATCCCGATGCCATACTGCTGTTTCGATGCGGCGACTTCTACGAAACTTACTGCGACGATGCCGTCGTGGCCTCCCAAGTGTTGGGCATCACGCTCACCAAACGTAACCAAAAGGGAGCGAGCGGCTCGACCGAAATGGCCGGTTTTCCTCATCATGCACTCGACAACTATCTGCCGAGGCTGGTGCGTGCCGGCTATCGGGTGGCCATTTGCGACCAACTCGAAGATCCGAAGCAGACCAAAAAACTCGTTAAGCGAGGCATCACTGAATTGGTAACGCCCGGCGTGGCCTTGGGGGACAACGTGCTGACAAGCCGCGAAAACAACTTCTTGGCGGCCATACATTTCGGAGCGGCCTCCGTGGGGCTTTCCCTGCTCGACATCTCGACGGGAGAATATCTCGTGGCCGAGGGAGAGGTGGAATATATCGACAAGCTTTTGGCCGGTTTCATGCCCAAAGAGATATTGGTGGAACGCGGTTTGAAGGGCAAATTCGACAATCTCTTTTCGGGACGCTATTTTGTGTTCGAACTCGATGACTGGGCTTTTGCCGACACCTCGGCGCGCACGAAGGTATTGAAACACTTCGACGTGAAAAACCTCAAAGGTTTCGGGGTCGATCATCTGCATGTCGCCACGACGGCGGCCGGAGCCATTCTCACTTATCTCGACCTCACGCAGCATCACCAAACCGACCACATCACGCGCCTCTCGCGCATAGAAGAGGAGCGTTTCGTTCGTCTTGACAAATTCACCATTCGCAACCTCGAACTCATCTCCACCAACCACGGCGACGGCCGCTCGCTGCTTTCCGTCGTAGACCGCACACTCACCCCCATGGGCGCGCGACAGTTGCGCAGGTGGATGCTCTTTCCGCTCCGTTCGGTCGACGAAATCGAGCGTCGCCTCGACAGCGTCGAGCATTTCTTTCGCCACCCCGATTTCCGCGAACTCTGCGAGATGGAGTTGGCCAAGGTGGGCGATTTGGAGCGCATCGTGTCGAAAGTGGCCACCGGCCGCATCAATCCGCGCGAGATGCAACAGCTTCGGCAGGCCTTGGAAACCGTGATGGTGCTGAAAAACGTGTGTGCTTCTGCCGCACAGGAGAGTATTCGCACCATTGGCGAACAGCTCTCGCCCTGCACCGAACTGCGGCAGCGCATCGAGCGAGAACTCCGCACCGATCCGCCTTTGGCCGTGAACAAGGGCGGAGTGATCAACAACGGTGTGGATGTGCAGCTCGACGAACTGCGTGAAATCCAGACATCGGGTAAAGACTATTTGCTCAAAATTCAAGAACGCGAAATCAATCGAACGGGTATTCAAAGCCTGAAAATCGGTTTCAACAACGTCTTCGGCTACTACATCGAAGTGCGCAACACCTACAAGGAATACGTTCCGGCCGAATGGATACGCAAACAGACGCTCGTCAGTGCCGAACGCTACATCACGCAGGAGCTGAAAGAGTATGAAGAGAAAATTCTCGGAGCGGAAGACAAAATCCTTGTGCTCGAAACGCGCCTCTACGCCGAGCTGGTTCAGGCCGCGGCGCAATGTATCAACGACTTGCAGCGCAATGCCCGCGCTCTCTCCGATTTGGACTGCTACCACTCCATGGCGCATCTGGCCAAAGAGCGGAGATACGTCCGCCCCGTGGTGGACGACAGTTTGGTGATCGACATCAAAGCCGGTCGCCACCCCGTCATCGAAACCCTCATGCCGGTCGGCGAGGAATATGTGCCCAACGACGTTTTGCTCAACACCGACGACCAGCAAATCATCATCATCACGGGGCCGAACATGGCCGGTAAGAGTGCGCTGTTGCGTCAAACGGCACTCATCACCCTGCTTGCACAAATCGGAAGTTTCGTGCCTTCCGATGCTGCCCGCATCGGCGTGGTCGACAAGATTTTCACCCGTGTCGGAGCGTCGGACAACATTTCGGTGGGCGAGAGTACTTTCATGGTCGAAATGAGCGAAGCGGCCAACATCATGAACAACCTCACGGAGCGTTCGCTCGTGCTCTTCGACGAGCTCGGACGAGGCACCTCGACCTACGACGGCATCTCCATAGCTTGGAGCATCGTAGAGCACATTCACGAACATCCCAAAGCCCACGCCCGCACCCTCTTTGCCACCCACTACCACGAGCTCAACGAGATGGAACACCTCTTCTCGCGCATCAAAAACTACAATGTTTCCGTGCGCGAGGTGGATCACCGCGTTGTCTTCTTGCGCAAGTTGGCGCGCGGCGGTTCCGAACACTCTTTTGGCATACACGTGGCGAGATTGGCCGGCATGCCCTCGCCCATAGTGAAGCGGGCGGAAGTCATTCTTGCACAACTCGAAGCCAACAATGCCAACAACGGAAAAATGCCCGATATGCCCGAAGAACTTTCCGCACCGTCTTCGGGAAGCGGAACACAGTTGTCGTTTTTTCAGCTCGACGACCCTGTCCTTTCTTCCATTCGCGACGAAATTCTTCATCTCGACATCAACAATCTCACGCCTGTCGAGGCACTCAACAAACTCAACGAAATCCGAAAAATACTGACCGGAAAATAAATCCTTCGGTCTTTTCACGCTTTTTCTCATGACACTTTCAGACATTCTCCACCACCGCCGCGCCGTGCGCAATTTCGATCCCGACCGCCGGCTCGACGACCAAATCGTGCGTCGCTGCATCGAACAGGCCGTGCTTGCTCCCACCAGTTCCAACATGCAGCTTTGGGAAGCCTATCACGTGACCGACCCCCAACTGCTCCGCACCCTTGCCCATGCCTGCTTGGATCAGCAAACGGCACGCACGGCTCGGCAAATGGTGGTCTTTGTGACACGACAAGACAAATATCGCACCCACGCCAAAGCCAATCTCGACCAATCGGTGGACAACATTCGGCGCACCTCTCCCGCCGAAAAACAAGACAAGCGCATTCGTCGCATGACGATCTACTACGGCCGCATCATGCCGTTTTTCTATGCTCGTTTTTTCGGACTGCTCGGCTGCTTCCGCAAAATGCTTGCCCTCGTCATCGGGCTGTTTCGCCCCATCGTGCGTCAGGTGTCGGAGGGCGACACCCGCGTCGTGGTTCACAAGAGCTGTGCCCTTGCCGTGCAAACCTTCATGCTCGGCATGAGCGAAGCGGGCTATGACACCTGCCCCGTCGAGGGCTACGACTCGCGACGCATTCGCCGCGCACTCAACCTGCCCTGCGGAGCGGAGATCAATATGCTCATCACCTGCGGCATCCGTCTGCCCGACGGTGTTTGGGGCGATCGTCTGCGCATGCCCTTCGAGGAGTTTTATCACAAAATCTGACGGCGATTTGTTCGCCCCGACAAACCACACGAACCACACGCGGCTTGATGTCGAAAAGTTCTTTGCGTGCGGAAGCAAGACGACATCGAGCCGCGTTTTGCCCCCAATTTCACCCCATATTTTGTTTTTTGCGGTTTTGCCTTCGCTAAATGATCTATCGTCTTGATTATTAGTTTGTTTTGTGCGAAGGCAAGTGAAGGCAAACCCCTTAAAGGGTTTTTCAAGGGGTTGATAATCAGCGGTGTTACGGTGAAGGCAAAAAGCAGTGTTTGCCTTCACCTCCTTCCGCTCTCTCGGTGTGAAACATTGCCATTTCGGATAGGTGAAGGCAAAAAATAGCTCCAATGGGTTGATTTTCAGATTTTTGCAAATCCATTTTTTATTCTTCCTTCATTTGCCTTCGCACAAAACGGATTGATGTTCAGTGTGTTGTGCTGTTTTGCGAAGGCAGTGAAAGCAAAATTCAATCACAAGGGAACGCGCGCGTGCGCGCGAGGGACGATGTTTTTTCCTCTTCTGCTTTCGCGGCGATCACTGCCTCCCATGTAGAAAAAACTAACGCTTAGTTAGAAAATTCTACCTCCCATCCAAATGCGGCGAAGTGCATGAGGGGAGCAGCGGGATTTTCAAAAACCGAAATGCCCGGCCTTTCGGCCACAGCGGTCGTCTTGCTTTCACCGCTTCCTCATGGAGCGATCGGCAACCGCCCGCCGAAGGCCGGGAAATGTCAAGGTTTCATATTTATGTTGCCGAGATTTCCGTTTCCGAATCTAAATGCGTACTTTTGTCGTATCATCAACAATTCATACACTTATGTTTTCAGGAATCATAGAAGCCACGGCTCGAATCATGGCCATTGAGCAAGAACAAGAAAATATACATTTCACCCTCGAATGCCCCTTCGGCGATGAACTCAAAATCGACCAAAGCGTGGCACACAACGGAGTTTGCCTCACGGTGGTGCGCCGGGAGGGCAAGCAATATGTCGTCACGGCCATGAACGAAACCTTGGAACGCAGCAATCTCGGAGTGCTCAAAGTGGGCGATGAGGTGAATGTGGAACGCTCGATGATGATGAACGGGCGGCTCGACGGACACATCGTGCAGGGACACGTCGACCAAACGGCTGTTTGCGTCGAGAAAACAAGCGAGGAGGGAAGCTATCGCTTCACCTTTGCTTACGATTACGACAGCCGAATGGCGCAACGCGGATATTTCTGTGTGGACAAGGGGAGCGTGACGGTCAATGGAGTGAGCCTCACCGTGTGCAACCCCACCGAAAACTCGTTTCAAGTGTGCATCATTCCCTACACCTACGACAACACCAACTTCCACGGCATAGAGGTGGGAACGAAAGTCAATTTGGAGTTTGACATCATCGGAAAATACATTGCCCGAATGCAACAACTCGGCTGATTGTCCGACAGGGTCTCAACGAAAATTATGCGCAAACAAGAGCTTTTCAACCATGTGCTCGATTTCTTTGAGCGCACCATGGATGCCACCGAAACCGAACTTGACTATCGCAACAATTTCGAACTGTTGGTGGCAGTGGTACTCTCGGCACAATGCACCGACAAACGCATCAACATGGTGACACCCCGGCTTTTTGCCGACTATCCCACGGCCGAAGCCATGGCCGCTGCCACGCCGGAAGTGATCTTCGACTACATCAAGACGGTGAGCTATCCCAACAACAAGGCCAAGCACCTTGTGGGACTGGCAAAGGGATTGATGCGCGATTTCGGCGGCGAAGTGCCCTCCACACTCGAAGAACTGACCTCGTTGCCCGGCGTGGGGCGCAAAACGGCCAATGTGGTGCAGGCCGTGGCTTTCCACAAGGCGGCTTTGGCCGTGGATACGCACGTGTTCAGGGTTTCGCACCGACTTGGGCTTGTGCCCAAAAAGGCAACGACGCCTTATGCCGTCGAAATGGCACTGATGAAGTACATTCCCACCTCGAAAGTGGCAGCCGGACATTATTGGATTTTGCTCCACGGCAGATACGTCTGCACTGCCCGAAAACCCCATTGCGACAAATGCGGACTGGCCGATGTCTGCCCGTCGCGAAAGCAGTTTGCGGCGGAGTCATAGCGGCTTCGAGCAACATCGGCCGGCAACACGAATACGCCCCATTTCATACGGACGTCTAAAAAACAAATTCTCATGAAAAAACAACTCTTTCTCCTCTCCTTCCTCCTCTTGGCGACCTTCATCGGACTTTCGGCGCAATCGGTGGCGAAATACGGCTATCTCAGTCGAAAGGCCATTGTCGAAGCCCTGCCCGAAACCATGGTAGCACGCTCGCAACTCGACACCCTTCGCGCCAAATATGAGGCCGAAACGCACTATAACGAAACGGAGTTTCGCCGCCAGTTTTCGGAATTTCTGCAAAGTCAGAAAGGACTGCCCGAACCGATCTTGCTCAAACGGCAAAGTGATTTGCAAATTCTGATGGAACGATCGCTCGCCTTTCGACGGGAGGCCGAAATCTTGCTCAAAAAAGCCGAGACCGATCTCTTTGCCCCGATCAACACGAAAGTCGATGCCGCCATCCGCGTGGTGGGCTCCGAAAGAGGATACGACTGCATCATCGACACCGACGCCGGCTCCATGCCCTATTTCAATCCCGCGCTTTCGGAAGATGCCACTTCGTTCGTGAAAGCCAAACTCAACACGCATCGATAGACACACACAGAGCAATGATTGGTGTTTTCGACTCCGGATATGGCGGACTGACCATTTTGCGACAGATTCGCAGCCTTCTGCCCGAATACGATTATCTCTATTTGGGCGACAACGCGCGTGCCCCCTACGGCTCGCGCTCTTTCGATGTGGTCTATCGCTACACGCTCGAAGCCGTTCGGGCACTTTTCGACCGTGGTTGCGAAATGGTCATCTTGGCCTGCAACACCGCTTCGGCCAAAGCCCTGCGCACCATTCAGCAGAACGACTTGGAGAAACTCGGCGGAGAGAAGCGCGTGTTGGGCGTCATTCGCCCCACCGTGGAGATCGTGCCGACCTTGACGCGGTCGCAACATGTGGGCGTTTTGGCCACGCAGGGCACGATACTCTCGCGCAGCTACGAACTCGAAATACACAAACAAAATCCCGACATCAGCGTGACGGGAGTGGCCTGCCCGATGTGGGTGCCGCTGGTGGAAAACTGCGAGTATGACACGCCCGGAGCGGACTATTTCGTGAAAAAACGCATCGACCAGATCTTGCGCATCGACCCCGAAATCGACACCCTCATCTTGGCTTGCACACACTATCCGCTCTTGATGAACAAAATCGTGAAACACACACCGCCCGGCGTGCGCGTCATCTCGCAAGGCGACTACGTGGCGGCCGCACTGCGCGACTATCTGCGGCGGCATCCCGAAATGGACTGCCGGCTCGAACGACGAGGAACGGCACGATTTCTCACCACCGAAGACTCGGCCAAATTTCTTGAAAACGCTTCCATATTCATGCCCGGATGCGACATCGAAGTGGAAAAAATAATGCTCTGATTTCACTTTCCCCTTAAATCCAATACCTACAACGCCATGGCCAAACAAAGTAAAGGCAAACGCCTCAACAAAAAAGAAATTCGCAACCGGTTGCTTCTCGTTTTCGAGCAGAGCGGAGGCGAAGAACTGAACGTGAAAGACATCTTCCGGCAAGTCGGAGTCGGAACCCACCCGGCCAAGATGATGACCCTCGACGTGCTCAACGAATTGGTGTTCGACGATTTCCTATCGACCGATAAAAAAGGCAATTATCGACACGCCGTGCGCGAGGTGCAGGTCATCGAGGGCGTGTTTCGCCGCAAGAAAAACGGACACAACGTCTTTGTGCCCGACGACGGAGGAAAGGACATTCTCGTCACCGAGCGCAACTCCCACCATGCTCTCGACGGCGACCACGTTCGCGTGACGATGCTCGCCCGACGACGCGGACACACCCGTGAGGCCGAAGTGACCGAAATCATCAAACGGGCGAAAGACACCTTCGTGGGCAGATTGCAGGTGGAAAGAGGCTATGGCTTCTTGATCACCGAGCGCGCCCTCGCCACCGATATTTTCATTCCCAAAGACCGGCTCAAAGGCGGAAAAAACGGCGACAAGGTGGTCGTGAAAATCACCGATTGGCCGGAAAACTCAAAAAGCCCGATCGGGAAGGTGATCGACGTGTTGGGAGCACAGGGAGAAAACGATGCCGAAATGCACGCCATTCTCGCCGAATACGGCCTGCCCTATGTTTATCCCAAACATGTGGAGCGGGCAGCCGACAAACTCGAACCCGGCATCACACCCGAAGAGATTGCCCGACGCGAAGACTTCCGCGACGTGCCCACATTCACCATCGACCCGCGCGACGCAAAAGACTTCGACGACGCCCTTTCCATCCGACCACTCGGCAGTGGAAAATGGGAGGTGGGCGTACACATTGCCGACGTGAGCCACTATGTGGAAGAAGGAGGTACCATCGACCGCGAAGCCTTCGACAGAGCCACGAGCGTATATCTCGTAGACCGCACCATACCGATGCTGCCCGAACGCCTCTGCAACTTCATCTGTTCTCTTCGGCAGGACGAAGAAAAATTGGCCTATTCCGCCGTGTTTGAAATGAACGAAAAGGGCGACGTGCTTAAATTCAGAGCCGTCAAGACCGTGATTTGCAGCAATCGACGCTTCACCTACGAAGAAGCGCAAAACATCATCGAGCGCAACGGACAGGCTTCGCCCGACGACCTCGCCACTCCCGGCGATCACCCCCAAATCGATGGCAGCTTCGACCAACCCAAAGGAGAATGGGGCAAAGAAATTCTTTGGCTCGACCGATTGGCCAAACAGCTCAGGGCGCGTCGCTTCCAAGCCGGAGCCATAGGCTTTGACCGGCCGGAGGTGAGGTTTGAAATCGACGAAAAAGGAAAGCCGCTTTCCACCTACGTCAAAATCGCCAAAGACGCCAACAAACTCGTGGAAGAGTTTATGCTATTGGCCAATCGCTTCGTGGCGGAAAGCGTGGGAATCGTGCCCAAAGGCAAACAGCCGAAAGTCCTGCCCTATCGCATTCACGACGTGCCCGACCCCGAAAAAATGGAAAAACTGCGCGGCTTTGTCGCCAAGTTCGGCTACAAGGTGCGAACCGAAGGCACAAAGACCGACGTGTCGAAATCGCTCAACAAACTCTTGGGCGAGGTGAAAGGCAAGAAAGAAGAAGGCGTGATCGAAATGGTCGCACTCCGCGCCATGATGAAAGCGCGCTACTCCGTACACAACATCGGACACTACGGCCTCATGTTCCGCCACTACACCCACTTCACCTCTCCCATACGTCGCTATCCCGACCTTTTGGTACACCGCCTGTTGTCAAAATATGCCGCGGGCGGTCGAACGGTGAGTGTCACAAAATACGAAAGTCTGTGCGAGCATTGCTCCGAACGCGAACAGATTGCCGCCACGGCCGAGCGAGCGTCCATCAAATACAAGCAAACGGAATTTATGGGCGAGCGCATCGGACGGGAGTTCGACGGTGTGATTTCGGGCGTGACGGAATTCGGCATCTATGTGGAAGACGTGCTCACCAAATGCGAAGGTATGGTGCCGTTGCGCGATCTGTCGGGCGACTACTACGAGTTCGACGAAGACAACTACCGCCTCGTGGGACGCCGCACCAAGCGCATTTACAATTTGGGCGACAAGGTGAGATTTCGCGTAGAACGCGCCAATCTCGAACGCCGACAGCTCGATTTCTCCCTCATCGAGGACGAAAACTATGTGCCGCCCGTTCCTAAAAAAGCCCCTTCCTCGAAAGGGCGCAAGAGCTCTCCGGCCGAGTATGGACGCAAAAAAGCGAACAAGAAGGCCGATGCGGGAGGTAAGAAAAAAGGAAAACGCCGATAAAAGAAAAGGCGTCTTCCGAAAAATGATCTCCCGACAGTGTACGAAAGGAGGACTATGCTTTTGACAAACATCCCTACTTTATTCGTGATGTGCTCGAACCTTTGGCTATGTATCAACCATTTTTTTAGGGTGAACATAATTAAGATTCAGGTGTTCAAACCAAATCGCCATAAATAGGTATTGTGTAGTCTTTTTACTATCGCTTCTTTTGAGAAAAAATATGAATGAGAAATTAAAATATTTATTTCTTTCCTTAGTAATATTGCCTACTTGCTTATATGCACAACGAGAGCAAGGGATATTCGTAGAGTTATTGGGGGCATCAACTACGGTGGGAGTTCACTATGATACACGTTTTAATGAACATACCCGGTGGGGAGGAAGAATCGGCTTCTCCTATACCAACTCCAAATCTCAAGATTTTTTTGAGTCTGCTCCGGAGAATACAACCGGTTGGAGTTTTCCCATAGCTGTAAATTATCTTATTGGTAAAGGAAGACATCATGCAGAAATCGGTATGGGATTCAGTTATGGACTTTATGAATGCAAATACCATGACAAAGCAGGGAGAGAGGTTCAGTATGACAGATCAGGCACCTTTGTCTTTTGGGATTTAGGTTATCGCTATCAGTCTAAACATGGTATTATGGTACGCGCAGGGATTAATCCCGGCATGGCTTTGGGAAGGCACGACCAATTAGGAGAAAATGACCATGGTGTTGATCGTGCGGCAGTTATTTATCCTTATATAAGTTTTGGTCGTAATTTTTGATAAGAAATGCTGTATGGTAAAAATCTGATTTTTCTGTTCAATGCCCTTTTGGAAAGTTGTTTTACGAAAAATGAAGGATTTCAACTCAAAATCTCTAACCTCTTAAATTTTACGGGACAGCAATATCGCAAAAAGCACCAATATCATCGCAAAACGGACGATATTGGTGCCGGAAAAAAAGAAAGGATAGTCAGAAAATTATATTTCATTCAAAGACCTGTTTCGCCGTTTCGGTGATCGGGTCTTTGTGCGTTTGGTTGGGGGAACTGCCGTTTGAGGTCGCTGTAAAACTCCTCAAAGCACATATCACTGCCTGATGAACAAAATGATGTTTCAGTGGATATGTCGTTTTTCGGCCGTCGTCGTTCAGATGATGCCGCGCACGCGGTCGTCGAAAGCCGCGAGAGCCGCTTTGGCACCTTCGCCGATGGCCACGACGATTTGCTTGTAGGGAACGTCGGTCACGTCGCCGGCGGCATAAACTCCCTGTGTGGCGGTGCGACAGAAATTGTCGACGGGAATTTCGCGGCGGCCGTTCAGTTCGAGGGTTTCGGCAAACGGCTGCGTGTTGGGCGAAAGGCCGATTTGCACAAAAATGCCTTCGAGCTCGATGTCGCGCTCGGCGTCGGTGGTGCGATCTTTCACGCGGATGGTTGTCACTTTTTCGCCATTGCCCAAAACGGCCGTTGTTTGCGAAGAGGTGAAGATTTCCACATTGTCAAGACTGCGAGCTTTCTCCTGCAACACGGTGTCGGCACGGAGCGTGTCGGCAAATTCCAACACGGTGACGTGGCTGCACAAACCGGCCAAGTCGATGGCCGCTTCGATGCCGGAGTTGCCGCCGCCGATCACGGCCACGCGTTTGCCTTTGTAGAAAGGCCCGTCGCAGTGGGGGCAGAAGTGCACGCCGCGCCCCATGTAGTCGGCCTCGCCTTCGACGCCGAGTTTGCGCCATCCGGCTCCCGTGGCGATGATCACGGCCGGCGCGGTGAAGACTTCACCGCCTTTGACAAAGACTTGTTTTTTCTTGTCGGAGAAATCGGTGTTTTCGATGCGTCGGTTTTCGTAGATGTCAATGGGATAATCGGCCATGTGTCGGGCAAAGTTGGCGGCCAGTTCGGCTCCCGTGGTGTGCGGCACGGAGATGAGGTTTTCGATGCCCACGGTTTCTTTCACCTGTCCGCCGATGCGTTCGGCCACAACGGCTACTTTCAAGCCTTTTCGCGCGGAGTAGACGGCTGCCGCCGAACCGGCGGGGCCTCCGCCGACAACCACGACGTCGTAGTCGTAGACAATCGGTTCGGCCGAAGCGTCGGGCACGGAGCCGAAGGTTTCTTCGAGCTTATCCAAAACGGAGGCCAGTTCGCCGCGGCCGCTGTGTACGAGTTTACCGTCGGCAAACACGGCGGGAACGCCCTGCAAGCGGAGCGCATCGACTTCGTCTTGGAAAAGTGCGCCATCAACCACTTCGTGTGTGATGTCGGGGTGAACGAGTGCGATGATGTTGAGGGCTTGCACCACGTCGGGACAGTTGGTGCAAGAGAGCGAAACATAAGTGGTGAGGTGAATGGGGCTGTTGAGCGCGGCGATGCGGCGCAACAGGGCGGCGTCGGGCAGGTTTTTGCCTTTGCCGTCGGCATTGAGCACGGCGAGCAGGAGCGACGTAAATTCGTGCCCTCCCGGTATGCCGCGAAAGCGAATGCCGGTTTCCTTGCCGTCTTTCAAAATCGAAAAATCCAATCGTCCTTCGGCCGCGGTCGTTTTCAGGGTGATGCGTTCGGAGGTTGATGCAAATTTTTGGAGAAAGTCGGAAAACTCGCCGTAAGCGGAGTGGCGTTCGTCGGCATGAAAGTCGAGAACATACGTTCCTTCGAGAACGGCAAAAATATCTTTTACTTGTTGAATGAGAGCTGTGTCGAGCATTGATGGTATTTGTTTGTTGGTAAAAAATGGCGCGAAAGGATTAGTTTTTCACCATCCCTCCGCGCCTCTGAAAACCTACATTATCATTTGTTTCATCTGCTTAGATCTTACCCACGAGATCGATGCTCGGTTTGAGCGTCTCGCCGCCTTGCTTCCACTTGGCGGGACAAACTTCGCCTTCGTGAGATGCCACAAAGAGGGCTGCTTCCACTTTGCGAAGGAGTTCGTCGGCGTTGCGGCCGATGCTGTTGTCTTGAATTTCGGCAATCTTGATTTTTCCTTCGGGGTTCACCAAGAAAGTGCCGCGATAGGCCAAACCTTCTTCTTCGATGTGCACACCGAAACCGCGAGTCAGCACACCGGTGGGGTCGGCCAACATGGGGTAGTTGATCTTCTTGATGCTGTCGCTCGTGTCGTGCCATGCCTTGTGGGTGAAGTGAGTGTCGGTGCTTACGGAATACACCTCAACACCTTGTGCCTTGAATGCTTCGTATTTTTCGGCCAAGTCCACGAGCTCTGTGGGGCAAACGAAAGTGAAGTCGGCAGGATAGAAGAAGAAGATCGCCCACTTGCCTTCGATGTCGGCGTTGCTCACGGTTTTGAATTGTCCGTTGTGAAAAGCCTGAACCTTAAACTCAGGTGCTTGTGCGTTGATGATGGATTGCATATTATTATGAGAGTTTTATGTGTTTGAGTCTATGTTTCTTTGGATTACGATGCAAAGGTAGTGTTTTTGCTTCGGCCTGCAAACAGAAATCATCTATTGCATCATAGAAAAAATCTATCGGCTCTCTGCCAATCCCTTTCTCCAAAAGGGATAAAGGCTGTTTTTACATTGAGTTTCAAAATAAAAATTATAACTTTGTGGCATCAATCCAAACCTTTCCGATCACAGAAATGACACTCCAACAATTAGAATATGTGGTGGCCGTGGCCGAACATCGCCATTTTCTCAAAGCCGCCGAAGCCTGCGACGTCACGCAACCCACGCTCAGCTCGATGATACAGAAATTGGAAGAAGAACTGGGCATCAAAATCTTCGACCGAAAGCAAAAGCCGATCGTCACGACGTCCATGGGCGAAAACATCGTGGAGCAGGCTCGCCTCATGCTCCGACAGGTGAAAAACCTGCGCGACAGCATCGCCGAAGAAAAACAATCGCTCAACGGCACTTTCCGCATCGGCATTCTGCCCACCATCGCTCCCTATCTCATACCGCGTTTTTTTCCACGCATCACCCGAAAATACCCTCATCTCGACCTGCGCATCACCGAGATGAAAACACACACCATCAAGCAATCGCTCGATCGAGGCGAAATAGATGCCGGCATCTTGGCGCAGCTCGACGGCATGGACGAGTATGAAACCAACCCGTTGTTTTTTGAACAGTATTTCGTCTATGTTTCCGACGCCAACCCTCTCCACAACCTCCCCTCGGTGCGCACCACCGACTTGCGCGACCAACCGCTGTGGTTGCTCGACGAGGGGCACTGCTTTCGAGATCAGCTCGTCAAGTTCTGTCATCTGAAAGGCGCGATCCACAGCCAGAAGGCCTACAAGCTCGGCAGCATCGAAACCTTCATGCGTATGGTCGAAAGCGGAATGGGTGCCACCTTCATTCCCGAACTCTGCACCCTCCAACTCTCCCCGGCTCAACAACAGCTCGTTCGTCCTTTTGCCGTGCCCGTACCCACCCGAGAGGTGGTGATGCTCACTTCCAAAGACATCGTGCGCCGAAGCCTGCTCCGCATTCTCGTCGAAGAAATACGACAATCCGTGCCGTCTGATATGCTGAAACTCAGCAAAACGCAAAAACGGCTTTTTGAATGACCCGCCGCCGTTGCTCCACCCACACAAACCGCCGCTTCGCCCCTCGTCGGGACGAAAGCGGCGGATTTTTGATTTTCCGGCAGTTTGCGAAACGGTTTTCATCTTCGGCAACCTCGATTTTGGATCTTCGCCCATGCCCGACCAAGCAACGGAAAGAGCAGGCAAAACACGACTGCCTCCGAGTTGCACATCTTTACCTCTGAGGCAGGCATTTCTACCTCTGAGGTAGGGAAATCTACTTCCTTTCGGAGCGAAAAAACAGCCTCTCTCGCGCGCACGCGCGTATCCCTTATTCATTGTTTTTGCCTTCACTGCCTTCGCAAAATGAGAAAAGTTGTTGAATATCAATGTGTTTCGTGCGAAGGCAAGTGAAGGCAAAATAAATTCTCTGTTTGCAGTTGTTTGAAAATCAGTGTGTTGAAGCGATTTTTTGCCTTCACGGCATGGGGAAAAGGCCGTTTTACGCACCGCAATGGCGGAAGCAGGTGAAAGCAAACACCTCGTTTTGCCTTCACCGTTATGTTTTGATTTTCAGTTGTTTGAAAATTGCTTCGACAGTTTGCCTTCACTTGCCTTCGCACGAAATCCGCTGAAAATCAAATAAAAAGGCGTTTTAGCGGAGGCAAAACGGCAAAAACAAAAAAATAGGGGGATAAACGTCGGAAAATGGCCGTTTCATCGGCGTCGCGATCGAAGCGAAAGTGGCGGCCGCGGCGACGGGGCGAACGATGAGGTTTTTTGTTTCGACAAATCGCCGCCTTTGGAAATCTGAGAGGCTGTGAAAACAGAACTCGACCGCAGAAAATCGGCGGTCGGGTTATGCAGGTTCGAGAGGCGGTCGGTTTTTTACGGACGATGATGTTTCAAAATCTGTTCGGCGTGAGTTTTCGTTTTAATTTGTCGCGGTGCGAAAACGTGTTCCACGCGTCCCTCTTCGTCGATGAGGAAAGTGGTGCGAAGCAATCCCATCGTGATGCGTCCGTACATATTTTTTTCGCCCCACACTCCCATGGCTTCGATCAGCTTTTTGTCGGTGTCGGCGATGAGGCGGAAAGGCAGTTGTTGCTTTTCGATGAAACGGCGATGGCTCTCCTCGTTGTCGGCACTCACGCCGATCACTTCATAGCCCGTTTCGAGCAATTCGTCGTAGTGATCGCGCAGCGAGCAGGCCTCGGCGGTGCATCCGGGTGTGTTGTCCTTGGGATAGAAGTAGAGAATGATTTTCCGGCCTTTGAAGTCGGCCGTTTTCACCTCGTTTCCGTTTTGATCCGTTCCGAGGATTTCGGGTATTTTGTCTCCTATGTTCATGGGGAGTAAGGGTTTAATAGTGCTTTTAGTATTGTTGTCTTTATCTTGTCATGATGTTTTTGTCGGGGTGCGATAAGCCTGTTTTCTATGCTTGGGCATATTGGGATATAAGTAGGCCAGTTTGTTTTCTGCAATGAGATCCCCCAATATCCGTTTGAACAGATAGTCCGGATTTCTTCGGAGATAATGTCCGAGTTCTTCTTTGGAAAGAGGGCGAATGGCACAGAGGCGGCAAATGATTTCTGCCAATTTTTCTTTGGTAATCTTTTTGGGAAGTTCTTTTACGATAGCAGCCAGTTGTTCATCGGATATTTGCTTTTTGTTCATCGGATATTTGCTTTTGTTCATCGGATATTTGCTTTTGTTCATCGGATATTTGCTTTTGTTCATCGGATATTTGCTCTCCGATAAAGGTGTTGTTGCCACCAATCGTGTATTTTTTTCCTCTTCCATAGCCTGTGGAAGATAAGAAACCTTTGATCGCCAGTTTTTTTAGAAGTTTAGAGAGATCATAGGTGTGCAACCCCATTTCTCCATATAAGGCGGAATGGTTGATTTCTCCGTATGAAAGAGTAAGACATAAAAGGCGAATGGCATCGCCTTCGAGAGAAGACAATTCTTCTTTTCCAAACCTTCTGTTCAGCTCGGAGAGAGCTTCGTCGGGAAGCAGTCTGTTGAGCGACAAGGTCAGTGTGACGCGTGCCGGTAGGGCGGTTTCTTCTACAAAAGGTTTCCTGAAATTACCTTCTCTCCATCCTTTCAGAATGATACTCACTCCACTACCGGCTTTTTCGGCTCCTCCGATCAGCATGAACATTTGAGAGATGATTTTGTTTCGACAAATGCTCTCTCCTCCTTCATAGTAACGAGAAATGGGTATCAGCAAATCGCCCGGATTGGAAAAGCGGATGGCATCTGGCAACGACTCGATGATGAGATGGGCTTCGGAGGAGTAATCGGCGTGTATCAGTGTGTTGAAGAGTGCTTCTCGAAGAGTTTTATGCAGGGGGCTGTCGTCTATTCTGATGCCGTTTTTCAATGTGAAAGGTTGTGGCACTCGTTTATAGAGTTGTGGTAGAACGCGACGGTAAAACTGAAACAAATTCGCCTCCCACGTTCCGTCGGGATAGATGCGGTCGTCCCATCGTTCGTTGCTGTCTTGAAAAATCCGCTCTTGGAAATCGGGAAAGAAATCATGCAACTCTTTGGCTTCAACAATGCTTGTCCATTTTCCCAACACCAGCAAGCCGCCCACTGTTACTCCTTCTTGTCGGGTCGTGCGGTCGGTGCGATAAGCTCCGATGTGAGTCAGAAATTCTTTGTCCGTTCCAAGCAGCCAAGGGTGTCCCGGACTTCGATTGTCCAGAGCCTGACGATATTGGCGGAGTGTTATGGGATCGATGTCTTCTTCGATGGTGAAACCCTCGATGATCCTGCTGTCGAATGACTGCCGTGTATTGGCATCGGCAAACATGCGGTTGATTTCTTCCCGTGTGCATTTGTAGTCGCCTTCATGGTTGCGTTTATAAGTATTGCCATAAGGCGTTTGTTTTCGGAAGACAGGGCGGTCTTGGTAGTGCGCTTTGGGAACGGAGAAAGATATGATCCCCAGTTTTTCGTTGATGATGACATCCTTCTCGCTCAAAAGATTGTGGCTGATGGTGCTCGGATTGTTCACATCGTTCCAAAACTTCTTTTTATATTCCTCCAACACCGTTAGAGGTAAACGCATGGGCGCGAAACCTCTTGCACTTTCTTTCACTCCGATGATAATGGTTCCTCCCTGTGTATTGGCAAAGGCCGAATAGGTTTCCCAAAACGAGTCGGGAAATCCTCCTTTTCCTTTCTTGAATTCAAGTTCGTAGTTCTCCGTATAGAGGTCTATAAACTCTTGGAGTTGCAGTTCAAAGTCCATGATGAGAATGCGTTTTGCAGTGTTTGGGTAGGTTTACCCCAACACCCACTTGCCGTTGTGGGGCGTGCTGAGTTCGGGGCGGTAGGCAAATCCTTCGTATTCAAAGTCGGAGAGGGCATCGAGCGAGTCGATACGCCGCGTGATGAGGTGGCGCGCCATCGCACCGCGCATCATTTTTGTGTAGACCACGATTGTTTTGAGGCGGTCGCCTTGATCCACGTGAAAGTCGGGGGCAAAGACGTTGAGTGTTTTTTGCACGCGCTTCCAGTCGAAAAGCTGTTTCATCTCCGCACTGGCCAAAAAGATCAGAATGCCGTCGTCGGCGAGGGTGCGCCCGATGAGCGCGTCGGTGAGCCGCTCGCGCCAAAATCGGAAAAGGGTGGCTCCGTCGTGGTCGGGCAGGCGGACGTTGCCTTCGAGGCGGTAGTTTTTGATTTCGTCCAAGGGGCGGAGCAGGCCGTAGAGGAAAGACGTTATCGAGAGATGCTCCTGCGCAAAGCGGAAGTCGGCTTCCGAAAACTCGGAGGCGCGCAGGTGTCGGTAGGCCATGCCCGTGTAGGAGAGTACGGCCGCGGCGCGCGGTTCGGGATCGAGGAAGTCGTGATAACGCTGCTTGTTGAGCGCGGCCAGTTGGGAGTTGATGCCCAAGAGTTGCGAAAGGTTTTCGGTCGAGAGTTCGCTCATTTGGAGGGCATGGCTTTCGGCTTCGGCCTGAAAGAGCGGACGGGTGGAAAACGGCACTTCGACGGCGGCGGTGGGCGTCATGTCTTTGGCCGGCGAAAGGAGGATTTGCATGGTTGTGGAGCGTGGGGTGAAACGTGGGGTTTTCCGATGTCGGGGGCGGTTGGAGCGGTCAGGTCAGTCCACTCGATACACTCTGCCCTCGCGACGCGGAGGAGCCGTCGGCAATTGGCCGTCGGGATAGCCGAGGGCGAGCTGCCCAACGCCTTCGTATTCGCACGAGGGGTCGATGCCGATTTCGGCCAACCAAGCCTTCCACTCCGGGCGGTCGAAGGTTTGGAGGGCGCGGTGTATCCAGCAGGAGCCCAATCCCTCGGCGTGGGCGGCGAGCATCATGTTGCCCAGTGTCAGACTGCCGTCGTATTGTCGGTTCGGGCAATCGGTGCGCGCCAAGACGATGAGGATGACCGGTGCGCCATAGAAGGGATCGAACCCCGGTCTTCCCAAGATTTCGGCATTGACTTCGGTGAGGCGTCGGCGCACCTCGGCGTTGGTCACGGCGATGATGGCGGGGCTTTGTTGGTTTTTGCCCGATGCGGCATAAAGTCCGGCTTCGATGACGCGGTCTGTTTTTTCGCGCTCGACGGGCGTGGAGAGGAACTTGCGGCAGGAGCGTCGCGTGAGGATGGTGTGCAGGGTTTCGTTCATGGGGAAAGGGTTGAGGGGTTGTGTCAATCGGGGTAGGAGAGTTGGTCTTCGGAAATGTTGCGCAATACCTCGTCGAGATACTTCCGAGCCTCCCATTTGGCAATGTTGAGATCCATTAGGCGGTAGTTACCGCAATCGCGCGGAGTGGCTCCGGGAATGTCGCCCTCGAAATCGGCAACAAACTCGAAGGTTTCGACGAGCAGGGGGATAATTTCGCGCGAGGTGAGGTCGCCGCGCAGAATGAGGTAGTTGCCCGTGAGGCAGCCCATGGGACCCCAATAGATGACGCGCTCCGCCCACGCGGGGTGGTTGCGCAGGAAGGTGGCGGCGAGGTGTTCGATGGCGTGCAGGGCGTTGATGTGGAGGGCGGGTTCGCGGTTGGGCTCTTTCATGCGCACGTCGAAGGTGGTGACGATGTCGCCGCCGACGGCATCTTGCCGACTGACGTAGACGCCGCGGCGGAGAGTGAGGTGATTGACGGTGAAGGAGGGTATTTTTTTCATGTTCAAAAGCTGTGGGTTGAGGTTGCGTGGCGGAGGAAACCGCCTTTGAGGTGGGAGAATTTAGCTCTGAGGTGGAAAATTTTAGCTCTGAGGCCGAATTTTTTAAGTCTGAGGTAGAAAACTCCGGCTCTTAGGCCGCTTTTCGCGGCGGTCTGCGGGAGATGTGGAAAAGGCTCGTGCGGCAATCTGCGGGCAGCGGAGAGGGCAGGGTCAGAGGTTTTCGAGAAAGCGGCGCGTCACGTCGAAAGATCGGTGTGCCATTTCGCCCCAAAAGTCTTGATACTGTTGCCAATGGTTGTCCACTCCGGGCGTGTCGCTGACGATGCGGAAACTCAAAAACGGAACGCCGTGTACGTGGCACGCATGGGCAATGGCTGCACTCTCCATGTCTACGGCCAGACCGTCGGGGAAATCGGCTTTGATTTGTGCCAGTGTCGCAGGGTCGCTGATGAATTTGTCGCCCGTGCAGATCAGGCCGGTGCGGATGGTGGTTTCGATGGTAGGATCGTCGGCCAGTCGTGTCGCGGTGTGGAGCAGTCGCTCGTCCGATGCAAAGCGTTCGGGCAGCCCCTGCACTTGTCCGTAGGCGTTGCCCTCGCCGCACCACACGTCGTGATACACCGTGGTGCGGCTCGCCACGACGTCCATTACGTTCAACCCCTCGTCGATCCCTCCGGCGCAGCCCGTGCTCACCACCGCGTCGGGGCGGAAGCGGGCTATGAGGGCGGTGGTGCCGATGGCGGCGTTGACTTTGCCGATGCCGCATTGCATGAGGACGACGTCGTGTCGGCCGATTTGTCCGAGGGTGTAGGTGTGAATGCCTTCGACCACGCTGTCGGGGCATCGGAGCAGTTTGCAAATCTGTTCGTGTTCGACCGACATGGCCGTGAGAATACCGATTTTCATAAAGGAGTGGTGATTTATTTCTTGGCAAAAATACGGATTTCCGCTCGGCTTGATGTATCTTTGCAGGGAAATAATCCAAAAAACGCTTGAAAATCATGAAAGAATTCCTCAAACGTTCGTGGCCGGATGTCGCGGTCGTGTTTGCTTTCCTCGTGCTGAGTTTCGTTTATTTTGCTTCGCCCGTGAGCCGCGGCTTGGTGCTCGGCGGCCACGACACCGTGGCCGGCATGGGCTTGGGGCAGGAGCAGACGGCCTTCTTGGAAGCCACGGGCGAACGCACCCGGTGGACGAACAGTGCCTTCTCCGGAATGCCCACCTATCAGATTTCGCCCTCCTACGATTCGACCGATGCGCTCGGCGTGGTGGGCAGGATCATCGCCCTTTTCACCACGGGCCCCGTGTCCTACCTGTTTCTCTACCTGTTGGGCTTCTACATTCTCATGCGCGCATTCCGTTTCAAACCGCTCCTGTCGGCGTTTGGTGCGGTGGCTTGGGCTTTTTCGAGCTACTTTTTCATCATCATCGCCGCCGGACATCTTTGGAAAGTCAGTACCTTGGCTTTCATTCCCCCCACCATTGCCGGACTCGTCTTGGCCTATCGGGGCAAATATTTGTGGGGCGGATTGGTCACGGCTTTGTTCACCGCCTTGCAGGTGTTGAACAACCACATTCAGATGACCTACTACTTCCTCTTTCTCATGGCCTTTCTCGTCGTGGCTCATGCCGTCGATGCGTTTCGCAAGGGTGAGCACCTGCGTTGGTGCAAAGCCACGGCCGTCGTCGTGGCAGGAGGGCTGATCGGGGCTTTGATCAATCTTTCCAATCTCTATCACACTTGGGAATACTCCAAAGAATCGATGCGCGGAGCGGGCGAACTGAGCTCCAAAACCCAAACCGATCTTTCGGGACGGAAGGCCACCGGAGGGCTCGATCGCGAATACATCACCGCGTGGAGCTATGGCATCGACGAAACCCTCACGCTGATGATTGCCAACTTCAAAGGCGGCGGTTCGCAAAGCATCATGGAGCGCGACGACGCGCAAGACATCGAGGGCTACGACGACTTCTACAACCACGCCTCCCAACTCTATCAGGCCACCGGAGGGGGCTATCTGCCCGGAATGTCGCAATATTGGGGCAACCAGCCGATGACGGTCGGTCCGGTCTATGTCGGTGCCATCATCTGTTTCCTTTTCGTGCTCGGACTCTTTGTCGTGCGCGGCCCCACCAAATGGGCATTGCTCGCCGCCACGGTGCTTTCGCTCCTCTTTGCATGGGGCAAAAACTGGATGTCGCTCACCGATGTCTTCATCGACTACCTGCCGATGTATGCCAAGTTTCGCACCGTTTCGTCGGCACTCGTCGTGGCCGAATTCACCATGCCGCTGCTCGCCATCCTCGGTTTGGCCGAAGTGCTCCGCCGTCCCGAAATGCTCGGCCAACGCAGGGGGCGCATTGCTTTCGGCGCGAGCTTCGCCCTCACGGCCGGCCTCTGCCTGCTCTTTGCCCTCGCTCCCGGCGTGGCCGATGTGATGTCGCAGCAGGACCGACAAATCTTCGAGGAAATGAAATCCGCCGGACTGCCGGCCGACTTTCTCTCCGGATATTCCGCCGCCGTCGAAACCATGCACAAGGCCATTCTCTCGGCCGACGCTTGGCGGTCTTTCCTCCTCATCGCCGCTGCCGCACTTCTCATCGTGCTGCACACCCGTCGCCCCAAATTCCTCCCTGCTTGGAGCGTGGTGAGTCTGCTGCTCGTCATGACGCTGGCCGACATGTGGAACGTGAACCGCCGCTATCTCAATGCCGACAGTTTCTCTGAGCCGGAGGCGCGCCAACAGGGCTTTGCAAAAACCGCCGCCGACCTCAAAATTCTGGCCGACAGCGATCCCAACTTCCGAGTCGCCAATCTCGGCGTGGGCAACCCGTTCAACGAAACTTCCAACCAAACGGCCTATTGGCACAAATCCGTCGGCGGCTATCACCCCGCCAAACTTCATCGCTACCAAGACCTCATCGATCGCTATCTGCTGGATGAATGTGTGGCCGTGACCGCTGCCGTCAATCGAGCCTATGCCTCCCTCACCGCCGACTCGGCCGCCCTCGCAGCCAAAGGCCTTGCCGATGAAGACCGCCTCTTTGCCGCCGTGATGCAGGGCGTGCCGACCGACAGCCTCTCTCCCGTGCTCAACATGCTCAACACGAAGTGGTTCATTCTCTCGCAAGGCAAAGTCGCTCTGCGCAATCCCTCGGCCAACGGCAACGGGTGGTTCGTGCGCTCCCTCCGAATGGTCGACAACGCCGATGCCGAAATCGCCGCCTTGAAACACCTCGACAACAAGCGCGAGGCCGTGGCCGACAAGCGTTTTGCCGATCGTCTTGACGGTTCGCCGCTTGGCGAAGGACGTGTCAATCTCACGAGCTACTCGCCCAACGAATTGCGCTACACCACCGAGAGTGCCCAAGGCGGAGTGGTGGTATTCTCCGAAATCTACTATCCCGGCTGGACGGCCTCCATTGACGGAAAAACGGTAGAAATCGGCCGTGCCAACTACCTCCTCCGTGCCCTTAAAGTGCCGGCAGGACGCCACGAGGTGGTCTTGACGTTCCACCCAAGCTCGGTGAGCACCACCGAAACCGTGGCACGCATCGCCTTCTGGCTCTTGATGCTCGGTTTCGCCTTCGTCTTGCTGGGCGATCGCCTCCCGAACTTCCGCAAGCAACGCCCGACAAGTTAAAACGCCCGACCCGATGTGTAGGAAAAAGCCGTCTCGAAATCTTTATGGTTTCCAGACGGCTTTTTCCGTTTCGCAACCGCGCATGCGGCATTCGGGAGCAGAAGCGACTGCGAGGCTTTCTCGGAAAACGGCAATGAACTTCGCCGAATGGTACTCGCAGTTGGTTTCCATGTGATAAAATGAACGAAAAAACAGATTTGACAAGATATTGATTTTCAATATACGAAATAAATGTGTATTTTTGCTTGCTGAAATACGATAAGATTAAAAACGAATGAATAAACTTTCTTACGCCCTCGGCCTGATCATCGGCCAAAACATCAAGGGCATGAACATCAAAGAACTGGAAACGGCAGACTTCATGCGCGCCGTGGATCAAGTCATGAGCGGAGAGCGCCTCGAAATGACCGAAGTGCAAGCGCAAGGCATGGTGCAGGAATATCTGCGCGAACAGCAGGAAGCCGCGGGCAAGGAAGCTCGTGAAGCCGGCGAAAACTTCTTGGCTGAGAATGCTCGCAAAGAAGGCATTGTCGTCACCGAAAGCGGTTTGCAATATCAGGTGCTGACATCTGCCATTGGCCAAAAGCCCACGGCGGCCGACCGTGTGCGCTGCCACTACGAAGGTCGTCTTATCGACGGCACGGTGTTCGACAGCAGCTATCGCCGCGGCGAGCCGGCCACATTCCCCCTTTCGGGTGTGATCGGCGGCTGGACGGAAGGCCTGCAACTCATGGCGGTGGGAGCCAAGTACCGCTTCTTTATCCCCTACAACCTTGCCTATGGCGCACAAGGAGCCGGTGGTAGCATTCCGCCCTATGCCGCCCTCGTGTTTGACGTGGAACTTCTCGGTATCAACGAATAAATCAAAACAATATCTCTATAATGAAAAAAGTAATTTTTGGAGCCTTTGTGGCTACCACCGCTCTTTTGAGCGCATGCGAAGGAACCGGACTGCCGAAAGCCGATCTGAAAACCGAAGTGGACACTCTCTCCTATGTTCTCGGAGTGGCCAACAGTCCTTCCGAAGAAGAAATCAAGGCTTATCTCATGCAGGCCGGATGCGACTCGGCCTATGCCGATGCTTTCTTCAAAGGTCTGAAAGATGGGTTGAACGTATCCGACGACAAAAAAGAAATGGCTTATCAGCTCGGTATGCAGAGCGGCATGCAAATCAAAACACGTATGTTCACCGGCCTTGAAAATCAAGTGTTCGCCGGCGACAGCACGCGTCACCTTTCCACCAAGCAGTTTCTTGCCGGTATGATGGATGCCTCCAAGGGCAAGAGCGCCCTTGTGATCGGAAAAGACACCCTCGATCGCCAAAACGTGCAACCTTTCTTCATGTCCATGGTGGAACGCATGACCGCCGCTGCCAATGAAAAGGTTTATGCCGAAGCCAAAAAGAAAAATGAAGACTTCATCGTTCAAAAATCCAAAGAAGACGGCGTGAAGATGCTTCCCCAAGGCGTGTACTACAAGGTGTTGAAGGAAGGCAACGGTGTCGTGGCCAAGGCCGACCAAGTGGTTGAGGTCAAATACGAAGGCCGTCTGATCAATGGCAACGTGTTCGATTCGTCGAAAGAAGAAACCGTGAAATTCCGTTGCGACCAAGTCATCAAAGGCTGGACGATTGCTCTGACCAACATGAAAGAAGGAAGCGAATGGGAAGTTTACATCCCTTGGAACTTGGCCTATGGTGCCAATTCGCAAGGCCCGATCCCTCCCTATTCGGCACTGATCTTCAAAATCACGGTGGTGAAAGTAGCACCTGCCGAACCTAAAGCTGCCAAATAATCTCTTTTTACCTTATCGCTCTTCTCCGCTCGGCAATGTTCGTTTGCCGTTCGGAGAAGAATGTTTTGACATTCACAACCCACAACCTTTTATTTCATCCTCCATTCATGAAATTCCGTTATCTCCTGCTCTGTCTTTTGGCACTCTCCTTGGGAACTGCCACGGCCGACGCCGCTTCCAAAAAGAAAAACAAGAAAGTCGCCAAGGTGGAAATTCCTGCATTGAAATCGGTGTCCTCCTCCGCTTTTTCCTATGCCATCGGCATGGCGCAAGTGCCCAGCCTTTTGCAGTTCGTGCAGCAGCGTCACGGCGTAGACTCCACACAGATCGAAAACTTCATTTCGGGACTCCGCAACAACTACTCCGAAGCCGAAATCGCCCGTATGCGTTCGATTGTCGCCGGTTCTGAAATCGGTCATCAGATCATACAACAAAACGTGCCCCTCATCAATCGTCAGGCCACCGGCAAGGAAGATACGACTTATGTCAATACCGACTTGTTGCTTCAAGGGCTGATCGAAGGTTTGAGAGGCGGCGGAACGCTCACCCCCGACTCGGCTGCCAAAATCGTGGAATCGCAGTTTAAGTATCAAGAAGAACAAGTGAAGAAAGCCAATGCCGATTTCCTCGTGCAGTATAAAAAGCAAAAAGGCGTAAAAGCCACTTCCTCCGGATTGCTCTACAAGGTGGTGAAGCAAGGCACGGGTGCTCTGCCTGCCGACACGGCGCAGGTAGAAGTACACTATGAGGGAAAACTCATTGACGGCACGGTGTTCGACAGCAGCTATCAGCGCGGACAAACCGCCACTTTCGGCGTAACGCAAGTCATCAAAGGATGGACGGAAGCTCTCAAAATGATGCCCGTCGGTTCCGAATACGAGCTTTGTATCCCCTATGAGTTGGCCTATGGCGAGCGCGGTACACGTGGCATTCCGCCCTATTCGACGCTCGTCTTCAAAGTCGAACTGATCGCTATCAAATAGCCCCTTCCCCGCTCTTCGCTCTCAGACCTCCTTCTTGTCCGACGTGGCGAATGGTGTCGATTTTTCATTCCTCTCCCTCCGAAATGCGTTTTCGGGCGGAGAGGATTTTTTGGGGGTGCGCTCTTTTCTGCGAGATGTGTCGGTGCTTTGTCGGCGTCGTTTTTATGCTTATTTTGGTGAAAGTCGTCTTTTTATGTGTTTTTGTTTGTTTTATCTGCGGCAAATCTTTATTTTCGCGCTTGTCGGCGTCTGCCGGCAGGAACACTACAAGATCTTTATCTTTCTTCTCGTTTGTTTTTATGAAAACACTTCATGACCTTGTGAACAACACCCCCGCGGTGCTGACCATTCTCATTTTCTTTTCCACGATTGTGGCTTTTGTGTCTTCAAGAGTGCGTAGCGACATCGTCGCCTTGTGTTGCATGGCCGCTTTGTTGGCTTTTGGCATTGTTTCTCCGAAAGACGCCTTGGCCGGATTTAGTAATTCGAGCGTAGTCATCATGCTGGCATTGTTCATTGTCGGAGGTGCCGTTTTTCAAACGGGTTTGGCCAAGACCGTTTCCCGAAAATTGTTGCGCATGGCCGGCACGAGCGAAACAAAACTCTTTTTTCTGATCATGGGAGTCACCTCTTTTGTGGCAGCATTTGTATCCAACACAGGTACGGTGGCTCTGCTTCTACCCATCATCTTGGCCATGGCTAAAAGTGCCAAAATCAGCCCCTCGAAACTCATGATGCCCTTGGCTTTTGCTTCGAGCATGGGAGGAATGTTCACCCTCATCGGCACCCCTCCCAACCTCATCGTAGATGGGTATCTGCGCGATCATGGTCGGGGCGGTTTTGGCTTTTTCGATTTCGCTCCCATCGGTTTGGTTTGTTTTGTGGCCGGATTGTTGTTGCTCTATCCGCTCAGTAAGTTCTTCATGGGAAAAAAGTCTAAACTCAAAGAAAACGATGAAGACGGACATGCCCTCGTCGAACTCCTCAACGAATATGAACTGGACAGCTTTATTTTCAAACTCCAAATCGGCGACAATTCGCAAATGGTCGGCAAAACACCGCAAGAACTCGACCTGCATCGGCGTTTTGGAGTGACGCTGCTCGAAGAGCAACGGCGAAACAAGTTGCTCGGCACCGTCGTGCAAGAAACCGTCAGTGCCAACACCGTCTTTTCGTCGGGCGATGTGTTGTATGCCCTCGGCACGAGAGAGCACATCAATGAATTGGTGCAAATCTTCAATCTGACGCTCTTTGCGGAAGAAACGCGCGAAGATCATGCGAAACTGGATTTCTATGACCTCGGACTCTCCGAAATACTGATCAGTCCGGAGAGCAAACTCATTAATCTGACCATAGAAGAAGCCGGATTTCGCACGCGCAACAATGTCAATGTGCTTTCCATTAAGCGCGCCGGGCGTTGCATATCGAGCGATGTGCAGCAGCAAACCATTCATTCGGGCGACATGATGTTGGTACACGGAGCTTGGAGCGACATCAAAAAAATGAAGACCAATTTGCGAGAATGGATCATCATCGGCAATCCCGACGAAGAACTCGAAAATGTGGCACTCGATCACAAAGCCCCACTTGCGGCAGGCATCATGAGCGCCATGGTGATGATGATGGTCTTTTCCGATCAGATAGGTATTCCGCCCGTCACAACGGTCATCGTGGCCGGTCTGCTGATGGTTTTGTTGGGCTGCGTGCGTTCCGTTGACACTGCCTATAAAATGATCGGTTGGGAATCGATCGTGCTCATTGCCGCCATGATGTCGATGAGCACTGCGCTTTCTTCCACGGGTATTTCCGATTTCATTGCCACCAACGTCGTGCAGGGACTCCAAGCCTATGGTCCTTGGACAGTTTTGGTCGGGGTTTATATTGTGACTTCGGTGCTTTCTACCTTTATCAGCAACTCCGCCACGGCCATTCTTGTCGCGCCGATAGCTTGGAGTGCCGCAACTCAGTTGGGCGTATCGCCCACCCCCTTCATGATGACCGCCGCCATTGCTGCCTCTGCCGTGTTTGCATTACCCATTTCCACACCGCCCAATGCCATGGTTATGAACGCCGGACACTACACGTTCATGGACTACGTGAAGCTCGGCGTTCCGCTTCAAATCGTCATGGGCATTATTGCCATCTTGATCATTCCCTTTTTCTTCCCCTTCTGATACGGCCGGTTTGCCCGAAACCCGTTTTGATCCATGAGGGGTGTACAAAGGATGCGGTTTTGTGCACCCCGTCGGGTTTGAGATTTTTGTGCCGCGCGGTTTTCCGGCCATTTTTTGTGTTTTCGTCTTTTGGAGGTGATGTCATCTCCCCGGGAAGTGGGATTTTCTACATAAGAGATAGAAAATTCTACTCGTTAGGTAGAAAATCCTTC